>WRJZ01000054.1 GCA_009778325.1 Candidatus Endomicrobium neocapritermitis | reverse complement strand
TTTCAGCATTTTAATCTCTCCTCTCGCAAAGAGTTGAGTAGTCGTCATGCGCGTATAGCTGCATAAACGGAATATAAATAATTTTATAGTTTTTCTCATTTGCTTTAGTTTTCATATAATTTACGGCGCCGTTTAAGTCGTCGTAGTAGGTTTCTTTCAACACAGCCACCATTGCTTGCGCTTCCGCTTCCGTAGGCACGGAATACATCGATATATACGCGCTGCGCCGGTACTTTGTCACCCTTCTTATATTTCCGCCTGTGAAGTCCTCGTTAAAATCAAGTTGAATCCCAAATACATTAACGTTATCCTTTCTTGTTTCCCACGCATTGGGTCCGGCAGTAGAAACAGGAGGCGTCGGAGGCCATATGGCCGGTCTCCACCACCAAAATTTTTCTACTCTGTCTTTTCCAAGACCTATACTACGAGAAACTTGGGCAATAACGCATATATCATCGCCATAATATCTCGTCCCGGAAGGCCTGGGAGGGTATTGACCTCCAACATACTCACTATATCGTACTTGTATCTCATTAGCAGCAACATTAGGAATAGAAACAGAATTGGCTTTAGGCTCAGGGAAAGTTCCTCCCGGCGACGCAAGTATTCTCATGCTTTCAACTTCTTGAGCGTCAATAAAATCGAAAAAAGCGGCATTGGGCGCTTTGTAAGTGTCGAGGGATTCCTGGAAAGGCCTCCATCCGGCTGAGTTTCCTGTTCTATAGAATCTCAATGAATGCGGTACATACTCCATCGACATACCGCTTGAACTGCCGCCTTCAGGCGGAGGGCCGGTCTGTATCTCAATCTTCGGAGTAGTGTATGGTATATATTTTACTGCCCCATACCCAAATCCCGCTATGATGTCATCCCTGTTCTGGCGGAGCGCAGTATAAAACGGGTAAATAGCTTTATTTGCATGCTTAGGCCAATCGCCGGGAATTGCATTAATCCATTTGTCATAATTAAGTGGAGGCGCTGTATTGGGAGTAGTCGGATACAGCTTAGCTCTTTTCTTCAGCTGATCGAAAGTAAGCTGCAAAAATGCGTCATAATCTCCCTTATAAACAAATTTACGATTCTCATTGTCAGAGGAATTATATTTATAATATAAATATGTATCTATATCATTTACAGTATCTTTTAGCACACGTCCGTACCATTTTCCATCAATCAGCACATGGGTGCTGGTACTGCGCCAGGTAGCGTCATTGCTCATTTTATGTAATCTGTTCTGAATTCCGTCAAAGTTATAGCTCAGTGTACCATTGCTGGTTGTGCCGGATCTTAGATATATTAATCCGCCGGTTGAATTATGTACAGCAGTGTCAAGCACCCAAGTGCTCGTGCTTGCTGTGGTGGCGAGGTTATAACCTATGGGGCTGTTAATACCAGTATATGCAGTACCTTCCCAATTTGATTCTGTAGGCACATAACCCCACCTTTCATAAGAGTTACGAGCAGAAGGCGAGGTACTACTGCTATGTCCAATCAATTGGCCAATCCCTGCAATATTCATCACACTTTTTGCGGAATAAAACTGTAGATATTCGTTAGCCACCGGGCCGGCGGAGTTGCCATCCCGGAACCGAATTTTATCCTTTATGTTAATCCTAACCATTCCCGCTTCTCCTGCCGCATAATTTTCATAAAAATACGGCTCCGGCCCGACATCGCCAGACGAGCTGTTAACGAAATAAACGGTAAATCCCACGCTGTCGGTGCCGATATTCTGAAAATAACCCGCCGTAGGATAATCTCTTCTTTGCACTTTAAGCCTTTCGACATATCTCAAAGCATGGTCAAGCCTGTTAGCGTGTTCCAAATAGCTGTATCTTATTCTGTAAGCGCTTGTAAAAAAAGATATGCCGCCTATCATTGCAATAGTCAGCACCAACATTGCAATCATAACTTCAATTAATGTCATACCTTTTTGTGCTTTCATATTAATTACCTCTTATTCGTTCGATTTAAAAAAACAATTACGAATTAACAACTTTTTTAACGGTAGCCGGGTTTGTATAGTATTCCAAGCCGACTCTTGCGTCCCTTTGACCTATACTATATATCGAATGCCTTTTTAATGCAATAGTTTTTTTAACAATTTTTTAACTGCAAATTCACAAATTTTTTTAACGGCGGCCGGATTTGTATATTTTATTCCAAGCCGGCTTCTTCGCCGCCGAGACCCATAATTATATTGAATGCTTTAGCTTAGCGGCAATTACGAATCGGCATAAAAATTAATAAAAGTTAATCTAAAATAAAAAATCCCCGGAATCTTCGGGGATTTTTCAATTATGTAAAGTTAAATATTGGCTGCTATGCGGTTTTTTTCCGGCGAAACCGCTCTATCATTATAAATATGGCGGGCGTTACCGCGAATGTCCAAAAAAGCGATGCCAGCATTCCGCCTATAATCACGGCGCCCATAGACATCCTTGTTCCCTCGGGAGACCATAACTGCGGCGCCAAACCTGCCACAATAGCGATTGTGGTCATGAGCAGCATTCTTCTTTTATCAACATATTCCGTCCACAATGCTTTCGCGGCTTCTTCACCTTTTGATATTCTTACTATTGTAGGCTCAAGCACCAAAATGTTATTGGTTACCGCCAGCCCGACCAGCATGACAACCGCAAGCATCGCGGCCATATTGATTGTGGCTCCCGTTAAAAATAACGCCAGAAACACGCCGGCAAATGAAAATAATATCGATGTCGCAACCGTCAGCGGATGAGCCAGGGAATTCATCATTGCAGCAAGCAGCATATAAGTAAGTATTACCGCAAGCACAAACGCGGATACTATTTCGCCTGTGGCCTCGTCCTGGATTTCCGATATGCCTCCAAATGAGGCTTCATAACCGGGAGCAAAATCTATTTTTGCAAGCTCCGTCTCTATCTTTCTCTGCACGGGACCGATTGTGGATTTGCCTATATTTATTCCTATTTCAGTAACACGCGCCTTGTCTATGCGGAAAATATCCGATGTCGCGCGCACAGTCTCAATTCTTCCAAGCTTGGACAATGAAACCAATCCCTTCGGAGTAGCTACAAAAATTATTTCAAACATCGCGCGCGTTTTATATTCATTGTCGAATTCAACTATTATAGGAAATTCATTGCCGTCCTCTCTATATCTAAACGAATCGTTTCCGAACAGAGCCGTGCGCAGCGCCGTTGCAGCCTCGCGGTTTGATACTCCCCAATACTGCATGCTTGCGGCATCCGGCAAGAATTTTAGTTCAGTGCCGGGCTTCTGAGCCGCAAGCGCCGCGCTCTGAATCTCGGGAATTTCATTCAATAGGTTTACTATGTCTTTAGCATACGCGTCGCGCAGCGCGTCATCAAAGCCGGTAACGTTGAGCACCATATCGTTTGAAACACTCTGTCCTGTAAAAATTTGAATTTCAACGCCCGGTATATCGGCAATTTTCGGAAGTATTTGCTGCGCAAGCCTTTTATCGGACACATTACGTTCTTCGCGCGGCGTAAGTCCGAGTTTTATATTAATATTCTGTATCCCGCGGTCGCCTATTTTAGTAGAGGTAAACTCAACTTCTTTAAATTCGGATACGCGTTTTTCAATCTCGCTTGCGATTTGTTCGGATTTTGCGTATGTTGTTCCGACGGGAGCGCGCGCAGTTATGTTTATTTCATTCATATCCGTTCTTGACTGAAACTCATTTCCGATCCACCTCATAAGAAACCCCGATGAAATCAAAATTGCAAAAGATGCAATAATCACTATAAACGGAAATCTGATTTGAAAATTAAAAAATCCTGCAAACCATCCGAGCGGATTATCATTGGTTTTTTGTTTTTTAGGATCATCCGGCTTTTTTCGCAAAATCTTAGCTATCATCATCGGCGTTAATGTAAAGGAAAATATCAGTGACAGCAGCGTAAGATACACAACCGTCATGCCGAAAAATTTCATGAATTGGCCGGCAAGCCCGCCCATAAACGCCAAAGGCAAAAACACGACTAAATTCGTTCCTGCCGCCGCCATAACCGGCATAGCTGCTTTCTTTGTGCCGTTTACAGCCGCGTCTTCCGGCGATACTCCGGAATTCAATTCTGCCAATGCCGACTCAATAAGGATAATAGCGCTTGTAATTAATGTTCCAAGGGATGTTGCCATAGCCAAAAGCGTCATTACATTTATTGAAAATCCCGCCATGTCCATAAAGAAAAAGCCCGAAATAAGCGATACCGGAATCACGACAGCCGCGATAATCGTAGTGCGCCAGTTTTTTGTAAATATAAGCAAAATAATAACGGTCAGCAGTATGCCGAGCAATATGCTTTGCAGAGTTTTGTTCGTCTCTCTTGATATAGTGGCAGATGTGTCGGAAATTATGCTCATGGCCGGCCGCGATCCGCTGTTCTCAAAATAACCGTCCATCAGCATTTCAAACCTTTCAAAATTCCTGCGTACAGCGTTTGAAATTCTTATAGCGTTTCCGTCGGATGCCCGTACGACGGAAACTATTACGACATCCTCTCCGTTATATCTGGCTCCGTTTTCAATATCGCGTATAGCGTCGGTTATAGCAGCTATCTGGGATAACGCGAAATTTCCGCCTTCCGGGGTTGACATTCTCAGGTTTGATATGTCGTCAATGCTTGAAAACTCTCCGACAAAGCGGACGATGTTCGAGTTTCTGATGTTTTCTATTCTTCCGCCGGGAATATTAAGATTACTGTTTGACAAAGCCCTGACAACGTCCATAATGGTCGCGCCGCGTGTTGCCATCAGCTCCGGCAGCAGTTCTATACGCACCGCGCGTTCGCGCCCGCCAAACACGGACAAGGAAGCAACTCCGGGAATGGCCGTTATCTGCTGGCTTAATATATCTTTTATGAACAAATCCAGCTCGCGCGCGTCAGCGCCCGACAATGCGATATCCATCACCGGCTCCTGCAACGGATTCAGTCTCGCTACTACAGGGCTTCTCATATCATCGGGAAATTCTCCGGCAAGACCGTCCAGCTTTCCTTTGATTTCCGAGGCCTTGTCATTGACGTTTACTCCGAAATTGAACTCAACCATTATAAACGCCCCGTTTTCAAAAGACCGGGACGTAGTCCTCTTCAGCTCCGCGATTTCGGAGATCGCGTCCTCGGCGCGCCTGACGATTAATGATTCCATATCAAGCGGCGAAGCGCCGGGATAGACGAACGTAACGGTGACCATAGGAAAGTCGATCGGCGGAGCAAGCTCTATATTCATTCTTGGAAAAGCTGCAATCCCAAGCGCAACCCACAACAGGACGAACATTACGGTGGTGACTGGGCGTTTTATAAAGAAATTTAACATGGCTTACCTCTGAATTACGGGTCTTATTTTAGCTGCGGGTTCGACATTGGTCAGTATAATTACGTCGCCTTCCGCAAGGCCTCTTATCACCGCGCGGTCTATATCCTCCGCGACAACTCTAACCCGCTTTGCGGCCGCGATTCCGTTTTCCGCTACCATGACTGAAGAATCTGAAATTGCATACAGCGGAACGAACATGCCGGTATGTTCAATCTCTACAAAAAAGTTTCCGGGCGGGCTATTTGTGGTTATGGTGAATAATCCGGTATCAAGATCAACTCTTCTCGGCACTGAAAGTATGCGGCTGCCGTTGGAAAGTCTTTGTCCTGCCCTGAATTCATTAATGCGGCTGCCTGATACAAATATCCTTTCGCGCCTGACTGCGACGGGAGCCCGGAGAAAATCTCTTTCAGTACGCGCGGTCATGGTTTCTACAGGCGCTCCGTAAATTTTTACGAATCGCGCGATGTTAAAAACCTCTCTCGCATTTTCTTCCGATATATGCGCCACACGATTTGCGGCAAGACCTGCGATAATCACGGCAAACAGCAAAATGTAAAGTATTCTTTTCATTTTATTTCCCGTTCAGTCTTCTTATGGATTCTTCTGCTATTAAAATATTGAACTTTGCATTTAGTACAGCCATTTCCATCTGCATAAGAGCGGTCTGAACATCCGACAGTTCAACAGCGCTTGTCTGTCCGGCAAAAAAGCGGTCAGTTGACATTTGCACCGTTCTTTCAGCTAAGTCGCGCGCGGTGTTGAATTTGCTCATGTTCGCCAGCAGCCGCTCATGATTAAGCAGCGCGTCTCTGTATTCGTTGCGTTTCATTATTTTTGATTTATCCAAGTCTTGCTGCGCGGCTTTGGCCGCAAGCATGTCTATATCGGAATTTATGCGCGCCTCTCTTCCGTCCCACAGCGGTATCTGCAATGCGATGCCTATATTGGCGCTTTGGCTGTCGATTCCGTTCCAAACGTTAGGATAGGTATGCATCATAATATAATTGTATGACGCGCTGGCTCCCAAAACCGGATTTTTTTCCGCTTTGCGTACGGCAGCCTGAGCCTCGTGCATGCGAATCTGCGCTTCAAGCATGTCCCATTCCGGATTTTTTTCCAATTCCCGGGGAGCAGTCAATTGCGCAAAAGTATTCGGAAATTCGTCAGTCAAAATTAACTGCGCGCTTTCGTCTATTGCGGCCATTATCTTCAAAAGGCGGTGCGCTGAATCGCGGTTAAACTGCGCGTCTGAAAGTGCGATTTCCTTTGCCGCTATATCGGCGGAAATTTTCACAAGGTTGGCTCTGTTGGGGCGGCTGACGCTTTTTAAGCGCGTCTCGGCTCTTATTGAAAGCTGAAGATTCTTCTGCGCTATATTTACTATTTCGTCGGTCATTTTCGCGGTCCAATAAATTTGCGCAGCCGCAGCGCGGATTTCACGTCCTGCAAATTCCGATCCGGAGCTTGCCGCCGCAATCGCGTGGCGTGCGGCTTCCGCGGCGTTTCCGATTCTTCCGAAAGTATATATCGGCAGCGTTATGTTCAAACCGGCCATGCCGATATTATCCGGTATTTCTATAAAAGCAGGTATTCCGCCGGGAAGAGTGCCCAAACCGGACAGATTTATTCCCATGGTCTGGCCGGGGCGTTCCACATTTATCATGTTCATGTAAGTGGCGCTGGCTCCGATTGTCGGCTGGCGGTTGGCTTTTATGGCATCAAGCCCGGCGCGCGCCCTGCTGACATTGTACTCGGCCTTTTTCAGATCCTGGGATTCATTTTGTATCATCTCAACGGCGCGGGATAACGACAGCTCCATCGCATTTACTGATGCCGCGCATAAGACGGAAATAATTGCAAATATCAAAACTTTTTTCATTTTTACTCACCTTGCCATTTTAGAAGTTTAGAGAGCTGGGCAGCTGAGAAGCTGAGAGGAGCTATGGTTCCCGTATTAAGACCTTACGGGACAGGCTCGTCAAAGGATTAACGTCTTTTTATCAGTCTTTGCCTTTGCTCAACTTCTCAGCCTCCCAGCTTCCCAACTTCTTATCTTCTGCTTTTGGCTAAAACATCCCTTCGCTGTAATCCGTCTTTTTCATGATAGAGTCATATTCCTCTTGGGTAATTTTGGTTTTAGAATTTACGCCGTCTTGTATGCCGGAGTGTTCCGTCTCCGCGGTAACTCCGTCTATTACATTAATTATGCGTTCGGCAAGATAAGGAAAAAGAGGATTTGACGAGATCCTGAAAAACAGGTTCGTATTTATTTCCAGAATACCGCGTTCTCCCTGGGCGTTAGAGATAATGCCGAGATTTAAGCCGAATTCATCTTTTGCGGCGGGGTCCGGCGCAGAACCGTAGAGAGGATCATTCTCGGGAAACTGCAATGAAACATGAGAAAGGGAAAAAACATCCTGCGGATAAATCAGCCCTAACTTCCTATCGGTAAAATCTTTGCCGCCCGGCGCAGCGCTGCGTTCTACTGTGTCGGAATCGCCGGGAGCTGCGTTGCCGATTATGGTTATTCTGTAACGCTGCGGCAAATCCGGAAGCATCCTTGACATCATGTTTACGAAAACCGGACGAACCAGCGGCAAAAACTCAGTATCGCGGTTGATGTCGAACAATACTAATTCGCTTTTGTTGTCCGGCAGGTAAATAAAAAAGTCATTTATAAGCGCCGGCGTACTGACAGTGTAATCGGTGATTGACTGAAAGGTAATTACCGGAGGAAGCTCTTGCAGCCGGCCGGCTCTATGCAGCCTTACGATTTGACGTTTCATATCATCTATTAATAAGCGCGCCTGTTTAACAGCGTTGATGGGAAATGAGTTATATTTGAACGGATTAAATTCCGGAGTGATGCTAAGCCATGCGATTTTTTCAAAACCCGGGATAACGGAAGGAATGGCGATTATTTCCGCAAGCTTTGAAAGCCGCGTAATCCCTATCATCGGAGAAATCAAAACCAATCTGTCGGGACGGCTCAAACTGTCGTCTTCAAGCGCGTCTAAAGTATATTTGACCGCAAGCGCGCCTCCCTGCGAAAATCCGACGATATGCAGAGGAGTTCCTTCAGGACTCATCTTCTTTGCTTCTCTTACCGCAAGCCTTGTGGCTGCCATCCAGTCCTGCCAGGTGATTTTAGTAAGCGCTGCCGGGACAGTGCCGTGTCCCGTCATTCTCAGCCCAAGCACAATGAAACCTTTTTGGTAATACAGCTGTCCGATATGGCGCATGCTGTAGGGGGAATCAGTCAGACCGTGCAATAAAACAACAGCGCCTTTAGGTTCTTCCGGTACAAAAAGATACGAGCGGTTCCAGTCATCTTTAAAGTTCGGCGGATATATACGGCTGCCTTCAAAATACCTGTTGACGGAGTTTTTCTCGCTTGCCGGCGTCTTCAAAACCACTTCCCGGTAAACATCGTCAAATATCTTGTTTTCACGTGCCATATATTCTTCCCAAGTAGCCTTATCCATTTCCGCAACAGTCAATTCGTACGGGACAAAAGTATGCCACGGCTGCAATTTAGGGATATAAAATAACAGACGCAAGGTCAATACTACAAGCAGAAGAATAAACAACGCGAAAAAAGTTATCAAGACGTATTTAGCAAGCTTAAAAAGTATTGTTTTCATTTTCGAGTCCTTTTTTTTATTTTATGCTGTTGTTAGGAATTTTACAAAGTTATTTTGCGAAAAGAAAGAGTAATAACGGCAATTACGAATTACGAATGACGAATTACGAATAAAAGACAAAAAAGACAAAGATTTATTTTCCCTCGCCCCTTGCGGGAGAGGGACTTGCGAAGCAAGAGGGTGAGGGGTTGCCTTTGATTCGTAATTCGTCATTCGTAATTTGTAATTGCCTTTCTGATATTGTATAAAGACGCTAAAGGAGCAGTGAATATATGAAAAAACTTATTTTTTTAATTGCGTTAGCCGCGCTGTGCTGCTGCGATTCAAAGCAGCACATTACGGGCGGCGGCAGCGGCGTGAATATAGTGGCATTCGGCAACAGTATTACCGCAGGTTATGGCGTTGACGCGCCGCTTTCTTTCCCGGCGCTGCTGCAGAATATGTCCGGCAGGCCGGTGATAAATCTCGGCGTAAGCGGCGATACGGCGCGCATGGGCGCGGACCGCAAAGAAGAAATCAGCCGCCATAATCCTTTTATGGTTTTAATAGAATTCGGCGGCAATGACGCCATGCGTTCGCGTCCTTTATCCGAAACAAAAGCCGCGCTGGAAGAGATTGTTGATTATGCGCAAAGTCTGGGCGCCATTGCGGTGGTTGTGGATACCGGAGGCAATATTAAAATGTCGCCTTATACAAAAATGATGACGCAAATCGCCAAAGAAAAGCATGCTGTTTTTGTGCCCGCGATTATGGAAGGCATTTTTGCCAATGCTAACCTGAAATCCGACGCCATACACCCGAACGCCGAAGGCCATAAACTTATAGCGGAAAGAATCTTCAAAATAATTGAGCCTTATCTTAAACCGGCATCATGATTAAATAACATTTTATTCCAAAGCCATCCGCGCCAGTTTTACATAATCCGCTTTGCCTGCTCCGACGAGAGGCATTTCATTCAGCACTTTTATATTTTTCGGCACGGAAAGTATGTTCAACCCTTTTTCTTTAAAAGCCGCCAGTATTTCGTTAAGCGCCGCAGTTTTTCGCGTAGTAAATAAAACCAGCTGCTCGCCTTTCTTTTCATCCGCAATGGCAATTACGGCGTGAATTTCTTTCGGCCACAGCTCGCTTACGGCGGTTTCAACCGCGCTTAGAGATATCATCTCGCCCGCTATTTTTGCAAAACGTTTCGCGCGGCCTTTTATGGAAACAAATCCGTCCGCGTCTATATCCACAATATCGCCGGTATCATACCAGCCGTCCTGCGGAGGCTGTATTACTCCGGGCTTATCTTCTTTAAGATAACCGAGCATAATATTTTTGCCTTTAACGGAAAGCCGCATGCCCTCATCCATTCCGGGCACGGCCTCAAGTTTTGTTTCTATGCCGGGCAGCATGCGTCCTGCGGTGCCGCGCCTAAAATACATCGGCGTGTTTATGGACAGCGCCGGCGCGGTTTCCGTAGCGCCGTAGCCTTCTAAAACCCGTATGCCGAAAGTGTCGGTAAACGTTCTGTAAGTTTCTTCTTTTAATTTTTCCGCGCCGGCAACTGCCAGGCGTACGGAATAAAAATCATAAGGGTGCGCCATTTTCGCGTAACCGTGCAAAAAAGTATCCGTGCCGAACATAACGGTCGCGTTTTTGTCGTAAATGAGTTCAGGCACTATTCTGTAATGCAAAGGGGAAGGATACAAAAATACTTTTATTCCGGAAAGCAGCGGAAGCATAAGCCCGCCTGTTAATCCGAAGGAATGGAATATCGGCATAGCGTTAAAAATGCTGTCCGTTAAACCGAAATCCAGCACGCTTTGCAGCTGGTACCGGTTAGCCTGAATATTTTCGTGGCTTAACGCAACGCCTTTCGGCGTGCCTTCCGAACCGCTGGTAAACAAAACTACCGCAGGCTCTTTCGGCAAAGCATTTCCGTTTGCAGATTTGTAATACATTTTCGGGAAATAAGAAGCAGCCAAGGCAGTTATTTTATCTTTTAAAGATATTTGTTTTTTTATATCTTCAAGATAAATTATTTTTATGTTTGCCGCCTCCATAGCCTGCAGCGTTTCGGCAAGATTGGCTTTTTGCGCAAACTCTTTGGAAGTATAAACATTTTTTATTCCCGCGGCTTTGCAGCAGGAAAGCATATTTTTAACGCCCGTTGAAAAGTTAAGCATGCACGGCGTAATATTAAAAGCCTGCAAACCGAAAAACGCGCCTGCAGCCGCAATAGAATTCGGAAGCATAAGACCGGCGTATTCCTTTTGTTTGTTATATTTGGAAAATTGTTTTCCCAAAGCGAAACAAAGCGTCAGGAATTTACCGAAATTAAGCGGCTTCATATTGGTATCTTCCATGATAATTTTATTTCTTCCGACAAGATTTTTCGCGTCAAGCAGAGAGTCGAATAAAGTTTCTTCCGTATTGCTTGAAACATATTTCATGTCAGACATAATATCGTAAAGCCTTCTTATGGAAGCCGCTCTGCGGCCGCGGCCTTGTACGGTTTGCGGCAGGTTCAGCTTTGTTACGGGTAAAATATTTATGGTTATTTTGCTTTGCGGCCGCGTTTTTAATTTTGTTCCGAAACGGGAGAATACGGAATACTGGCTTCCTTCTATGTACACCGGCAGTATTTGGGCGCTGCTTTTATCGGCAATCATGGCAGGCCCGGGATAAATTTTCATTAAAGCGCCGGTAGTAGTTATTCTGCCTTCCGGAAAAATTACAACGCGGTTTCCTTTCCTTACTTCTTCTATTATGGATTTAACGCCCATAGGGCTGGTCGGATCTATGGGAAAATATTTTACAAGATGCAGAACCGGCTTAACATACCACAGCCGCGTAATAAAAGTATTTACGGCGAAACTGAATTTTCCCGGCATATAAGTCCATAATAATACCGCGTCCAAGAAAGAAGTATGGTTGGCAATTATTATCATATTGCCTTTAACGTTTTCCATATTTTCCAAACCTTTGATTTTTACTCCGTACATTAAATCAAGGTAACGTTTTACTATCATTCTTACGATATGCTCGGGAAGCAGTCCGCAAATATAAAATGCAACAACGGTATTTGCTGCCGCTATAAATATAAAAATCGAGGGAATGCCGAAACCCAAAGCCAATAATCCAGCGCAAACGCCGCTTCCTACAACCATAAACAAAGCGTTTATAATATTGTTGGCGGCTATAACGCGCGAACGCATTTTTTTACCGGCCAGCACTTGGAGCAAAGCGTTTAAAGGCACTACGTATAATCCGCCCAGGAAAGCGAAGAAAAATAAGTCTAAAGATATTCTCTGCCCGCTCCACGCGGATATAAAAGTTTTATAATTAATTGCCGTTTCCGGCGCGGCAAATCCTTTGGCCGCCAGGGCAAGATCGGCTATAAACAGAGACATCAGCAAAATGCTTAAAGGAACATATCTTCCGCTTATTTCGCCTTTGAGAAGTAATTGGCACGCGACTGCGCCCAGCCCGATACCAGCGGAAAACAAAGTAAGCAAATAAGTAAAAACAGAGGCGTCGCCGTTTAAAATATTGCTGGCGAAAGACGGCATTTGCGAGATAAGCACGGCGCCAAGCAGCCAAAACCATGAAATGCCCAGCACGCAAAGCATGATTTCTCTTCTGCGTTTTATGAATTTGATATTTTTCCACATTGCCGCTAAAAAGTTTTTATTTATTGTTATATCGGGAGACGCCGCCTCTATTTTGGGAATAAACAAACTTGCCGAAAATCCCGCCAGAGCAATGCCGCCGACCCATAAAGATACGGCGGCAAATTCGCTGCCTGTCCCGTACATTATTACGCCGCCAAGTATAGTGCCCTGCAAAATAGCGATGTAAGTGCCGGCTTCGACAAGACCGTTGCCCGCGATCAGTTCGTCTTCTTTTAAAATATTCGGCAGAATACTGTATTTAACGGGGCCGAAAAACGCCGACTGCATGCCCATTAAAAATATGACGAAAAGCAAAATATAAGGATTTTGTAAGTAAAAGCCGAGTATTACTGTCGTTATAATGAGAAGTTCGACGAATTTGAGCGTTTTTATCATTAAATCTTTACGGTATTTATCGGCAATTTCGCCTGCGGTGGAAGAGAAGAGAAAAAACGGCAGCATGAAAAGCCCTACTGCCAGCGAAACAATAATACTTTTGCTTGCGGCAGATATGGTCGTTATCTTATACGTTACAAAAGTGGCCATGGCGGTACGGAATAAGTTGTCATTAAACGCGCCCAGATACTGCGTTATATAAAAAGGTAAAAAAGATTTGCTGAATAATATTTTTATTAATTTCTTCATTATGTTGATACCATACAAAGAAATTATTTCTTTGTAAATAGTTTGCTAGTTTGCTTGGAAACAATAAAATAGATGGGACGATGATTTGCTGTCAAATAAAAAAAAAGACCGTTAAACACGGTCTTTTTTTTATTTAAATTTACTTAGTGATTGATTATTTCTTTTTTGACGGGTCAACGTGTGAAATGTCATCAACTATATCTTCAAGGTCTTGTTCGTGTCCAAGTTCGTCTTTCATTATTTCAAGCGCCATGTGATACGTTATGACATCTTTGCCTCTGGTGAAATCCGCAAGCTCTTTGTAAACTTCTATGGCGCAACGCTCGCCGTCGATATTTTGCTTTAAAAGTACGCGCGTGTCAGGGTTCTTTGGCGCTTCATACTTGCAGTTTGCAAGTTTGGGCCATTCTGCCGGATCAGTTATAGGCGTTCCGCCAAGCTCTATAATTCTGTCCGCAACTTTTTGCGCGTGACCGAGTTCTTCATTTGCGTGTTCCGTAAGCTCCGCTTGAACATCCTCCCTGAAAATACCTACGCAAACCTGCGCGCCTACCCAGTACTGGTAATAAGCGAGCCATTCATCCGCAAACGCCTTATTAAGCTTTGCTACAACGTCTGCAACTTTCAATCCGGATTTTTCAATAATCTCAATTCCTTTTTGCCCCATAATAACCTCCTTTTTTATCACTTTCGCAAGTAGATCTGGATGCTATATCGGAATTATATTATTTATTTAAAATAAATTGCAAATTTTCAAACGGCAGAGAACAGAGAAAAGATAATAGAGAACAGTTTATTTGCCTTTTGCCGTTGCCGTATCTGTTATCTATTCTCTATTATCTTTTCTCTGTTTTTGTAGGGGCTTGCAATAAATTTATTTATTTGTTAGTATATAAAAATATAAACTAATTGTGTTTAGTTTTCAAACAAGGAGGCGGTTGTGATGAAAAAGCAAAAAGAATTGCCTAAAGGCAAAAGTGTTCATGATTTACAGGCTGAAATTTGTTCCGCGCTGGCAAACCCCGTGCGTCTTAAAATTCTGGATATTCTCGGCAACGGAGAGAAAACTTCCGGCGACCTTTTGGAAGAGCTGCAAATCCCTAAGGCTAATCTCTCGCAGCATCTTTCGGTGCTCAAAGACGCGGGAATTCTCCACACCAGAAAAGAAGGTCTTTTCCAGTATGTGAGTCTGGCTCTGCCCAAGATAAAAGACGCCTGTACGCTTGTAAGAAACATTCTCTCGGAAAAGATGGCTATTGATGAGAAACAAAATTTAGAATTGATGAAGGAGCTTCGCGCCAAAAGGTAATTAATATGAAAAAAGCATTTGTCTGTCACGTTGTTTTGTTTTTTATTTTTTTAATGTACGTCAGTTCGGCATTTTCGGAGCAGCTTTCTTTTTCTTACGTTTGGAATCAGATCAGCGCCGAATCCCCGGCTCAGAAATCAGCTGAATTTCAAACGCAGGCGGCTTCGGCCGCCAAAGACCGCGCAGGGCGGCACTGGCTTCCGACGGTGTATATGGATGCTGCCGGCTACGGAACAAATGATCCTGGAAGCGCTTTCTTCGGATTGCTGGAGCAAAGATCTCTTAAACAAAGCGATTTTAATCCGGACAGCATAAACCATCCCGGCGACAACATTTATATGCGCGGCGCTTTGGGTATCGATATGCCGCTGTACGAAGGCGGAATGAGGTCAACACAGGTTAAAATTCAGGAGCATGCGCTCGCAGCCGCGGAAAATGAGAGTTCGCAGATCAGGCTTGAAGAATATTCTCAGGCAGGATTGTCTTTTGTTTCTATCGCGATTCTTGCAAAACAAAAAAAGAAGCTGGAAGATTTAAACGTTGAAATAGAGAAATTTATGAAGAACTACCAGCTTGGGCAAAAATCAAACCCCGTCGGCTATTCGGGACTTTTGGGCATGAAATCTCTCAGCAACCGTATTTCCGGGTTTCTGAGCCAATACAACGCCCAAATGCTGTCTCATTACTTCATGCTCAGAGAAATGGGAGTAAATAATAATGAATGGCTGCCCGATATTTCAGACGCAGTTCAATTTGCGGAAAACTATTTAATGCAGGAAACAGAAAGTTCCGGCTCATACAGACAGGCGTCTTTACAGGAAATCGCGTTTGCCGGAGCCGAGGCCGGAAAAATTGAGAAGGCCAAAAGCCTGCCTCGTCTTGGCGCTTTTGCCGAGTCTTATGTTTTTAACGGAGACCGCGATACAGCCAACGGATATACGGCCGGCCTTTATTTAAAGTGGAATATATTTGATCCGTCATCTTACAGAACTTTTGAAGAGGCCGGACTTAAGGCCGCCGCCGCGAAAAAATCTTCCGAGGCTTATGCCAGACAGGAGCGCGCGCAAAGAAGCGGGCTTCAGGAATCCGTAAAAGCCCTTAAAGATAATATCGCTATTATCAACGAGAGCGATAAAATTTTGCTTGAGCAGATAGAAGTTATGAAAACTTTATTCAAAAACGGAGCCGTCAGCGCTCTTCAGCTTATTGAAGTTTTAAACAGAAGGGTTGATTTAATAGCGCAGCAAAATGAAGCCGAACTTGCTTTTGTTAAATCGTCCGCGCAGGCCGTTACGCTTGAAAAGTTTGACATACAAAAACGCATCGAAGGAATAAAGGACTGATTTATGAAAAGCGCAAAGTTTGGTTTTGCAGGAAAGCTGGGGGAAATGTTTGTCAGCTCAAAACTCACCCCGGTCATAGCTATAACAAGTTTGTTACTGGGGTTCATAACCGTCGTATTTCTGACACCTAAAGAAGAAGAGCCGCAGATTTCCGTTCCGATGATTGATATCAGAACCGCAGCTCCGGGATTTTCCGCGGAAGAAGTTGAAAGAAAAGTAACCGAGCCCATAGAGCGGGCCGTTTGGGGACTTGACGGAGTAGAGTATGTGTACTCTGCCAGCCAGGCTCACGGAAGTCTTGTCACCGTCCGTTTCAAAGTAGGCGAACCCATGGAGCCGAGCCTTTTAAAAATCCATCATAAATTGATGCTGATAAAACAGGAACTCCCGGAAAACGTTCTGCCTTCCGAGGTAAAATCCTTTTCAATAGACGATGTTCCGTTTTTGGTGCTGACTTTTACGTCAAAAACTTTAGACGATTACGCGCTCCGCGGCGCCGTTGCTCCTTTGGCGCGGGAACTGTCAAGCACGCCGGACCTGTCGCGGGTTGAGCTTTTGGGCGGCAGAAAAAGAGCCGTGCGGGTTATAGCCGATCCGAAGAAACTGGAAGATAACGGCGTTTCTCTACTGTCAGTCGCTCAGGCTCTTAAATCAAACGACGCGCTTTTTCCTTCGGGTAAAAACTGGAATGAATCCGCAGTCGCGGATGTCGAGGTCGGCGGAAGGCTCCGCTCTAAAGATGAAGTTGCCGACATCGCAATCGGCCAGCGCGGCGGAAGAGTGATTTTTATTAAAGACGTAGCCGAAGTCGTTGACGGGCCTGAAGAGCTTGTCCACAGCTCTGCCCTTATTGAAAAGGGGCATGAGCCGGAAAACGCCGTTTCTATAGTTTTTGCAAAACGCAAAGGAACTAATATTGTCACTCTTTCAGAAGATATTTTGAAAAGAGCCGAAACATTCTTGAAAACGGAAGGGGATAAAAACATCAGGATGACCGTTGTCCGCGATTACGGCGCGACGGCCGCGGAAAAATCAAACGAACTTATCGAGCATCTTATTTTGGCGACAATTTCGGTTTCGGTTCTGATTGCGCTTTTTATGGGAATCAGAGCCGCGCTCGTTGTCGGCATGGCAATTCCGGTAACCTTGGCGCTGACGCTTGCAATTTATTACTTTATGGGATACACGCTTAACCGCGTGACTCTATTCGCTCTGATTTTTTCCATAGGTATTTTGGTTGACGACGCTATTGTCGTTGTCGAAAATATAGAGCGGCACCTGAAACAAAATCTCAAGGATGGGCTGATAAAAGCAACTATTAAGGCGGTAAATGAAGTCGGAAATCCGACTATTCTTGCGACGTTTACGGTAATTGCCGCAATTCTGCCCATGGCCTTTGTGCGCGGAATGATGGGACCGTATATGAAGCCGATACCGGTCGGCGCAAGCTTTGCCATGATAATATCTTTGCTCGTAGCCTTTACCGTGACGCCGTGGGCTGCGGTAAAGCTTTTGAAACCGCACCGCCATGAGGACAATGAAAACGTAAAGCGCAAACGCGGCATATTTGACAGAATTTACCGAAGGGTAATGGCGCCTCTGCTTGCGGTAAAAAAATACCCTGTCGCTTTTGGCGCGCTGATAGCAGTTATGCTCCTTGCGTCAGGCAGTTTGCTCTATTTTAAAGCCGTTAAAGTGAAGATGCTTCCGTTCGACAACAAACAGGAGTTCCAAATACTGGTTGACTATCCGGTTACGACTTCTTTGCTTCAGGGCAAAACATGGTCAAAAGAACTGGCTGACGAGATTTTGAAAAACCCTGAAGTCGAGGCGGTACAGATTTTTGCCGGCGAGGCCGCGCCGTTTTCTTTCTCCGGAATGGTTAAACACACATTTCTGCGCGGCACGGATTATCAAAACGACCTTCAGATTGTGCTGACGGAAAAAGGCAAACGCAAAATTTCAAGCCATAAAATAATAGAAGGACTGCGTCCGGTCATAAAAAAATTCGGCGAAGAGAAAAGCGCCGTTACAAAAGTTTTGGAAATTCCGCCCGGGCCGCCGGTTATGGCGACTATGCTGGCCGAAGTCTACGGGCCTGACCGCGAAACAAGGGAACGCGTTGCCCGCGAGATTGAAGCCATTTTCAAAAATGAGCCGAGTGTCGCGGATCTGGATACGACTTTACGTTTAGGCCGCCCACGCAGATTTTACGAATACGATCAGGCGCGCGGCGGAGCCATGGGCACAAACGCGGCTGAAATGGCCGCTTTGGGACGTCTGGTTTTCTCGGAAACGCCTGTCACCGCTTTGTCGGACGTCAAATCTCCTGAAGACGTGAACGTGGAGCTTTCGCTGGCGCAAAAAGCAAGATCCGGAAAAGATCCGTTCGCAGATTTGCGCGTATCCTCCTTTGAAACCGGCACTGTGGAAGCCGTTAAAGTTCTCAAAGCGCCGGTAGAACTGCCCCAGCAGACTCTTTACCGCAAAAATCTCAAACCCGTTTCTTATGTAATGAGCGAATTGTCCGGCAGTGAGGAATCCCCGGTATACGGGATTTTTAAATTGGCTCCGCAGATAAAATATCCGCTTCAGACCGCGGATGTTCCGTGGAACACAACTGCTCCGGTTATCAAATGGGACGGCGAATGGTTTATTACTTATGAAGTGTTTCGCGACCTTGGCGGCGCTTTTGCCGTGGCGATAATTATTATTTACGTTTTAGTTCTAGGGTGGTTCAGAAGTTTTAAAATACCTTTGATTATCATGCTTCCTATTCCTATCAGCTTAATCGGAATTTTGCCGGGGCACGCTCTTTTGGGTTCATATTTTACGGCGACATCCATGATAGGCTTTATAGCCGGAGCGGGAATAATAGTCAGAAATTCAATAATTCTTGTGGATTTTATAGAGCACCAGCTGGCTAAAGGCATGGGGCTGAAAGCTGCCGTCGTAAGTGCCGGGGTGCTGCGTTTCCGTCCCATACTTTTGACAGCGGCTGCCGTTGTGGCGGGAAGTTCCGTAATGCTTGCAGATCCTATTTTCCAGGGGTTAGCCATCAGCCTTATTTTCGGCGAAATCGCAGCCACGGTTTTCAGCCCGTTTGCTGTTCCGGTACTTTATTACTGGTTCGTAGGCAAAGACCGTATGCACGCTATCCGCAAAGAGATTCAGCAAGAGGCTCAGGAGGATGGTGTTTAAAATGACAATAGAAAATAAAATCCGCGCTTTTGCGGGAACTGTTATTTTGCTTAGCCTGGCTTTAGCTTATATCCATTCGCACAACTGGCTGTGGCTTACGGCGTTTGTTGGAGCCAATTTACTTCAATCTGCCTTCACAAAGTTTTGCCCTCTGGAAATAATTCTGAGAAAAATTGAAGTGAAAAGCTAGACAGAGTTACTCCAACTAAAAAATCCCCGATAGTTTTGCACATTCGGGGATTTTTTATTTTAGATAAATTTCATACTAAACAAAACTATTGAAGATAAGCACTGAAACATTTTTTCATATAATCAAAATACAAACGTAACATGTCCGAATCAGGATTTCCATGAGTGAACGCAATAACCGGTTTTTTTTCGGCGTTTTCTTATTTGAATCGCATAGCGGTAAAAAAAATTCCGTATCATTTTATTTAACTTTTCGTATCATTTGTGGTACTGTAGAAGTGCAAAAATGATACGAAATGCAACCAGCGTATACAATAATGTGTCAAAATATTGTAGTATATGCGTATGTTTTACAGAAAAAAAATATTATTAAATTTGCTCAATACTTTTGGCGGCAAATTAGATAAGATTTTCTTCACGAAACTCTTATTTCTATTTTGTGTATCGGATGAGAAATACCGGCAGTATGAATTTGTTCCGTATCAGTACGGAGCATTTTCTTTTACTGCGTATTCTGATATAAATGGTCTCAAAAAAGAAAATATTGTATGTGAAGACAGTAATTGTTTTGTATTGCAACAATTTGACAAACAGGCATATAAAATAACTAAAGATGATACTGAAAAAATAGATAGTCTGTATTGGCAGTTCAATGGTAAAACTTCTGATGAATTGATGAAAATAACCTATGTAAATTATCCATACTATGCTAAAAATAGCAAAAGGAAAGATCTGATAGCTGCAGAAATAAAAAAAGCTATTAAGACTGCAGTTTCAAATAATAATAACATAACTTTATTTGATATAGGTTATGAAGGGAAAAGTCTGGAAGCATATCTAAATTTATTAATAAAGAATAATATAAAAACTCTTGTTGACGTGAGAAAAAATCCTATAAGTATGAAATATGGGTTTTCTAAAAGCTTTTTGTCAAAAAGAACAAAAGATTTAGATATAGAATATATACATATTCCGGAACTCGGTATAGAATCGGATAAGAGACAATCTTTAAATTCTTTTGAAGATTACCAAAATCTATTTGCAAATTATGAAGACACTACGTTAAAACGAAATATTAAAAGCGTAGAAAAAGTTTATGACATTTTAATGCAAGATAAAAGGATTGCCATTACTTGCTTTGAAGCTGATAAAAATTACTGTCATAGATATAGAATAGTCAAATGTATAAATAACTTTTATCCGAATGAATTTGAAACGGAACATTTATAAATGAAAGAAACGAAGAAAATTTTTATAACCGTTAAAACTTACCCTACTCCCTCAAAAAAATATGAGGAACTTGTCTGTACAGCCGGCATTACTGAAGACGGCAAATGGATTAGATTGTATCCTATAGAATTTAGAAAACTTCCATACGATAAGCAATATAAAAAATACGATTGGGTTGAAACCGTAGTGGAAAGAAATACTTCTGATTTCCGGCAAGAAAGTTTTAAACCTATAGGCGAATGTAAGATAGTGGAAAGTATCGGTACTGAAAATAATTGGAAAGAAAGAAAAAACACATTAAACAATATAAAACTCTATACAAATATGAAGAAACTAATAACGGATTCAAAAAAGCCAAAATATACATCTTTAGCATTTTTTAAACCTGCAAAAATATCAGATTTTATATTTGAAGAACAGGGTACGACTTGGAGCAGAGAAGAAAATAAGCAACTTGAGCTATTTTTGCCAAATGATTTTAAACGTGTAGAAAAACTGCCGTTTAAGTTTAAATATATCTTTGAAGATGATGAAGGAAAAATATCTAAATTATCTATTACAGATTAGGAAATCGGCGCATTATTTTTAAAATATAAGCATAATCATAAATTAGCCTGTCAAAAAGTCAAAGAAAAATATTTTGATGACTTTGCTCATAAAAAAGATTTACATTTCTTTTTAGGTACGACAAAAAACCATCACAATACCGCACAAAATCCATTTATTATTATTGGTACTTTCCATCCAAACAAAACTATAGAAGATAAGCAGGGAATGTTGTTTTAAAACGAAACAATTCTGTCGCGACGCCATGTGAATGATAACTAATAATTTCATGTCAGATGCTCATTGTGACAAGGCGTTAAAGAAGCATAATAAATGCCGGAAAGCATTAACATAATTAACCGGCAGGAGAACTCAATTTGAACGCAATCGTATTTATTGATGCCGAAGTTGACTCTAACGGAAAGCGAGTCTTGGATATCGGCGCAGTAAAAGAAAACGGATCTGAATTTCGCTCTAAATCCCTGCCTGACTTTGCTGCATTTTTACGCGGCAGTTTATACGTTTGCGGTCATAATATACTTAAACACGACTTGCAATATCTTGAAAAAGAAATAACCGCTTCCGGCGTAAAGCGCTTTATAGACACGCTGTGCTTATCGCCGCTTCTTTTTCCGAAAAAACCGTACCATAAACTTATTAAAGATGATAAATTAACATCTGACGAATTAAATAATCCATTCAATGACGCGAAAAAAGCCCGTGACCTTTTTAATGACGAGCTCACTAAGTTCAAAGAGTTGGATGATAATCATCAGCGGATATTTTTTAGTCTGTTGAGAGAGCAGAGAGAATTCTCTGATTTTTTTCGCTATATCGGTTACGAAAAAATAGAACATGATGTTGCCGCTCTCATAAAGCAAACATTTGTCGGTAAAATATGCTGGAATGCTCAAGTTGAAAAATTGGCGAAAAAATATCCGGTTGAGCTTTCCTACGCGCTCGCTCAAATAGAGGTTATCAAATATGATTCCGTTACGCCTCCATGGGTGCTGAAAAACTACCCGAAAGTAGAAAATGTTTTGCATCTTTTACGTAGCAGAAAGTGTTCTTCATGTGCGTATTGTGATGAGTCGCTTGATGAAACAAAAGCGTTAAAACTTTTTTTTCGCTACGATACTTTTCGCGATTACGACGGAATGCCGCTTCAGCAGACGGCGGTAAAAGCAGCAATTGCCGGAAAATCCATTATTGCGGTTTTTCCGACAGGCGGCGGCAAATCTATAACCTTTCAGTTGCCGGCGCTTATGGCAGGGCAAAATGAAAAAGGTTTAACCATTGTAATTTCGCCATTGCAATCGTTAATGAAAGACCAAACGGATAATCTGGAAAAACAGCAAGGCATTACCGAAGCAGTGACGATTAACGGTTCGCTTGATCCGCTTGAACGCGCCAAAGCATTCGAAAGGATTGAAGACGGCTCAGCAAGCCTTTTATATATTTCTCCCGAATCATTGCGTTCTAAATCCATAGAAAGCCTTTTGATTAAAAGAAACGTGGTTCGTTTTGTTATAGACGAAGCGCACTGTTTTTCTGCGTGGGGACATGATTTCAGAACCGATTATCTTTACATTGGCGACTTTATCCGCGCTCTTCAAGAGAAAAAGGATATGCGACAAAATATCCCCGTATCGTGCTTTACGGCTACCGCTAAACAGAAAGTCATTGCCGACATTAAGGATTATTTTAAGAGAAAACTTTCTCTTGAATTAGAGGTGTTTCGCGCCGGCTCTGCAAGGCCGAATCTTACATATCATATTTTTAATGAGGAAAATAATGATAAAAAATATCTTAAATTGCGTCAATTAATAACCGCCAATGACTGTCCGACAATAATTTATATTTCGCGCACGAAGAAAGCCGAAGAACTTGCAAAAAAATTGAATGAAGACGGTTATACTGCAAAGCCGTACCACGGGCAAATGGACAAACAGAATCGCGTTGTAAATCAGGACGCGTTCATGAGCGGAGAAGTAAAAATAATCGTTGCTACGACAGCTTTCGGAATGGGCGTTGATAAAAAAGACGTGGGGATGGTCATTCACTATGATATTTCAGACTCGCTTGAAAACTATGTTCAGGAGGCAGGGCGCGCAGGGCGGGATGAAAATATAAAAGCCGATTGCTATGTTCTTTTTAACGATGAAGATTTGAACAAGCATTTCAATATGCTTAATCAAACTAAAATGTCGCTCAAGGAGATTGGGCAAGTCTGGAAAGCGATTAAAAAACTTACAAGAGAACAATCGTCTATTACTAAAACCGCACTTGAATTAGCCAGAGAATCCGGTTGGGACGATTCTGTCGGCGATATAGAGACACGAGTGAAAACAGCGGTCAATGCCCTTGAACAGGCAGGCTATGTCAAACGCGGACAAAATATGCCTAGAATCTTTGCCGACAGCATTTTGGTTCACAATATGGAGGAGGCTAGGAAAAAAATTGATACGTCGGCGCGATTTGACGACAAATCCCGCCATCATGCAATCCGTATTATGCACAGCCTTATTGGCGCAAGCCGCAGGAAAGGCAAGGATGAGGAAGGCGAATCTCGTATTGATTATATATCCGACCGGCTGGGAATAGAAACTCCGGCCGTTATGCGCACGGTAAGTTTACTCCGCGAGGAAAAAATACTTGCCGATGCAAAAGACCTTGTCGCATATATAAAACGCGACAGAAGAGGCAGTCGTTCAAATAATATTTTAATTTTGCACAGAAATACAGAAAATTTTTTATTTGAGTACCTTGACGACGGTGAGAATATCTATAACATTAAAGAAATGAATGAGGCGTTGCAGAAAAAATATCCGAATACTTCAATAAGCAATCTTAACGTGATGCTCAACTATTTTTCCATAAAAAGACTTGTTAAAAGAACAAAGGAATATAACAAAAACTATGTTACATTAAAACCGTATTTTCCGATTTCGGAAATCCGGTCCAAAAGCGATAAGCGGAGCCGTATAGCCGAAAGTATTATTGATTATCTTTATTCAAAAGCCGAATCTTCTGACAGCCAAAATAATGAGAATGCAAGCGTGTATTTTTCCGTACTTGAGCTAAAAGAAGAATTCAACCGTGATATGGCAGCGGAGAAAGCCGATACAATAGAAATAGAGGACGCGCTGTATTATCTTTTAAAAATCGGCGTGCTCAAAATAGAGGGCGGCTTTCTGGTTATTTATAATGCTATGCGCGTAGAGCGTCTGAAAAAGGACATTCTATATCTTAAAGAACATTACGCTCAACTTGAAGAATATTACCAAAATAAACGCAGGCAAATTCATATAGTAGGCGAATACGCCCATCGTATGCTAAACGATTATAACGAGGCACTAATTTTCGTGGACGATTATTTTGCAATGAATTACGATATGTTTCTCAATAAATATTTCCGTGGACGTAAAGAGGAAATAGGCCGAAATATAACTAGGAAAAAGTTTAAACAGATATTCGGTGAATTGTCGCCCGCTCAGTTAGATATTATTAAAGACGACAGTTCGCCGTGTATAGTTGTAGCGGCCGGTCCCGGAAGCGGCAAGACGAAGATTCTTACCCATAAACTCGCGTCTCTTTATATGATGGAAGACGTTAAACACGAACAAATGCTAATGCTTACTTTTTCCCGCGCGGCAGCCGTTGAATTTAAGAAACGATTAATGGCGCTTATCGGCAATGCCGCCAACTTTATTCAGATAACGACATTTCATTCATATTGTTTTGACCTGCTGGGCAAGGTCGGCGATATAGAAAAATCCGATAAAATTATAGAGCAGACTGTAGAAAAAATCAACGCCGGCGAGGTGGATTTAACGAGGCTTATTAAAACAGTTTTGGTTATTGACGAAGCGCAGGATATGAGCACGGCGGAATATGCGCTTGTCAAAATTCTTATGGAAAACAACGATGATTTGCGGATTATAGCGGTTGGCGATGACGATCAAAATATTTACGAGTTCAGAGGCTCAACCTCAAAGCACTTGGAGGCTTTGCTTGGCGAACCGGACGCTAAAAAATATGAATTGATTGAAAATTATCGCAGCAACTCTAATATTGTAGAGTTTGCCAACAGTTTTGCCGAAAAGATTTCTCATAGGCTTAAAACTGCGCCGATTATGCCGAAGAAGAAAGAAAACGGAATTGTCAGCGTTTGCAAGCTGAGGTCAGAAAATATTACACTCCCTGTTGTTAACGCCGTCCGGTCAATAAGCCCGAATGGTTCTACTTGTATAGTGACGCGGACAAACGATGAAGCATTGAATATTGCCGCTTTGCTCTTGAAGTACGGAATACAGGCAAAACAAATTCAGACAAACAATGATTTCAATCTTTACAATCTTGTGGAGTTACGAGACTTTATTTCATACATAGAAACGGATGAACAGAGTTACACTGTAAGCCAAGAAGTTTGGGACATGGCAAAACATAATCTTGATAAGAAATACAAAAACAGCGGCAATCTGCGCGGAGCGTTAAAACTAATAAGCGATTTTGAGAAAACAAATAATAAAACAAAGTACAAAAGTGACTTCAAGCAATTTGCCCGCGAATCAAAGCTGGAAAACTTCATTTCTGAATCCGACGGTTCAGTTTTTGTGTCCACGATTCATCAAACAAAAGGAAAAGAGTTTGACAACGTATTCCTTGCGTTTAGCAGCTTCCTAAAAATTGCCGATGAACAGTTAAGAGCAATCTATGTGGCAATAACGAGAGCAAAACAGAATCTCTACATATATTATTGCGGCGATTATTTTGACGGAATTAACTCGCAAGGAATGCAGAACAATACCGACGTTAACAATTATCCAGAGCCTATGCAAATTACAATGCAGCTGTCCCATAAGGATGTTGTTCTTGACTCTTTTTCATATTACCAAAACGACATAGAGTTGCTATGGAGCGGACACAAATTATCTGTCAATGATGGCGGTTTGTATAACAATAAAAAACAAATAGTTAAATTTTCAGCGAAATTTAATGAACACATAGAAAGGTTAAAAACCAAAGGCTATATCCCGAAAACAGCAAAAATCCGCCATGTAGTTTATTGGCAAGGCAAAGAAAAGAAAAACGAAATTAAAATTGTTTTACCTGACATAGAATTTGAGAAATTTGACAAATAACAAACAATACACATGGGATGAGAGTATTGACAAGGTTGGGAGAAGACTTAAAACAGAGAAAAGCCTGAATACGGCATATATGTCGATACGCCCTAAAGTCATTTTAAATAATCAACCGCGTTTTGGAAGATTTTTTTACCGCAGCCGTATTTACCGTCAAAACCTTCCCGGGCGGGATGCTGAAGGGCATAAACATAACGCTCTGGGTGAGGCATAAGCCCGAAAACATTTCCCTTATCATTACAAATGCCGCTTATGGCGTTTACCGAGCCGTTAGGGTCAGCAGGATAGTCGGCTTTGCTGCCGTCAGCATTAACATACCGGAAAACGACTTGGCTGTTATCTTCAATTTCTTTAAGCGTTTCGGAATTTGCCGCTATAAATTTTCCTTCGCCGTGCGCGACGGGAAGCGTTATAATTTCAGGCAGATCTTTAGTCCACAAACATTTATTTTTTTCATTTTTCAGGTACACCCAGCGGCACTCAAACCTTCCCGAATCATTGTAAGACAGCGTCGCGGTTTGATCAAACAGTTCCGGGTCGGGAAGCAGCCCCATTTTAACTAACACCTGAAACCCGTTGCAAATGCCTATTACGGGTTTTCCCGAAAGGGCAAACCTTTTTATTTTGTCGCCCAGCTTGTTTTTAATTTCGTTGGCTAAAATTTTACCGCTGGCTATATCATCGCCGTAACTGAATCCGCCCGGAACAAGCAAAATGTCATAAGATAAAATTTTGGAAGCGCTCGTCAGAAGTTCGTTAACGTGTATTCGTTCGGCCTTGGCGCCGCAAAGTTCAAACGCTTTTTGCGCTTCAAAATCGCAGTTGGTTCCGGCTGTTCGTATAATTAATGCTTTTGGCATTGCCATAATTATTCCTTTAAAAAAGATTCAAAGCGTTTTGCCATGCGCTGCGCAAGACGCCGGTTTTTTCGCTTATGTAAACTTTATCGCTGCCGAATTCGACTTTGCAGTCGCCAGTAACAACGCCTGCAATGCTTATTGCGCTGCCCTTAAAAATATCTTTTATTTTTTTAGCATTGTCAGGCTTAACTTCTATTATAAAACGGCCGTTAGATTCCGAAAACAATATTTCGGCGTCAGTCATATTTTCTTTTGTTAAAACCGCGCCGAGTTTTACTATTGCGCCGAGGCTGCCCGCAAACGCCATTTCACTTACGGCGGCGGCTAATCCGCCTTCGCTTATGTCGTGGCAGGCTTCTATTAAACCTGCATTAGCCGCTTTGTAAATACCGCGCATAATTTTTAAAGATTCTTCGGGATAGACGTTCGGCGCAATGCCGCCTGAAATTTTGTTTATTCTGTTAAACACGCTTTGCCCAAGCTCATTGCGGGTTATGCCTAAGAGCATTATGAGGTTGCCGGCGCGTTTAAAGTTCATTGTCATTGTGTTTTCAACGTTGTCAATTACGCCCATGGCGGAAATTAAGAGCGCGGGCGGTATGGAAAAAGTTTTTCCGCGGATAGTATATTCGTTATACAAGCTGTCTTTACCGCTTATAAAAGGTACGCCGAATTTTTTGGACATATCATAGCAAGCCTGCGCCGCACGTACCAAAGAACCCAAAACTTCCGGTTTTTCTGGGTTTCCCCAGCAGAAATTATCAAGTACGCTAATCCTGTCGGGATTAGCGCCGACGGCAACCGCGTTTCTCAAAGCTTCTTCTATGGCAGATGCAGTCATTTTGTAAGTGTCGGCTTTACCGTACTGATGATTAATTCCGTTAGAAAGCACAATACCCTTTTTGGTGTTTTTTATTACGGCATAAGGCCAAATTACCGCAGCGTCGCCCGGCCCCCAAATATTTATTGCGCACCCTTGCAAAGGCTTAACTATCGTTTGTCCCTGCACTTCGTGGTCGTACTGGCGGATAATTTGTTCTTTGGAACATACCGCCGAATCCGCTAAAACTTTCTTCAGGCTTTCTCTAATTCTTGTACCGTTAAACTTTACGGGTTTTCGCAATGTTTCTTTCAGCGGTGCGTATCTAGCAAATGCCGCGGTTTTAGGCACGCCTTTATGCAAAAAGTCCATATCAAGTTGTCCGACTGTTTTGCCGTTATAAGCAAGCGTCAGTTTTTTATCGTTAGTGAATCTGCCTATAACGGTAGCTTCAACATTTTCGCAGTCAAACAAATTTAAAAGTTTTTTTACGTTTTTAGGCGGAACTGCAAAAACCATTCTTTCCTGAGCTTCGCTGATCCAAATTTCCCAAGGGGCTAATCCCTGATATTTTAAAGGTACTTTCTCAAGTTCTATGCGTACGCCCGTACTTTCGCCCAATTCCCCGCAGGCGCTTGAAAGCCCGCCCGCGCCGCAGTCGGTAACCGCGCGGTAAAGTTTTAAGTCGCGCGCTTTAAGCATTGTGTCCAATACTTTTTTTTCTACTATGGGGTTGCCGATTTGTACGGCGGAAACATCTGATTCTTTGTCGAGTTCCGCCGATGAAAAAGTCGCACCGTGTATTCCGTCGCGGCCCGTGCGTCCGCCGGCAACGACGACAAAATCTCCGGATTTCACTTTTTTTTCTATCGCGCTTTTTGGCATTATACCCATAGTGCCGCAGTAAATTAACGGGTTAGCCATATATCCGTCGTCAAAATGAACGCCGCCGTTAACCGTTGGTATGCCCATACGGTTGCCGTAGTCGCGTACTCCGGCGACAACGCCTTTCGCGATGCGCTTCGGGTGGTGCATGCCATCAGGCACTTTTTTTGCGGGCGTATCGGGATTTCCGAAACAAAACACGTCGGTATTGGCTAAAGGTTTGGCGCCAAGGCCTACGCCTAAAATATCCCTTATAACGCCGCCGACGCCTGTTGCCGCGCCGCCGTAAGGCTCCAGCGCCGAAGGGTGATTATGCGTTTCAACTTTAAAGGCGATTCCGTTGAGTTTATCAAATTCTATGACGCCGGCATTATCTTTAAAAACGGATAAGCACCATTTTTTGTTAAGTTCCGCCGTAGCTTTAAAAATTGTTTCTTTAAGCAGGTTTTTATATGTAATATTTACTTTTTTGCCTTTTGAATCCGCGCCGCTATAGTTTATAACGCCAGTTAAAGTTTTATGTTTGCAGTGCTCGCTCCACGTTTGGGCGATAGTTTCAATTTCAACGTCGGTCGGGTCGCGTTTTAATTTTTTGAAATAGCTTTTCACGGCTTTCATTTCTTTGAGGTTTAAAGAAAGCGTATTTTTTTTGCTCAGATTTATAAGCTCTTTGTCATTAAGTTTTAAAATTTCAATATTAACGCAGTTCATTTATTTTATAATCCTGAATTAAAGTATTTGCCAAAACCGTAGTTGCGATTTTTTCTAAAACCTGTTTGCCGACAGCTCCGTAAATATAATAAATATGCCCTGTTTTTACTTTAACTTCTTTGGTTATGCCTAAATCTTTAATGGCTTTTACAACGCTTTCAGAAACTGTATCGGTCACGCCTTTTTTAAACCAAACTTCTATGGCATGCACTTTTTCTCCGCCGGAAGATAGTTCCTTACAGCCGCGATCCTTTGCTGTTGTTGAACTTTCAGTTATAAAAAAAGTTTCGGTAATTTTATCGCTTAAAATCTCCCAGCCTATTAAATCCGCTTCAGCTTTGGTTATGCCGTCTATTGCGTATACGGGCGAATAGCCTGTTTTTTTTACATCCTTAATTCCGGCCTGCATTATGTCGCTTAAAACGCGCGCGCCGTGCAAATCCGTAAAACCTTTTTTAGGCAAAATTTCTATTTCATATTCCATTTACTTCTCCTTTTTAGAAGCTCAGCAGCTCGGCAGCTCAGAAGCCCGGAGCAGCTCTGGTAGTTTTGTCTTTGCTTTTTGCCGTTGCCGAGCTGCTGAGCTGCCGAACTTCCGCCTTTCATTTCAGCGGCCGCGCGTTTATGCCGTTTTGCATCATATATTTTTTAAGCTCGTTGACAGTATAATTTTTTGCCATTCTCGGAGAGTATAACATACTGCTTATTATAGCTGCCTGAGCATCCGTATCCGTAAACAATTCTTTCAGATGTTCGGGAGTTCCTGCCCCTCCGGAAGCTATAAGAGGAACAGATACTGCAGCTTCCGCCAGCTTCATTAATTCAAGGTCGTAGCCGGAAAGAGTGCCGTCATTGTCAATGCTGTTTAGGCATATTTCTCCTGCGCCGAGTTCCTGAGCGCGCTTTATCCATTCGATAGCGTCCATGCCGGTTGCAACTCTGGCGCCGTCTATATAGACTTCATATCCGCTGGGCATTTGTTTTGACATTTTTACCTGAGTGGACAATACAATGCATTGCGAGCCGAAGGCTCTCGCGCCGTCTGAAATAATTTTAGGGTTTCTGACAGCCATGGAATCAATGCTTATTTTTTCAGCTCCCGCTTTAAGAGCTTCATACATATCTTCCAAATTTTTGATTCCTCCTCCGACCGTAAAAGGAATAAAGACGCGCCGCGCTACTTTTTTCACGGTTTCAATATCAATCCTGCGCTTTTCGGCGCTTGCAGTAATATCGTAAAAGATCAGCTCGTCAATTTGCACGTCGTACATGGTTCCGGCTAATTCCTCCGCCGGAGCGATGTTTATATTATCCTGAAACCGCACCGCTTTTGTTACCATTCCGTTTATAATGTCAAAGCATGCTATCAGCCGTTTTGTCAGCATTATCTTACCCCGTTCTTTAAGCTTAGAAAACCGTTTAACAAGTTAAGTCCCGCAATGCCGCTTTTTTCTATATGAAACTGGGTCGCGTAAATATTGTCTTTGCGAACTGCAGCCGCAAACGGCCCGCCGTAATCCGCTAAACCCCATATGTCTGACTCATTTTTGGGCTTTGCGTAATAGGAATTTACGAAATAAAAAAACTCATTGAGGGATTCGCAAACCGGAGTTTTTGTAAGATTCACATTATTCCAGCCCATTTGCGGAACCCTGATTTTTGAAGCGTCAAATTTTACAACCTGTCCTTTAAGCCATCCGAGGCAATCCGCATTTTCTTCCTCGCTATGCTCAAAAAGGATTTGCATACCCACGCAAATACCCAGAAACAGAATCTTTTTTTGCAAAACCGCGTTTTCCAATTCCGATATCAAACCCATTTCGCGCAGAGATTCCATCGTCGCTTTTGCGCTGCCTACTCCAGGCAAAATAATATGCGTGGCGCGTGAGATATCGCCCGGATAACGGGCAAGGACAGCCTCGTATCCGAGATGATTGACCGCGTGCAGTACGCTTGGCGCGTTTCCGGCTTTATAATCTATAATGCTTATCATATATAACCTCTAGAGTGTGTTCACACATATTACGCGCATGCGCTGCTAAGATTTTTGAGGAAATTTTACTTTTTTTGCGCCAAAGATACAGAGACGTATCTGCGAAGCAAAAAAAGGAAAATTTACCAAAAAGCTGCCGCAGCCCTTCGGGTTTGGCCAAAACAAGCCCAACTGCGATGTTGCGGCTCCTATCAATAGTCTCGCTATTGCTTCGTCACCGCGCCTAGCATTTGGACTTGTTTTGACCAAACGCATGTGCGTAATATGTGTGAACACACTCTAAACATAATATAAATCGTCCGAAGGGAATTCGGGAGTGCACGTAACATTTATTCCTAATTTTTTAAGCGCGTTTTCATCCGCTTTTGATATCATGTGCGAGCTGTGGGCTACGCATCCCTGTAAATCATGAAGTTTTAAAAGACTCTTTTCAGCCAAAGGATTTGTCGCGGCGCATATGCTCAAAGCGTTTAATACTTCTTCAAGGCTCAATAAAGGGTTTTTATCCTGCAAAATTTTTTCTTTAAGCATCAGCATGGGTTCTAAAACGGCGGGCGAAATAAGATGAATATCGTCGGGAATACCCGCTGATTTTTTAACGCAGTTTAACACAAGGCTTGAAGCCGCGGTTAAAACGTTTGTAGTTTTTCCGGTCATAATGCTTCCGTCGTTTAAAATCAAAGCCATAGCCGGGCATTCGTTTTGTTTTGATTTTTCCAACGCGGGCTTTACCGCCAATCCGTATTCCTGGGATATGCCGAGCTGCTTCATTATAATTTCTATTTTTTCAATCGCGCCGGTTTCCGCTCTTCCTTCTTTATAACTGCAGCATGTTATAAAATACCTTCTTACAATTTCCTGTTTGGCCGCTTCTCTTACCAAGTCGTCGTCGGCAATGCAATATCCCGCCATGTTTACTCCCATGTCCGTAGGCGACTTATAAACATGCTCTCTTTTCATAATTTTTGTAAGTATGTTTTTTACAATCGGAAATACTTCGATATCTCTGTTATAATTCACGGCCGTTTTGCCGTACGTTTCCAAATGAAACGGGTCGATCGCGTTAATGTCGTTCAAATCCGCGGTAGCCGCTTCGTAAGCAAGATTTACCGGGTGATTTAAAGGTAAATTCCATACGGGAAACGTTTCGAACTTAGCATAACCAGCTTTGATATTTTTTTTATGCTCGTGATATATCTGGGAAAGACAAGTCCCCATTTTTCCGCTTCCCGGACCGGGCGCCGTAACTACTACAAGCGGTTTTGTAGTTTCTATATACGGATTTGCTCCGTATCCTTTATCGCTTACAATAGTTTCAATGTTTGTCGGATAACCTATAATCGGCTTATGAATATACACCTTTTCGCCTCTGCGTTCAAGTTTATTTTTAAACATATCCGCAGAAGGCTGTCCGTTATATCGCGTAATAACAATGCTGCTTATGTAAAGTCCCATCTTTCTGACGTTATCGATGAGGCGTAAAACATCCGTATCGTAAGTGATTCCCAAATCGGCTCTTATTTTATTTCTCTCGATATCAGCCGCATTGATGCATATAATAATTTCGGTTTTCTCTTTTAATTTTTCCAAAAGCAAAATTTTGCCGTTTACGTTAAATCCCGGCAAAACTCTTGCCGCATGGTAATCGTCAAAAAGCTTGCCGCCGAATTCAAGATACAATTTATGGTTAAACTGCTCGGCTCTTTTAAGTATCTGCTCCGTCTGTTTTTCCATATAAGAGGAATTGTCAAAACCGGTTTTCATTAGAGATTCCTTTTTAACGGCAGAGTGAAAAGTGGAAAGTGAAGAGTGAAGATACAACCAAAAACTGCTGTCTTCGCAATGACGGTAAAAAATCTTTGCCGTATCTTCACTCTCCGCTCCTCACTCTTCACTCTTTTAACATCTCCCGTTTATTCCCACTCTATCGTGGCCGGCGGTTTCGGAGTTATATCCAGCACCACTCTGTTAACGCCTTTTACTTCGTTAGTTATCCGTCTTGCCGCCGTTTCAAGCAGCTCATACGGCAGACGCGCGGAACCGGCGGTAACAAAATCCTTTGTGGATATGGCTCGTAACGCTATTGTCTCCTCGTAACACCGCTCATTGTTTCGCACGCCGACGCTTTGAACGCCGGGCAAAATGGCAAAATACTGCTGTATTTCTTTTTGCAGTCCCGCTTTTTCTATTTCTTCCCGGAAAATAGCGTCCGCGTCGCGCAAAAGGTCAAGCTTGGATTTTGTCAGCTCGCCCAGGCAGCGCACTGCCAGACCGGGCCCAGGAAAAGGCTGACGATTTGCAAAAGATGCCGGCAAACCAAGTTTCCTTGCGCATTCGCGGACTTCTTCTTTATACAGCATCTTTATAGGCTCAATCACCGCCTCAAATTCAATATTCAGCGGCATGCCGCCCACATTATGATGCGCTTTTACCTGTTTATGTCCGTCCGCTCCGCTCTCTATGATATCGGGGTAAATAGTCCCTTGCACAAGGCAGCCCGTTTTGCCGAGTTTTTTTGCTTCCTCTTCGAAAACGCGGATAAATTCCTCGCCGATAATTTTACGCTTGCTCTCCGGTTCGGTTACGCCTTTAAGCTTTGATAAAAACCGTTCTTCGGCGTCAACGCGTATTAAGTTTATCGCGTATGTGCCGCGAAACAGCGCCGTTACCTGATCCCCTTCGTTTTTACGCATCAGTCCCGTGTCAACAAACAGACAGGTAAGTTTATCACCTACTGCGCGGTGGGCAAGCACGGCGCATACGGCTGAATCAACTCCGCCGGAAAGCGCGCACAGAACAGGACGTCCGGCGGCTTCCGCTTTGATGTTTTCACAAGATTCCTCTATGAACTTTTCAATCGTTCCTTTGAGATTTGACATATTATCTCCCTTGATAGAAGTTGGGATGCTGAGAAGCTGGGAAGCTGAGCAAAAGCAAATACCACGTCCGCTTTGCGGCCACCCCTTTATAAATAAAGGGGAATAGCCTTTGCCCAACTTCTCAACCTCTCAACTTCTCAGCTTCTCAGCTTCTTAATATAGTTATTCCACCGTTACTGATTTTGCCAGATTGCGCGGCTGGTCAACATCGCACCCCAAAATAACCGCGATATGATATGCCAATAACTGTAAAGGTATAACGCTGATTAAAGGGGAAAAAAACTCGTCGGTTTTCGGTATATAAATTTGGTAATCGCTTTCATTTTTTATTACGGTATCTTTTTCGCTTGCCACGGCTATAACCGTCGCGCCTCTTGCTTTCGCTTCTTTAATATTGGAAAGAATCTTTTCATATACTTTTCCGCCTACAGCAACGGCGACAATCGGCATTGATTCGTCAATTAAAGCTATGGGGCCGTGTTTCATTTCGCCAGCGGCATAACCTTCGGCGTGGATATAAGAAATTTCTTTCAGTTTAAGCGCGCCTTCCAAAGCAACGGGAAAGTTCACATGTCTGCCCAAGTATAAAAAATCCCTTTTATGAGCGAATTTTTTAGCTATCTCGTGTATGGAATCGGAATTTTTTAAGAAATCGCCTGCTTTAAGCGGTATTTCCCAAAGTTCTTTTATATATTTTTTTAAAGTTTCTTTATCCAAAGTTTTTCTTTTGGACGCCCAGTCCAAAGCAAGTATATAAAAAGCCGTCAGCTGGCCGGTGAACGCTTTTGTCGAAGCCACGCCGATTTCAGGGCCGCAATGCGTGTATATGACATGATCCGCTTCCCTTGATATGCTTGATCCCGCGACATTGCAAATGCACAGCGTCCTGCATCCTTTGCTTTTTGCAAGGCGCAAAGCCGCCAGCGTGTCGGCTGTTTCGCCGGACTGCGACACAAACACCGTCAGGGAATTTTTACCGAGTATCGGTTCCCTGTACCTGAACTCGGAAGCAATATCAACTTCTGTTTGGATTTTGGCGAAGTTCTCAAATATAAATTTTGCCGTAAGACCGGCATGATAAGACGTTCCGCAGGCGGCTATATAAATATTTGAAATATTTTTAATGAACTCGGTTTCAAGCTTTACTTCTTCTATATAAATCCTGCCTTCTTCAGGATATATTCTGCCTCTGAAAGTATCTTCTATGGTGCGCGGCTGCTCAAAAATTTCTTTAAGCATAAAATGTTTGAACCCGTCTTTTTCAGCCATAACCGCATCCCACGCGATATGTTTAACTTCTCTTTTTTGAGCATTGCCTTTGCTGTCCGTAATGTTTATGCTGTCCGGGGTAATTTCCGCGATATCTCCGTTTTCAAGAAAAATCATGTCTCTTGTGTATGAAAGCAGAGCGGGAATATCGGAAGCTATAAAATTTTCGCCTTTGCCTACACCTATAATAAGAGGCGCGTCATATCTGGCGCAAATCATTTTTTTAGGTTCGTCTTTACATATAACGCCCAAAGCGTAAGAGCCGCGAACGTCTTTCAAAGTTCTTTCAACGGCTTTGAACAAATCTTTTTTATAATATTTCTTTATAAGATGAGCGATAACTTCTGTATCTGTTTCGGATCTGAAAACCTGCCCTTCTTTTTGCAGCATTTCACGCAGCTCGGCATAATTTTCTATTATGCCGTTATGAACTATAACTATGCCGTTTGACGAATCCGTATGCGGATGGGCATTTTCTTCGGAAGGTTTGCCGTGCGTGGCCCAGCGCGTGTGCCCTATGCCGAGATTGCCTGACATCATGTCTTTAGCCAGCGCTTTTTTTAGATTGGCAAGTTTGCCTACGCTTCGCCTTATTTCAAGCCGGTTATCCGTTACAATGGCAATACCCGCCGAATCATAACCTCTGTATTCAAGTTTTTCAAGCCCGCTAAATATAATGTCTACGGCATTTTTTTCTCCTGCGTAGCCCACTATTCCGCACATAATATGCTCCGATATGTTTTTATATACCAAAAATACCCTAAAAGTCGGATAACTTTTAAGGTGTAAATTCGTTATATTTACTTAAAGATTTGAAACATCTTATAAAATTTGTGCGTTGTGTGTCAATAGGCAAAAATACAAAAAAAGATATCTTTTTATGCTTTTTTACCATATGAAAATATAAAATATCAAAATCGTAAAGCATAATTTCTAAAAAGATAGTATTTTTTGCGATTTGACATTTGCAAAAAAATGATGTATATTTTTCCGTAACAAAAATTCAGATACATGCTTATTAAGGAAAGTTCAAAGTTCAGAGTTCAAAGTTCAAATTAGGTGTTTTCGCGAAGCGAAAACCTATTAACAAGTTTCGCTAAAGTCGAAACACAATATTTGAACTTTGAACTCTGAACTTTGAAAACTGCAGTTAAAAAGGGGAAAAATATGAAATCAATCCATAATTATTACGGTGAACTTGTGTTTACCAAAAAAGCAATGGAGCATAAATTAAGCAAAAACGTATATGCCAAACTTATTGCGGCTGTTAACAGTTTGGAGCCTTTGGACCAGTCCATAGCTGGCGAAGTAGCTCACGCGATGAAAGAGTGGGCCATTGAAAACGGCGCCACGCATTTTACGCACTGGTTTCAGCCTCAAAGGGGCGGGACCGCGCAGAAACACGACTCTTTTATAACTCACGGCGAAAACGGCGAAAAAATTGAAAGATTTTCAGCCGAACAGCTTATCCAGTCCGAGCCGGACGCTTCTTCTTTCCCTTCCGGAGGCATACGTTCGACTTTTGAGGCAAGAGGCTATACTGCCTGGGACCCTACTTCTCCGGTTTTTTTAATTGAAGCCGCCAAAACGAAAACGCTGGTAATTCCGTCGGTATTTCTTTCATGGACCGGCGAAGTGCTCGACCTTAAAACTCCGCTTTTGCGTTCAATTGCCGTTTTGAAAGAAAAAGCGATTGAAGTTCAAAAACTGCTGGGCAACAAAAACGCCAAGCAGATAAAAATTTATGCCGGCATAGAGCAGGAATATTTTTTGATCTCAAAAGAAATGCTTAAAAACAGGCCCGACATTACGGTTACCGGCAGAACGCTTTTCGGCAACGCGCCGGCAAAAGGACAGCAGCTGGAAGATCATTATTTCGGAACCATAAAAAGAAATATTTTGGATTTTATGGAAGAAGTCGACCACGAGCTTTACCGTAACGGCATTCCCGTAAAGACAAGGCATAACGAATCGGCTCCTAATCAATTTGAACTGGCTCCGCTCCATGAAGAATCAAACCTTGCGATTGATAATAACCTTATAGTAATGGACGTTTTAAGAAACGTAGCCGATAAACATAATATGGCCGCGCTTTTGCACGAAAAACCTTTCGCCGGCGTCAACGGGTCGGGAAAGCATTTTAACTGGTCAATAGGGGACAATACGGGCGTAAATTATTTCGAACCTTCAAAATCTCCGCTTAAAAATATTTCTTTTCTTCTCGCGGTAAGCGCGGTTTTACTCGGCGTTAAAAAATTCGGAGGCGTTTTAAGAGCGTCCGCGGCTGACGCCGGAAATGATTTCAGGCTCGGCGCTGACGAAGCCCCGCCTGCGATAATCTCCGTGTATCTGGGGGAATTCGTAAGCGGTATTTTCGACTCTATTGAAAAAGCGGGAAAGTTTGACGAAACAAAAGTCAACGATATAATTTTAGGCGTCCAGTCTTTGCCGAAAATCAATAAAGACTATTCAGACAGAAACAGAACGTCTCCGGTGGCTTTTACGGGAAATAAATTTGAGTTCAGAATGCTCGGTTCTTCGGCAAATCCGGCGGACGCCGGAACCGTCTTAAATTTGCTTGCCGCTTACGGCTTTGACGAAATAATAACAAGAATTAACGCCAAACAAAGCGACGATGTGAAGTTCGCTGCTCTTGAGGTTGTTAAAGAAATAATTAAAGAAACCAAAGAAGTGCGTTTTGAAGAGAATAACTATTCGAAAGAGTGGCATAAAGAAGCGGCTAAAAGAGGCTTGCCGAACGCTAAAAATACCCCTGAAGCTTTGGAATTATTTCTTAAAGACGACGTGATTAAAGCTTTTGAGAAATATAAAATTTTGTCGGAAAGAGAATTGAGATCAAAGGTGGAAATAAAACTTGAAAATTATGTCAAAGTAAAAGCTATAGAATATAAGTATGCTTTAAAAATTATAAACACTTTGATTTTGCCGGCGATGCTGAAACAGATAAATGAGGTAGCCGCAACTTTAAATAATTTGGGAAAACTTGACGTTGCTTCCAAAAGTTTAAACGGCGACCTTAAAATTTTGACCGGTCTTTATGACGGGATAAAGGATATTTCGGCTAAACTCGCAAAATTCGTGTCGGAAGATTTCGGCGAAATATCGGTTACGGCAAAAAAATACGCAGTCGAAGGCGCAAATCTGTTAAGCGAGCTCAGAAGTAAAGTTGACATTGCCGAAGATTTGGTTGCGGACGAATATTGGCCGCTTACTAGCTATCAGAAGCTGCTGAACGATTTTTAAAAAAAGAAGTTGAGAGTGCTGAGAAGCTGGGAAGCTGAGAGAAGCTCTGGACGTTTTATCTCTGATGTTGTCGTTGTCTTTGCTCAGCTTCCCAACTTCCCAGCTTCTCAACTTCTAACACAGGAGCATAAAATGATTAAAGCTGTTATCGCAGGATACGGAAACATAGGAAAATTTACTCTTGAAGCTTTGCTTGAGGCTAAGGATTTTGAAGTCGCGGGAGTCGTAAGCGCTCATGCCGATGCCGGGAAAAATCCTGAACTCAAAAATATAATGACGGTAAAAAACCTTTCCGAACTTAAAATAAAACCTGACGTTGCGGTTTTGTGCTCGCCATCGCGCGATGTTCCGGACTTGGCAAAAGAATATCTGAAAAGGGGAATAAATACCGTTGATTCTTTTGATATACATCAAAACATCGTAAGCGTGCGAAGGGAAATCGATAAGACTGCTAAGGAAGCCGGAAAAGTAAGCATAATGTCGGCCGGATGGGATCCGGGTTCGGATTCCGTTGTCAGAGCCCTGCTTGAAGCTGCGGCTCCCAAGGGAATTACCTATACTAATTTCGGGCCGGGAATGTCTATGGGGCATTCCGTTGCGGTTAAATCGGTGAAGGGCGTAAAAAAGGCTCTTTCAATGACGATTCCGTTGGGCACGTCAATACACCGCAGAATGGTTTACATAGAAATTGAAGACGGTTTTGAGTTTAACGATATCGCAAAAAGGATAAAATCCGACGAATATTTTGCCCACGATGAAACGCATGTCATAAAAGTTGACGATGTCGATATTCTTAAAGATATGGGGCACGGCGTCAATCTTACGCGTAAAGGCATTTCAGGCAAAACCCACAATCAGATGTTTGAGTTTAATATGAGGATAAACAATCCGGCTCTTACCGCGCAGATACTTGTTTCGGTTGCGCGCGCGTCCATGAAACAAAAGCCGGGCTGTTACACCATGATAGAAATTCCTATGATAGATATGCTTTACGGCGATAAAGAAGAATTGATAAAAAAACTTGTATAGATGCATAAAGGCATGGAAACGGCAAAAAACAGAAGATGGGATGATAGGATGATAAGGAGTTGAGCAACATCAAGGACTTTAACGCCCGCAGCTCCTCTCAACTTCTCAGCTTCTCAGCTTCCCAGCTTCCCAGCTCTCTCAGCCTCTAACATAAAGGAAAAATTCAAATGCATTGTACCGGAGAAACGATTGATTTACCCATAGTCCACACAGGCAAAGTCAGAGACGTTTATTTATTTAGAAATGATCTTTTGATTGTCGCTTCGGACAGAATTTCCGCTTTTGATTACGTTATTCCCACAATAATGCCGGATAAGGGTAAAATTCTTCATAAACTGTCCATGTTTTGGTTTGATTTTGTAAAGGATATAGTTCCAAACCATATAATTACCGGGAACTTTGATAAATTTCCCGATGAGTTAAAAAAATACGAATATTTGCGGGACAGGTCCATGCTTGTTAAAAAAGCGGAACGCGTCGATATAGAATGCATAGTCCGGGGCTATCTCGCCGGCTCAGGATGGAAAGAATACCAAAAATCAAAAACGGTTTGCGGTATTGTTTTGCCTGACGGGCTAAAAGAGTCTTCAAAACTTCCCGAGCCCGTTTTTACGCCGTCAAGCAAAGAAGAAGGCGGAAAACACGATGAGAATATCTCTTTTGAAGAAACCGTAAAGCGCGTCGGGGAAGAAACCGCCGAAAGTTTGAAAAAATTATCTCTGGCTCTTTATAAAAAAGTTTCGGATTACGCCTTTTCAAAAGGCATAATTATGGCGGACACGAAACTTGAATTCGGATTTCATAACGGCAAATTGATTTTGATAGACGAAATTTTTACTCCGGACTCCTCCCGTTTTTGGGAAGTTGAAAAATACGAAGAGGGTAAGCCACAGGACAGTCTGGACAAACAATATGTCCGCGATTATCTTGAAACGATTAAATGGGACAAATCTTCGCCGGCTCCGGTACTCCCGAAAAAAGTGGTGAAAAAAACAATGAAAAAATATACAAGCGCTTACGAGAAATTGACAGGCAAAAAATTTAAACTATAAAAGACAGTCAGAGCGCTGTCGTTAAAAGGGGAAATCGTATGAGCAAACAGTATGTGGAAAGAACGCTTGAAACCGTGAAAAAAAGATATCCGGGAGAAACGGAGTTTCATCAGGCGGTAACCGAAGTTTTGGAATCTTTGATTCCGGTAATAGAGAAAAACAAAGATTTTGAAGAAGCCGGAATTCTTGAAAGAATAACCGAACCGGAAAGACAGATAATTTTCAGAGTTCCGTGGGTTGACGATAAAGGTAAAGTTCAGGTCAACAGAGGCATAAGGGTACAATATAATTCCGCTTTGGGGCCTTATAAAGGCGGCATAAGATTTCATCCTTCGGTAAACACAAGCATAATTAAATTTTTAGGTTTTGAGCAGATTTTCAAAAACTCTCTCACGGGCTTAATGATGGGCGGGGGAAAAGGCGGTTCTGATTTTGACCCTAAAGGCAAATCGGATAATGAAATTATGCGTTTCTGCCAAAGTTTTATGAGCGAACTATACAGGCATATAGACGCGGATACCGATGTTCCCGCGGGCGATATAGGAGTGGGGGCAAGAGAAATAGGATATATGTTCGGACAATATAAAAGAATAAAAAATATTTTTCACGGCGTTTTGACTGGAAAAGGGCTTCTTTACGGAGGTTCTTTGGCAAGAACCGAAGCAACCGGATACGGATGCGTATATTTCTGCGAAGAAATGCTTAAAGACAGAAAAACAAGTTTTGAAGGCAAAAAAGTCGTTATATCAGGTTCCGGAAACGTGGCAATATATGCGGCGCAAAAAGCGATGTCGCTTGGCGCGAAAGTCATAGCCATGTCAGATTCCGGCGGTTATATTTACGACGCTGAAGGCATTAAGCTTGAAGTTATAAAGAAACTTAAAGAAGTTGAAAGAAAACGCATAAGCGAATATGCGAAAGAAGTTAAAGGAGCAAAATATACGGAAGGCTTTATGGGTATTTGGACTATACCTTGCGACGTGGCGCTTCCTTGCGCGACACAAAATGAGCTTGACGGCAAATCAGCCCAAACGCTTGTCAAAAACGGCTGCATAGCAGTTGCCGAAGGCGCGAATATGCCTTCAACTCCGGAAGCCGTAAAAGTATTTTTAGACGCAAAAATATCTTACGGACCCGGCAAAGCAGCTAATGCCGGCGGAGTGGCTACATCAGGGCTTGAAATGTCGCAAAATTCGCAAAGACTCTCGTGGACGTTTGACGAAGTGGACGCAAAACTTCACAGAATAATGATAAATATTCACAATGCCGCCAAAAATGCCGCGGAAGAATACAATACTCCCGGCAACCTTGTAAACGGCGCAAACATAGCCGGTTTCATAAAAGTAGCAAGAGTTATGCAGTCACAAGGCGTAATCTGACAACACGGCGCCTCTGTGGCGGAAACAGATAATAATTAAAAAATCCCCGGCGATAAAAACTCGTTTCGGGGATTTTTTAATTTATGGCGTACTGATTGTACTATGCAAAAAACGTAAATACCGGCTTAAACTCTGTGCTAAAGTCCCAGCGTTTGTCCTTTCCGTATTTGGCTTTGAAGGATTTATACAGTTCTGGAAGTTCGTTTGAAAGTTCAGGAAATTTGGACTTCATGCTGTTGCTGAAGTCCAACTGATAGACAGCTTTGAGCTTTGCCGCCTGTACATTGGGGTGCTTGGGGGAAAAGCCTGTAATCCACCAGAACAGTTGATCGGCCGGCGCATAGGAAAACAGCTTCTTGGTACTGTTCTGGTTAATGTGGTACAGCGTCAGCGTCATGGGCATTTTATATTGCGTACCGCAAGTCCAGTCAAATGTGATACCCTTTTTGTAGAAATAGATGCCAAGCTCCGCGCCGGCTCCTAAATTCATATAATCGCCTTTCCAAGCCCATAACATAAATTTGTCGCCTTTGTGATCAAACTCAAATTTCACTGCGTTCATGCTGGTTGCCCGGTCGAAGACGTCATCGTATAGGTCGTCATATCCAAAATACTGCTGCCACCAGTTTTGGCTGATGTGGTAAATTCCGTCATCGTCCGGAGTGGCGCCTATTATCAGGTCAATAAACGGGTCAAATATTCCCAAACGCGTAAAGAGCGAAGTAATGGAATTCATAATCGCAAGCGGGTTGTCAAAAAAGTACTCTTTTTGGTTTTGGATATAATCGTAATACTTGAGGTTGTCATAACCCAGCCGCATCGCCGTCACGGAATTACTTACAATAGATTCGGGAGAAGTCAGTATAAACTTTTCATAACTGTCGGCAAACTGACCGTACTTTTTGGGTATATAAATTTGTATTTTGCTGCTCGATATATAAGCATAATAAAGTCCAAAAGATTCAGCCGGCGTCGATAAAAGCATGCCTTGCTTAAACCCGGAACCGAGAATCGTAATACGGCTGCCGTCGAGAATTTGATTCCTGGCAAAAGGCACGCCTTTCTCGATCTCGCCGTCACTGGTGATGCTGTCGAATCTCGGGAAAACGGTGTACGGTAAGTAGTTAGTCTCCGTGCCGTCGTCCGACCGGAGAAAGATTGAATATTTTCCGCAAAGCTGCGACTCAGGTATGGTCACGGATACTTGCGACGAGTCGTGAAATTCCGTTTCGAGCGGTTCCTCGGACGTTTTGGTTTTCAGGAACGCTTTCATGTAGCTGAGCAGGTTTTTTCCGTTGATTTTAACCGTCTGCCCGGGATAAAAACCGTCGGAATCACAGGAGATGATATACGGGTTTGCGAACATCGCGCTAAACGCGTCTTCCTCAATGGCGTGAAAGAAAAGCGTTCCCTGCGTCTCTCCCGCCGGGCCGCTGCCGGTACGCCGGACGCTTTTTCCATTGGCGCCGTTTTTGCCCCTGTACTCCGGTTTACTCGGGCTGAAGCCTACGTTAAATCCCTCTAATCCTCCCTGCCCTCCTGCTCCGCCTTCTCCCGGCAGTCCTGCAGGCCCGCCTGACCCTTTCTTTGTATTGATGGAAATTTTATAAAATTTGGGTTTTAATAATTGCTTTTCAGGAAGAAAAAGAGCTATGTTTCCGCCGCTTCCGCCCTGGCCGCCCTGGCCGCCCTTTCCACCGTTGCCGCCTTTTCCGCCGTTTCCGCCGCGCCCCATGCCCAACGACGTACCTATGATATCGAGAGGGTGGTTATCGTGTCCCCGCCTGCCCCTTCCGCCGTTTCCGCCAGGCCCGCCTTTCCCTCCTTTTCCGCCTCTTTGCCCGAAGAACTTGAATCTCGGGAAACCGTTGGCTTCCAGAGCGATAATAGTCACGTCGGGCGCGTCATACCCTGCAAGTCCCGCGCCGCCTTCGCCGCCGGCTTGGCCGTTTCCGCCTTTGGCCGGCGGAATATTATCGAAAAATCCCGGCCTTTCATATTTCGGATAATTTGGCTCGGAGGTAAACGGTTCCGGAGCTTTGCCGGGTACGCCTTCCTCCTGGTTCATCGCCGGAGAATACGTAATCACGGAGCTTTTGGTTACGCGTAATTTATTTGTGATAATTAAAAGGGAGGAAACAAAATTGACGTCGACGACAAGCGTCTTGTCGCGTAAATCCAGCTCGTCCGCGACGATCACGGATTCCGTGACGCGCAAAGTGCTCATCCTGTACAGGCTTAAATCCGGAGGCAGCGGCGTCGAAATAGGATCACCCTCTTCAGGTTCAATCGTTGATTCAATCAAAAAGCCGGGGGTATTGATTATGAGGTTTTTTAAAAGCATCTTGCCGGCTTCGTTCAGGTTTTTTATGCCGATTCTGTCAAGCTTTCTTTTGGTTTCCGTCAGGACATTCGATGCGGTGAGTTCTACGACAGGCGTTTTTTTTGACCAATAATCCAACAATTTGCGTACTTGCTTGGCAGCCGGAGATTCCTTTTTTCTTCTCGGGCCCAGTTTAGCCATAAACTCTTTTTTTGCCGCAATTCTTTCCTGCCGCGTCAGGTTAAGATCGTACTCTTCTCTCAAAGCCTTTGCTTTCGAAGATTTTTTTGGCATTTGGCCGCTCCTTTCCTGAATTTTATAGTTTGCTGTTTAGGGTGTGTCGACATATATAATGCGCTTGCGCTGCTCGGATTTTTGAGGAAATTTTAATTTTTTTATGACGCGCATAGCAAAAGCTATGTAAGGAATAAAAAAGTTAAAATTTACCAAAAAGCTGGCGCAGCCCTTCGGGTTTGGCCAAAAAAGCGCCAACTCCGTTGTTGCGGCTCCTATCAATAGGCACCGCTATTGCTTCGTCGCCGCGCCTAGGATTTGGCCCTTTTTTGACCAAACGCAAGCGCATTATATATGTCGACACACCCTAGCAGCTATTTTCCGTCAGAAAAGAGAAATAAGAAAACAAAATAAAATCATACTCCGCTGGCATCATTCAATTCAAATAAATTACCTTCCGGATCTCTAAAATAGGTACAGCGCATTCCCCAGGCTTCAATCAGCTGCGGTTCGCTTAAAAATTGCACGCCTGCTTCTTTTAGCCGTTGGTAATCTTTATCTAAGTTCTCTGAAGGTATCACTGCTACAACAGTGTCGGGCTGAGCGTTTCCATGCGGCTGCGCATACCCGTTAAACATCGCCATATTTGCCCCGGCAAAAATTGCAAAGCACGGCAGTTCACCTTCTTTTACGGCAAAGGAAGTGTACGGGCCGTTTCTGTCTCCCCAAACTGCCGACAAACCTATTTTTTTTGTGTAGAAATCAAAGCACGCTCCATAGTCCTTCCGAACTAATATTCTTATTGTTGTTTTGTTAAACTGCATAAGTTGCCTCCTATATAATTGTTTTTAATCTCAAAATCTGCCTGTTTACTTTATCGCTGTTAAATTATATCAAAAACCACATAAAACTTGATGAAGAATAAAGAAGGTTATCTATTTATCAGCAGTCAAATTGTAGCTTGCATCTATAAGAGAAAAAAGCTTCGTATCCTTTATTGCACCGTTAAGGACAATGGTAACCCAATGACTTTTGTTCATATGATAACCGGGGAAAAAATTTTTTCCGTCCATAATAAAGTTTATTACCAAAGGATCACAGCGCAAATTTAATATATCTATATTTTCATTTCCGTCTATGCCTAGCTTTTTTGGAGAGATATTAAGTAAAGCGGCATACCATTTGGAATTTTTGTTATGTCTTAAAATGGCATTATTGGGAAACTTCCGCCATAAAAATTCAGGCTCTGTTTCATATTTCTTTTTAACATATTTAAGAACTTTATTTGTTTGTATGCCGTTAAACGCCATTCATGCTCCGGTTATTTGAAACCAATACGATAAATCCGATGATTTTCATCTTCCCTCCTTGCGTGTCTGGTTGCATGCTATCACTTCATTATTTTCTTGTCAATAATAACGGCAGAAGATAGGATGCAAAGAGGCAGAGATGCCGAGCAACGGCTTTAAAAGCAGTTTTCTCCGCATCTTTGCATCCCTGCATCTCCGCGTCGTCTTTTTTTGCAGTACGGCAAAACAAAGTAACAAATTATTGTATAATAGCATCATTATGAAATACTATGTTGTTGATGTGTTTACTGATAATCTTTTTGGCGGAAATCCCGCAGGCGTCTGTCTTTTGGATACATGGCCGGACGATGCGTTGCTCCAAAACATTGCGTCTGAGAACAATCTGTCCGAAACTGCGTTTCTTGTAAAACAAGACGGATATTATGATCTACGGTGGTTTACGCCTAAGGCAGAAGTTAATCTATGCGGCCATGCGACAATGGGCAGCGCGCATATTCTGTTTGAATTTGCGGAACAACGCGCGGCAGAGCTCCGTTTTAAAACGCAAAGCGGTATTTTATCTGTTACGCGCGGAGATGGAAATATGCTGTGGATGGATTTCCCTGCACGGCCTGGAGTATTCGCGCCGATTTATAGCAGCCTTTCAAATGCCTTAGGCAACGGAATAAAAGAAGTTTTTAAATCTGCCGATATTCTTGTTGTCTTTGGCAGCGAATATAAAATTAAAGATATTGTTCCTGATTTTGAAGCGCTTAAAAAAATCAGGGATGAGGCTTTGATGCCAAGCGATAATTTCGGCGTTATTGTCACGGCGCAGGGTACTGACTGTGATTTTGTTTCAAGATTCTTTGCGCCCAACGCCGGAATTAACGAAGATCCCGTAACAGGAAGGGCGCATTGCGTACTAATTCCCTATTGGTCGAAGCGTCTTGGCAAAACAAAGCTTACCGCTCGGCAGTTATCCAAACGCGGTGGACAACTTTGGTGTGAGGATGCGGGTGACCGCGTGAAAATCGGCGGCAAAGTAAAGCTGTATTTATCCGGTGAAATTAAAGTATAAATAAGAACTGCCATGAACATGAAAGGATGACAACATGAATGCTTACAAATATAAAAAAATAGACGCTTTTACTTCAGGATTATCTTTAGGCAATCCGGCTGCATGCGTATATCTTGACAAGAGCCAAGTCCTTACAGACGCTCAGATGCTTAGTATTGCAAAGCAGCATAAGGGCTTTGTATCAGAGGTCGTATATTGTATAGACATGGGTGATTCCTCGTTCGATATGATTTATTATTCATCGGAATGCGAAGTCTCTTTCTGCGGACATGGTACAATCGCGTGTATGTACTCATTGATAAAGAGCAATCCTCAATTGCAAGCACAAAGGGAAATAAGTATTCGTACCCGCAAAAAAGGAAATCTCACAATTTACAACAAAATAACCGAACAGGACGCAATATACATTTCAGCACCGGAGCCCGTTCATTTTGATATCCCGGTTACAGTACAAGAGATTGCCGATAACCTTCAGATTAATATTTCAAAAATCTCAAAAAAGTATCCGGTTGATTTCATTGATGCCGGAAACAGAACCCTCATAGTACCGATTGCGTCATTTGATGATGAAATCAGTATTTTTCCAAATGAGCAGACTCTGAAAAACTTTACGCTAAAGAATGATATAGACATTATTCTGATTTTCTGCATGGATACGGAAGATAAAACCCACAAAGCTCATACGCGGATATTTGCGGCAAAATACGGGTATTTAGAAGACCCGGCAACCGGTTCCGGCAATGCCGCATTCGGTTATTATATGCTGAAAAATGACATATGGGATGGGAATAAAATAACTATTGAGCAAGGCGGGAATGACAGGATTTTTAATACCATTCACCTGTGCCGCGAAAACGGCAAATTGCTTTTTGGCGGAAAGGCTGCAATGCGAATCGAAGGCGTCTATTATATCTAATTATTTACAGAGACATGGCAGCTGACAGAAAAAATTGAAGAGCTACTATTATATCAGTTATTCATCATCCTACGTAAATCTAGTCTGATAATTCATTTGATTCTAAATGACTTTTCAGGCATAATCAGTTATAATAAATGCATAAATAAAGTTTATAAGGAATATAAATATGGTAACTGCTAAATCAGATAAGCAATTCTTTGACGATATTGCTGCTTTGTTGCAAACAGCAAGGAATAATGCTTATCGTTCTGTTAATTCCATAATGATAGTGACTTATTGGCAAATTGGCAAGCGGATTGTAGAACAAGAACAAAATGGAAAAAAAAGAGCAGATTATGGAGACTATTTAATAACAAATCTTTCTCGTTATTTGACAGATACTTTTGGAAAAGGATTTTCAGAGCCAAATTTATGGAATTTTAGACAGTTTTACGTAGCTTTTCCTAAATTCTCTACGCAGTGCGTAGAGAATTTAACATGGACGCATATTCGTCTTATTATGAGATTAGATAATGAAAAAGAACGCAGCTATTATATGAAGGAAACTTCCGAACAAAATTGGAGTTCCCGCCAGCTTGAACGTAACATTAAAACAGGCTATTATAGACGATTGTTATCATCTAAAAAAGCAAGTAAAACATCTGCATTAGCCTTGAATACAACTCAAAATCAAGAAAGCTTCATAAAAGACCCGTATGTTTTAGAATTTCTTAATGTGCCTGAAGATTTATCAGGAAAAGAAACTCTGCTTGAAAATGCGCTTGTCAGTAATTTGCAAAAGTTTCTTCTTGAACTAGGCAAAGGATTTTCTTTTATTGCCCGCCAGCAGCGTATCAGCACTGAAACAGATCATTTTTATGTTGATTTGGTGTTTTATAATTATTTATTGAAATGTTTTGTAATTATTGATTTGAAAACGGAAAAACTTACTCATTCTGATATAGGGCAAATGGATATGTATGTGCGTATGTTTGATGCCTTGAAACGGGGAAAAGATGATAATCCGACAATAGGGATTATACTTTGCGCCGAGAAATCAGAAACTATTGTAAAGTATTCGTTTCTTAAAGGAAGTAAACAAATTTTTGCGTCTAAATATAAAACAGTTCTGCCTACAGAAACAGAGCTTGCAAATATGATTGCTAAAGAAAACACAAGATTACTTGAACAATCAAAAAAATAATATGCAAACTTCATTATTCCAAAAGTTATATAAAGCAGATAAAAATAGCTAATACTTTCCTGTCATGTCAGATGTTTCCTGAGGCCATATCAGCTCGCCGCGGGCATTCTCCAGAACAAGGCGGCCGCATACTATAATTATGGTTATGACAGTTTGACCTTTTGAGTCGATGTATTTCCATTTATTATTCCATGTTATCTCAACCATAGCCAAACCGCCGCCGTTAAAATTTTGCGCAAATTCAAATTTCGCGGGAATCGCCATCTCGCCTTTTTTGTTGGTGAAGCCCCATTTAAGGTTTTCTCCTTTGACCTTTGCCAGATCATTGGCGCCAAACCCTTCTGCTTCAACAAATTTCGGCGGAATGACCCACTCGCCCTTCGCATTGATGTAACCCCATACAGGGCTGTAACCATCCGGAGCGTTCTCCGCTACAGCCGCAAAACCATTGGCATCAAAATCCTTTGCATCTTCAAACCTCGGCTCAATCACCCACTCGCCCTTTGCGTTTATGTAACCGTATTTTCCGTTTTCATAAACCCGTGCCAGGCCATTGTAGCTGAAATGCCCTGCTTTATTTACATTTACAAACTTCGGCGGTATCACCATCCTGCCTTTAACGTCCATGTAGCCAATCTTACCGTTTTCCTCAACCGCTGCCAAGCCGTTTAGCGCAAAATATAAGTTAGTATATACTGTTGATCCTCCTGTATTATACCCTGCAGGCGTCACCATTATTCCCTTGGCATTGATATAACCATTTTTCCCGTTTTTATCCTCGACTTTAGCCCATCCGTTGTGATCAAAATTCCCTGCATACTTAAACTTGGGCGCAATTACCTCTCTGCCGCGGGCATTAATATAACCCCAATGAATATCACCACGCCCTCCCAGCATTCCCAGTCCTTTTGGCTTCAAAACCGCTGCCAGAAACAGGAGACCTTTCACGAGCGGATCTTTATAAGGATCTTTTTTGACTGCTGCCAACCCATTGGCGGAAAAGTCTTCCGCGTTCCAAAATTTTGCCGGAATCACCATTCTGCCCTTGGCATTGATGTAGCCCCAGCTTCCGTTTTCCTCAACCGCTGCCAGCCCGTTAGGGGCAAAATCCCTTGCCCGCTCAAACTTCGGCGTAATCACCATTTCACCTTTTGTGTTGATGTAACCCCATTTCCCGTTTTTCTTAACCGCTGCCAAACCATTGTCGGCAAAACCGTAAGTGCTATCAAACTGCGGCGCAATCACCATCTCGCCCTTTTTATTGATGTAACCCCATTTATCGTTTTCCTTAACCGCTGCTAATCCGGCGTCGCGAAAACCCCATGTCTCCTCAAACCTCGGCGGAATTACTATATCGCCTCTGGTGTTGATGTAACCGTATCTCCCGTTTTCTTTAACACGCACTAAATCATCGGCGCCAAAATATTCTATTTCCTCAAACTTTTCCGGCGGAATTACTATCCTGCCCAGAGCAGTGATGAGAATGGCGTTCCCGTAAAAATTTTGCGGTATTGGCCACATGTTCAGATTTATCCGGATAACGCGGTCCCTTTCCTTTAAATCCGATGTTTCAGCCTTATCTTCCGGAAAAATGTAGCCTTCGCATAACTTGTCAGCGGTTATCTCCGGCCATATGATTTCGCCGCGGCTGTTTTTCAGGATTTCGAGATCGCATACTTCACTTATGGATATAACGGTTTGCCCTTTTGCGTCGATGAGATACAATTTCCTATTTTCCTGAACCCACGCCAATCCGTTATAATTAAACATCCAGGCTTCCTCAAACCTAGGCGCAATCACCGTCTCGCCTTTGGCATTGATATAGCCCCATTTCCCGTTCAGATTTTTCCTGACCGGCGCCAAGCCATTGGCGGAAAAAGCATTTACATTTTCAAAGTTAGGCGCAATCACCATCTCACCCTTGGAATTGATGAAGCCGTATTTTCTGTCTTCCTCAACTATAGCCAGACCATTGTCGGCAAAGCCGTAAGTTCTATCAAACTTAAGCGGAATCACTACATTGCCTTTTGAGTTGATATAACCCCACTTCCCGTTTTCCTGAGAAGGCGCTAAACCATTGGCGGAAAAGTCGAACAGTCCTCCATTAGCGCCGCCTATGCTTTTCCATTTAGGAGCAATTACCGTCTCGCCCTTGGAGTTGATGTAACCAAAGCCTTTTTCCCAATCTTCCACAACCCAAGCCAAACCGTTGTCGGCAAAATCCTCCGCCAGAGAAAATCTCGGCGCAATCGCCATCTCGCCCTTGGAGTTGATATAACCGTATTTACCGTTTTCTTCAACCATCGCCAGACCATTATCCGCAAAACTTCGCGCAAACTTAAACCTTGCCGGAATCACCATTTCACCCTTGGCATTGATATAACCAAACCCTTTTTCCCGATCTTCCGAAACCATCGCCAAGCCATTAGCGGCAAAATATTCCGCGTCCCGAAATTTTGCCGGAATCACCATTTCGCCCTTTGTGTTGATGTAACCCAACCCTTCGTCTTCCTCGATCTGCGCCAAGCCGTTGGCGGAAAAATATTTCGCTCTTTTAAACCTCGGAGAAATCGCCATTTCACCCTTGGTGTTGATGTAACCCCATTTGCCGTTTAAGGATATCGGTATAAGATCTTCCGCCCTGTTACCAGATGCGCCCGCCGCATTTCCCGTGAAACTTGTAATCATGATTACCACCCCTATAATCAACACAGAAGCCATCAGTCTGATGAATCGCTTCTGCCGCATATCGTTCTTGTTCATTGTGGATTACCTCGTATTTTAATACATTAATTCTGTTCGAAATTCACACTAAGACGATTACTTTTTATGGAAGTTAAGTAGATAATCGAATTTAAGAAACACTTATCAATATTTATATGTTTATTTTAAATTTGAGAAAAAATAGAAACGGCGTATCCAGTTCCGACAGCTAACAACTCTGACTGTAATTATACCAAATTCTATATAAAACAGGCTTTTTGCAGGGAAAATTTGCATTTTTGGTTATATTTGGGAAGTTCTAGCCTAAAATCTTAAGATTTCTCGACTACTATATATAAAAATCTCTGCTGTTTAAAAAATAGGGATTTATAGAGAACTTATATATAAGCTTATATTCTGTAATTTTTAAGTTTAGTATGTAATTTTATATTAGAATAAATTTTGTTATTATACTAAGTAAACATGAGTCTCACTAACTACACAACTAGCAAAACTTGTATTTGTAATACCTTGTGTACAACATTAGGGGTTAAATAATGAAAATGGATTATATTAAAGGAAAGAAAATTTATATTGTCGAAAACCATCACGAAGTTCTTAAGGCATGGGAAACAGAAAAGAAATGCAATCTAATTTCCTTTGACTTTCATACCGATACCGTTCAGGCATTTCGAAATATGGCAGCAGAATCAAAATGGGGTACAACACATGAATACAACAAAAATAAAACAATACAACAATGTAAAAATGGCAAACTTCCTATTGAGGAATGTATTGCAATATTAAATCATGATGAACACATCAGTTTTGCCATAGAAGCAGGTATTATAAAAAAAGCGTATGTCTTTAATTTTTCTTCTACAGATATTCCTATTTGGCATAACGAAAACATTTTTACTTCACACCTAGAATGTTTGAAAGAAAATTGTAGCCTTTACAAAGATGTTGATGTTTGCAATAATTGCCCACAGTACAACAAACACTATAATGATGCCGCGCTTGATTCGGCCTTGGCACCCCACATTGAAAAATTCAAAGCAAATGGACTTGATTTAACAAAGCCGTATATATTAGACTTTGATTGTGATTATTTTCTCACAAAAAAATCATTATCTTTTGAGCAATCCGACACGATTAAAGAATTAATTAAAAATGCCCAAATCATCACTATAGCATTGGAGAGAAACTGCGTATCATATCTTACAGAGCAACGCTCAATAGCAAAAGATAATTCAACAACAAGTGATTATACATACAATGCTTTGCGTGAACTGATAAAAACTTGTTTATAAACAAAGTAAAAGATGTCAAGGTGACGCTGAACTGCCCCCAAAAAAGTAGAGAGTAAAAAGTGTCATGTGGTATAATTGCAGAATAAAAGGAAGGTAAAAACCACATGAAAGATAGCAAGTTATTAAATAAAGAAGAAAAAAAGGAAGTATGTATAAAAAGGTTTGAAGAAGGGAAGTCGACAAAAGAATTAGCAAGAGAGTATGTCAAAGGGACATTTGACAGTGCTAAAATTAACTGTCAGTTGCTACCCCTTTGACACTTTGACATTTCGTTTATGCCTTTTCCATGATTTAACAAAATGAAGATTTTATTTCGTTCTTCAACGCTCAACCATTTGTATTTATTCTTGCTCCATTTTACTAATTCTACTTCTGCCGTACTTATTCCTGTTATTCACAAGGCGCCTTTCTTATACACAAAGAGAAAAAGTATCAAAAAGAGAAACAACGACACTGCCTGCTGCTAAAAGACCTTTTTCTTCTTTTAAAAACTTAACATCCAAGACTTACGACAGATGTTGCATTAGCAAGTAGAACTTGGGTTCAATTAATTTCAATGACTTTGCCGGCAGAATTAGTTATAATGGTGGCGAGCAAAATCCTTATACTTTATGAGGTCAAAAATGAAAAAATCAGTTCATAGTTTAAAGAACTATATCATTGAAATTAAACAAATCCTAGCAAATGCACGCAATAAAGCTTATTCTGCTGTTAACACTGCTATGGTAGAAGCATACTGGTTAACAGGGAAACGAATAGTTGAAGAAGAGCAGAAAGGGAATAAACGTGCGAACTATGGAGAAAAAATATTGCAAACTCTTTCTGTTGAATTAACTAAAGACTTTGGAGCTGGTTTTAGCGAACAAAGTATTAGAAATTTCAGACAATTTTATTTAACTTTTCCTGAATTTTTCCAATTCGCTCCACACTGTAGAGCGAATTTAAGTTGGTCGCACTTGAAATTGATTATGCGCGTATCAAATCCTGTTGCCCGTAAGTATTATATGACAGAAACTTCTGAACAACACTGGTCTGTGCGGACATTAGACAGAAACATATCAACTCTTTATTATAATAGATTATTATCTTCACAAAAGAAAGAACTTGTAATCAAAGAAATGAAAAATAAAACACGCGAATTGCAAGACGATAAATTGGATTTTATAAAAAACCCTTCAACTCTTGAATTTTTAGGACTTCCTTCAAACTCAGGATATACCGAAGCGCAATTAGAGCAAGCCATTATAGATAATTTACAAAGATTTTTACTTGAACTTGGTAAAGGTTTTGCTTTTATCGCAAGACAACAACATATAAAAACCGAACATTCGGATTTTTATATAGATCTTGTTTTTTATAATTATATTTTAAAATGTTTTGTAATTATCGAGTTAAAAACCGGCAAAATAACACATCAAGACATTGGGCAGCTTGATATGTATGTGCGTATGTATGATGATTTGCATAGAAGAAAAGGAGATAATCCGGCTATTGGTCTTTTATTGTGTTCAGAAACTGACAAAATAATAGCACGGTATTCAGTTCTAAATAAAAATAAACAATTATTTACCTCAAAGTATATGACATATCTCCCTACGGAAAAAGAATTGGCGGAAGAGATTGAAAGACAGAAAAGAATTTTTAGATTGCAGTTTGGAAAATAGAAAATATGCAAAACTCTAAGCAGGAAATTTTAGACAAGATAAATGCATTAGAGAAAGAAAAAACAGAACTACTTCGGCAATTAAAACTTTTAGAAAGTAACTCTCCTCAAAAATCCAATAATATACAACTATCAGTCAGTGAAAAAGTAAAGCTTTTCCGTTCTGTCTTCAAAGGGCGTGAAGATGTATATGCCAGGCGTTTTGAAAATCCGGCGGCAAATAAAAGCGGATATTTCCCTGTAAAAAACAAAGATGTATTTTTACCAATAACTGATGAAGTTATAAAATCGCATTTGCAAGGGTACAATGAAAAAGAATTTTCGTATTATAGAAATAAAAAGGATTTTACAATTGGCATATATCCTCTTTTAGAAGATGATTCTGCAAACTTTTTAGCAATAGATTTTGATGGTGAACATTATAAAACGGAAATAAACCATTTTTGTGAAATTTGTAAAAAATTATTCTTACCTGCTTATATTGAAATTTCTCGTTCCGGGCTTGGCACACATATATGGTTTTTCTTTACAAATCCGATACCAGCTCAACTTGCAAGAAAACTTGGAACGTTTCTATTGTCTAGAACTATGGAAGAATATCCGCGACTGAAATTTTCCTCATACGACAGAATGTTTCCAGCTCAGGATTTTCTGCCGAAAGGCGGACTGGGCAATTTAATAGCATTGCCATTGCAAAACAAACCCCGCAAAAACGGATTTGCGGTATTTGTTGATGATAGTTTTATACCATTTGAAGATCAATGGTTATTTCTTTCAAACATCAAAAAGATAAGTTCAAATGAAATTGAAAATATTTTAAATTGGAATAAAACTTCATCTGATGCTTTATTTGAAGAATTGCCTGAAAAATTAAATAATGGGCAAGATAAAGAATCGTTAAAAAATATCGTATTGCCAAATGTTATAAAAACAGTATTGAGTAATGTGGCTTATATTGACACTTCAAACATTCCGCCCAAATTATTAAACACTCTTAAAAAACTTGCAGCGTTTAGAAACCCTGAATTCTATAAATTTCAAGCAATGAGATTGCCTATATATAACAAACCAAGGGTTATATCTTGTGCGGAAATGGAAGAAAATTACATTACTTTGCCTCGTGGATGTATAAATTCTCTAAGAAATCTATTAAATGAGTTGAATATTAGTTTTGAATTACAAGATAAAAGATTATCTGGTAACAAAATTCAGATATGTTTTAACGGAAAACTAAGAAGAGAACAAAAAGCATTTGTAGACAAAATATCAGGCAATGATATTTGCATTATGTCAGCGCCTACTGCTTTTGGCAAAACAGTAGTAGCAGCAAATATTATTTCAAAAAGAAAAACAAATACTCTTATACTTGTTCACAGAAAGCAACTATTGGAACAATGGAAAGAGAGACTAGTAACTTTTCTGAAAGGCAAGAAGATAAAAATCGGCATTTTATGTGCAGGTAAATCAAAAGCTAATTATCAAATAGATATTGCAATGCTTCAAACATTATCAAGGCGGAAAGATTTGAAAGAAACTATGTCAAAATACGGTCAAATAATTATTGATGAATGTCATCACATAGCTGCATTCAGTTTTGAACAAGTAGTAAAACATTTTCAAGGAAAGTACGTTTTAGGAATAAGCGCAACTCCGGAAAGGAAAGATGGACATCAGCCTATAGTGTCAATGCAATGCGGAGAAGTTATATCTGCGGACAAAAAACATTATTTTAAAAATATATCCGATAGATTCGTAAACTATAAAACTACTGATTTTGAATATCATCATGATAATTCTGAAATTAATGATATTTATGAAAATTTATACAAAAATGCAATGCGCAATAAACTTATTTGCGCAGATATTATAAAAGAATATAATCAAAATAAATCTTGTGTCGTGTTAACTGAAAGAAAAGAACACTTGCTTTTGTTCCTTGAACTTTTAAAATATTGCAAAAATATTATAGTTATGCAAGGTGGTATGGGCAGCAAGCAAATCAAAAGTATAAAAGAACGATTAGCAAATATGCCAGAACAAGAAGGACTAATTTTAATTTCAACCGGAAAATATTTAGGAGAAGGTTTTGATTATGACAGATTAGACAGGTTATTTTTAACAATGCCGATTTCCTGGAAAGGAACTCTTATACAATACGCTGGAAGATTACACAGAAAGCATGAAAACAAAAAAGATGTAATAATTTACGATTATGTCGATGATAAAGTTCCCGTTTTGTACAAAATGCATTTGCGCCGTAAAAGAGCATACAAACTTATGAAATATTCTGAAGTTCCTGCCACTAATCTGCCTTTATTTAGTGCAACCTAAGTTTTAAACAGATATTTAAAAAAAACGGGAAATTTTTTCATTTTTTATAAAAGTTTACACATAATCGGAAAACTATTGCAGATGTAACGGTTTTCTATTTCGTCCAAAGTCAGTGTACATTTTTTCAAATTTGCTACACAGTGTGTAGCAAATTGGTTAATCAGCAGATTGCTGTTCTTGTATGCTCTCTATAGCAGGAAGAAACATTGGGGTAATACAAACAAAAAACCGGTATTTTGTTTTAAATACCGGTTTTAAATTAAAATTAAAAAACTATATTTTTCTAATTTTAGTTGCTTTGGGGCCTTTTTCTGAAGATGAAACTTCAAATTCTACTTCCTGACCTTCCGCTAAAGATTTAAAGCCATCACTCTGGATTTCCTGAAAATGCGCGAAAAGATCCGCAGAACCATCATCCGGTGTTATGAAGCCAAAGCCTTTTTGATCGTTAAACCACTTTACTTTACCTTTTGCCATGTGTATTGTACTCCCTTTTTTAATTTACAGCTCTTTGAGAAAGCTGCTGCATATATTGTACCATTTTTAAAAACGATTTCTTTTTTTATTTTTAAAGCTAAAATTCCTCCCGGCAGCTACTCTTGGTTTCCTATCAGCATTAAAGTGTGGCTTGCGGTCAAAATCTCTTCCGTCGCTCTTGCTGAAAGGATTTCTGCCCGGAAAAGAATCTCTCCTTGGCGGAAAAGATTTTTTCTTTTCAAGTAGGTTAGTGATTTTTTCCAATTGCATGCTTATGTTTTTTAGCTGCGCCAATATTTCGTTGTCCATTGCCGGCTCCTTAGTATCTATCTAATTTCTAAGCTGATTTCAAAAGGGGAGCTTTTAAAATCAAAACAGAGAATGCTTTGTTTATTTTTGGCAAAAATGGCTATATTAGTGCCTTTTTTAGCGTTCTCTGCTCCCCTAAATAAAAAATCACCGACGTGGTTATACTAGGGTGTGTCGACATATATAACGCACTTGCGCTGCTCGGATTTTTGAGGAAATTTTAACTTTTTTATGACGCGCATAGCCGAAGCTATGTAAGGAATAAAAAAGTTAAAATTTACCAAAAAGCCGGCGCAGCCCTTCGGGTTTGACCAAAACAAGCCCAACTGCTTTGTTGCGGCTCCTATCAATAGTCTCGCTATTGCTTCGTCACCGCGCCAAGCATTTGGGCTTGTTTTGACCAAACGCAAGCGCGTTATATATGTCCGACACACCCTAAATCGGGAGATGTTTAAAACAGAGAAAAACTAGGATACGGTGTACACAGTTCTGACAGCACTCCGCTCTGCTATCCATTATAGCATAATTCCCTGATAAACAGGCTTTTTACAGGGAAAATCTGTGTTTTTTTAGTTATAATAGGGGACTTCCAGCCTAAAATCTCAACAGTTATCGACTAGAAACTATCAAAGTCACACAAATTCCATACTTTAAATATCAGGGATTAACAGGGAAAGCGTATGTGTTTGGATTTATTACTCTACGATTTTATTTTGATTAATTCAGACATCAATAATTTTTTATCTGTAAAGATGCTATCTCGTTCTTGAATATTGTTTTTCTTGCAATCTTGCCGGAGAATATAATGGGCTAGTCTATGACATGTAGGGCATAAGGTTAATAATTCTTCAATGTTTGTTATTCGTACGTCATCAGAAGTGTATAATGGTATCAAATGATGGACTTCTACTATTTTATTATTGAAATTAAAAGAACATATCTGGCAAGTATAGCCGTCCAAATCTTTCCTTTCATTTACTTGTTGTGAATTTCTGCTTCGTTCTAAAATTCTTCTTTCTTTTCTTATGTTTTCTTCAGCATTTAGTATCTCTAAACGCTTCTTTTGGGGAATACCTTCTTTTTTGCTGCGGTCTAGTTCTGAAAAATTGCTTTCAAATTTTGCCCATATTTCTCTGCCAACCTTTAGCAAATCAGTAAATTTTTGTATATTGTTTTCGTGTTTTATACGTTTCTGAATTTCTGAAAATGATAAAGAATCGTCAAGAACGTATTCATCCAATGCTTCTTTCTTAAAGATAGCCAAAACAGAAGGGTTATGTATATCCTGATAATGAAAAGCTATTTTCCATTTGTATCCTTCTCCCAAGTCAATGTCATCTATTTTAGCAATGTCATTGTTTTGAACAGACTCAATGACTTCAACGATTAAATCTCTGACTTTACTAAAGGCTTCTTGAAATGTTGCTCCATATTTCTTGTGCCAACCGTAATCAATGGTGTATTTTAAAGATTTGTTTTTGCTTTCTTCTTTCTTTTCATCAGATTTTCTGTTGTAAACTCCAAACTTAAATGCGCTGCCACCCCAGATGCTTCCTATGGAGTCTGTTATTACTTCAATCCAATATGTAAAAGTATCTTTTTTGCCTACACGGTGATACTTGTCAAGAGACATTTTTCTGACTTTTTCCAATGGCCATTCTTTTTGAAACCCTAAGAATAAATCTTTTTTTTGAGAAAAAGAAGAGTCATTATCTTCTTCATAATGAATATTTTTATCGTCACTTAAGAACTTTTTGTAGTGAGTAAGGGCAGCAGAATACATATTGTGTCCTTTTGTATTTATGACCTTGAAGCTTTCATCTGCTTCTATTGCATTTTTCAAATCATCATATTTAGATACATCGGTATAATCAAAAATACTAATATCTTTTAACTGGTCACCCGATAGTTTTTGGGCAATATTTTTTAGCGCATCTGTATATTTATAGGCAGATTTTTCTAAACCACGTTCTTTAAGCCATTTAGCAAATTTATTCTGATTCATTTTTGTATCCTTATAATAAGTGCTTATGACCATTACTCACTAAAATAACATTTGAGTTTTGTTTCTGTCATATCTACTACCGTAGAATAAACAGAACCAAGAAAATTTTTCATGCTTGCCGACATTTTAGATACAGACACGCCAGGCTGAGCAATTGCAAATTCGAAGTGTATATCGCTGTATCTAAAAGCTTTTCTAATTTCTTCAATATCTTGTTTCGAACCTTTAAAAAACCTTTTATTTGCTAAAACGCCAAAACTATTTCTTCTTTCCATGTGCTTTAATAGTTCCTCAGGTCTCCATTTATGACGAAGAGAAACCACAGCTTGCCCAGCAACCTCATATAAATCTGAAATGCGTGCTCCTGATTCATCTTTTGAAGAAAATTTACAATGAATCATTTCAAAATAAATAGTATCCTCATCTGAAAATATTGCAATTACATCTGAAGTCTCGCCTGCATTGTCGTCATTAAATACAATCTTAGCTCCTCGATTAACAAGATTTTGCATTATATATTCTTGTATAGAATTTTCTCTCTTTTCAGAACCTTTATATAATGACTCTGTTTTATAATTTACATCTTTCCACTCTAATGCTTCGATTCTATCAGTTGGGATAGATGAAATTGTAGTAGTGTCATAATTTGTATGAATACACCCTGCAATCGTGCATCCGTTTATCAAGAACATGATTGGGGGATTTTCTTCAAAAAATTGTTTTATAGGGATAGGTGAACTTTTTAATCCGTCTATAGTTATCTTGCAGTCATCTAACCCGGTAATTTCATATCCTTTTTCTCCTCCCAAAACAAGAGAAAGCGGGATGTTTTCATCAAAAATGGTCAATATGAAATCAGCTTGTTTATCCTTGCAATGTACGGTTTTCAAAACACATTCAGACAACATAAAAGATTGATGGGAAGGGCGTTCAACAGTAAGTTTATGAATTTTATCATACAAGGATTCAGACCAATCAGTTGCCAAAACAACTAAATCATCAGGATATTTTTCTAGTTCAGTTTTTGCTGCTGAATTTTCAAGCAGTTGATTTGAATCAATATCTGTATCTGTTATTAAACTTCCTATATTGATGCACCATGTTTTCCATTCCTTAAGATTACCAACTCTGGCAGGACTCCAGATTTTTCCTTTTACTGAAGCTCCTATGCTGACAGGAAAACCATCTCTAAAACCAATTCCAACAAAATCAGATTTCTTGCATCTTTTCCCATCTTTCCATTTGCTGAGTTCATTCGTGACATCAGCTCCACTCAATTTAGAATATCTATGAAGATAATTTGCTGGTTTAAAAATACCAGCATGAACTATACTAAGACGTTTTATGGAATCAAATGATCTGAATACACAATCCCCATTTATCAAATCTGGTTCTCTGTTAGTTATGGATTTAACAAATAACTTAACATCAAAGTTTTTTTCCGAATAACCCACATACAAGATTTTAGAAGTAGCGTCAAAATATGCAGCAATTAATCCCCAAGTTTGATCTTTTATTTTATCTGTTTTTGCCCATTTTACTTTTTCTCTTCTTTGTGTTGTAAAATAAAAAATATTTTCCTGCGTATTAATAAAAGGCTGTGAAAGGGAATATTCGCTTAGGTTAAAAGAATCGCTAAACTTCACCCAGTCAACATTTTCTGCATGGAAACAAACACAGCTTAAAGCAGGGTAAACTACCTTGGGATTTAGTTCAATATCAGGGGAGTCAAAGCCAGAATATGGTTGGCAATTTTGTAAAAAAGAAAGTAAAGATTCTGCTTCTTCTTTTTTTGCATCTGCTATTTCGCTAATAACTTTTTCCCAACCGGAGCCTTCTTGGAATAAATTTTCTAATTCAATAGAAATGTTTTCTTCTGCATAATTTACGATAAATGAAGCATCTCCTAAGCCTTCTTGTGTTCTTGTAAAGCGTCCAATAAATTGCAAAAGAACAGATAAAGATTTATGTATTCCATGAACAGCTGCTATTTTAAAATCAGGATAATCAAAACCTTCTTTCAACATGTCGACACATATTACTATATCGTATGCATCTTTTTTGATTTGTTCTACTATTTCTCTCCTGCCTTTAGTTTTAGAGTGTACCAGTACAATTTTTTCATCTGGGAACCATTCTTTATATTTTTCATATAGCTCTTCGGATTGTGTTTGAGTTCCAGCTCGAACCATTATTTTGTGTCTTGTCCAGCCATTTTTCCTATCTTCATTACGTTTTTGTATGGCTGCACTGGCAATTGCAAAATCTTTCTTCTTTGGGTGCTTTTCATCTATAGAAATTAAAGATATTTTAGAAAAGCACTTGTCTTCTAGAGCTTGAGATAATGGATAATTATAAACTATTTTTCCTTCTATTGGTTTCCGGTCATTTCTATATGGAGTGGCGGTAAATTGAACAATTTTAGAATCTTTGAAGAGAAGCTTTAGAGATGCCCAAGTTGGAGCTTTAACATGATGCGCTTCATCAAAATACACATGTGAAAATATATTTTTGAGCTGATCTTTTATGTTATCACTAGCTCCTGCAATAAGAGCAGGGGTTGAAATGACTACATCTGCTGCTTTTATATACTCGATATCATTGTCGTTCGCCAAAGTTTCATTTAAAGTAAATACTACAGGATTTGCTGCATCTTCTGGAATTACATCTAATTTTCTCAAAATTCCCCAAGTTGAAAATTTTGAAGCGATTTGCTCTTTCAAATCAATAGAGGGGACGATTACTAAAGTTTTGTTTGCTTTATCTGCCAATGTAGTAACGAGCATAGTTTCTGTTTTTCCTGTGCCGGTAGGCAAAACAACGGAAGAAACATCTTTTGTTAATGACCAGTTGGCCAAAAGAGAATAAACTGCTCCAATTTGTGCAGGTCTTAAACCAGTATCATTGATACGGACATTGTCAAAGAAAGGTTTTGCAGTATTTACAAATCTATCGACTTTGTCTATTTTATACGTATTATCCCCTTTCTTTTTAAGTTTCGCTATAAAAGAAATACCATTATCATGTGTAAGTTTATACAGCGATTCTGTTTCCTGCAACGAAGAAAATTGCCAAATACCAGGAATAAAAGCCAACTGAGAGATCAGTCCAGCATCAGTCTTCTCATATCGAAAATATAATGGTTTCTCAATAGTTACTGTAACGTTATTAAGAAAATCAAAAGTACCTTGCATAGGACCTCTTCAAAATAAATTAATTTATCCTGTTTATGTAAATTCTACAATAAAAACGTTGTGGATTTTTAGCTGAGTATCTCGATTTTCTATCCAAATTTCTGATACTTGTTTAATTTCGCTATATTTGCAAGAAATATATAATTCTTTCACAGAATCTTTTGAATCGGTATGGTTTTTTGAATTTATATTTTTTTTAAATGTCTTCGTATTTTTTACATTTATCGAATATCTATTTTTTCGTTTTTCAATCACTATATCGCTATAGCTTTTTTCTTTTTTTGGAATAGTATAACCATGTTTAATTAATGATAATTTCTTAAATTCTTTATCACCCAGTGCTATAAAAAGAGTTCCATGATAAATATCAAGTTCTTTTGGGTTACATCCATATTTTAAAACATTAAAAGTACGCTTTAAATTTCCAAATATAACTTTATCGCTAATACCTAGATCTTTCCACAAAAGATAAAATATTAGAAGTAATGTTTTATTATATATGACGTGTCCTTCTGTATAAAAAAAATTAGGAAGATTGTTTAGATGCGCAAATGCATTACGTAGTTCAACAATATTATCAAGAGTTTCACTATTTATATGTATAATTTTTTTAGCTTCATCAGATAAATAATTGGTAATTATATATTGGATCCTGTTTTTATAAGACAATTCATTTGAATAATAAATGCTATTGCTTATTTTTTCTTTTATAACATAATACTGCTTATCTCTGTTGGGCAATTCTTTCAGATGTTCTTCGATAATGTTTGCAAAAAACCCTCTTATTTCTTTTTTTTGTTTCTTTGAAAAAGGTATTTTTATATCCGGAGATTTCGTTCTTGTAATACAATCCAACATAGCAAAAATTCTAAAAAATACATCATCATAAAAATGATCTGTAGGATTGTTTATAATTCCCCACAAACCATGATAGGTGCTTTTTATAGTGTCTATTTTGTTAAAAAGGTTAGTGAAAATATCTTGCATACTATCATCTCGCAACATATTAAACCAAAAAGCAAAATCCAGATGAGAGTTAGGGTTGGAAACTTTTATATGAGAACTATTCGCTTGATAAAAAAACATTTTTTCATTGAGCTTGACTGTTACTGGGGATTGAGGATAGTTTGTTAACACGCATAATAAAAGTTCTAAATTACCTATTATTATTTTTATTTCATTTATATCAAAGTTATTACTTATGTCTTCGACATTAATGTATCCTTTTACAGTTAATTTGTATAAGTCATCTTTCTTTTTATCTTTTATATAAATGAAACTATCAGTAATGTTTAATTTATGATCAGCATATTGTATGTTTTTGATGTTAATCTGAGATTTGTAATTATCTATTTCTTTTATTATTTCGATATAATCATCTGGCAATGAAAAATATAGCCATTTATTTATATTGGTTGTATGCAATGAAATTTTATTTATTTTAAAAGTACTCCAATCGAAGTCTTTTGCATGTGTAAATATTGCTGTTTTTGCAGTAAACGAATAGTTTTTGTGAGAAAAAATTTCATTATACATATCTGCTTTTATATCAGAGATGAAAATCGATCCTTTTTCTAAATTAAAATGTATATTTGTTATTTTATTTAGACTATATTTAAGATCTTCTTTTAAATGTAATTCAATATGTATAAAATGACCTTGTTTAAAAGTAATTTTAGCTTCGATATCCGTTAACTTATATTCTGGAATATTGGCTAATCCATCAAAAGTATGATTTGTATCAAAATTTAACATAAGTTTTCCTAAATTATTAAGGTAATTTTATAATGACTTTTTAAAATATTTCATTTTGCATAAGCACAGTACAAAAGCTAGCTAATCCTATATTTGTGTGTTATGGATTTTTTTTAAAGTGCTAATATGTAAACCTTCACTATATTGGTAACCAGTCAGATTTTTCCGTATACCACTTAAATATTTAAAAGTTTTTCCAAATTTTATTGTTTTATTTTTTACTTCGGTCAAAACACTTTCAACTCTATCTTTCATTTTGTAGTCAAAATAAGATGATATAGAGGAATTTCTCATTTCTTTTGACATTGCGATTAATGTTTTAAGTCTTGAACGGAGTGCATCATATATATCCTTAATATGGCGTTCTTCTGCAAATAATTTACTTTCAAATTCTTTTGCAACTGCACCTCTATCAGTATTTACACGTTTTTTTATATTTGACCATTCTTCTGTATACTCAGTTTCATAATCTGATAATTCTCTGGGTAACCCTTGTCCTTTGTAATAAACAATAGTATTGTCTTGTAAAGTTACATAGTCCGTTAAATATTTATTATCTTTTACGGAAACCAATATATTCAGTTTTATTTCGATTTCTTCCGGCGTGACATGTCCCAGCTTAAACAGTTTTTTTAATTCTAAAATATTAGAGGATATCTTTCTTTTCGTTAATGTTATGAAAAGAAAATGTAAGAGAAATAATATAACGGCTGATATAAGAAGCCCTTCTAAAATTTTAGTACTGCTTATTTGTCTGCATATAATTTCACGCGAGGAAACAATTAAAGAAATTGTAGTTATAAGAAATACAATTACAAACCACCGACGGATATTTTTGTAATATTTATATTTAAAATCCGATATGCATGCGGTGTCAATAAACGAAGAAATAAAACACCACAAATAAAATACCCCGCTAAGTATGGCAACAGGAGCTGCGAAAATATTTATTTGTATTGCCATGTATGTTAGATAAGTAAATAGGATAATATATGCAATATATATTTCAGGACTGTGCATAAAAACAACGGCATTATATTCGGTGTTTTTTCTGCCAAACCTGTTTCGGATATCTGCGATAAGCATAGTTATGCTTGCGAACACCGCAATTATGGCAAGCAATGCAATACCGAAATCCCCGACATCAAAAATGTTTATTTTAGTGTCTTTTTTAAGTTGAAGAAGTCTCCAAACTAGTCCAGCAACCGCAGCTAAAATAAATTGAATTGTAAGTCCCGAAGATTTCAATCCTTTTTCTTCAATTTCTACTTGCAGATCTAATAAATCTTCTGTTTTTTCTTTTCCTGCATTTATATCTTGCATAGTCCCGCCTTAAGCAGTTTTTTCATCTCAATTTTTAAACTTTTTGGCTTAATAATTCAATATATGGTACTCACGGCATAATTAGTTGTCTTGCTTCGTTGTCGTGTATTATACTAAATTAAACAACTTTAAAATGTCGTTATCTTTTAATAGAGAAATAAATATTATAAAATAATATCATTAAAGTTTAAGGAGAGTTTTAAACTAAAAAGAAGTACGACATTTTTATAAAATTTGTTTTTGGAAGCCGGACAGTCCGGTGCAGTTTTGTTGATTATACAGCAAGACAGGTATCAAGCCAAAAACGAACTCGCTTATTGCCGTACTCGAAAGAGTACGGCGGGGCGATGTTTCGTTATGGGTGCTTGATACCTCTCATACGGACATCGCCCTTTTTATTTTATCCAAATTTAGTGACAAGTATATGACGCAATAGAATTATACGATTTAGTTGACTTACTGCTTTAAGTAAGGCTGTATGTACCTAGGAGGAATGATATGAACAGAACAAAAAATAAAAACAATAGTTCTTTAGCAGGAGAATTTGCTGTACTTTCTATGTTAAATTTACGAGGATTTGAAGCGTCTATGAGTTTAGGTAATACCAAATCTTTCGATTTGTTTGTATACAACCGAGAAAAAAACAAAAGTTATAGAGTTGAAGTTAAATCAAGCGTGTCTGGAAATTTTTACTCAAAAAATAGTTTTTATGGCGAGCACAGAGCTTGGTTAGTAAGCGAAAGAATCAAAGAAAACCCTTGTGAATACAAAGATGTTATTTTTTGTTTCGTTTACTTTTCTGATGAAAATGACAATTTCCCGTGCCATCCTTGTATATACGTTGTTCCTGGTGAAAAAGTAGCGGAATATATTAAAAAAGCAGTAGAAATTGCAAAAAATAATAATAGCACTGAAAGAGCATACGTTCGCATAGGGAAAGATAAAAATAGTGAATTACATCTTTTTGAAAACGATTATCTAAACGCATTCAAGTATTTTGAAAAATAGACATATTTAACATGACTTTTGTCTAAAATCCTGCTATCATTGATGTAACAGGAGCTAGACAATGAAAATAAAATTCATATTGACAAGATTACCTTCTGCAGATGCATCTAAATACCCTGTTTGTATAACGGCTGGTGTGTACAAAAATCGTAATAGGTATTCTAAAAAATACCAAATACCTTCTCAAGCGCTTATTGATGCCGTAAAAACTCTTACTTTCCATAAAAATTTTAATACGCTTTTGAAAGATTTTAGGAAAAAGCATAAAATACCGTTAGACGGTTATGACTATGAAAAATATTTGATATTGTCAAAAAAATATGAAAAATTAGGGTTTAAAAATCCTTTTTTAAAAATTTCATATGATTTGTTAGTAACATTTAAGAAAAATCAAAATAATAAGCAACTGAAAGTATCCGACCTACTTTACCCACACTTACCTACCTTGGCTATAGGTAATTTTATAAAAATTAACAAGCAATCAATAGAAATAAATTATCCTGAAAAAGGTTATGAAACTACTGAAGGCATAACGATACAAATTAACAGCAGGACAACATTTAAAGATCTTATAAATTATTTAGAAAAACAAAAAAAACTTAAAAAACAGTTAACTCGACTTCCAAACACTCAATATGAAATTATGGAAGAACAAATAAAAACAATTAGACTGAAAAAGAGAAAAACCACTCACAAAAAAGTTGCCAAAATGCTTGGAAACAAGGTCAGTCCAAGTGCCATAGGAAAGAGAATAAAAACTTTCAATGAACTTAAAGACGACCTGCTTGTATACAACCCTGCTTTAGAAAAATAACACTTTTAAAAAAATCAGCAAGCTCTCCACCACAAGAACAGCGTCTAAACCACGTTATTTCTATGTTTTTCTTATACTTTCTTTTTTTACAAAAAATTAAAATCACATATTTTGTCGTCGTTATTTTTTATGGAAGCGGACAGCTCTACTGCATTTCACTTTCCGCAAAACTTTGTTTTACAATTAAACTGTCTCAATAAAAAAGGAGGTTTAATTGTAATGAAAATCAAAAAAGTAGCAGTAGAATTACTTAAGCCATACAAGAACAATGCACGGGTTCATAATGACCGACAAATCAACTTAATTGCCCGCAGTATAAAACAATTTGGGTTTACCAATCCCATCTTAATCGATAAAAACAACCGAGTTATTGCAGGACACGGCAGACTATTAGCCGCTAAAAAATTAGGTCTATCCGAAATTCCTACCATAAGTATTGATCATCTTTCAGAGACAGAAAAGCAAGCCTACATAATCGCCGATAATAAACTCGCCGAAAAAGCCGGCTGGGATAATGATATTTTAGCTATAGAGCTACAGAATATCATTGATTTTGACAAGGATTTTGATTTAACCCTAACAGGCCTTGAAACCCCGGAAATAGACCTTATACTGCACGAAGCAACCACACAAGAACAGGACACAGTAGATGAAATCCCACACAAAGCCCCAAAACTCGTGGAATACGGTGATATATGGCAATTAGGCGACCATAGACTCATATGTGGCGATTCTTTGAAAAAAAGCACATATGACGAGCTTCTAGGCAACTTAAAAGCTGATATTGTAGTTGCTGACGCACCCTATAATTTAAAAGTTAACGGGGTGGTTAGTGGTAAAGGAAAAATCAAAAGAAAAGAATTTGCTATGGCGTCCGGCGAAATGTCATCTTCGCAGTTTACCGAGTTTTTACATAAAACATTTACCCACCTAAAAGAATTTTCTAGAAACGGCTCTATTCACTACCTGTTTATGGATTGGAGACATTGTGAAGAGATGATTAATGCTGCCAAAGGTATATACTCTACACTGCTTAATATTTGTGTTTGGAATAAGCTAAGCGGTGGAATGGGAAGCTTTTATCGTTCTCAACATGAATTTGTATTCGTGTATAAAAACGGAGAATTTCCTCACATCAATAATATAGAACTAGGCGTGCACGGTAGATACAGGACAAATGTGTTCAATTATCCGGGAATATTCATCAACAACAAACTTAATAAAGAAAACATAAAATTGCACCCTACTGTGAAGCCAGTGGGTCTTATCGTCGATATAATCAAAGATGCCTCTAAACGTAACGGAATAGTTCTTGACTGTTTTGCGGGTAGCGGCTCTACGTTGCTTGCCGCTGAAAGAACAGGCAGAAAAGCATATTTAATTGAGATTGATGTTGAATACTGCGACATAATTATCCACAGATATCAAAAAATCACAGGCAAACAAGCAAAACTACTAAAAAGAATAGAGGAGATTTAAAATGAAAAGTAAGACCAATCTAATTTCACGAAAAAAGAGAAACACTAAAAAGGAGGTAAAACAAAATGATGATGACGTAGGATACGGCAAACCGCCAAAACATGGCCAATTTAAAAAAGGATTTTCAGGAAATCCTTTTGGCAGACCTAAATGTGATAAAAATACTGATACTATTTTTAAAAAAATAGTAGAGGAAGAAATCCCCGGTACAAAAAATGGACGACCTGTTAAAACTCAGATACTTACGGCTATCATTGTAAAGTTAGTGAATAAAGCATTAGGAGGTGATTTTAAATCGATAGCAAAAGTGATTAATATGTCTGAAAAGATAGGACTTAAAGATGCTGAAAAAGCAAAAATGCTATCAGCCGTAAGAGAAGAAGACAAACTTATTCTCAAAAACCTCATAGAAAGGAGTAAATAACATGAATAAAGAAATAGCAGCAGCGTTAAGGAATGATTTTAAAAGTTTCGTTATAAAAGTTTTTCATGAAGTAGCCGCTAATTCATCATATTTGGATAATTGGCATATAGACGTTATTTGCCATAACATAGAGCAAGTAATAAATGGTAATAAAAAGAAGTTAATAATTAATGTTCCGCCAAGGTATATGAAGTCTATAATTTGCTCTGTTGCATTGCCTGCATTTCTTTTAGGTAATAATCCTAAAGAAAACATAATATGTGTAAGCTATTCCGATGATTTAGCCGCTAAAATGGCATTTGATTGTAAAAGAGTAATTGAAAGCTACTGGTATCAGGAAATATTTCCTGCAACAAAGATTTTAAGTGACAGAAGGAGCATAAGTGACTTTGAAACGACAAAAGGCGGTGGTAGATTTTCAACTTCTGTAAATGCAACATTAACAGGACGAGGAGGCGATATTATTATAGTCGATGATCCTATATCTCCCAAAGATTCCAACTCTGATACCATGAGAGAGAAAACTAATGATTGGTACGGCAATACTCTTGTTTCAAGATTAAATAATAAAAACGTGGGTAAAGTTATAGTAATCATGCAGCGTACTCATGAAGTTGATTTTACTGGTCATCTTCTGGAAATTGATCCTGCTTTTGAACTAATTAAAATGCCGGCTATCGCTGAAGAAGATGAAACGTGGGAAACATTGAATTTGCTTGGCAATAAAAAAATATTTACGCGCAAAGTCGGAGAAGCATTGCATCCAGCAAGAGAGAGTCTTGCAGGACTCAAAGAAATTCAAAATAATATGGGCAACTACAACTTCACCGGACAATACCAACAAAACCCAACCTCAAGAGGAGGCAATCTTGTAAAAAGAGAATATTTGAAATTTTATAATTTAACAAAACTAGAAAACGATATGAGCCAAGGTCGCATAGTAGGACGCAGCATTTGTCAAAGCTGGGATACAGCAAGCAAGGCAGAAGAGCATAACGACTATTCTGTTTGCATAACATATCTTTTAGCTTACAACCGTATTCTTAAGCGCCATGAAATTTATATTTTAGATGTTTTTAGAGCAAAGTTAGAAATGCCGGAGCTTATCAAAAAGGCAGTATCATTGAAAGAAGAAATGAAAAACAAGTATAGGCGTTTGGCAAATTTCCAATATATCCTCATAGAAGAGATGAATAGCGGCATAGGCTTATCTCAAGTGTTAAGAAATAATAGATATATTGTAATACCTATTAGTCCAATGCAAGATAAACCTACAAGATTAAAAAATATTTTGCATCTCATCGAAAATGGCACAGTCTTATTCTCGGATGACAAACCTGCTTGGTGGGAAATTTTTGAGAGAGAAGTTATTACATTTCCTAATAGTAAGCACGATGATCAGTGCGATAGTTTATCACAACTGTTAACACATGAAGCAAACACAAATTTGCGCCTTAATGTTGTTAATTAGTTAGTTGACTTTCTCTCAATAGTAAGCGGTAATGTGTATTATGTAAAACATCATATCGTTATCGCTTACTATTTTTATAATACAAAAGATAACATATGCAGGAGGTATATATGAAAAAAGAAGAAAAATTAATAATTTTAAAGGAGTCTTTCAGTATTTTGAAATACTTAGCGAAAAATATTGATGAAAAAATTAAAAATGCTCAAGAAGGTATAAAAGATGAAAATATAAACTTAATAATCGGTGGATTAAACGATATCGATACCACTGCCAAACACATACAAAATATTTATGAGACGATGTTGCTTATACATAAGAATAATTAGTCTTCACTAAAGTATGAAAGATCAAGTTCTTTAATTTCAATTGCAGACCTACATATTACTCCCACATTATAATCAAGCATAAGCTGGGAAAGTTTATAGCCGTCTATAGTTATAATATTATTATTTTTAGCCATTTCTATAGCCTTGGAATCGAATTCGCTGGTTGTTATGAAAATACCTTTATTTGATTGATTATTTTTGAGGGCTCCAACAAAATATTGCATTTCTTTTGAGTTTACTTTACCATCGGTATATCTTTTAGCTTGAAGATAAATTTTATCTAACCCTAGTTTATCCTCATTAATAATTCCATCGATGCCGCCATCGTGGCTCTTTTTTGTCATCTGTGCAGCATCTGAACGATTTCCACCGTAACCCATGGATATCATTAAACCCAAAACTATACGTTCAAAATGTACAGGATCAACCTGCTTTAGTTGTTCTAATATATCTGTTTGAATTTTTTCATTTATTTCTTTTATTGCCGTTTCAATTTTTTCACGTGGATCCTGACTCTGATCTTGTTTGATTACGCTTAATTTTGAAGTAGTATCATTTTTAGAAGATTTTTCTTGAAACTTTCTAAAAGTTTCAAATTGACTTAGATAATCATTATTTATTTTCTTTTTGTCATGTAAAGCTTTTTTGCCCGAAGAGCTTATTTTATAAAGCCCCATTTTAATTTTTTCAAGTAGTCCTGCTCTGTACATATAATAAATTGCCCAATTTAATCGGTTTCTAACAACAGACTGAATGCCACTTGGTAAAAGCTCAGCTAAGTCATCTTCAGAAAAATTCATTTTAGTGATTATACTCTGGTACACTTCAGAATTTTCCTTTTCTTTTCCATCAGCAAAGACTTCTAACGTAGGACTCATAAACTCTTGATATTGTGGTATTGCCATATTATTCTCCATTGTCTGCAATTTGATTATAAAACAATATAAGTCTGCCCCATTATACAAAATCAAAGAATAACATACTATTTATATACTTGACTTCTTGCTTTTAGTAAGCGGTAATGTGTGTATAAGGAGAATGACAATGGTAAGAATACCGCCAGTTGAAAAAAGGTTTAAAAAAGGTGTATCCGGCAACCCAAGCGGCAGACCAATAATACCTGAAAAGATGCTTTTTACGATGACAATGGCATTCTTGATTTTAGTTTTAAAGGCATGCAAAAAAGATAAAGATGCACAAAAAACTTTATTAAATATTAAAAGATTTTTGAATTTGGAAAAATATGAACGACCTTAAAAACTTATCAACAGATGAACTTAAAGAGTTGTGGCTCAAATATTTTAAAACATCTTTGCCAAAACTTAAAAAACCTATGCTTATAAAATATATTCACTGGTACCAACAGGCAAAAGAATATGAAGTTAATTTAAGGGCTTTTTATAGCACAATTGAAAAAGCATCTAAAGATTACTCAACGGAAAAAGTTATCAAAAACGATATTGCTTATGAAAGGGGCACCAAATTTATACGTTCTTATAAAGGTGAAAAATATGAAGTTGAGGTTATTAAAGAAGGATTTTTATATAAAGGTGAAATTTATAAAAGTTTGTCTGCCATCGCGCGTAAGATAACGGGCGTTCACTGGAACGGGAAAACATTCTTCAGAGGCGAACATGGAAGAAAAGAAAAAAATAATTAAATGTGCCATTTACACCAGAAAGTCTTCGGAAGAAGGACTTGAACTGGAGTTTAACAGCTTACAGGCTCAACGAGAAGCTTGTGAAGCCTATATTAAGAGTCAAAAGCATGAAGGCTGGGTTTTGGTTGAGAAAAAATATGACGACGGAGGTTTTTCAGGCGGTACGCTGGACAGACCAGCCCTAAAGGAACTTTTAAAAGATATTGAAAGAGACTTAGTAAATATCATTGTCGTTTATAAAATAGACAGACTTACAAGAAGCTTACACGATTTTAGTAAGATTGTTGACGTGTTTGATAAAAAGCAAGCCTCATTTGTATCAATTACCCAGCAGTTTAACACAACAACAAGCATGGGACGGCTTACGCTTAACATGTTGCTATCATTCGCCCAATTTGAGCGTGAAGTTACCGGAGAACGCATACGCGATAAATATGCCGCAAGTAAAAAGAAAGGGATGTGGATGGGCGGTTATCCTCCTATGGGTTATTATCGCAAAGAAAAGAAGATTTATCCCTCAGAACATGCCAAATCTGTACAAATTATCTTTAATAAATACATTGAGTTTAGCAGCGTTGCAAAATTAAAATACTGGCTTGAAGATAATAATATAACAAGCCAAAATGGCAGAAACTTGACTTCAGGAAATTTATACCGTATTTTAGGAAACAGAGCATATATTGGCGAAGTAGGACATAACGGTATTTGGTATAAAGGCGAACATGAAGCGATTATAGAAAAAGAAGTATTTGATAAAGTTCAGGAAACTATAGCAAACAATAGAGACGTAAGAAAAAAGATTACGCCAAGTAAAAGTTTTCTTGCAGGAAAACTTTTTGACGATAAAAATAATTTTATGAGTCCTGTTTGGAGCAGCGGAAGAGAAGGCGTTAAGTATAGATATTATGTCAGTCAGGCAATCATCCGTAATGAAAAAGATAGAATCGGAAAAATGACCAAGATTTCAGCTCCTAAAATAGAAAAGTTTATTGATGACTGGTTTGAGAATTTATTAAAGAACGAGAAAATAATTTTATCGTTTATTGAAAATTATTCTGTTGAAAAACAAAAGAAAATACTGGAGTTTTTCGAAAGTTATTCTTTGCCTCGGTATATAAAAAGACTTTTGATTCACAGAATAAACATCAAAGAATCTGAAATAGAACTTATACTCTACAAAGAACAATTAACGGAATTTATAACGTCAATATATGAAGACAGAGAAATTAAACTGGTTTTAAACGAAGATTTGAAAACACAGTTAACATTTAAACAGGAATACAAAATGGCAGTGATAGATAACGGAGCAAAAATAATAATAGGGAGCAGTTATAATACCGGAACACATAAGGATAAAAATCTTATAAAAGCCATTATTAAAAGCTATAAGTGGAACGATTATATAATAAAAGAAGGTTTGACGGTAAGTGAAATAGCTAAAAGAGAAAATGTTATGAAAAGATATGCACGTCTCGTATTAAATCTTTCCTTTTTATCGCCAAACATAATAACCGCAATACTTGAAGGCAGACAACCACGCGACTTAACCTACAAAAAACTAATACTTTTCAAGAGCTTCGACTGGAAAGAACAGGAAAAAGAACTAGGATTTTGTTAGAGAGCAATCCCAATAATTTACGTTGCTTTTTTCTTTTATTCGTGCGTATTTTTTCAGATTCGCTACGCAGTGAGTAGCGAATTTAACAATGAAAGGGATCCTAAAAAACTGCAAGCAGAGAATGGAAAGTTTGTTTTTGGCAAGATTGGCTGATTTGTTCTTTAAATGGCGCTCTCAGGCTCACTAACTCAAAAAATTTCGACGACACTTTTGTAAAAAACGGCATTTTGTCAACGGAGAACGGTTTGATACGGAGAGAGAGGGAATAGCATACTATACCCTAACTTCTCATTGATTTTTCAACGTTTCCGCTCTTCTCCGTCAACGTATGGCAATTTTTCAAATACTAATACTGACAACCTTGACAACTAAGCCGCAAACCGTGTGAGAAACTGGTGAGAAACTTCGCTTTACTCAAACGGGTTAAAGTTTGTCATAGAACTGTCAAAATAAGTGTCTAAAAGATGCGCGTAATAATCTTGCGTTACCGTAACCTTGTAATGCCCGAGCAGCTTCGACAGTCCGTAAATATCCTTAGACTTCAAGAGATAGTGCGCCGCGAAAGTGTGTCTTAGACAATGCGCATGATAACCTTTGAAACCTATTTTACCATAAAACTTACGCAAATAGGAAGAGCAGGTATCCATTGTAGGCACAGTACCGTCTTGATATACTACGATTTTGTCCGTCTTAATCTTATCATTTTTCGCGTTCTCTTTCCGCAAAGCCAGTAAATACTCTTTTAGAACTGCTGGAATTTTACCTAATCTGGGTTTTCGACTTTTCGTGCGGAAATCCCCAGTGGACTGTATCTTGTATATGTCGGTGTTGAAATCAAAACTTCCCCATGTCAGGCTAAGAATTTCCGAGAGCCTCGCACCAATGCAGAAGCCTACCATGTTTATCGTCTTCCACGTTCCGATTGAGTTATCTATAACCTTTTGAATATCTTCCGGAGTCTTCCAGTATTTTACTTCTTTCTCATTGGTTACTTTGGGAATACGGAGGTTTTTGAGCGGATTGGAGTGCATCATTCCCCAGTCAACAAATTTCTTGCCGAGATTTTTAAGCGTAGTCCCTTTCCGCCTGATAGTGGCGTCAGCGTTCTTTTTATTGTTTCTAAGCCAGTGAAAAAATCTCTCGCCGAACGATATATCTAAGTCCGAAATCTGCGAAATCGACGGGCAAAACTCTTCTATGTCCTTAAATACCCGCGTATCTAAATCAAGGCTTGCGTCAGCTTTATATTCATCAGAATAGGCAAGATATTTTGCTTTGATATCCTGCCAAGAGATATGTTTCTTTTCAAGCCCTATTCTTTCTCTGTCTTTGTTGTCTTCGTATTTGCGAAGATGCCTATTTGCAGTCTCAAAGTCTTTTGACGACTTAATCCATAAATCGACGCGTTTATAGATAATGTTTCCTGCGGCGTCTCTTACCGGAAATCCTTTTGCATCAAGTTTTGGTTTTTTTTCGTAGTCTCTTATATAGTAGCGCTTGCTTCTTTTCTTTAATGATGCCATATATCATTTCCTCCTAATAAGTGAAGATGTCCTTTTGCGTCTGAATTCTGCTTTTCTTCTCGTAATTCTCAATTTCGCTTATGGGGATTCTCCACATTGTTGTCCCAAGCGGCATTATCGCGTGAATCTTGCGTTCTTTAATGAGTTTAGATACTGTCTGCTTCTTCATACCGAAATGCTCGGCAAATTCCTTTATGCTTAGATACGCTCTGTTCGTCCTTTTAGGCTTCACCTCTTTTTTGTATTTAGATACAGCCTCGGCGGCAGCCTGTTGAGCAGTCCGTTCAATAATTGCTTGCAATTCGGTGGTAAGGGTTATGTTATCGGGCATTTTCCCTCACTTCCGGATTGCTGTCCGATTGTCCCGACTTTCCTGCTAATGATAAAATCTTGCAGGTCTTGCGGTCTTATGCGGTATCCGTTGCCGAGTTTATAGGCAGTCAAAAACCCTTTGCCGATATAACGCAGGATTGTTCTTTCATTGCAACGCAGTTTTTGCGCCGCATCTTCCACGGTTAAGAAGTCAAACATGTCTGCTTTAATACGCTTTATCTTTGGGGTATTCGTTTCGGCTGCCAAATCTTCCAGCGTTAACGGTTTATACGTTTTTAAACTATTCTCAATTTCTTCTATATAGTCGGGGCGATGTCCTTTAACTTTTAACGCTTTGGCTTCGTCTATTTTCCTTTGTGCTTTGCTTTCATCTCCTAAATAGCTTCTTAAAAAGGCAAGCGTTTTCTTATAGCCTTTCTCTGCTAACATTTGTACCGCCGGAAGCCTGTTATCTATTTCCGTATTACTAAGGTCGGGATTATTTCTTTTTATATCCCAAATATATTCATCTATTGAGCGTCTGTAAGCTGGCAGAGCAAATATGTTTTCTTTGACTTTTTTAAGCCTGTATAATAAAATGGCTTGTAATAGTTTCCCGTTGAGATGTTTAACTTTTACGCCGTCCTCGTATTTTTTACGCTCGCTTTTCTTGCTAACCTTAATAATATGGTTTTTTATGTCCTCTTTGTCGTTTAACCTATACTCCATTCTTGGAACATTTTTGTCTTTAAGATATTCCTTGTATTTGTCATAATTTTCAGGGTATTTATCCTCGCATATTGCGCTTTTGGGGCGGTTTTCTAATCTTTCAATATCTTTGCCCTTATCGTAAAAAACGAGTTCCCTAATCTCGTTGTGGTAATACAGTATGTCCCCGCCATTTCTAAAAGTTCTTTCTTGTAAGTCCATACTTCTTGGGACTATGGAGCAAGCAAGGTCTTCTGTCATCATACTTACGGGGTAATCGGTTAGCATATTATGTGCAGGATGAAGCCTTGTAAGTATTGCTTCGTTTATCGCATAATCCGTCGTGTTCACGCCCATTATTGCTAAAATCTTTTGCATTCTTTTACGAAATGCCGGTATAGTATCTTCCGAAGTAGAAATTAGATTATCGCCGTGCATAAGTTTGGCAAATGAGCATTGCACCCGCAGAACCTTTGTTCTCGGTGAGACGGTTGTGTTTAGCCAAGCATACACCATAGGTAAATATACGTCTTTGTTCTGTTTGTAGTAAATATTTCTGGGGTATTTTATATCGTCCCAATCAATCCTACCATCCAATGTTTCTATTGCCGGGCGAAACAAAATAGGTTTCGTTATTTCATACCGTCCTTCCGGAATGTCAAAGGCGATTGTATCTATCTCTAACACTTCTGAATTGTCCGGACATAGAGATTGCGTCGTCTGCCGGGCTTCTTCAATTTCTTCAAGCGTTGCTGTTGGTAACTTGAGAATTTTGTCTTTCATACCTACATTCTAAGGGCAGAAAAGAGTTGAGAAAGAATAGCGATTAGGCGTTTATTGGAAATTTACATATGATTGGGAATAAAAAAGAATAGAAAAAGAATAATCGTGGCAACTTCGTAGGTAGATTTGGTTTCAAAAAATCAGAGTTATTGATGAGAAACACAAAGTTTATATGCCAAAAATAAAGCAACCGCTGAAAAGTTATAATTATTCTTTTCAGCGGTTTTTATATAATTGTTAGTATGCTATGATTTTTCAATATGTTTTATGATTTTTGTTTTCCGGGAGTTTTTTTAACTTTTCTGTTGACATCTTTTTTTACATTTTTATTTTCTTGCAAAATTATGTCAAATACTCCGCCTTTTGCCGAGAAGAAATAACCTTTTTTGCGTTCTCTGATTGCTTTAGTTGCTCCAGTCATTCCAAGAAAGTTATTGATTGCCCCGACGCGGTTATTACCCCAGCGGTTATTTTCGGGCAAAGATTTTTTTGTTTCTTCAACCTCTCTATAAACTTTATCTATATCCACAGGCAACTTATGCTTCATAAGATATTTCATTACTTTAAAATCTTTTGGACTTGGTCTCTCGCCTGTCTTAACAGAAACGCCTTTATAAAAAACCTCAAAAGTATTTTCATTAATCTTTAAGTATTTGTATTCAATAAACTTACAAGGATTTATAATATCATCTCTTATATCCTCTGGAGATTTTAGAAATTTAACCTTAAAAACAACTTCTTGAATAATTCTCTCACGGCTACATCCGGGTTGAATTCTTCTTTTTGCAGATAAAAATTTAACCAAATCTCCTTGGAAGAACAAAGATAGCAACGTGTCGCATTCTCTTAAATCGGGAGTTTCAAAAGAAGAAATCGCTATAGATACAATTCCGGCACGAGCATCATACTTCGGTTGCCATATTTTAACGCATTCATCAATATTTTTGCCATAGCAATCGTAGTCCATTGGTAATTTATCTTCTTCAAAAAGCTGCACATGTTCTTTCAGGAGTTTTTCTAAGAACTTTTTATCGGTAACTTGTATTTTGGTTCTTGCAAATATTTCAGGAGTGAATAGGTCAGAATCAGTGTTTCTCGCAATTACTTCTATGCCTTTCTCGATGCGTATACATTTTTTATAACGTGGATTATTAGAAAGCCATTTTGCAAATTCGTCGTCGCTACATAACTTCTTTGCAGAATCATCTGCATATTGGATGCTGCCTTTATCATAGAGACATAATAAAAGCGCTAAATAAAATTCAGGGATATACCTTGGTTGAGATATGGGAATAGTCATAACCTGTTTTTTAGGGTTTTCAAATCGTCTGCTCATGTACTATGCTCCGGTACCAATAATATAATTTATTTGTACACATTTTAACTTTTAATTTATGCGGATTCAATTCTTTCAAACTTGCAGAAATTTTAAAAAATATTTTTGTATAATATCAGCATAAAATTTGGAATAGGAGAAACGCCGAAAACGCATTGAAAAATGCTTAATAAAAAACTTAATATTGCTTTGGTTAAAGGTTAAAACCTTTATCTGTTTGTAGTTTGTAGAATACAAACACGGTTAGAGGACCATAGTCGCCTTCAATTGAGGGAGTAGTATGCCGTTTTCGGACGGCATACGAATCCCGGGGCGACCTGTTTGTGGATCTCTAACCGCATATACAGGTCGCCTTTTTTATTGGTAAAAAATGTTGTAAGAGTTGAAAGATATAAAAAATTAGACATTAGCGCTATTTTATTAGCGTGAAAGTCGGAGGAGAAATTTATGAAATGTAAGTATTGCGGTAAAGAAATAGCAAATAGCGGCTCACTTCTCGTTGGAAAAGGCAGTGGAGGCATTTGTTCAAACTCACCGACTAAAAAACATGTTTTAGCTAATGCTACCGGTAATAAAATATTGCATTGCAAGTATTGTGGCAAAGCCGTTAGGAATAACGGTTCACTTCTTGTTGGAGCGGGACTTGGAGGCATTTGCCCAAATTCCCCAAACAAAAAACATCGGTTGAATTAAATGAGGTAACAGAGGTAATAGATACAACCGCAAAAGGAGAAAATGACAATGCGTCAATTAAAAAAATGCAAAACTTGTAAATATATATATGGTGGCAGCCATTGTGCCGAATGCCAAGGAATTGTGAACTTAGAAGAAAAACATGAGGAGCAAGAAAAAGACGTAATTATTAGTCTTTGGAAACGGAATGGACTTAATGACAATTTCTCTCTTACGTTAAAAAATAATATAAGGACAAAGTTTGATGTTTTAAAAGATGAGGAAATTTTGTATGTTAACCCAACAGGTTTTTTTGACGGCAAAGATGATATATCTCAAGGCTGTTTTGTTACGGATAAAGCAATATATATTATTCCTGATAATGACGAGCCGGAAAGTATGCACGTTCTGAAGTGGACTAGTATAAGCAAGGTCGATTACAAAGATTTAACCTTTTACTTTTACGGGTATCAGCAAGATGATACTCTTGAATGTCACATTAGCCATATAGTTAATGTTAATGACAAACAAAACTGGTTAAAAGTAGGCGCTATGACTGGATTAGGATCTCTCTTGCTTGGTCCCATAGGTGCTGGATTAGGTTCATTTTTATCAGTTAAAGAAAAAAAGGAAGATAATATTTTAAATAATGTAGCGGTTGTATTTGCCGGACTTTTAACAGAGACTGCAAAACTCGCTGTCTCTATTGCTGATAATGATGATGCGGCTGCAATGGAAATTTTTCAAAGAATGGAAAATCTAAGGGTAGAGCAAAAATGGGATTTATTATTGAAAGAAACTAATGAACTGCCAGATGATGCACCTGCCAAGTTTTATTATACTGCTTGGGTTTTTTGGGGACAGCAGAATTACCAAGAGGCATTGAAACAAGTAAATAGTGTTAAAATAGATGCGCTGGAAGAAGCTATGTGGAAAGATATGTTTCTAAATTTAAGAGGTGAGATATATAAAGCCTTGAATAAAATTTCTGACGCAAGGAAAGATTTTCTACTTGTTTCAAATTCTCAAGGTAAAGAAGTGCGAAATATGGGCGAAAAAGACTTCAAGGAAATGGACGATTTGTATTCTCAAAAATTTTTAGAAATGCCTTATATTAAGCGTAAAGTTTTAGTTCCTGTTGAAATCATGCCTAATACTATCCCTCAAAATATTTCTGTTTTAAGTATTGAGAATTTGTCTTTGTCAGGGATACATTTTTCATCAATAGGACATCCTATCGAAAATGAAGTTTATATAGGACACCCTTTCTTAAAAGACAGATACATACCTTTTAAAGACCATGAGTTAGAATTAATCAATGATAAAATTAGAGAATTTTGCGAAATTATGCAAACACTTGGAGCAACTGAAGTGAAAGTTGAAAGTATAAATTTTAAGTCTGAAGCAAGTGGCAATTCAAAACAGAAACATATTGGCGTAAATGAAACAATTATCGGAACTTCAGGCGCTTATGACAATAAAAAAGATTTGGCTTTTTTAGACAGCATAAAGCAAAGTATTGCAATAAATCAATCGTATCGACCAACGCAAAAGCCATTTTTGCCAAATGAATTATATTGGTATCATACTGAGCCTTCTTGGCAAAGATTATATCGCCAAAGAATGCAAGGCTCTTTGGAAATGCATAACGAAAGGTTTGAAACAAGTACAACGCGCGTTCTACAAAATTCAGAATTAACAAAAATAAACGCAGAATTAAAATTGTTTGGTTTTGGCGTAGGCGGAGAATACGAGGGCAACGAAGAGCAGAAATTAGAACTTAATGAAAATGTTGAAGTTATGTTGTATGTCAAATTTGCGCCTATTGATGATTTGAAATAGAATGACAATACGATATATGTTGTGAAATGGCATAAAGTGAGAAACGAAGCCTGAAAAGCAATAGCTTCTAAGCCAATATAATTATTGGAGGCTGATCTTGGGAAACATGAAGAACAAGGCTTTTATAAATTTATAACTTTTTGTATTAGGCAACAAAGGATGGCTCTAATGATTGGCACAATCGTTGGCGATATTGTCGGTTCGCGTTTTGAATGGAATAACATTAAAACAAAAGATTTTGAACTTTTTACAGACCATTGCGTAGTTACCGATGACAGTATTATGAGCCTTGCTATTGCAAAGGCATTGCTGGATAGTAAAAATTTTTATTCAAGACTTGGCACATTTGCAGTCGAAAATATGCAGAAATTTGGTCGCCTATACCCGAATTGCAGTTATGGCGATAGATTTCGGCAGTGGATATTTTCAGATAACCCATTACCCTATAACAGCTTTGGAAACGGCGCAGCTATGCGTGTTTCTGCTTGTGGATTTGCAGCTTTATCATTTGAAGACGCAGTTATGCTTTCCAATAAAGTAACAGAGGTAACACACAATCATCCGGAGGGTATGAAGGGAGCGGAAGCAACCGTTGCCGGTATTTTTCTGGCTCGTGCCGGAAAGAACATTCTTGAAATACGAGAATACGTGAATAAGCACTATTATCCGATGAACTTCACACTTGACAGCATACGCGACAACTATCAATTCAACGAAACCTGCCAGAATACAGTGCCTCAAGCGATTATGGCTTTTCTTGAATCCGTCTCCTTTGAAGACGCAATCCGCAACGCTATATCAATCGGCGGCGACAGCGATACGCTTGCAGCTATCACCGGCAGTATTGCAGGAGCATATTACGGCGTTCCAAATGAAATACGCAAACAAGCATTGACTTTCCTTGACGAGCGGTTACTTGGAATTTTGACTGAGTTTGAAAATATCATCCAGAACTTGGAAAATTTCAAGTAAACTTATCCGTATATTTATGAAACAACAATAGCCGGGTACTTCGGATAAAACGTAAATGTGATGAAAAGTTGGAACTTAGGCTCTCCTCTCTTATGTTTCTTAAGAACGAGAATAACTCTAGCAAACCGCCCCGTTTGGTCTGAAAACAGGGCGGTTTTTGGGAACGAATAACTACCTATAATCGTAGTAATCTTCTTCTTCTTCCCAAGGGTTGCTACGTCGAGTGCTTGGGCAATACTGAAATGCAAGATGTAAAAGATCCCGCAATATCGCGATAACCGTGCGGACTTTGCCTGCGTTAATCTTTAACTTCATAGCGCGATTTTCCTCCTTTTGTTACCCTGCATTTAAGCGGGTTTTTACTTTCGGACTTTTGCCGCTTTTTTGACAACTTCGGACACTTCTGTCACGATGCTAAACAACGCGACAGCGATTTTGGCGAATGCTTTCATATTGCTTATTGTCATAGTTGAAACACCTCCTTTATCAGATTTTGACTGCCACTCTTTGAGCCAGCGTTCGTAGTTTTGCATAACGCGGACAAATTGCTTTTGCATTAGCATACTTGACAGTCTGTCCCGTATTTCCTGATATTCTTCACATCTTTCAAGCACGTCAAACACAACCGCTTTTAGTTCTGAAATGTTCATAATGCCTTCCTTTAATTAGAGGTATCGGCTGTGCGGGTCAGGCTGGCTGAATTTGGTATCGTTTCAGTATTTCTTTTGCGACATTAAAGGTATGCCATCCTTTGAGCCTTTGCCAGCAGGATAGTTTGGGATACCACTTAAAATAACTGGCTTTCAGTGCTGAACGAATTGCATCTGAAGGCTTGGACGGAAATGAGATTTGAACGTGTGTGGAAGTCTGGACGATTTTAGCGCTGGTGGTCTGTTCATCTTTTGCAGGTTCAGCTGCACTGCATTCCTGCTTCTTGTAAGGTGCGGCGTTGCGTCTGTTAAACTTCGTTTGCTTTGGTGCTGCTGTGTTTAGTGGCTTCATTGTTAGAATCTCCTTGTGCTGCGGCGGCTCGTGCAGGTATTGTCTTTCGAGACAAGACCTGAACTGCTGGCATTGATTTTTGCACGTCTATACATCTGCTTAAACTACTCTAAATCTACCTCCTTTTGCTCTGACTTTTCTTCAATGAAATTACTGATTTTATAAGCAGTTTCTTCATAGGTAAGCCAAGCGTAAAATGTGTAAAGCGGCAGCCCTCTTTTGTTAAGGAGCAGTCCGGTATCCGCCTCTAAATCAATAACAAGCTCCGATATGTCATCTATGAACTTAACAAAGAATTTCAGGCAGTCGGAATGATAGATGAGCTTGCTGACCGTTCCGGTAGCACAGCCTTTACTGATGTCCGAAAGCCGTGCTTTGACCCGCTCAATGAAACTACCACTATAATCTTTGGCATCTTCCAAAATGTCCCGTAACACGAACTTCTCTAAGCGTGTTTGGCTAAACTGCTCCTTTAACTGCTGCTTTGTAATCTTCATTGGTTGCTCCTGTTGGGTTCTATTGTATTAAGCCAGTACCACTCCTTTAACAAACAAACGCCGCGCCCCATAACAAACAACAATATAAGCAGTGCGGCTATGGGATCTATAAGTTCTTGTGGCATTCCTCCTTAAATTTTGGGGCATAAAAATAGCCTACCCGCTATAGCTAAGGCTGTGAGTAGGCTATTCTCTTTATATTTTTTGTAAGATAATTCTATAGTAATACATAAGGCAGGGGCAGGTGTGCCGGTAATGTGGTAATGATTGACAATTTATTTTTTTTATATTACCATAATATAAACAGAAAAAATGTTTATATATGCAAAGAATGGAGGGTTTTATGTTAAAAACATTCAAAATACGCAATTTTAAGTCTATTTTAGATGAAACTTTTTCTTTTGAATATGCGGAGGACAAAGCCCCAAATGGTTATAAGGATTTGCCGGAAATTGCATTTATAGAAAATCAAAAAGGCGCTCGTGTTGTTCCTTTGTTAATGGTTTTTGGTGCAAATGCCGCAGGAAAAAGCAACTTAATTAACGCTGTTCAGGTTTTTCAAAAAGTAATAAAAGAAGGAATAAACGCAACTTATTATAGACAAGGTGGAGTGTTTGGCAGCATTGAGCAGTCTCAGTATTTCCCGAACAAATTAAATACAAAATATAATTCAACATATTTTGAAGTTGATTTTTTTATCGGCAATGACGAATACGTTTATTCTTTGGAATATAATGCCGTTCAAATTGTTTCTGAAGAACTGTATCGGAATAAAAGAATAGTTTTTTCAATAAAAGGCGCAGACTGTCTTAATTTTGAAAATATTGTAAATAAAGAATATGGAGTTTCAGATGTAAAAAATGTTTTTCAAGTTGAATGTTGCTCGGGCAAAAATCAAATAAAATCCTTCTTAAATAAAATAGTAGGCAAATATCCCGGTCTCGCAGAAACTCTCAGCAAGGCGCAAGATTATTTATTTAACAAAATATATGCTCCGCAAGCGATAAGCTATATTCCAAAAGACGATAACGCCTTGCAGGCAATCTCAGAAATTATTACTCGTTTAGATATAGATATTACTCGCATAGAACGCGATAAAAAATATGACGGAAGTACAAAATTCATATCGTATCATAAGGATATTAACGGCAACGAAATCCCCTTTGATTTTGATAAAGACGAATCAGCCGGAACTAACTTTTTGCTGCATCGTCTTGTATGCGCCTTATCTGCATTAGAAACAGGTTCAGCATTGTTTATTGATGAGATAGACATGTCTTTACACCCGTTATTAGTGGACGAGATAATAAAAATGTTTAAATCAAAAGAAAGCAATTCAAACAACGCGCAATTGATAATTACGGCGCATAACCCGTATATTTTGGAAAATAAAACAATACGAGTTTCAGAAGTCGCGTTTGCAAATAAAACTTTGAAAAACGGCACAAGATTAAAATACCTATATCAGTTTGACGATGTTCGCAATTCTACCGATTTTGTAAAAAGATATTTAGAGGGAAGGCTTACGGGCATTCCATTGGTGTATTGATATGAAAATACATAAAATTCACATAATCGCCGAAGGCAAATCCGAAAAAGTCTATTTTGCAAAACTAAACCGTTTAAGCAGAGAACTTATAGACGGCGTTTTGCTTTTTGAAGTGTATTCTTGTAACGGCAACAATGCGAAAAGCGCAAGAGAGCAATGGAGTACGGCGCAAACAAAAAGAGATAAAAAATCAAACGAGGAAGTTTTACTTGTTTTGGACTTTGATTGTTTTAAGCGCGGCGATAAAGACATTAACGCTTATAATAATTTTGCAAAAAACAATATATATTTTTTTATAATGAATTTTGAAGATTTTTTAATTCAACATCTTTCAAAGGAAAAAGTTTTGTTTTGGAAAGGGAAAATGCAACAGCAAAACCATTTTGAAAATCCGTTAAACAGTGGCGAAGTTGCTGAAAAGATAAAGGGAGTTTTGCCGACATACAAAAAAAGCGAAGTCCCGTTTGAAATAAACACTGACTCGCTTCAAAATTTAGCCAATAACTATAAAGATTTTAATCACGGGAATAATAATTTTATAGATATTTTGCTTGCAATTTTACAACGACATAAAATTATATAGCAGAACAAATGACAAATAATTGGCAAAAAGTGAAGTTGAGTAGCAATACCTGACAAAACAGAACACCCCGACTGATAAGCATAACTCAGCCGGGGTGTTTTTCTGATACTGTGTGAGCAATAGGTGAGAAAAACTTTGAAAATTCTATTTTTCCCGACGCTGACAAAAAGAGTTCAACGGAGAGAGAGGGATTTGAACCCTCGTTACCCTTTCGAGTAAACAGTCTTTCCAGGACTGCGCCTTAAACCGCTCGGCCATCTCTCCATTCACTGCGTTCATTACGATATGTCCAGGAGTCGGTTCCGGGGCGCTCACATCTCGCGCCCGTGGCAGACTCGTGCTCCTTATTCGTCGCACTGCCACCCGCTCGGCATCTCTCCATTTGTTTCGTTAATGAAAAACTATTTTACAATATTATCGTTTTTTATTCAAATTTCAATTATTTTCGATGTTGTCTCTACCGTTGATTAGTAATTCGTAATTTGTAATTGGTAATTGTTTTCAACGTCCGCCGCCGCCACCGCCGCCTGAGCCGCCTCCTGAACTGCCGCCGCCACCGGAACCGGAATGGCCGTTGCTTCTTGGAGCTGCGGAGTTTATTGAAGAAAGCAGCAGTCCGCCTGCAAAAACGCTTCTGCCTACGATATTATTTGTGTAGTGTTCTATAGTTGCCCGCGAAAGAGTGTTTTCAAAACGTTTCATCCACTTGTTTTCAATATCAAAAGCAAAAGCGTAAGGGAGATAATCGGCGAAAATCTTTTCGGTGTCTATGGGAACGGACAGTTCAACTCTGTTCCTTTCCGCGACTGTCATGTAACGGTAAAATCCTTTAATATGTTTAAAAAGTTCGCGACCTTCTTCCGTAAGGTTATCCATTATATTGAAGTATACAAGAAATGCCCATAACGATAATATAAAACAAGCTTCGATTATCATTGCGCTGCCGCCGGCCGCGGAACCAAGTCCTATGAAAAATACCGAGTAAAAAAGATTAAGCGCTATAAAAAATACGGTTTTCATGGTTTTGCTTTTAGGAAGACTTACGGCTACGATAAAAAATATCGAATAATGCAGATTGATGAAAATAAGAGGCAAGGCTGCCATTGCGGCCGCGGGAATAAGAAGAATCTGAAATAGAATTAACGCTATTATTGCCGGGATTATATATTGCCGGTTTGAGACAATATATTTTTTCTTTTCTATTTTAAACCCTTTTTCAATTTGATTTATGCAGGAGCTGAGAGGAAGCCAGTTTGACTGGTTTATGGCGAATCGGTCGCTTGCGCGGAATAAAGTTTCGATGATAAACTTTTCTTCTTCGGACAGATTGGATGTGTCCCTGTCTTTTATTTTTAATACGGCTGTTTTTACGTAAACAACTCTTTCTTCGATAAGTTCTATTTTTTCTTTCATTATAAGGCTGACCAGCGCCGTGGCAAAAACCTTTTGGTCAAACCCTCTTTTCCATAGCAGCCGTATAAAAGCCGGCGATATGCCTGGCGGAGGAGTAAATTGCGTGACAATAATATCGTTGGGGTCTTTGCCCACTGCAAACCAGCTGATCAGCATATATGCCATAAGAATGACAAATAAAACTATTGCCGCGGCAATTGCGATTCCGGACAGCTGGGACGGAAGATTCGTCAGAGCGGATTTTGAGTCTTTTATTTCTTCGGCTTTTACAATGCCTTTTGTAAAAGGAACGGCGACCGTAAAACCTTCGCCTTTGCGCAGAGGCTGCGTTGTTGCAAAAAAGTTGTTGCCGACTCTTACCGCGTTGGAATTTTTGGAGCCTCTGTAACCGGTATAAGTCGAAACCAAGTCGTTTTTTATATCCGCGCCTTCCGGAAGATTAATAAGGAAAGAGGCGCGTTCAATGGTAAAATCCCAGTCATTGCCGGTTACGTTCCAGTAGATTTCATCGTAATCGTCAAAACCTTTTACCACATTAGCAATAGAGTAAATAAGCCTGTAAGTGTGTATTCCTTTAGATATATAGTCGTCATTTCCGAAGTTTATGCGCAAATTCCTGCCGGCTCTTTCGGTAAAAGCGGGATGGGGGGAGTTATCCATATAGAGAGAAATAAATTGTACTGGTTTGTTTGAAGAATTAGGAATATCTCTGTAGAGCCCGCGGCGGATTTTTATATGTTCAACGTTAACGGTAATTTTTTCCTGAACGGTTACGGATCCGTCAGGATTTACATTCATAGCTGAGGCAAAATTCAGTATTCTTTCTTCTGCCCAAGCAAATCCGGCAAACAAAAAAATAACAGCAGCTAAAAATAATAAATTCTTTTTCATAGCCTACTCCCAAGTACGATGCCTTTCCGCTTCTTAGCAGTTACTCTGCATCCCTGCCTCTCCGCATCCCCGCATCGCTGTTATTTATTCCCGTTCTTCGTACCAGTTAATATTTCTTGTAGCGTACATAACTATCGCCAATCCCAAAAATAAACTGACGGATCCGAAAATGAGCGCCATATCCTGCAGCTGAAGCAGCACATATAAATATATGTAGAGCGCTGACATCGAGCTTGCTACAACTGCCGTTTGTTTTATGTTCAAATTTTTTATTACCGCAAATTTTATGTAAGCGGTTATGAGCGCTATTACGGATACGGCGGCAATCAAATACGCAAAACCGAACGGTATAAACTCTGAAATGGAGACGAGCAGAATATAGAAAATTGCCATCGCAAAGCCGACCAAAAGATACTGGAACGGATGTATGGGTTTTTCGCTTGTGATTTCAAAAACAAAACACGCAAGAAACGTAAGGGTTATGAACAAAATTCCGTATTTTACGGCTCTTTCGGCGGCGCGGTAACTGTCTACCGGCACTAACAGGGTTGTTGTAAACAGCGAATATGAAAGGTTTAATCCGTCAATCCTTGGCGGGTTTCCGCTTGCAATATAATTGATATTCCATGTCGCGCTGAATCCCTCGTTGTTTATCTCTTTTGTGTCTGGTAAAAAGGTTCCCGAAAAGTTGGGGTTTGTCCATTTGGAGTATATGTGGAATCTGTTGTCTTTAGCCAGCGGAATAAAACTGATGGCATTGCTGCCTTTTATATTGAATTTTATTTCAAAAGTGTTGTTATCGTTAAGTATAACTCTTGAGTTCAGGGATTTTAGACGGTTTGTTTCTTCATAATCATAATATCTGGTGTATGACATTTCCGATGAATATCTGCGTACGTTTGGCATCCTTATGCTCAAGGGCATTCCGATTATTGCAGGTTCGAATTCCGCTTTTTGACCGTTCCAGACAAAAACAGGCGTTGAAATTCCTTTTAAATCATTAATTTCCAAAGATATAAAAGATTCATTTTCTTTTGCATCTGCCGGTTTTTTAAATTTCTCAAAACTTCCTTTCATTGTTATTTCCGCAGTGAAAACGGGAACTTCAAATATACCTATATACCTTGTCTGCGATATGACGTTTACGTCAACATCCAAATCTTTCGGAGAAAATTTTGCGTATTCCGTTCTTGTTGACCATGTTTTTCCATTATCTTCTCTATCTCTATATTGTACGGTGTAAGGAATATTCAGAATCGGCGCCGCAATCAAAATCTGATCACCCCATGAGCTTATTATCTCTGAAGTGGCTGCGTACTTATATTCAAACCTTTCTTTTATGGTTTTGCGGACAAATGCCAGCGGTATAAGCATAAGCAAAATTAAAACGCCTATTACAAGCGATTTCCAGATGATTGAAAAGTTCAATTTTTTTGTCATTTTGAAAGCTCCTTTTTAACGGCAGAGTGAAGAGTGGAGAGTGAAAAGTGAAGATAACGAGTTTTCGCGAAGTGAAAACATATTAGCAGGTTTCAGCAAAGCTGAAGCACAATATCTTCACTCTTTTTTCTCTGTGACATTATATCAAAAAAATGCTTAAATAGAACTATGGAAAAAGAAATGAAAAAACCTGAACTTTTGCTTCCTGCGGGTTCGCTTTCAAGGCTGAAAACCGCGTTTTTGTACGGCGCGGACGCTGTGTATGCGGGTACTCCGGAAATGTCTCTGCGCGCGAAATCAAAATTTCCGCTTGAAGATATGGAGGAAGGCATTGTCTGTGCACGCGGTCTCGGGAAAAAAGTTTATTTAACTTTAAACCTGTTTTCTCACAACCGCGACGTAGAACGGCTTGAAAATTTCTCTAAAACAATCAAGCATTTAAATCCTGACGGAATTATTATTTCCGACCCGGGAATTTTTCAATATATTAAAAAAGAAATCCCTGAAATGCCTCTGCATATTTCAACACAGGCAAATGTCTGCTCCTGGCTTACAGTTGATTTTTGGAAAAACATGGGCGCGGATTTATGCGTTTTGGGAAGGGAAGTAAGTTTTGGCGAAGCCGTTGAAATAAGAAAAAAATGCAGGGGTATTAAACTTGAAATATTCATACACGGCGCAATGTGCGTAAGCTATTCCGGAAGATGTCTTATGTCGGCGTTTATGGCGTCAAGAAGCGCGAATCAGGGCGCGTGCGCTCATTCGTGCAGATGGAAATATAAAGGCAAGCTTGTTATGGAAGAGGAGCTTCGTCCGGGCGAATATTTGGAAATGGAAGAAGACGAGCACGGCTCATATATACTGAATTCAAAAGATTTATGCCTTATGCCAAGGCTGGATAAGATATTGTCCGCAGGGTTTGATTCTTTGAAAATAGAGGGGAGAAACAAAACCGAATACTATGTCGCGCAAACCGCAAGAGTTTACAGAAAAGCAATAGACGATTATTTCGAAAATCCCGACAGCTGGAAACCTGAAATTTATATGAAAGAGCTTGAAACGCTTCAAAACCGCGGATATACGATTGGTTTTTTTGACGGAATTCCGGGCGAAGAAGCGCAGGATTATGTGGATACAACAAGCAGAAGCAATTGGCGCAATGCCGGGTATGTTAAAGAAAACGGCGGAGAGTATTTAATAATAGATATCAGAAATAAAATTAAAAAAGGCGACAAAATAGAAATTCTTTCACCTTACAAATTTGAGCCTGAAATAATAACAGTCAACGAAATGTACGACTGTTTTGATAATTCTTTGGTTGAACAAATTTCGCCCGGAAAAGAAAATCAGGCTGCAAAAATAATTATTAACAAAAACATGGCGCACCTTTTTCCTGAACTTACAGTTTTGAGGATGCCGCTGTAAATTTCTTGTTAAATATGATATATACTTATAAATCCAAATAACGGGTGCCCGCAAGCGGGAAGCTTGCTGTATGACGCTAAGAAAGCGTTAGGGCTGAGAATATACCGTAGCTCATACTTGAACCGGATAATGCCGGCGTAAGGAAATAAATACTGTTTAAAAAGCGGGATATACCTTACAGGTATATCCTATTTTTTTGTGAAGGAGAAAAAATAATATGTATGTAAATGGGCAGGAAATAACCATAAAAAATAAAATCTCTTTAAATGAATTTTTAAAAAACGAAGGATACGATGCGCAAAGAACGGCTGTTGAAAAAAACGGCGTTATCATACCCAAAAAATCCTTTGAAACCGAAATGCTTTCCGATAATGATAAACTTGAAATCGTTTGTTTTGTCGGTGGAGGGTGAGAAAAATGCAAACTAGCGATGAATTGGAAAACGCCATAACAGCACGCAATGCCGCGGGCATTAAAGAAAAACTAAAAGCCGGAAAAGCCGCGATAGCCGGTCTTGGCGGGCTTGGCTCAAATATTGCGGTAATGCTTGCGAGAATCGGCGTAGGAAAGCTGCTGCTTGTGGATTTTGACGTTGTAGAACAGAGCAATCTGAACAGACAGCATTATAATTTAACGCATTTGGGAATGTTAAAAACCGAAGCGCTTAAAAGTCAGATTGATAAAATAAATTCGTTTGTTGAAACGGAGATTCGTACCGCAAAAGTGACTGAGGCCAATGCATTGGAAATTTTTAAAGACTACCCGATTGTCTGTGAAGCGTTTGATAATCCGCAATACAAAGCAATGCTTGTAAACACGCTGTTGGAGTATGGCAGGAAAAAGATTGTCGCCGCTTCCGGGATGGCCGGTTATGACAGCGCGAATAAAATAAAAACAAAGCAAACGCTCAAAAATCTTTATATATGCGGCGATTTTGAGCCGGCAGTGCAGGAAGGCATAGGTTTTATGGCTCCGAGAGTAACGATATGCGCGGGACATCAGGCAAACATGGTATTAAGACTTTTATTGAATATTGAAAAGGAGTAAAAAGAGAGATGAAAGATACTCTGGTTATCGGTAATAAAGAATTTAACTCACGTTTCATTTTAGGCTCAGGTAAATTTTCGCTTGAAATGACAAAGATTGTAATAGAAAACGGCGGCGTGGAAATGGCAACGCTTGCTCTCAGGCGCGCAAACACGGGCGGGAAAGAAAATATTTTAGATTATATTCCAAAAGGCATTACGCTTTTGCCGAACACTTCCGGCGCGAGAAACGCGCAGGAAGCAGTGCGCATTGCGCGGCTTGCAAGGGAGCTTGGCTGCGGCGACTTTGTAAAAATTGAAGTAATAAACGACTCAAAATACCTTTTGCCGGATAATTATGAAACAATAAAAGCGACTGAAATTTTGGCGAAAGAAGGTTTTATAGTAATGCCTTATATGTATCCTGATTTAACAGCGGCAAGAAATATGGCTGATGCCGGCGCTGCGGCGGTTATGCCGCTTGGCGCTCCCATCGGCAGCAATAAAGGTCTTTTGACAAAAGATTTTATTAAAATTCTTGTTGATGAAATAGATTTGCCGGTCATTGTTGACGCAGGCATAGGCAGACCCTCGCAGGCTTGCGAAGCTATGGAACTCGGCGTTTCCGCGGTTATGGCAAATACCGCGGTCGCGACGGCAAATGATGTCGGTATGATGGCAAGCTCGTTTAAGCTGGCTATAGAAGCGGGAAGAAAAGCATGGCTTGCCGGGCTTGGCAGAGTTTTGGAATATGAAGCGGAAGCTTCAAGCCCGTTAACGGGATTTTTGGAGGACTAAAAAATGGCAATGGAAGTTATTGACTCCGGCATTATGGAGAAAGTGTTAAGCCGAACCGGAACGTATAATTATGAAAAATATACCGCGGACGACGTGAAAAAAGCCCTTAATAAAAACGTCTTAACATTTTACGACTATGGCGCACTTTTATCGCCGGCAGCGGAAAATCTTTTGGAAGAAATGGCAAGACGGTCAAAAATTGAAACGAGAAAACATTTCGGCAATTCCGTCACTCTGTATACGCCGCTGTATATTTCAAACTTTTGCGATAATCACTGCACATACTGCGGTTTTAACTGCAAAAATGAAATAGCCAGGGGCAAGCTGTCTGTTGAAGAAATTGATAATGAGCTGAAAGCAATTTCCAAAACAGGGCTGAAGGAAATTTTATTATTGACCGGCGAATCCCGGACGCATTCAAATGTTGAATATATCGGTGAAGCGGTTAAACTTTCAAAAAAATATTTTTCAACAATCGGAATTGAAATCTATCCTTTAAATACCGATGAATACGCGTACCTTCATCAATGCGGCGTTGATTTTGTCAGCATTTATCAGGAAACTTACAATACGGATATATATGAAAAGTATCATTTGAGCGGGCCAAAACGGTTGTACCCTTATCGTTTTAATGCGCAGGAACGCGCTGTAAACGGCGGCATGAGAGGCGTCAGCTTCGGCGCGCTTTTGGGTTTGGGGGATTTCCGCAAGGACGCTTTTTCAACAGGTATGCATGCGTATTGCCTGCAGCAAAAATATCATCATGCCGATATATCTTTTTCAGTTCCAAGAATACGCGGGTATATAAACAGTCCCGGCGCTAATATGCACGGCGTTCGGGAAAAACAGCTTTTACAGGTATTGCTGGCATACAGAATTTTTATGCCGTTCGCGTCAATTGTCATTTCAACAAGGGAGCGGGCAGGTTTCAGGGATAATATAATAGGGCTGGCGGCAAATAAAATTTCAGCAGGGGTAAAAGTCGGCGTAGGCGGGCATAATGCGGAAAAAAAAGGCGACGAGCAGTTTGAAATATCAGACGCAAGAGATGTTTCCCAAGTGCATACAATGATATTAAATAAAGGGCTTCAGCCTGTTTATACTGATCATATCAGGATGATATAGCGGTCTCAGTTGTCATTCCGGCCTTCGAGCCGGAATCCAAGGTCGTAGTTAAATAATCAAAAAATTTAAAAGAAGAGGAAAACAATGAATAAAACAGACCTGACATTATATTTTGTTACAGACAGCACAGACATGGACGAAAAGAATTTTTTGGAAATTGTAAATCAAGCATGCGAGGGGGGAGTGACTCTTGTTCAGGTGCGAGAAAAAGATAAAAGCGGCTTTGAGTTTTTGAGCCTTGCCCAAAAAGTTAAGCAAATAACCGATCAATACGATATTCCTTTGATTATAAACGACAGAGTTGATATTGCAATGGCAATAGACGCTGCAGGGGTTCATGTAGGGCAAAGCGATATACCGGTTTATGCTGTCCGTAAGATGCTTGGCAAAAATAAAATAATCGGCGCGACAGTCAAAACAGTTGAACAAGCAAAGAAAGCAAAAGAAGCAGGCGCGGATTATCTGGGCGTAGGGGCTATTTATCCGACAACTACAAAAGTTATTACGGCTATTACAGAAGTGGCAACATTAAATGAGATTGCAGCCCAAACAAATATGCCAGTTGTTGCAATAGGCGGTTTAAACGCTTCAAATATGCATGTATTATATGAAAGTAATGCTTGCGGAATAGCCGTAGTTTCAGCAATTATGAAAAGCGAAAATCCGTGCGATACATCTAAAAATTTAAAGAAGCAGATTTTAGAGAATTTTAGAAAGCGTCAAACACTTCATTAAGCCATACCGCTACATCGTTTTTAGATATTTTGTTTTTTGTTCCGCGGCCGATCCGCCTTTCTATTTGGTTGCTGCCTCTGGCTGTAAATCCCGGCTTTACCTCGCTTGCTCCTATAGCATTTTTTCTTATATCATCGTAAAAATTTCCGGCTCCGCCGCCGCCATGAGTGCAGAACGGAACAACAATCTTGCCTTCAAAGCTATTGTTCGCCAAAAATGTCGCGACAGGCGGAGCATAGGTGTTGAACCAAATCGGAGAACCTATAAATATAATGTCGTAGTCCGCGACATTTTTTTCAAAAGGCTTGATTTCAGGGTGAATGTTGTTTCTAAATTCTTCCCTTGCTCTGTTTAAGATTTGCCTATAGCTGCCGGAATAAGGATTGACCGCTTCAATTCCCTGAATATCACCGCCTACCGCCTCGTGAATCCATGCTGCTACGGTTTGAGTATTTTTATTCGGAGATTCGGAAAAATAAACCACCAGGATTTTTCCTTCGGGCAGGCGTTCAAGTTCCACATCTTTTACGCTGCGCGCAGTACCGCAAGCCGCGACAAAAAGTGCCAGTGCTGCATATAATATTTTTTTCATTTAATCTCCTTTCTGCAGCAGTGTTACTCCATTTTCATGACTGCGCGGCCGTTGATTTTATTTTTTCTTAACAAATCGATAATCTCGTTAATTTGTTCCAGCTTATAAATAGTTATGTCGGATTTAACTTTTCCGCGAGCGGCAAAATCCAATGCTTCAGCCGCGTCCTGCCGCGTGCCTACTATGGAACCGCGGATTGTTTTTCTTGATAACACCAAATCAAAAATCGGGGTTTCAAATTCGCCGGGAGGCAAACCGACTATGGAGCAAAAGCCGCCGCGTTTAAGCATTTCCAAAGATTTTTTGAATACCGTCGGCGAAACCGCGGTTATTACTACGCCCTGCATTCCGCCGGCTTTTTGCACGGCAGCTATTGCGGGGTCTTCTTTTAAAGAATTGACGGTAATTTCCGCGCCGTGTTTTGCGGCAAGCTCTAATTTGTCATTAGCAATGTCTACTGCCATAACACGCATTCCCATAGCTATCGCATACTGCACCGCCAAATGACCAAGGCCGCCAACCCCGACTATGGCAATCCACTGGCCTGCTTTTGCTTCTGTTTCTTTAATTGCTTTATACGAAGTTACTCCGGCGCATAATATCGGCGCGGCTTCGTATAAGTCTAAGCCTTTCGGAATTTTTACCGCATAGTTTCCGTGCGCAAGCAAATATTGAGCGTAACCTCCGTCTGCCGAATAACCGGTATTTTTTTGATACACGCACAAAGTTTCCCATCCGCTTACGCAGTACTCGCATACTCCGCATGCGCTGTAGAGCCACGGCACGCCGACAATGTCGCCGATATTAAAATGTTTTACTTCGGCGCCTTTTTTTACAATTTTACCTACGGCTTCGTGGCCCGGAATAAGAGGCAGTTTTGCTTTAACAGGCCAGTCGCCGTCTATGGCATGCAAGTCCGTATGGCAAACTCCGCTTGCCATAACTTTTATTAAAATTTCGTGGTCTTTTACTTCGGGAACTGCAATTTCTTCAAGAATCAAAGGTTTTTTATATTCACGCGCTATCGCAGCTTTCATTTTTTGCGGGATATCCATTTTCATCTCCTTTGCTATCTTGCCGCTATTTTGCCTCGGCAGTTTTGTGGAACTTGTCCACTATAACAGCTACCGCGCCGTCGCCGGTAACGTTGCAGGCGGTGCCGAAACTGTCCATAGCCACATAAAGCGCTATCATTAAACCTAACGCCGTTTCGTCAAAACCCAGCATGCTGTGCAGTATGCCGAGCGCCGCCATTACCACGCCGCCGGGTATGCCCGGCGCGGCTATTATCGTTATGCTGAGCATCAGTATAAACCCGCTGTACGCCGCCGGGCTGAAAGGCATGCCGCCGACAATCATTATTACCATGGAGCAGGCTACCACTTTTATTATGCTGCCTGTCATTTGTATTGTGGCGCACAGCGGTATGACGAAATTGGCAACCTCTTCGCTGACGCCGGCTTTGATCGTCTGGCGCAGGGTTACAGGTATTGTCGCCGCGGAAGACTGCGTGCCCAGCGCCGTGGCGTAAGCCGGCAGCATTGTTTTCAACAGGCTCAAAGGATTGCGCCGCGCGACAAGCCCGGCTATGGAAAATTGTATTAGCAGCATTACCACGGTTATCAAAAATATCACTATTGTTATTTTGACAAACACGCCCATCGCGGCAGCCGCCTGGCCGGAAAGCGTCATCTCCAAAAATATACCGAAGATATAAAGCGGCAGCAGCGGGACTATAGCTTTTGAAATTACGAAGTTGACAACAGCCTCCAAGTCTTTCATGGCAGCTTTCAGCATTTTTCCGTCGGTAATTGCGGAGCCAAGGCCTATTATGAAGCCCAGCATAAGCGCGGTCATCACATCCATCAGCGGCGGCATGGCTACGGTAAAAAATGGCGCCAGGTTAATGCCGCCTTCAGCTCCGGCCGCAAAGTTGTTAACGCCGTTCAGCATAGGCTTGATGAAAACCAGTGTGGCGCTGTAGGCAAAAAAGCCCGCAAATAATGTAAACGCATATGCTAAAGCGATGGTCAACAGCAGTATTTTACCCGCGCTTTTGCCGAGGTCCGCTATGGCCGGCGCAATAAGACCGAGAATGAGTATCGGAACTATAAAGCCCAAAAAATTGCCGAACAATCCGTTAAAAGTGGTAAAAACGCGCGCTAAATCCGGCGGAAAAAACATTCCGCATGCTATGCCTAAAATGATGGCGATAAGCGCTCTTGCAAGCAAAGATATTTTTGGTAATTTCATTATTATTTCCTATTAAGCCTGATTATTTCCCATTTGCGGTACTGCCTGTAAATCGCAGCCGCGGGGATGAAAAACAGTGACACTATCATTAATATCAGAGCCTCTCTTAAAATATCGCTTAAGCAGAACAAAAAATCGCCCTGCCCGTCCGCAAAACCAGAAAACACCGCAAGAAGTATCATGCCAGCACTCCCTTACTTCAATCGCTTTCCATTTTTCCATAATTACTTCCGCTTAATTTTATTATATAATTTTTGAAATATTAAAAATACCACGCCGTGCAGTATTTCATAAAATATAAAATCCCCTGCGATAAAAACTCGTTTCGGGGATTTATATTTTTAAAATAAAATTGTTTAAACGGCATGAAGTTCTTAATTGCTTTTCTGGCGGAGAGAGAGGGATTCGAACCCCCGGTAGGATTTCTCCTACAGTAGTTTTCAAGACTACCTCCTTAAACCGCTCGGACATCTCTCCATTCACTGCGTTCATTGCAAGATGCCCAGGATGCGGTTCCGGGGCGCTCACATCTCGCGTCCGCGGCAAACTCGTGCTCCTTATTCGTCGCACTGCCGCCCGCTCGGACATCTCTCCATTTATTAAAGATTTGTGGTATAGCCTCTTAAAGAGTTTGAAAATTATACAAATATTTGAAAACCTATTCAAGTTTGGTATAATCAGCTTTATGAAAAAATTTAGCGGCATTATAATAAGAATCTTTATAGTTTTGGCGGTTATGGCCGCGCTCCTTCTGGTTTTTTTGAGAGTTGCTTTTCCTCCGGCGAAAATAAGAGCCATGATAGAGCATTATGCTTCCTCGGAACTTAACAGGGAAATAAATTTTGATGATATTTCATTCGGAATAATAGGCGTCAGCCTCAAAAACTTTTCTTTATCGGAACCGGGCGGGTTCGTAAACGGAACTTTCGCCGAAACAAAAAGATTATCTTTTAAAGTAAGGTTTTTGCCTTTGTTAAAAAAAGATATTTTTATTTCGCATGTTAAAGCGGACGGACTGTTTGTCGATATTATAAAGAAAGAAGGAAAGTTCAATTTTCAAAAAACCAGCGACGGCGTTTCCGCTGCCGGCAAGAGTCCGGAAAACATAAAAAGAAATCATATAAGATTTGCAGTGTCCGACGCGGTCATAAAAAACTCCCAAATCCAGTATTTTGACAGAGACGGCAACGGTATTTATATTATTTCCGGTTTATCCTGCGATATAAGGAATCTTCAGATAAACAAACCTTTTACGATAAAGACAAAATTTGATTTTTCGTTCAAAAATACCGACAGGGAAATAAAAATGCCTTTCGAAGCTTTTCTTTCGGTTGATTTGAAGAATATGAATATTTTTCAGGCTTTAGTTGACGCTAAGTATATAAAATTAAGACTGCATGATTCTCAAGTTTCGGCAAGAGCAAAGCTTTCAAACTTTATTAATCCGAGGGTAAGCATTTCGGCAGAATCGGATATTTTTACGCAGGATACTTTAAAAGATATACATATAATAAGACCGTTTAGGTTTGACGGATTTAAAGTTGACGCTGATTTTGATATAAATTTCACGGAAAAGAAACTTGTTTTCGATAAGCTGGATATTTCTTCTGGAAAGTCCTCAATAAGTTCCAGCGGAAACGTGTATTATGAAAAAGAGAAAGAAGGTTTCAGATTTAAATCATATATGAGCCTTGATTTTGAAGAAGTTTTGAAAGGTTTTAGGGCGCATTCCGGCAAGGTGTCTTTCGGCGGTTTGTTTAACGCGGAAACAGAGATTGACAAAAACGGCATAAAAGCTCAAGCCCGGGGAGAAAACCTTTCTTTAACTTTACATAAAGCCGGCGTAACAATATCGGATTTCAAAGGAAAATCAGATTTTGAAATCGACTTTTTTTCCGGAGAGATTATATTTTCAAAATTAGACTTTTTTATAAGAAATTCAATCATAGCTTCTTCCGGAGGAGTTTTTGAAATAAAAAAGAAGCAATATTATTTTCCGTCTAATGCCATGATAGACGTAAAAGACGCCGCGTTTATATTTGATAGATATGTAAATAAGTATTCCCCTGAAGGATATGCCGATATTGTTTTTACGGTTTCAAACGCCGGCGTTCAGGGAAACGCGGAATTGAAAAACGCGAAAGCTCAATATTTGCCCGCGCTTTATTTTGATAATCTTAATGCCGGCATTGATTTTGATTCTTACTATAAAATAAAAATAAGCACAATGACCGGAACGCTGAACGGCGAAAAGTTTATATTATCGGCTTTTTATTGGAAAGATTTACAAAATATAACGTTTTCCGCCAATGCCGATATAGGCAGACTTTATATTCCGGAACTGCCGGGGCATGACGAAATAGAAGATTTTATGTCCGATGGCGGCGATAATGATTCACCGTTGGAAACAACCGTAAATGATATACCGCGTAATTTTAATTTTAAAGTGCGGCTTCATTCGGATTCAGTTGAATTGCCTCACATAAGGTCAAAAACTTTTGATATAAACGCCGATTTAAAAGATGTTACGGCGCAGCAAGACAGAATAAGCGGGTTCATTACTTTTAACGCCGATAAAGTTTTAATTGAAAACCTGGATGCGCTTATCAATAAAAACAAATACACCAAAGCGGCTTTCTACGGACTCGGAATGACATATAAAATAACGAAAGAGATCGGCGTTAACGTGTTTGAGGAAGATGAAGAAGCCGCGCATAATTCGGCGGTAGGGCTAAAGTTCAGTTCAGTGGAAGGCAATGCGGATTTTGTTCCGGGAGTCGCGCATGTGCGCAAGTTAAAATTTTCTTCGTCTTATTCGTCCGTTAACGCTTCCGGAGAAATTGATCTGCGCGACAGCGAGCTTAATATGCGCGTTATAATAAGCCCGCTTTTGGCAAAATCTTTTGTTATAAAGCTTACCGGCAATATCCACAAACCCAAAGTATCGGTAGATTTATTAGGCAGCGCTTTTACGATTATTGATACGCTTCAACAGGCGGGAACAAATATTTACGACTCCGTTAAACATAAAAAAGAAGAAAAGAAAGATCAGATGAAATGATGCATAAAAGCTTAGAGACACGGATGCGTAGTAACAGCGAAAAACCACCGATAAAGATTAAATGTTATCGGTGGTTTTTTTTATTGACTTTACCCTGCATCCCTGCATCGCCTTTAGAGTGTGTTCACACATATTACGCACATGCGCTGCTAGGATTTTTGAGGAAATTTTACTTTTTTTGCGCCAAAGATACACGGACGTATCTGCGAAGCAAAAAAAGCAAAATTTACCAAAAAGCTGCCGCAGCCCTTCGGGTTTGGCCAAAACAAGCCCAACTGCGGTGTTGCGGCTCCTATCAATAGTCTCGCTATTGCTTCGTCGCCGCGCCTAGCATTTGGACTTGTTTTGACCAAACGCATGTGCGTAATATGTGTGAACACACTCTAATTATTCCACGAATATTTCCACTCTTCTGTTTGCTGCTCTTCCTTCTATCGTTGCGTTTGAAGCGGCGGGAAGCAGCGATGAAAAACCTATATAGGACATCTTTCTTGCGGGAATGCCCGCCTCTGCAAAAACGTCAAATACGGCTCTGGCTCTTTCTCTTGACAGACTCTTATTCAGCTCGGCGCTGCCTGTTGAATCCGAGTGCCCTTCGATTGTTATTTTTGTAAAATCGAATTTTTTAATTTCTTCAGCCTGAAGCCTGATATTTTCTTTTGCTTTTTCCGTCAGAACGGCTTTTCCCGTGTCAAAGTTTGCCATATTAAGGCTGAAAGATTTAAGCACGGGTTTGCTTCTTCTCAATGCCGCTTCTTTTTGCTGCTCTTCAACAACCGCGGCATCGTCCATATTTATTTCTTTTACGGGTTCTTCGGCGGGTTCCGGCTGTTGGGACGCGTTACGCAAAAATTCCGCGGCGTCAAATTCGTCTTCCTGCGCAGGCTGCTGCTGCGCGTTGAGCAAAAAACCGGCCGCGTCAAATTCATCGGATGTCAACGGCGCTTCTTCGGTTATTACGGCGTCTGTTTCTATCGGTTCAGCATTATCAGGCGACAAAAAATCCGAACTGTTGACTCTTTCCGGTTTGGATTTAGGCGGTTTTCTTTCTCCGGTATGGCTGCAGAAATTCCATCTTAAACCTATGTTTCCGTAAAGATTTTGGAAATGCTCGGCTCTGTAAATGCTTCCGTTAACAAAAATCTTCAATTCTTTTATTATTCTTACCGAGGCGCCGGCAATTGCTCCGAAAATTAGTCTTCCTTCTTCGGCTCCTCTGCTTTTAAATATTAAATCGCTTCCTTCAAAAATGCTTTCAATTTCAGGGTATACTCCGGTGAGAAGATATTTTAACTCTCCGTTTATATACCAGCTGAATAAATTATCATCGTATACCGCTCCGGCTCCGGTTCTTATTGCCGAACGCGCGTAAGAATCTTCGGAAACTTTAAGGCTGAGGCTTTCAGCTCCTTTTTCTTTAAATCCGTTGTAATGCGTGTTTTTGGCTTCAAGTCCGGCATAAGGCCTTATGTTTGTATATTGATCAACTTCAAACTTCATGGCTCCTTCGACGTCAATGCCGAATGTTGTGCCGTCAAAATCCGCATTTGTGTTTCTGTCGGCAAAAGCAATGCTTCTCTTCGTGCTGTAGCTGTTATAACTTCCGAATATTAAAGATTTAATTTCCCATTCTTTATGTATAAGCCCGCCGTAAACGCCCAACCCCTTGTCCGTTATGTCGGCCCTGTTTGAACCCTGCTTGATATCATGAGTGTTATATTTGCCGTAAACTCCGAACATCAGCATATCGTTGTTTTCAACAAATTTGTCAAACCCTATCATAACGCCGTTTGAAGCGTCGTTGAAATCGTTTAAAGAGTTGCCGTCTTTCGAATAAGTCGTGGCAGCGCCTCTTAACTGCGCCCAAACGGCGCTCTCTGTTTGCCGGTATATGCAGTGATTTTTTATTCTGTCGTAAATTTCATTGTTTTCAAAGTCAACGCCAACGCTTCTGATTACGTTCGCAAGAAAATATCCCGAAGCCTGCGCGAGCGCTTTTTTCTGTCCGTTTTCATCCAGGCCTTCAATAACCGAAATAATTGCGTCTAAGTCGCCGCTGCTTGAGGCTGAAAGCGCGTCATATGTTTTTGCCGTCTGTTTCTGGTTGAACGAAAGCCCTGAAAGCGAAGAAAAACCGGTTGTCAGGCTGTCTCCGACCAGGGTCAGCGTTATCCATTTATCGAATACGGTGCCGTATCCTATTTCAGGCGAATTCGTAAAAGAAGGCGTTGTTACCCAAACGCTTGCGAACGCGCCGTTAATATTCTGCTGCGCGTTTATCAGTTTATATGTCTTTTTTCTGAAAGTTGCGGGATCGGATATGTCGGTTGTTATTTCCAATATGCTTGAAGCGCCAATGTTGACATTTCCGGAAGATATTATCCGGTCGCTTGTATTCAAAGCCGCATGAATTTCCATTGCCAGAGTTCCGTCAATGTTAAGAGACGAAACCTTTATCGTGTCGGCAGTATTGTTTACGGAGTCGAATCTCGCGCCGTTTCCGATTGAAAGTATTCCCGCATTTATTTTCCCGCCGCTTTTTAAATTAAAAGAGCTTCCGCTTAAAAGATTTATATCAACTATATCAAGATTACCGTAAAAATTAAATGCTCCGTTGCCGGATACAGTAAGATTTGAATTGTTTCCGCTTCCGGTTATTGAATCATACATTTCAACCGCAGCTCCCGAAGCGGTGTTAAACTCAACCAAACTGTAACTGCTAAGATATAAAGCGTTGGATTTGCCGCCGGCTTTGTTGTTTTTGAAAACAGTTTGGCTGCTTGTATTAACGGTAAGACGTCCCTGCAGCGAAGTGGAAACTCCGACAATATAAACCGCGCCTCCGGCTGTTCCGGCGGTGTTGCCGTCAAAAACAGCATCGCTCAAATTCATGGTTCCGGCATTTATGTAAACCGCGCCTCCGCCGATTGCGGCCGAATTGTTTTTAAATTCCGCAGTTTCCTGAAAACTTACGGCAGATTCATATACCATAAGCGCTGCGCCGTTGTCTGCCGTATTAGACGAAAAAGAAACATTTCCTTCAAATATTGCATTCGAATTGTTGGTTATGTCCGCTCCGCCGCCTGAATTTTTCGCGCTGTTTGCCGTGAAAGTTACGCTGCCTGCAAAAATGATATTTGACATTGAAGAATAAAATCCGCCGCCTATATCGTAAGAAATATTGTTTTCAAACGACGCGGAATTAAAGGTTATTGTTGACCTGCGCGCGTAGAATCCGGCGCCGTTATTATATTCGGCAAAATTGTTCTTAAATGACGCGTCTGCGTTAAAAGATATGACAGAGCCGGCGTCCGCGTAAAATCCTCCGCCCATATATTCGGACTTGTTTGCGTTAAATTCGGCATTGCCGTCAAATTCGAAAACGGAATTTTCCGAATAAAACCCTCCTCCGAGATTTACCGCAAAATTTGAGCCGAAAAGCGCGTCTGATGAAAAATGCACAAAAGAGTTTCTGATTGCCATAGCTCCGCCGATTACCGCATTCCCGTTTGTGAAAGCCACAGAATCATTGAAAGACGCTGTCGACGCGTTAAGATTTAAAAACGCTCCGTCAGCCGTATTTTTGGCATTTTGGAAGTTTATGCCCGTGAAAGAAATATTTGAACCTGCGGACGCCGTAAATCCGTTATACTGTCCGGCGCCGTCAATAATTGTTATTCCGGCTATAAAATTTATTGTTTTGTCTGAAATCAAAGCAATGCTGCCGCCCAGAGTTATTGTGTGCGTGGAAAGAAATATGTTATTTGACGCGGGATTTGCAGAAGAGGCGTTTATTTCGCTGTTTAAGCTTGCGTAGTCTGTTGCCGCAAACATCTGCCGGAACGGAATGGCGGCAAGAGTGAATAAAATAATAAATTTTATTAGTTTTTCCATGTTAAATCCTCTTCTGTCGGCTTTAACTATTCATAAATAGTCTATAACAGAAGGGATGTAAAATCAAACAAAATATGTGAAAAATTTGAGGATTTTTTTTGCAGTTTTACGGTCTCTTATTTACTTAAGAGATTTTTTGTAAATAAAATAAGAAAACACAAAGAATACGGCGGCAAAAATTATCAGCGATATTGAAGGCATTATTGCGTATTTTACGGGAATATCCCCTAAAATGAAAAGTCTTAGTTCATTTAAAGAGTAGGTTGAAGGGAAAAGATAAGAAACGGTTTTCAAAACGGGATGCAAAGCGTGATGCGGCCACGCGAAACCCGACAACAGCACCGCGGGCATGGCATAAAACATCAAAACCGCCATTGCCATTTCCTGCGATCTGAAAAAAGAAGATATAAAAACGCCGAAAGATGAAACCGCGATTATGAAAGCCGCTGACAGAATGAAGTATCCGGCAAAAGAGCCTATAAAAATGCCGTTTGCCGGAAAAGCCGTTAAAGCATAAACCGCAGCCAATAAGACGGCCGTCAATGCATACGGAGCGGTTTTTCCGAAAAATATCACGGCAAAACTGCCGCCGGAAATCTTCAGCAGAGTTTTTTTTCTTTTTTTCTCTTTATCGCTTATAAACGCGGTGCATATTGCAACAAGAAGTATCTGCTGCAGCACCGCAAATAAAAGACCGGGGATTAAAAAGTCCGAATAATTCATTCCGGCATTAAATAAATAGCGCGCGTCAATTTTTATAGGGTTAAAAGACGCTTTCGCGGCTTTGTATGAATACCCTTTATCCACAAGAAGTTTTGTGAACTGTTCTTGCGAAAATGAAGCTGAAACCGCGGAAAATTTTTTCAAAACATTGCCGGATATTATGAAACTGCTTGAATCGGCGGCATTAAAAGCAAAAGTGCTTTTTCCTTTTTTTAAGTCCGCGCTGAAATTTTTGGGAATAAAGTAAAACCCTCCGGAGCCTTTATGGAAAATATCTTCATACGCTTCATGCGCCGAAAGCGGACGCGCGGCAACTTTCAGCTCAGCAGAAGCGTCAAAATCTCTCACAAGCTTACGCGACATTGAGGAGTTGTCCGTATTTACGATTCCTATATTAATATCCGAGGCTCTCTTGTTATGGTAAAGAACCGAAAATAAAAGAGCGAATAATACGGGAGCTCCTACGCATACAAGCAACAGGTCAGGCGATTTCAGGAAATATTTTATTTCTCTTATTATTACGTTTTTAAGAGGCTTGAAATTCATTTTTTCGCCTCCTGTTTTTTTATTCTCATAAAAGTGAAAACATAGGCAAGCGAAAAGAATATAACGCCGGATATTACAAGCTGTTTCGCGTATGTTAATATGAACTCCGTTCCGAGCCCGTACATGTAAATTTTACGAAATCCCGCAAGAAAAGGAGTAAGCGGTATCGTTTCTGAAAATACTCTTAAAAAAACCGGCATTTGTTCTAAAGGCCATGTGTATCCTGACAATAAAAATGCCGGAGCCGCAATTATAAGGCAGCCTCTTAAAGCGTTTGCTCTTGTTCTTAAAACGGAAGATAAAAGCATCCCCAGACTGATTGCGGCAAAGGCAAAACACATGCTTAAAACTATAACCGCGGATGTCGAACCGGCAATCGGTATTGCGAAAAGAGGGAAAAGAACTCTATATAATATTTCAAAATGAACGTAAGCGAAAAAAGTATAAAATATTAATTTGCCCGACATTGCCTTAAGTACGCTTGCGCCGCCCGAGCGCAGCATTGCTCGGATTGTTTTTAAATCAAACTCCGTTGAAATCGCAAGTATCCCCGCTAGAATCAGAAGCTGCTGTATGACTGACATCCACAGTCCGGGCGTCAGGAAAATATTATAGTTTAACGCCGGATTAAAAAGTTTTGCCGTATCGTTTTTTACAGGCATAAGAAGTTCTTTTGCCTGTTTTGAAGAAAAGCCTTTTTTGTTAAGAGTTTTGTATTTTATGCCGCCGCTGACGGTCGCGATAATGGTATTGGCGTCAATATCCGCTATGCTTGCGGCAATATAGTTCGAAGAGTTTATAAAAACCGTTATATCGTGAGTTTTTTGTCTTTTTATATTTTTTTGAGTATTTGTGGGAATATAAAGCCCTAAAACGGCTTTTTGGCGTGCAAACAGATCCCGAAGCTCTTCCGTATTAGAAATTCTGTACTTAACTTCCATGCCTGGCGAGGCATTAAAAAACCTTATTATATTTCTGGAAATTTTACTGTTATCATGGTCTATTACGGCAACCGGCAGCTTTTCAAGAAACCCCGCGCTGTAAATCCCTCCGAGAAAAAGACAATCGGCAATAGGAAATATAAGCAGCGCCAGTATGTAAAGCCTGCTTGAAAATATTATTTTAAATTCTCTGATGATTATATTCCAGATTGCTTTCATAGTTAAATTAGAAGCTGAGAGAGCTGAGAAGCTGGGATGCTGAGAGGGGCTGTGGTCGTTTAAGTTGTTGCTGTTGCTCAGCTTCCCAACTTCCCAGCTTCTCAACTTCCGCCTCTTATCACCGCCGTCATCCCCGGTCTTAAATTTTCAATTTTCTCTTTGCTCTTAAGCCTGACTTCAAAAGTTTTTAAATCATAATTGCCCTGCTGCGCCGTAGGTTTCCATGAGGCAAAAGTTCCCATGGCTGAAATATATGTCACTTCCATGCCGAACTTTTTATCTAAAGCCGGAAAAAATACTTCATAAGAATTGCCTTTGCGTATATTCTTCAGATTATCTTCGCGGATATTAAAAACCGCCCACATATCGTCGGAATTTAAAATTGTGAGAATCGGATATCCGACGGCGACAAGTTCGCCGGGATTTGAAATTATCTGTACGATTTCACCGTCTATCGGAGCCGTGACGGTAAGTTCATCATAATATGCCGTTACTTCATCTCTCTGCCCTTTAACAGCCTGAACTTTCTGCTGAGCCGCGTTATATTTGAAATCGGCTTCGTCAAGCTGCTGTTTGGGAACAACGTCCGTTTCATACAAGTTTTTTATTCTTATATAAGTTTTTTCGGCAAGGACAAGCTGCTCCTGCGCTTCTTTGAGCGCGGCATTAACGGTTTTGAGTTTGGCGTCAAGCTCTTTGCCTTCAAGCCTGCCGAGAATCTGTCCTTTTTTTACGGTCTCGCCTTCGGTGACGAATATCTCCGCTATTCTTCCCGGCACTTTTACTCCGACGTCTATTTCCGAAGCGTCAACTTCGCCGACAATGATTTTTTTATCCGGCGAACATCCGAAAAGAACCGCGGTTATCGCGGCAAGAATAAAAAGTTTGAAGGTTTTCATTTGTTATCCCCTTTTTTAACGGCAGAGTGGAGAGTGAAAATTGAAGAGTTGAGATACTGCAACGACACTAAATATTCGCGCGTAGCGCTCATTATCTTCACTCTCCACTCTTCAATCTTCACTCTATTTTTATTGTGTCTGATATTGCGCAAATATTCAACAAATTTGCATAAGCGGAATTATAGTCGAATACCGCTTTTGACCGGTCTATTTTTATTTTTGCAAGCGCAAGTTCCGCGTCAACAACTTCCAATGAAGTCGCGAGGCCTTCTTTAAAAGAAGCGCGGAAAAGTTTAAGATTTTCTTGGGCAAGATTTTTGTTTGTTTCCAGCGTTTCATAATCTCTTTTTGCCGTCGCGCATTGATGATATAATTTTCTTACGGCTGTATATATCAGGCTGCGGACGTCATCAATTTGGGCTTCAATCGCCGCTATTTCAGCTTTCGCGGCCCTGATTTCATTAATGTTTGAACCGCCGCCGAAAACGTTTAAAGTAGCCGTTAGACCCAAAGCCCATTCCGGTTCAACCATCGTAAGTTTGTCCTGCAGAATTTGATATTCTCCGACTGCCGCTATAGCAGGAAGCATATTTCCGAAAGCAGCCTTATGCTTTTGTTTAAGCATGAGTTTTTTGCTGTTTAAAAGTTTCAGGGAAGTGTTGTTTTCAAGCGCTTTTGAAACGTAAAAATCCGCGTCTCTTTCTCCCGGAAGCATTTCCATGGGAGTAGAAAGCTCAAAATGTTCGGTTTTTATTCCTACGGTATTGTTCAAAAGAATGGCCGCGAGCTCTTTATCCGTTAAAGCTTTTTGATAGTCTTTTTTTGCTTCTGCTAAAGCGACTTCCGCCCTTAAAAGATTTGCCTTTGAAATTAGCCCGTTGTCAAAAAGTTTTTTAGCGTTTGCGGTATGATTTTCCATGTTTTCCCGCAGGTCTTTTCGTATTTCGATAATTTCGCCGGCAAGCTTAACCCGGTAATAATCTTCTATTACGGATGTTATTACGGAATTCTTTGTATTTTTTAAATTTATTTCCCCGATATTTTTTTCAAGTTTTTTGACTTGCGCGTTTGCGGAAATTTTAAATCCGGTAAAAATCGGCTGCGTAAAAGTTGCCATAAGTCGGACAAAAGTGTCGTCAAGAATCTTTTTTTCAAAAGACGGGATAGACTGCTCCAAAACCGACTGATTTCCTCCGGCAATAACGCCTGCGCCTATCACGGCGGAACGTATATCGTTTAAGTTAAGATATATAGGATCGTTTATCTTAACGCCCAGAGCCGTTAAATCCACGCGCGGAAGATAATGCCCTTTCGCGGCATTGGCGCTGTGCGAAGCGCTTTCAAGATTTTTTTGCGCCGCGGTAATAGATGGATTATTTTTCAGCGCGTGTTCAACTGCCGCGCCTACAGTGAGCGAATCGGTTTGCGCAAATACCGTTAACGGCAGCCAAGCGATTAAAAATAAAATCAAAATCTTATTCATTTTGTTTTTTCCTTTGAAACTCCGTTTACAAGTATGTCCGCCATTGTTTCCGAAAGGGATTTCATGTTTTTTACTGATTTTGCAGCGAGAAACTCCTGCTCCGCTCCTTTAACCGCGGTTAAAATAACCAGGACAGTATTTTTTATATCTGAAACGCGAAATTCTTTTGACCGGTTTCCTTTGCTTAAAATACTCTCCAAAATAACCGCTTCTCTTTTATCGTATTCGGCTCTTGTCTTCTGTACAATATCGTGCTTTGAAAAATAGATATCTTTTATCGTCGAATACCCTTTTGCGAGCTTTTCGAAGATTTGGAGATGCGAGGTTATAAACGCGCGCAATTTTTCTTTAGGGGTTTTTGCCATACGGATATTTTCTCTGAGCATAACGGCAAACTTTTCAAGTTCGTTTTCTATAACCGCTTTGAAAATATCCTCTTTATTTTCAAAGTAATAATAAACCGAACTTTTCACCTTGTTGAGATCCGATGCAATTTCTTCTATGGTAGTTTTTCCGAAACCGTATCTGGCGAACCGAACGGCCGCAGCATGTAAAATTTCTTCTCTCATGGCAACCTCTTATTTGAACAAATGACCTATTTGTTCAAATAGTACAATAAAGATATTTTTTTGTCAATAGTATTTGAAAGAATTAAAAAGTATAATAACGGCAATTACTAATTACAAATTACGAATCAACGGCAAAAGGCGGTATAAATGAAAAAACAATTTTTGACGGTTTTGGCTTTTTTGGTGGGTTTGGGTATTCCTGTTTTGGCAAAAGGGCCGGCAAAGGAAATAAAACTGCTGCAGCCTGAGCATTCAAAAGGGAAAATTGTTTTGCAGGCCATGAAAGACAGGCATTCTTCAAGAGAATTCGCGGATAAACAGCTTGATATACAGACGCTTTCGGAACTTCTGTGGGCAGCCGGAGGCATTAACAGAGAAGACGGAAGAAGAACGTTTCCCACGGCAATGAACGCCCAGGAAATTGATATATATGTATTTATGAAAGACGGCGTATATCTTTATGTCCCGCAGGAAAATAAACTTACTTTAGTTTTAAGCGGAGATAAAAGGGCGGCGACAGGCAATCAGGCGTTTGTGGCTGACGCTGCGGTAAATCTTGTTTATGTTTCGGATTTGGCAAAAATCAGAGGCAATGACGACAATTGGAAAATGTTAATGACAGCAGTTAACATAGGGCACAGCTCGGAAAACGTTTATCTTTACTGCTCTTCAGCGGATCTCGCATGCGTTGTGAGAGCCTTCATTGACGGTCCGGCAGTTGCCAAACTTTTAAAACTTAAAGATTCGCAAAAAATAATTATCGGCCTGTCCGTGGGGTATAAGAAGTAATAACGGCGATGCGGGGATGCAGAGAGGCAGGGATGCGGAGTAACGGCGATTGGCAATAACGTTATAGTGAAGAGTTGTTTTTTTAGAGAAATATAGCGCCTGCAAAAAAGCGACGGAGCGTAACCTCCGCTATCCAGCAGTGGTTGCGCCCCGTACGACAACAGTATAAATTATTTACCTTTTTATGTCAAGTAAACTTTTATTCTTTTTTACGACTAAGACCCTGATAATTTTTTTACTTAGCTTAAATGCTCTGTTAATTTGAAATAAAGCTTTTCGTTCGTTTAGCTTTATTCTACGCAAATCAAGTATTAAATTTGCAGATTGTTTTAAAGCGGCTCTTAAATTATTTTCAATAGTGCGGTTGCTGCCGCCTTTAGGGGCTTTCATTTCCCAGAGAATGTTGTCCATTTTTATATCAGGCGTTTTTGAGTTTTTTGTATAACTCGGAACTAAAAACTCAACATCTTTGCCTAATTTATTAAAAAATCTTGCAGTTTCAAGTTCGTGCAGTTCCGGGAAAACGCCATAAGGGATAATAGTTTTGCCGGTATTCATAGAGGTATTATATACAATAATTTTATAATTTGCAATATAATGTAAATTTATTTATCTGCTATTTGTAAATTTTAATATATTTATTTAAAAAGAACATGAATATCGATCTATTCAACTTCGTTCAAAGGTAATATTTTTTTATCGTTCTGAGACGATGCGGGGATGCGGAGTAACGGCAAACAGCAATAGAGTCGGCTTCAATAATAAACAGGATTGTAAATGAAAAGAGTATTTCTTATTTTTTTAGCACTTTTTATAGTTGTTTTTTTAGCGGTTAACGTTTACGCGGTTACTGTCACTTATTATAATGAGTTCCAGACGAATTTGCAGGTAGGCAATAATGTAGAGATTATAAACAGCGATATTATCAAAGCAGACACTAATGCGCTGACAATTATTGTTCCGTCATCTCTTACAATTACCGGAAACGGACGAGTTATTAATATGGCCAGCTTTGGAAATATGATAACTATATCCAGCCCAAGCGTTATCGTTACAATGATTTCGGCAACCGTTCGCGGAGGAAACTATGCGGATAGCGGCGGGGCGATCAGTGTCACGGGCGCGGATTCAGTATTTAATGTTGACGGAGTTTCTTCATTTGGTAATATTCTTGGCGGTAATTTTTCTTCAGGTAACGGCGGCGCAATATATGCTGAAAGTAATTCATCCGTTGTTTTTTCCGGAAGCACGACTTTCCAAAACAATTACGCGAATGCCGGCGGAGGAGCGATATATCTTACAGACAGCGCTTCGGCGGATTTTTCCGGTACTGCGCTGACGGCTTTGGGAAATATTACAAATAACGGTGACGGCGGTTTTCTGTCGGCTGTATCGGCAGGGACAATCACTTTTGGAACGGCAATGTTTACAAATAATTCCGCTACAAACGGATACGGAGGCGTAATATTCTCAAGCAACTCTTCCATAAATTTTATCCAAGACGTTAGTTTTGTAAATAATTCGGCTTTTGCAGCAGGGGTTATGTGCTCAACGGCCGGAAGCATGGTGACTTTTTCAGGAGCAAATACGCTGTTTCAGGGCAATCAGGCCGAGGACAGCGTTGCGGCTGTTATGGTAAGGAACGGCTCCGGAATTACTTTTCAGGGCGAAACAACCGTATTTAAAAATAACTTCATGACAAATAATGCTTATGGTACAGGCGCAATAGACATAGCGTATAATTCAGTCGGAGATTTTACAAACACTATGCTTATTGCCCAGGGAAATAATGCCGGAAACGGAGGGTACGGCGGATTTTTATGGACTCGCAGCAGCTCCGTATCTTTCGGGAACGCTCTGATAGGCGGGGCAAATGCCGGCGACGGCAACATTGCTTATTACGGCGGCGGCGTATATGCCGTAGATTCCGCGAATATTGTTTTCAAAGGTACGGACACAATATTTAGCAATAACATATCTTATCTTGAAGGCGGCGGTATAGCCGCAGCTGTAAATTCAACAGTCACGTTTAACGCTGTTTCTAACGTATCGTTTCAAAACAACATGGCAAACAATAAGGGCGGAGCCGCAGCATTAACAGAAGCTTCTCTGCTTGTGATTCAAGGCGGTTCTGATTTTATCGACAACTCAGCGGCGCTTGGAGGAGCGATAAGCATAGAAGGCGGCAGCAGCGCAGAAATAACAAACGGCAGCTTTACAGGCAATAAAGCCTCATTGGCAGGAGGAGCGGTTTATGTGAGCGGCACTAATATAAGAGCTTCAGAGTTTCGCTCATATACGACGGCTGCCGGAGACGCAAGGACTGTTTTCAACGGCAACGAGGCGCAGGGAATAAGAAACGCGATTTATCTTGACGATTACGGACATGCGTATTTTAACGCGGACGCGGGAACAGCCATAGAAATGTTTGACGGCATATCCGGAATCAATAATATAACGACTTATTTTGAATTTTCCGGCGCAGGCGATTTTAATCTTTACGGAACATTTGACACTCTAAATTTAAACTCTTCAGGGAATTTTAATCTTATGGCCGGTTCTGAAATGAACGCAAATACCGTAAACAGCGCGGCAGGCGCGAAATTTAATATGCAAAACGGAATTGCTGATGCCGCGCGCATGATAACTTTAAATAATTCGGGCCTTATAGCCATGGATATTATAAGCCCTACGGAAAACGATCAGATAATAATTTCAGGACAGATGAACTTGAGCGCGTCAAGCGCTTTAGACGTAAGAGCCGACAGCATGACGGATGAAAATTTCAGAAAAAGAATATATAAACTTATAAATTATGATTCTTACACGGGGAGTTTTACGGCTGTGTCTGTTTCAGCCCCGATTACTTTAACAAATGCTCCGGAGTTATTTTACGGTATTGATTATGCTGACTGGGTGACGCTTTCAATACGGGGCAGCCAAAGCGGTACGGAATTCATGAATATGAAACTTGATACATTCAACCAGAAAGAAGCCGCGAAAGCTTTGGATAAAATATCCGAAACCGTTGTTGACCACTCTCTGTGGGATTTAGTTTTGTCTGATATTGAAGCGCATGATAACGATGGAATTAAAAACATACTTTCGCATTTGGCAGGATTTTTTCTTCCTAATATAATCAGAAACGCTGTCGCCGACAGCCCGAACAATGAAATATACGACAGGATAAAAAATCATTGTATTGAAGGGCATTCCGTAAGCAACGGTTTATGGGTTCAGGCCAGGGGAGGAGTCGAGACTTTTTACGAAAATGAAAATTCAATCGGTGATTACAAAAATATTTCCTCAGGCATTATGGCCGGATATGACAGGTACATGGAAGACGTGAATCTTATGCTCGGCATTTACGGCAGATACGGCGCTGATTCGATAGAGCAGGGCAGAAATAAAGCCGACGGAAAAAGGACAGGCATAGGAGTTTACGGAGGATATATAAAACAGCGCTGGGAATTAAAGGCCATCAATCTTATAAGTTTTGATTCTTTCGATACAAAAAGATATGTGCCTTATAATGGCGCGACGGCTGAGGCTGAAATTAAAACAGCTGCTTTAAGTTTTGATTTTGAAGGCGCTTTGAAGTTTGACATGAGCGCATATACAAAGCTCAGACCTTATGCCGGATTTGAATTTGCGAACGCGAACTATGGAAATTTTAAGGAAAGCGGCGCCGGAATCTTTAATCTTGACGTGAAGAGCGGCAATTATGTAAGGTCAGCCGGGCGTGCCGGCGCGGGGTTGCATTATGAAAAGAATATTTGGAACTGGTACGCCAATCTTGAAGGCAAGCTTTTATTAAGCGGTACTGAACCTGAAATAGAAAACGCGTTTGTAGGTACTTCCGCTTTGTTTAAAACAAGGGGAGCTAAGGAAGGGGCGTTAGAAATCGGGGCAGGGGTTGGCGGAGCGGTAAGATTAACAAAAAGCCTTAAAGTATTTGCCAACGCAAATTATTACGGAGCGGACAAATACCAAAATTTATTCGGCAATATAGGGTTAAGATATACGTTCTGCAACACCTTATCTTTGAAGAAATATATACCCGTTTATGACCCTTCAATATATGAAACCGAACCTGAACCTGCAAAGCCTGCGCCTGTTGTTATGCCAAAGTCGGAAGATATAGATATGTTTAACGAGCTGGGTATTGAAGAGCAAAAGCTTGAAGCGCAAAAAAGAAGGGAAAAGCCTGTGCTTAAATCTTTCAGCCTTAATATGGCAAATTTTGACACGGGAAAAGCCGTTCTGACTGAAAAAGCAAAAGAAGACATCAGAGTTCAGGCTGAAGAAATTAAAAATCTCGACTTTACAAAAATAACAATTGAAGGGCATACGGATTCTATCGGAAGCGGCAAACTTAACAAAGAGCTTTCAATAGAAAGGGCAAAATCGGTTTTTGACGAATTCTCGCGCTGCGGAATTCCAGAAGAAAAGATGTTTTACATAGGTTTCGGTTCAGAAATGTCGAGAGACACCAACACAACGGCAAAAGGCAGAGCCAGAAACAGAAGGGTTGAGATATTTGTTGAATAAGAACTGCGGTTAATAGAGAAGCTTATGAGAATTAATAGTTCATTTGCCAAATTAAAGATTTTTTTAATATGTATTATCTTTACGGCGTCATTTTGCATTGCCGCGCTGCATACGCATAATTATTGTTCGGAAACCAAACATTGCGACATATGCTTAATAATGCATAACGTATCCGTCGGGCATTCCGCGGTTTGTATTTCGTTCATACTTTTTGTAATTTATATTTCTTTATCCGTAGGACAAAAATACGGTATTACCGTAACCTCATCAAAACTTTCCAGAGCGCCTCCTTCTGTTAAATGACAAAAGCAGGTTTTAATTCCTCTCTTTTGTCATTGCGAGGAAGGACAAAGTCCTGACGCGGCAACCCAGCGGGTTTTTATTCCTTTCTTTTGTCATCCCCCGAGTGTATTAGTCGGGGGTCCATTTTATAAATACTCTTTAAATTATATTAATAGAGGTGAACTTATGTTTCAAAAAAAATTATATTTGGGAACGGCTTTATGCCTTCTCGTATCGGTTACAGCCGCGTTCGCGCAAGATTCTTCCGCTGAAGAGCGTATACAAACATTGGAAGAAAAAGTAAAAAAATTAGAGAAAGTTTCCGCGCCTAAGGCGACGTCTCTCGGGCTTTCCGCTTTTAATCCTGCTATAAGCGTTGTTTTAAACGGACAATACGGTTATTTTTCGGAAAATGCAACAAATATTCCCGGATTTCAAATAGGTGATGAAGGATTTCGCGCAGGCAAAGGTTTTTCTCTGGGAGAAACCGAATTAGACTTTAGCGCGAATGTTGATCATACATTATTTGGCATGGTTACGCTGACTGCGGCAAATGAAGACGGCGAAGATATAATTAACTTGGAAGAAGCTTACATAAAAACGCTTGCTTTGCCTTACGGTATTACGGCAACTGCCGGGCGTTTTCTGCCGGTATTCGGTTATCTGAACGCAAAACACAGGCATGAGGACGATTTTGCCGACAGACCGCTGCCTTACCGCGCTTATTTGAACAGCGGATTTTCCGATGACGGTATCCAAGCGTCTGTTGTGCTGCCGACAAGCATTTACAGTGAAATCGGGGGCGGCGTTTTCCGCGGAAGAGGTTTTCCCGCGGCAACAGTTAAAGACGATACCCCGGGTTTAGTAACCGGGTTTGCGCGAATCGGCGGAGATTTTGGCACAGGCCACGACTGGCTGTTCGGAATTTCATATTTACATGCCAGAGACAACGGGCAGGGAAGAGAGTCTGATGATGGTCTTGTTTTTACAGGCTCCAATGATTTATACGGCATTGATTTCAAATATGTTTATTCGCCAAAAGGCAATAACAAACACACTGAGTTTTCTTTGCAGGCCGAATACTTGTTTCGCAATGAAGAAGGCGAATATGAAGACACATTAACGTCTGCCGTTGCGGATATTGACGACAGCACATCAGGTTTTTATGCGCAGGCAGTATATAAATTCATGAAAAAATACCGGGTTGGTTACCGCTATGCGCTTTTAAACGCGCTTAAGACGCCAGCAGGTTTTGAAGGCACGGCATTAGATTCCGAAGGACATAATCCTCAAATGCACAGCTTAATGGCGGAATACAATACCAGCGAGTTCGGGCGTTTCAGAGCGCAGTATAATTATGATAAAACTCACGGCAGGGCGGACAGCCAGGTTATTTTGCAATATGTGATTACTTTCGGCGCTCACGGCGCGCACACATTTTAAAACGGAGGCAAAAATGAAAAAATATTTACTGACGTTTTTAACATTAACGTTCTTTTCTATTTTCTCATCCGCGGCGCAAGCGCAGATTAACGTTTTTGCTTGTGAGCCGGAATGGGCTTCTTTAGTCTTTGAAATTGCAGGCGATAAAGCGATAATTTTTACCGCTGTCACGGCGCAGCAGGATCCGCATACCGTTGCGGCAAAGCCGAGTTTGATTGCCCAAATGCGGAAGGCGGATTTGGTTATAGGCTCCGGCGCGGAACTTGAAACCGGCTGGCTTTCTATATTGCTGCAAAAAGCCGGGAAAAAGTCCGTTCAAATGGGAGCTGAAAATAATATTATGGCTGCCGATTATGTCAAACTTTTGGAAGTTCCAAAACAGCTTGACCGCAGTATGGGCGATATTCACGCAGAAGGCAATCCTCACGTTCATTTAAATCCCAACAATTTGCTCTCCGTTTCAGATGCTGTTCTGGCAAGACTTTCAGCCTTAGACCCGGCAAACAAAGCTTACTTTGAACAGCGCCATGAAGCGTTTAATAAAAAAATTCAAAATCAGATTCAAATATGGGAAAAACAAGCTGCGCCGCTTAAAGGAATGGCAGTTATTTCAAATCACCCTAATATGACTTATTTGTATGACTGGTTAGGCATTGTTTCTGCCGGAACACTGGAACCAAAGCCCGGCGTTCCGCCGACATCAAAACACTTGTCCGAATTGATTGATATTGCAAAGAAGAAAAATGTCCGTTTAATTGCGTATGCGCCTTATGAAAATCCGAAAACTGCCAAATGGCTGTCCGGCAAAACCGGTATTCCTGCGGCAGAAATGCCTTTTACTGTTGGCGGAAGCGGAACAAAAGATCTTTTCGAACTCTTTGATAAAACCATTCAAATTTTACTTTCAAATAAGGAAGGGTAAACAATGTTTTCTGAAATTTCCGTCATTTTACCGGCATTGATTGCGGGAATACTGATACTTGCCATTCATGTGCCGCTAGGGGTTGAGGTAATAAAGCGCGGGATAATATTTATTGATCTTGCCATTGCCCAACTTGCGGCAATGGGCGCGTTCTTTGCAACGCTGCTTTTCCATGAATGGGAAGGCACAATCGCCTACGTTTTTGCGGTTCAAAGCCTTGCTTTCTTGTGCGCGCTTACAGGCGGTTTGTTTTTCATGTATATTGAAAAACGCCACAAGAAAATACAGGAAACAATTATCGGATGCGTGTTTGTTTTATCGGCAACTTTGATATTGCTTGCGCTGAGCCAAAACGCTCATGTTGGCGAACATCTGAAGGATTTGCTGGCCGGACAACTGCTGTTTGTTTCATGGTCTCAAATAGGTTTGCTTGGAACAATGGCAGCTTTATCCGCCTTTGTTATGTATAAATTCCAAACCTTAGTTTTCGGCAGATGGTTTTATTTGTTTTTTGCCATGTTTGTTACGGTATCAGTCCAGCTTGCGGGAATCTATCTTGTTTTTGCGACGCTGATATTTCCCGCTGCAGGCGTGTATTATGTTATGCAGTATAAAAATAAATTACTGCTTGGATATTTGGGCAGCTTTTTAGGGCTTATCGGCAGCCTTATCGCAGCGCTTTTGTTTGACCTGTCAACAGGCCCTGCCATTGTTTGGGGTATTTCAATAGTAATGCTGGTTATTTTTTGCATTAAGTCTTATGCTGACAGAAAAAATGCCGCATAATTATAATGAAAATCCATACAACGTTAAAACACAATATATTGGTATAAAATATACTTTTACACCAATATATTGTGTTAAAAAATTGACTTTTAAAAAAAATTTTATTAATATAGACGAATTAAAAGGAGGCTGTAACAATACAAAAAGCAGGAAGTACTTTCTAAGGGAAGAAGGGTGAAAGTCCCTCGCTGGTCCGCAACCGTAAAGCCGGAGCGCTTAGACAGTATTAAACTTACGAGACTAGGAGAGTATTATGGAACAAATTGTAAAAAGAGACGGAACCGTCGTAGATTTTAACGAAGCAAAAATTACCGCGGCAATTTTAAAAGCGGCGGAAGTTACAAAAGAGTTTGACGCGCAAGCCTCAGTTCACCTCACGCAGGCAACAATATCACTGCTTAAAGCCAAACACGGACTTCTCCATCAGCCGAATATCGAAGAAATACAAGATGTCGTTGAAGAAGTTTTAATGGCTTCCCAATACAAAAAAACCGCCAAAGCCTACATTCTCTACCGCCAGCAGCAGTCAAAAATAAGAGATTTTGTATCCGCGTCCAATAATGACATGGTTGACGAATATCTTTCCCAGCTTGACTGGCAGGTAAAAGAAAATTCAAATATGTCATATTCGATACAAGGCCTTAACAATTACATATCTTCCAACATAAGCAAAAATTACTGGCTAAATAAAATCTATCCCGATGAAGTAAAAACTGCGCATTTGTCGGGAGATATACACATTCACGATTTAAACATAATATCCGTTTACTGCGTAGGCTGGGACTTAAAAGATTTGCTTTTGGAAGGATTCAAAGGAGTAAAAGGAAAAGTTGAAAGTTCGCCGGCAAAACATTTCAGGACTGCGCTCGGGCAAATGGTCAACTTTTTATACACTATGCAGGGTGAATCGGCGGGCGCTCAGGCGTTTTCAAATTTTGACACATTGCTTGCGCCTTTTATCCGCTACGATAATCTTAATTACGAACAGGTAAAACAGTGCCTGCAGGAATTTGTTTTTAACATGAACGTGCCTACGAGAGTCGGCTTTCAGACTCCTTTTTCAAATATAACAATGGATTTGACGGTTCCGAGTTATTATGCCGATGAAAGCGTGATAATCGGCGGAAAATTTCAGGAACAAAAATATAAAGATTTTCAGCCTGAAATGGATATGTTAAACAAAGCGTTTTTTGAAATTATGATGCAGGGCGATTCTTCAGGCAGAGTTTTTACTTTTCCTATACCTACTTATAATATAACAAAAGATTTTGACTGGGAAAACAAAAATATTGAAGGTCTTTGGGAAATGAGCGCTAAATACGGGATACCTTATTTTTCAAACTTTATTAATTCGGATATGAATCCCGAAGACGCGCGTTCAATGTGCTGCCGTTTAAGAATTGATAACCGCGAATTGGAATACAGAGGCGGAGGCCTTTTCGGTTCAAATCCGCTGACCGGCTCCATAGGAGTAGTTACGCTGAATTTGCCTAAGATAGGTTTTCTTGCAAAAACAAAAGAAGAGTTTTTTGCTCTTTTAAAAGAACGCATGATTATCGCGAAAACTTCCCTTGAAATAAAGAGGAAACTCCTCGAAAAATCAACTGACGGGAATCTGTATCCGTATACAAAGTTTTATTTAAGAGGAATAAAAGAGCGTTTCGGAGTATATTGGAAAAACCATTTTTCGACAATAGGTCTTGTGGGCATGAACGAAGCGTGCACAAACTTTTTAGGCGAAGATATCGCAAGCGCCGAAGGCTATAAATTTTCGCTTGAAGTAATGGATTTCATGAGAAAACAGATTGTGGAATTCCAGAAAGAAACGGGAAATAACTACAATCTTGAGGCAACCCCCGCAGAAGGCACAAGCTATCGTTTGGCAAAACTGGACAAAGAAAAACTTAAAGATATCAAATGCGCCAATGAATTCGAGTATACAAACAAAAAAGCATATCCTTATTACAGCAACTCAACGCAGCTTCCGGTAAATCATACCGACGATATTTTTGAAGTTTTAGACCATCAGGATGAGCTTCAGACAAAATATACGGGCGGAACGGTCGTGCATGTTTTTGCGGGCGAGCGTATACGCGAAAAAGAAACAATGAAAAATCTCGTAAAAAAAGTCTGCGGCTCTTACAAACTTCCTTATTTTACTTTTTCGCCGACATTCAGCACTTGTCCCAGCCACGGTTATGTTACGGGCGAACATCCCGAATGCCCGCATTGCGGCAAGTCTTGCGAGGTTTATTCAAGAGTCGTAGGATATATACGTCCCGTAAACCAATGGAATGAAGGAAAACAAAGCGAATTCCAGTTGAGAAAAACATTTAAAATTGATCAGGAGCAGGCTGTTCTGATATGATGTCTTTTGTTATAGGAGGCTTGCAAAAAGTCTCTTTGCTTGATTATCCGGGAAAAATAGCGGCAATAGTTTTTACGCAGGGCTGTAATTTTAAGTGCGGCTATTGCCACAATCCCGAACTAAATGAAATCAACGCTCAAAAGCCGGTATATACCGTACCGGCTTTTTTTGAGTTTTTAAAAACAAGAGCCGGCAAACTTGACGGAGTTGTCATCACCGGCGGCGAAACATGCATTCAAAAAGATCTTAAAAATTTTATTTCAAAAATTAAAGAAATGAATTTTTCGGTGAAACTTGATACAAACGGTTCAAAACCGGATGTTTTGGAAGATTTGATAAAAGAACGGCTTCTTGATTACATAGCAATGGATATAAAAGCTCCCCTAAATAAATACTGCCGGATAACTAAAACAAATATTGATACCAAACAAATAAAGAGAAGCATTGATATAACCATGAATTCCGGAATCGAATACGAATTTAGAACAACCGTAATCAAAGGGCAGTTGGAAGCGGATGATTTTATCAAAATCGGCGATTTGATTAACGGAGCGAAAAAGTACTATCTGCAAAAATTTGTTCCGACAAAAATACTTGACGGGAAATTTTTAAATAAGCGGACTTTTACGGATACCGAATTTAGCAGCATAATAAGCTGTTTAAAAGAAAAAGTTGAATTAATTTCGGTCAGATAAAGGCAGAGAATAGAGAACAGAGAAAAGAGAATAGTTTGTTTGTCTTTTGCCGTTGCCGTATCTGTTATCTATTCTCTATTATCTTTTCTCTGTTTTTCTTGACAAAACCAAAGTAAAATGTTATATTCATCTAACAAATCGCAAGGGATAGAAATGATTAAGAAAGAGCAAACAATCATTAAATTAAGCGCGGCTTTAGAAAATTATCTTGAGACTGTAGCTGCCCTTAAGAAAGAAAAAAAATATGCTAGAATCGGAGATATAGCAAAAGCTCTTGATGTAAAAAGTTCAAGCGTTAATGTTGCCATTAATTTTCTTGCCGAAAACGGGCTTGTGGTTCATGAAAAGTACGGTTATGTTGATTTGACTGAAGAAGGGGAGAGAACTGCCGCTGAAATTCAAAGAAAACATGACATATTGTATAAATTTTTAAATGATATTCTTTTTATTGACGCGGATGTTGCGGCTGAAGAGGCATGTGAAATCGAACATGCTGTCAGCGATAAAACAATACTTAAGCTTGAAAGATTGTATAAACTCTTAAAAAAGCATTTTTTAATAAAAGCCGAAGATATGGAAAACTTGCGGGAGTATTTGGAAAAAGATACGGAAGAGCAGGGGTAAATAAGTCTTTATAAGAATAAGACTTATTTTTTTATAACCGTTAAGTTAGTTTAAGCTAAAACAATTTTAGATAGCTAAACAAGGTTTAGTTTTAAACTTAAAAATTAAGGAACTTTCTAAAAAAATTTTATTATATAATTTTATATGAAGTTGACATTAACAGATTTAGATATATCTAAATAATATAGGAGACTCTAATGACAAAGTTAAGTTGTGCGAAAAAAGGCGCATGTTGTAAATTTGTGTCAACGTCATGCGATGCTGACTTAGGCCGCAGGCTGCTTGAGATGGGCTTTATGCCGGGTGAAGATATTGAGGTTGTTACAAATACCGGGTTTAAAGGAAGCATCATGGTAAAAGTCAAAGGTTCAAAAATTGCTTTGAGCAATAAAATTGCGGATCAGATTATGGTTTTGGAAGAGGCTGATAATAAAGATGCAAAAGAATAAAACTATTACTGTTGCTCTTGCCGGCAACCCCAATTGCGGCAAGTCCACTATTTTTAATGATTTGGCCGGAGCAAATCAAAGAGTGGGCAATTATTCCGGCGTAACGGTTGAAAAAAAAGAAGGAACAAGGCATTATAAAGGGTTTGACATAAATTTCGTGGATTTGCCGGGAGCCTACAGCCTTTCGGCTTTTTCCGAAGACGAAGTTGTCACAAGCGATTTTCTTATTAACGACAAGCCCGACATAATAATTAATGTTATCGACGCTTCAAATATGGAGCGCAATCTTTATTTGTTCACGCAGATTATAGAACTTGATATTCCCGTAATAGTCGCCTTAAACATGGTTGATATTCTCCAGTCACAGGGGAAAACTGCCGATATTAAAGAGATGTCGTCACTTTTAGGCGTGCCTGTTTTTGCTACTGTAGGCAATAAAAAAATAGGGATTAACGATATTTTGGAATGTATAGTGGGAAACTGTGAAAATGAAAAGTTCAAAAACCAGGCAAGAGCAAAAGTTGATTACGGCGACGATATAAAAGAAGAGACTGATAAGCTCAAATCCCTGATTGCTAAAGATGAAAACCTTTTAAAATATCCCGGAAACTGGCTTGCCGTCAGACTTCTTGATAACGACCCCATAGCTTTAGGCGCTGCCGGGAAGGCTTCAAACGGCAAAGATATACTTGCCCAAAATGAAAAAAGCAGAAAGCACATCGAAGAACATTTCGGCAAAAAACCCGAGATTGAAATTACAGGACGGCGCTATGGTTTTGCCAGAGCCGTTGTCAAGACCGTCGTCAGGGAAACTGACGGTAAAAAAGCCGATATAACGGAAATAATAGACAATTTCGCGCTCAATAAATATCTGGGAATACCGATATTCGCCGCGGTAATGTATATTATTTTTAAATTTACGTTTACGCTTTCCGGCCCTGTTGTAAACGCGTTCGGGTTATTTTTCGAATGGCTCGGCGGTTTTGCGGGCGGGATTATTCCTCAAGGCCCCGTGCAGTCGCTGGTTGTTGACGGCATAATAGGCGGAGTAGGCGGCGTTTTAAGCTTTTTTCCTTTGGTTCTTTTTATGTTTTTCGCGATTGCATTTTTCGAGGATTCGGGATACATGGCAAGGGCGGCTTTTGTTATGGATAAAATAATGAGCAGATTCGGTCTTCACGGAAAATCTTTTCTGCCGCTTATGATTTCCACAAACGGCTGCGCTGTTCCGGGCATACTTGCTTCAAGAACTTTGGATTCGAAACGCGACAGGCTGATAACAATGTTTGTCACTCCTTTTATGATATGCGGAGCAAAACTGCCGGTATTTGCTTTGATTATCGGAGCTTTTTTTTCGGCTAAATATCAGACTAATGTAATGTTTATAATGTATATATTAAGCGTTGTTATCGCTTTGTCTATAGCAAAACTTCTCAGCGTGACAATACTTAAAGGCGAGCCCGCGCATTTTGTTATGGAACTTCCGCCATACCATATGCCTACTTTGAAAGGGCTGCTTTTAAAAATGTGGGAAAGAGGCTGGCTTTATGTAAAAAAAGCGGGAACAATAATAGTTTTGGCGTCAATTATAATTTGGGCTGCTTTTGCTTATCCGGTTGTGAAAGGAACCGAGAACCTCGATGAAACGGAAATTGCCGCTGCGCAAATGTCCGGAAGTTTCGCAGGAAGAGCCGGAAGGGTTTTGGAGCCTTTGTTTAGACCCATAGGAATGGACGGCAACAGGGCGATTGCATTAATAGCGGGATTTGCGGCTAAAGAAATTGTCGTAAGCACGCTCGGGACAATTTATTCTTTGGGCAGCATAGATCCCGAAGAAGCGCAGCCGCTTCAAGAAAGAATAGCCGCAGATCCTGATTGGTCTCCGCTTAAAGCCGTAGCGTTTCTTTTATTCTGCCTCATTTATATACCGTGTATTGCGTCGGTGGTCGTATTTTTTAAGGAAACAGGCTCCAGTTATAAATGGCTGGCGCTTATGGTTGGCGGGACCACGCTTTTAGCATGGATAGTCGCTTTTATTGTTTTTCAGCTGGGAACTCTTCTTGGAATAGGAGTACAGTAAAGGCAATTACGAATTACTAATTACGAATGACGAATCAACGGCGAACGGCAAAAACAATTACGAATTAAGTGCAATGAAAGGCGGAAGTTCGGCAGATTGGCAGCGGAAAAACAAAGTATTATTTGAGTGTGAAAAAATATATTAAAGAGGTAAAAATGCAAAATATTATAATACTCATAATTGTTATAGCGGCGGTATTTTTTTTTGTAAGGCATTTTGTTAAAAGAAAAAGCTGTTGTTCGGATAATAAAACCGATAAACGCTCTTGTTTTGGATGTTGTTATAAACAAAATCAAAATGACAAAAAATAACGGTATGTTTTCTGTTGTAAAGGAGGAGATATCAGTTTTATCTCGATTTTTTTCTTTTTTGTGTTTGACCGCCGCTTGCGCAACAAAGCATCATGTATACCGAGCCTAAATATAATAAAAAGAGAGGGCGAAACCTAAGCTATCAGGCAAAGGCTGCGTCCTCCGTCATTAAAGGGCATACACTTTAAATTATATTAAGCGTTTCTTGGACAGACGGATTTGATGTGTTTTCATACCTAATGATTGTATTTTTAAATTCTTTTTTAATACCGCCGGTAAATTCATCAGCCCAAGAAGGCGTTAAAACGTCAACTCCGGAAAAATCAAGCACAAACTCAGCTTCGCCGGCCTTTAATGTATATGCTTTCGCAGCCAAAAAGGCTTCTTTTCCTTCAGGTCTTGAAACTAACAAATTTCCAAATTTTGATATTTGAATTCTCATAAATTTACTCCTAATACTTAGAGTGTGAACAAACTCTAAGTACAGCTAAACAACCATTGACATATAGATTTTAATATTATTTATTCCTACATAAAGATGGAGAAACCTAATCAATTCAGCAAAGGTTGCGCCTTCTGGTTTATATTTGATATAAAAAAGCAAAAGAGCGTGGCCTAAACTATCCAGTAAAGGCGACGCTCCCTGCATCATTATTGTAGCGTAATTACTTTTTTAAGTCAAGCAGTTTATTAGACTTTGCAATGATTAATAACCTGTCGGCATTTCTAACAAGATTAAATTGTTTTATTACTTGAGAAACCCCTCTATCAGATATTTTAGTTCTTCTTAAATCAAATATTATATTTTTAGATTGTTTTAATGCTTTTCTAAAAATATTTTCTATTGTACGCTTGCTATTATTTTTTGGAGCTTTAATTTCCCAAAGAATCCCGTCCATTTTTATATCGGGATTTTTTATTCCTTTTGTTCTATTAGGCGTTAAAAACTCAACATCTTTTCCGAGTTTGTTAAAAAATTTTGCCGTATCAAGTTCGTGCGGTTCGGGACGATACTCAAACGGAATAATCGTTTTGCCAAATTTTGTCATAGATGTATTATAGTAAAAAAATATATACAGTTTCAATTTGTAAAACTTTATTTATGTAAATTTTATTTCAGTAAGTAAAAAATAAGGAGAGTTGGATAAATAAGACACAAAAAGATTCAGCAACAATAGAAAACCGGACAATAACAAAATTTTTGTTATCGTCCGGTTTTATGTCTTTACTCCGCCTCGGCCTTTAGCATACAAAAGACGCTAACTCATCCGTTTGCCAAGTTTGTTTTAATGCGCCTATGCTGCTTTTCCTATTTTCTGACATTACTTTTTATCTTTTCTCAATTATCTGCCGTTACGCTGCAGACAATATGCTTTCGTAATCTTTCATGCTGAAATCCGGTTTGATATCGTCTTTTGTCAAATTCTTTCTTCTTTCTTCGGCTATCGGCGGTATAAGTTCTATAATTGAATTTATCGCTTTAACTTTAGCTGTCTTTTCCGTATCTTCTCCGAAAGCAGTCTGCATTAATTCTTGAATCTTTGCGTAGAGTTGATTTTCCGCTTGTCTCTTTGTCAAATTACTCGTGAACTGTTTTTCGCTGATTTCTAAGCCCTTTCCTTCTGCGTTTTCCCAAATCTGAAAAACTAAAGCGCGTCCCAAAATAATTTCATAATTTTTATCCTGAAGGCCATTCGGCTTATGCGCTTTTCTTAGCGCCTTTGCCGTAAGTATTTTTTCGATTAGACCGCTAACAAATGCATCGTACGTTTCCTTTTTATCAATCTCTTTCATCTGACTTGTCTGGCTTTCCAATTTCGTTATGTAAACAGATATAGGGTGGGATTGAGGCAAATCAAGTGCTGATATGATTTCTCTATAATTGCCGGCATCGTAAGCAATAGCTACCTCTAATTCTTGTTCCGGGCTCATTTGCGGCATATCTTTAATATCAAAATTTCTTGCCGCGTTTAAAGCAAAATCAGGCGTCATTTTTTCCGGCGTAAACATCTTTAATATTTTCATGCTGGAAATAGCTTCTATTATCTGCGATATGAATAATCCGCTTTTTTCAGATGTTATTGCATTGTTAAACTGCGAGCTGCTTATCATGAAATAGCCCGGAGGAGCGGTTCTTACTTGTTCTTCAAGCTCTTCGAGAGTGTTGAAATCCTTAGCTTTTGTAACGGTTGAAACAGATCCGAGAGCATAATTATGAATTTCAATTTTACCTTCAGCGTTTGTAAGGATATGTCCGGCAAATCCAGCATTTTTGAGATCGTTCGGTACTTCCCGAGATACTAAATTTAGAAATACATGAACGCCGTCTTTTCCTGCAGCGTTTAAAAATTCCAAGAAACGCTGTATCCCTATTTCGTTTATAATGCTTCGAGCCAATGCTTCGTCTATTACAATCTGCCCGTTTCCTATTTTTTGCTGTTGTTCAAGAGCTTCAATGAATTCTTCTCTGGTTTTCACCTTATCAATATCATGCAGCAGCCCCTTCGCGAAAGTAAAACCGTCAGTGTTCTTAGTTTTTCTTAAAGAAGCGTTATATTCCGCGACTTTACCTTTTTCAAGCATGTCTTTAAACAGATTATATCCAACCTGGACATTACCGTTATCAGAATAAGTTATTGCTTTTTGCGCGTCCGAATGGTCAACTTCTATCCATTCAATCGAAATATTCCTCAAGTTTGCGGATGTTCCGGCAATTTGTTTTACAATTGTATTGATTTTTCTGTTGGAAGCAAGCTCGGCGGCTATAGATTCATCAAGCGAAGTGTCTGCATATACAACAATGGCGCCCTGTGACCTTCCTGTCCATAAACCGCTTCTGCCGCTTGGAACAAAATTCAGCTCCGGGTAATCTTTAGGAATGCCTTGTCCTTTTATAACATACACGGGAAGATTGACATAGCCTTCTGTTGTCAAAGTAGCCGCAGCGCCAAACTCTCTTACGGCGTCTACTATGCCGGACTGCTCTATAAAATGAGAGTTTACGATTATTTGTTTGGCTTCATCGGAAAATAACGATGATAAAAAGTTTGCCGCTATTTTAGGCAAATTCATAATGAAAACAGCGGGAGCAATCAATCTTGGCCCCATATTTTTGTGCGCAAGAAAGTTTATCAAATCCGTGTCTTTTTGAGAAATTGTTTCCGGAGCTCTTGATTTGCGCGTTGTCTGCGCCAAAGCAGGCGCTGCTTTGGTTTTTTCGCCAAAACGTAAAAAAGAACCCGGAGAACGTAGATAGTATTTCCCGTTTATTCCTCTTGTAATTTCAAATAAATGCGCCGTTTCGGGATTTTCAAGTTTTATTTCGCCGTTTACATTTATAATTTTATTTGCGCCTATTTTTTCCGAAATAACAAAATCTATGGGTACGCCTTCTCCGTTTGCAAGCATAGGTATTTCGAATACAGACATTGCCTTTGGAAGTTCTTCTACTCTCTTAGGGTTCATAATTTCCGAAAGAGAGTTTGCAAGCTCGTCGTCAGATTGCTGCCGTGCTTGCGAATCTTCGTACTTCTGTCTTTCGACCTTAGCAGGATTTTCGAGATAAAGCTGGTTGTTAAGAAGCTGTTCCGTACCTTCTCTCACAGCTCCGTCTTTATTATAAATAGGCAGATTTTCAACTTTTTTCAAAAGATTATTATAGAAATCGGTTCCACTGAAAACTGAATATTGATCCGTAAGAACTGATTTTATGCTATTTGCATAAGTATCTGTCAGATATATGTATAGATTTCTTGGAATCTCTTTACTTCCTTTGTTTATAAAAGTTGCCGACATAATTAATGCAAATGTCTGACTTATATTCTCAAGTATCTGATTGCGCGCCTGCTCATTACGTTCAATACCGTTTAAATCTTTCATAATGTCAATATCGCGCAGCATAAAAGCGTTTAGTCCGGTAAGAGCAGCCCTTAAATCATAATCATTTGTTATTGATATTTCTCCGTTTTTAAGATTTTCCATAAACTCATCAATCAAATCATCAAATTCTTCGATATCTGCCATATACACGCCTGTAAGTAAATTAAAAGCAAACAATCTGTGCATAATATCCGTATCTTTATTGTTTGCGATGTCTGCCAGCGTATTAGCGTTTTTCATATGGCGCATTACATTTTTAATATATCCGAATTCGGTATTGGGGAAAACTCCTTTAAGTTGTTCCTCAGAATAGGAATCGTAATTCTTGGCTATATTTAGATCAGTCAGCCACAGCTCGTCCGCATAATGTCCGGCATTATCCGTTGAAGGTCTGTTGCTTATAAAATTTTTCCGGTTCATAAGAGACAAATCATGTTCGCCCGTTGTATAATTCTTAACAAAATCAAGAAATGCTTCTTTATTGAAATCTTTGAATATTCCCGGCCTAGACAACATATAATCGCTGAATTTGTCCGTAAAATTTTCAAAAAGAGCTTTCTGTGATTCGTAGTCCTTCACAGACTTAATGCTTACGGCAAATTTTAGTATAGCCTCGGTAAGATGAGTCCACATGAATTCAGCGCTTGCCGCTTTAACTCCATTCTGTAAAATATTTATAAAACCCATTGCGGCGCTATGCTCGCCCATAGGTTCCTGCTGCTTATCGGAAAATAAATGCAGAGTTAAATACGAATATTTATAAGGCAATATTTTTCCCATTAATGAATCTATAAAGCCCTGCCCTGCAAAAGAAAAAAGTTCATGTAAAGTTCCTATTTCATCCGAATTGAACTTAAAAAGCAGGTCCGGAGCCAGAATAAACAGATAGTTATGAAAAAGCTCATGAGCGGCGTAGCTTGCCTGAGTGTGATCTATAGTAAAGTCAAACCCCGAGCCTGCCGTTGTATGTCCTTTGTCATTCGCAGTTGGCCGCAGGTTTACGATAACGGCAGCCGCCATTTTTTCAAAAAGAGTATCGTAATATACGCCGTAAGGAAATTTTTCTGTTTCAACGCTCTTTGGAATACCGAGATTATTCATAAGCAGAATATGCGTGCCCATCAATATTGCTTTCAATTCATAGTTGTTTTCTGCTGTCATCGAAAGTATTTCGTCGTCAAAATTTTTGATAAATGCGGCAGGATCTTTAACATCCTTATCCGGACTGCCTTTAATTTTTAGATAAAGAAGCGCTAACAGCCGCATTTTTAGATTTTCTTTTTCATTTTTAAATATTTTAAGCAAATAATCCTCATCATCTCTGTTGATGAGGATTTCAAAATATTTAGCGGTATTAGATGGAAATGCTTTATTAAACAGGCCGCGCTGGTCTGTGTTCATTTCTTCGCCGTTTTCTGTCATAAACCTGATAGCGTCGGCTATATCATTATCTATTCTATTTAACAAAAAACTGTATTCCGCGGACGCAGTTGTATTGACTATGGGCATATTTTTAACAAACTCAATCTTGGCGTTAAGATAAGCGTCGATATTTGACGATGCGTTTTTCTTTTTGTCTTGAATGCTGTCTTCTGCAATCTTGCGCATGATCTTTAAAAGATGTTGATTTTTTATAGCGCCGCTGTCTATAAGTTTTTCTAATGCGCCAATTTGCGTTTTAAATCCCGGAGCAAAATCATAGGTAGAAAAGAAGAAATTTCTGATGCCATCTTCTATCTCTTGAGGTATAGTCTCATCCTTGCCGTAAGACGCATCAATAAAATTAATCCTCTCTGCAAAAATTTCCTGCGTTCGAATGGCAAATTCATCTCTTTGCTCTCCTGTTATATTCGTAAATGATTTCATAAGATTCAGATAAATGAAATCATGAAGAACAAAATTCGTTTTGTTGTTTTTTGCCAGTTTAGTAAACACCTCTATCCATATATACATAAATGCCGGTCTGTTCGGGAAAAACGATTCTGATTTGAAATCTTTCTTAGGCATATCCGGATTTGAAAAATAAGTAAACAGCGTATCTAATCCGCTAAGAAGCAGGAGCGTGTCTGCAGACTCAATATTTAAAGAAGTTCTATTTTTCAACATTGACACTGTCAATGACTTCATAGATGCCTGGAGATAAGCAGTAACTTCATTAAGAGCTTTTTCGCTTTCCTGTACATTTACCTGCGCGCCTGCAGCCGAAAAAAGTTTTTTCGCGTTTTCAAACATTTTTAATGTCTCGCGCAGCGCGGGATTAATATCAATCTTTGCAATCTGCGCCGACAAAAAGCCGTCCGGTTCTCCGGCTTTATCTTTTCTTAAAACATTGCTTACCGCTTCTTCCATAATTTTTGGTATTTCGGGATTTGTAAATTTGCGCGGGATTATAATTTCAAATATTTCAAGCTGGGTGAACTGCATTATTTTTTTGCCGGCGCGTCCGAAAAAATCTATAAAGTCTTTTTTAAGCGAATCCGGTATATTTTGGTTTCCGGGATATATTTCATCCAGCAAAGTTAAGTTTTTATTAAGTAACAAGAAAGATTGGGATTGTCTGAAATGTTCGTTTAATTTCTTATTATTGGAAGCCTCCATAAAATTTATCATGACGCCGGCATTAATATAATTTGTAAGAGCAAATCCCTTCTCATTGTTTTTCGATAATTCCACAAAGGCAGACCATATATAATCAAGCTGTTTCTGGGTAAATTTTAAATCGCCAAAAGATTTTTCCTGTACTGAAGGGTTAAAAAAATAATTTGTAAGTATGTCCACGGAAGCAAGAAATAAAAACGAGTCCGGCGAGTTTAAATCCGCTTTAATTTTAGCCGCGGCGTCTTTTGACGCAAAAGATTTTACATAATCCGAAACGGCTTCAAATGAGTTTTTTATGTCTTCGTCGCTGACGTTTTCACCTCTTGCTTTTGCTTCAAACTTGTTTTTCGCGGTTTCCAGCATTTTGAAATCTGTCCTGTATTTTTCTGAAACCATTGAAAGAATTTTGTCTTTTTTCGGTCTGAGTTCATTAAAAAGCGTATTTGTATCAAGTATATCGGAATATCTTGCAATATCCATTGAGGTAAGAGTATCGAAAACCAAAAAATCAAAAGCAATATTTTGCTTCGAAATATTGATATCTGACGGTTGATACCCTGTCAGAAGCCTGTAAAAATTTTCAAGAGCATCGAAAGAATTAAAAATTTTGCCAAGCATATCTCTCAGCTCAGAATGAACCCGTGGATTGACGGCATCTTTAGAATACAGGTTTTCAAAAGCTTCCATAAGGCTGTATTCTGAAAAATCCGTAACATATAAATACTGAGAGCGATTACGTCTGTCGATATTGCCTTTGTTTATCAAGGCTAACGAAAGAATACTTCTATAAGTGTTTGCGGAATCTTTAAAAAAATCTCTTTGGTTCTTGCCAGACATTACGGCTTCATGAAGCCCGGCAGCGACTGCCTTGAAATCGAATATATTGTTAATTTCTATTTCGCGGTTTTTAAATTTATTGATAAATTCATTTATATTTATCAGCTCGCTGAAATCTTCAGTATTGCCAATCTCTCTTATCATTGCCAAAGCATAAAGCCTGTGCTTAATGTCAGCTGAAGAATCATTAATTATATTTTTAAGCTCATTCGGAGATTTATTGTTTTTCATTATATATAAATATTCTATTTCATCCGGATGAAAACCGAATTGGAAAAGACGTTCTGTATCTTTAGAAATATATTTGGCAGCTTTAAGCTCTGCCAGCGATAAGTCAAGTGCATAATTTTTATAATTTTCCGTTGAAGACATATTTTCAATGAGGCGCTTTCTCTGTAATATCAGCTTTCCGAGCTCTGTTCCTTCAAGCTGTTTAAACAGGTTTAAAAAATATTCTTTATCTGTTTTAGTTTCAGGAAAATTATTTGATATAAAATCCGCGTAGTTTTCCAAAAAAGCGGTAAATAACGAGCTTTGCGTTGTGTAGTCTTCGTACCGGGTGTCTTTTGTAAACTGAATAATCGCTTCCGCAAGATGAGGCAATGAAAAAATATAATTGAGTTCTTTAAATACTGTCCAAGCCGTATTTAAAAAACCTCCTACCGCAGCATGAATATTTTGTTCCGGCTGTTCAGTGTTGCTATATAAAAGAAAATTCATGCTATATCCTTTGAAAGGTTGAAGATTTCCGAGCTTTTCAACAATCACTCCCATGATAGTAAAGGCAAAGAGTTCGTGAAACGTTCTATCGGTTTTGCTTATTATTATGTCAAGTTTTGGAACAAGAAACTCCAAATAAGTATGTCCGAGTTCATGGGCAATAATGTCGATTACGGCAGATGCTTTTGTGAAAATAAGTCTTGAGTTAGCTCCAACTTTGTCATGTTCCGCCTGCGCGACAATTATAGAGGATGCTATTTTTTTAAATAGATCATTATACTGATTGACGGCAATAAACTTAAATTCTTTCGTTAGAAACAGATGCGTGCCCATGGCAGCAGCTCTCAAGTCAAAATTGTTTCCGATTTCAAATGTAGTTACAACTTTCTCAAACTCATTCGTTATTGAAACGGTATCTGTATCGCTGATAGTTTGTCCGTTTGCCTTTAGATACATCATGGCAAAAAGCCTGTATTTCAACTCTTTAGTTTTGTCGTTAAAAACTTTCCGTAAATATACATTATTTTCTCTGTTAACTAAAATGTGAAGATAATCATACTCCCCGTTAGGAAAAGCCTTATGTATGTTAGGAAAGTGCCGTTTTATATTTTCGTGAGGGATCGCGTCAAAGTTATTGTATTCATAAAGAGCTCCAAGGTTATCTGCGATTTCTTCAACTGTATTGTTCAAATTATCCTGATAATCAAATGCTGTATTTTCACCGGTAGGGTCCGAGAATGTTGGCGCGTAAGAAATTTTCGGGATTTCTTTTGAATATTTTATTTTGTCATTAAGAAGCGATTCCAGCTTCTCAGAAGCAGTAATATTATCAACAAGTCGGCTTTTCTCGGATATATCTCTGCCAAGGTCTGGTTCAATAAGGCTGAAAGTTCTTATAAAATCTTCCGGATTAAGATCCGGGTTAAAATTTTCCTTAAGAAATTTTGAATATGCTTCCAAAAATTTTCGAATGAAAACGCTTTGCGAAGCGTAGACGGATTTGTCATTTTTCGCAAATTCAACTATTGCCTGAGAAAGATGTATCAATGAAAAAGGATAGTTCAATGCTTTAAATGCTGCAGAGATACTGTTAATAAATCCTTTTGCAGCGCTATGAATTTCTTGTTCATCGAAGCCGTCTTCTCCAAATTTTAAAGTCATAAAATTTTCGGCGAAAAAAGGAATTTTTTTCATTATATTTACAGCAATATAACCTTGTATTGTATATGCAAAAAGTTCATTGAGCATGCTTATATCAGAGTAATTAGACAAAATATATAGGTAATAGTGTCCCAGTTCATGCGCGATTGCGTCAGGCGATACATATTTACGCGTAAACATCAAAGTCTCATTAGCCGCTATCTTCTTATTATTATTCGGGTCTCCAACAATAATGGCAGATGACATTTTTGTAAATAAATTTTTATAATTTCTTGAAAATCTTAAATCTTCGTGTTCTTTGGTAATGTTTAATTCCCGAGAAAGAAGCAGATGAGTTCCCATTATTGAAGCCTGCAAGTCAAAATTATTGCTGACTTTAAACGAATTAATATTTTCGCGGTATGCTTGCGCGAGCGACTCTATATCTTTATCCGTAAGTCCGCCTTCCGAATCAAATTCACGATTTGCTTTGAAATACATGGCGGCGAAAAGCCTTTGGTGAATAGAGTGCTTATTTTCTTTGTTCTCAATTACGCCGAGTAAAAAATCTTTGTCGTTTTTATGAGACAGTATGTCAATATATTCATACTCGCCTTCAGGAAAGGCTTTTTTTAGTTTGCTTTCGTCAGGCAGAATTCCATAATCGCGTAAAATCTTTAAATTATAGGAAATATCGTTAATTATTTTATAAAGCAGATATTGATAATTTTCAGCATCATCATAATCGTCTATGCTTGGGATTTTTTGCGTCATGTTAAATTTTTTATCAAGAAGAGAATCCAGTTTTGCGGAAACCAATTTTATTCTTAAAGCTTTCACTTTATCTATAATATCCTGATTTTTCAGCGAAGAGTCATTTAACAAACGTATCAGCGCATTGTCCGCGTTATCGTCATTTTTAAATAACCCGTAAAGGGCTTCCAGATTGCCGAGAAAAATCTGAGGGATTTTTCCGCTCTCTCCGTACTCGTTATCCAGCAGGAAAACATTGTTTTTGAAAAACTCCATCGCTTTTTTTGCAAGCGTATGGCCAAGAACCGGAAACATATTAATAAATACGTCAACAAAACCCGAAGCTCCTTTTGTCATAAGATAGTTCGACAGAAGCAATCCGTTAGCGTACTTTTCGGAAAGATAAATATATAAATGAAGTACATTGTACATATCCGATACATTAAAAACTGCTGTTTTTTGAGGATTTTGCAATAAATAGCCGGTCATTAATTCTAATGCGGCTATAAGTAAAAGAGTATTCGGCGAGGTTATATCGATTTTTTCGAACTCGATGTTTTTACTCAAATTTTTGAGCTGAGATTGTATAAAGGCAATTACTTGATCGAAATTGTTTTCAGAAAGTTCTTTTTTTGCGGTTTCAAGCATTTTAAAGGCTTCTTGAGTTTTTTCCGGCAAAGCTTTTAAAATATCGTTTTTTTGCCGTTCATTTCTTAGCGCGTCCATGTCGCTGCCAATCTCCATTGAAGTGAGAGAGTCAAAAACAAGAAATGCAAAGGCCGCCTGCCCGCTATTTTCGTCAACATTTTGTTTTATTCCGATTTTTGCAAGCCGTTCAACGGTTGACGGAGTTGTGAGTTGGTCGGACTGATTGGCTATTCCTCTGCCAGTTGATAATTTAAGTTTTGCGTCATCTTCTGCCAACAACTTGACAGTATGCGCAAAAGCAGAACTGCCGTATAAATCGTCCACACCTGATATAATATCATCACGCTCTCCGAACTTTACAAACCATCCCTTTAAGTTGTCTTCGAAACCTGATTCCATGGAAATACCTATTAATGGATACCAATTTCCTTCATTTTTTAAACCGGTACCGCGACGGGATTGATAAAATAAATATTTTTCGCCGTTATCATATTGTATTTCGACTATATTTCTGCCCATATAAAAAAATCTTTTGGTAATTTGTATATTCTTATCTTTTAAATTACTTTCTAATGTTTTTACCCTGTTAAAATATTCATTAATACGTTTGTAACTTTCTTCATTGTCATAATAAGCATAGGTTTTTCCTTCTTTTGAAGATAAAAATTCTAAAAAGTATTCTTCTAAATACTCAATATTTTCTTTATTGTTCCCTATACGTTCAAAATCATATTTTCCGGTTGACAAATCAAAAGTTTTGATGCTTATAGTTTTATTGACAGCAGTAATATTGACTTTATAATTATGATCAAATCTATGAGTAGTAACTAAATAATATGCTCCGTTTTCTTCTCTTATTTCAAATTTTTCATTTTGCAAATTTATAAAACCGTCAGAAATATTGTGGATTATAAACTTGCCGTTTTGTTTTGAGATAAAAATAATAGGAAAATCTTCATCGCTGTCTTTATAACCTTCAAAATACACCTTCCCGCCTTCTTTCATTTCGGGAAGCTTGTATGCGTTGTCAGTTCTAGGAAGCTCTTTAGGCTCTTTCCACGCTGCAGTTTGGCTTATCTTTTTTAATGCTTGTTCTCCTACTTCTTTCTTTTCTAATCCATTAGAACCAATAGTGTAAGGAGTGCCTGCCGTAATAAATATGTTTTTATCATTTCCAATATTTATTCTTGCCCACTTCATACTAACATTACGACCGGCCTGTATTGATCCATACCCAAGCCCATACATGCCGGATTTAGAAATGTTAGACGTTGTTTCAAGATTTTTAACTTTAGAACTGTCTTCATTAATTATAAGAATATCTTTTCCATCGAAATAAATGAATATTTTTTTTGAAAGGTTCGCATTATTGCCGTGTATAAAAGCGTTTTTAATCATTTCTTTAAACGATTCAGCGGTTCCTTCTATTCTCAGTTTATAGAATTTTTCTACAATGTTATCTAAAACCCTGTTTGTTACGTCTTGAAATTTTTCACCTCCGGCTTCATCTACGACGCCTTCTTCTGTTTTATTTCTGTCATATACCAACGATATTAACACAGGCTTTCCCGCGTCAATGGCATCCATTTTTTTTTGTTCAGAATTTTTGGAATCATTAGAATTTGTGAATCCTGTTATCATGGTTTTTGACCTATCAATCTCTATATCTGTAAAATCTAAGCTAACGAATTGTTCAGGTTGAAGCTTGTCAATTAAAATTTTTTCTATTTCGTTAACACGTTCAGTTTCCTTATTGTTAAAATCAATATGTAATGCTGCAGTTATTATAAATGCCGCTCTTATTTTTACGGCTAAATCTGCTATTTGTTTTATTATCGGAAAATTAATTTTGCTTTTTGCCGCCCTAAAAGCTTGTTTTGTCTGTGAATTAATACCTCCTTCCGAAGATAAAGCTTTTTCCACGGCTTCCCTGTCTTCTTCTGAATGTAAAAATAAAAACCCTTTCTGAACTTTCGGGAACCAATCGCCCAAAACCATTATCGGCGTTTCTATTCTTTTAACCCATTTTTCCTGCGTCGGTTTTGAAACATTAAATGTTTTAAAAATCCATTTTAGCCAAACCATTGTCATTTGCGGGGCGGGTTGGGGTTGCAAATGCAGTATGCTGTTGTCTTTAGGCATGAAAATTTCACGGCTGTCGCCTTGTATGACTTCAACGTGAACTATTTCATTGGTTTTTGTGTCGATTGCGAAACGAAATTTAATGTCTTTTTTCGAGTCTGTTTTAAAAAGTTCTATGATTATGGTTGTGTCCGATATTGGAATCACGCCGGGATTAGAATTATGCATCGGCGCTACCGTTACGTCGGAATAATAAAGTTGGCTGAAATCTTCTTCTTCTTTATAAAAATCAAATACTCTTAAAACGTCTCTTTGGTTATTTGTCAGAAATTCAAAAGCTCTTGCCACGAATTCCTGATATTTTAATCCATCCGCCGTTGCCGTTGAGGTAAGTTTTAAAGATTCTGTTGTCGCCCTGAAAGCTTTGGCTTCGTCCGTAATGAGCAACAGTTCTCTGTTATTATTGAGATGAGTTGCTTCGTGCGCTATTTTTACTATAAGAAAATCCATCTGTTGCTCATTGTTGAGTTTGTCAAAACTTTTTCCGGGCACTACTATGAATCTGCCGTCGAAATTTGCAAAATCCATATTCGGAGCGTCAAGGTTTTCAAGAAACAGCACGGGGTATCTTTTTCCGGGTTCAATTATTCCGTTTTTTTGCAAAATATCATATGCGGCATTTACCTGTTTTTGCCTTTTGTCTTCATTTGATTTTTCAATTGATCTGCGAACGTTTTTTTCAGAAATAAGCGAAGGAGTCTGTAAATATCCGTGTTGGCTTAAAGATTCGACGATTCTCTGCGCAGGCATGGTTATTATAGTTTCGTTTGCAGTTTTCTGATATTCTGCAGCTTGTCCGGCTTGAGCAATATTTACGGGCGTCTGCCGCGGGATAAAAACTTCTTCGCGATTTATAAACATTTCGGACGAATGCGACGTGGTCGGCGAATAGGAAAGGTACATGAATACGAATATAATAATAGCAGCTGCTCTTCTGAAAAAATTCTGCTGAGTATTTTTTTTCTGCGGCATGATGCGTAGGATCGCTTTTTCAGATTCTTTGTTATGAGCGTCCAAAAACGCTCGCTGCATTTCGAGCGGAAGTCTTCCTAATGTTTCGATGTTGATTCCATAAATGTATTTTACTTCTTTGTTCTGCGCTATAAAAGCCGCGACATTCATTTCAAACCCGTCGCCGTTTAAAAAGTTATAGAATCTGTTTTTCTCGGCAAAATTAATAAAGCCGGTTACAAAACCGTCAATATCCGGATTTAAAATTCTTATTGCGGAATTGGGAGTGAGAATGGAATGTCGAATAAGTTTAAATACTTCGTCCATGGCGGATTTATAATCTTTTTCTGTCTTAGCCGGATTATTATATCGCCTAAGGTCTAGCGCAATCCGTCCGTCTTTATTTATGATTTTTACGGTATTTCTTTTTATTTTCTCTTTGTCGGCAGGAAGAGTTATGGTATCGTTTTCAATTTTGAACTCCGGGTTAATGGATTTTAAATTATCCATAAGAGCTTTGATGTTATCCGGCGAATACCGCACGTCTTTCATTAAAGATATTCCCGCGGTAACAAGGATTTCAAATTGTTCTTGTGAAATTGCCTGCGATGCGATTCCAAAAGCAAGCGTTTCTCTTAAAAATATACTCTGCTGTCTGATTATTTCTTCATAAATTTCTTCGGCGCGTTTAGTGTCTGTTGTTACCGTAGGCGTTATAATAATGTCTGTAATGCCCTTTTTTGCGAGAATGTCTTTCAATCCTGGGCTGTGAAAACCTCCGGTGACTACAACTATTATTTCCTCGGCGTTTTTAAATATGTCGTCGGCATTGTTTGTAACGATACTTTTAGCGCTGCCTGTATCTTTTGGCTGCCAGTATTTGAATATATTGTCGCTGAAAATATCGTTTCTGTCCTCATTTATTTTATGGAACGCGTTGAGAATTTCAAAGTCTTGCTCAACGGATTTTAAGTCGTTGACAAACGCGTATTTTGCGTAAAGCGTTCTAAACTTGTCCAAGCGCGCGGCTAAATAAGCTAAATCATCGGACATGAGCGTATTTTTCATGTAATCCCTGAAGTAGCCGTAAAAATCGCTCATAAAAGCTATTTCGTTTTCCGTCTGATCATAAGACAGCGCAGTCCGAAGTCTTTCAATCAGGTGTCTTTCTTCCGCTATTAAATCCAGCGGATTAATATTTCTGCTTAATGTCTGAAGTTTAAAGAAAGTATTTAGGTCAGAGTAATGGGCGTTGAGGTTGATATCAAACATTGTGCTGAAATTTGAAAGAGCGGCGGCAAGTCTGTCTATATTTGCGAAATTATCGGTTTCATCCAGAAATATCTGGAATGCCTGAGGGGGAAGTTTTGCTTTTAAATAAGAAAGAATTGCCTGCAGCTGGAGTTGGACTTTCTTCATGTTCAAGTCCGCATTTGCTTTTGTCACGAACATGAAATTTTGTATGTTGGGATAATTAGAGGTATTTATCGGCAGAACATTGTTATACTTTTCCGGATTCGAGTTGATTTTGTTGGCGTACTTGTTTAAAATCGCGTAAAATTTGTCAGTTTTCATTTTGCCGCTGTGATATTTTTCAAGGGTTTTGTTAAAACGTTTGTTGCGGATATTGGTATATTTGCTGTCCCAAAAATTTAGATTGTTTTGAATTTTGGCAAGCAGTTCGTCGTATATTTCCTGCTTATCCAAAATATACGCAAGCCTCTTAATATTGTCTTCATGAATTTGCTTATTTTCTATACCGAATAAAAAATCTTTTTTATCGTTTTTAACCGCATAATATTCGGCCGCGTTAAGCCTTCCGTCGTTTAACATCTGTTCGACAAGAGAATCTCTCAACTGTTTGTCCTGTATTCCGGAAAGCCATTCCGTGCTGATTTTGCCGTATGCTCCTTCAACGTGCACGCTGCGGACTTTATAGTTTTTATCAAGAATTTCTATAATTCTGCTTATGTTTCTCTGCGCTTCCGGATGGCAGTGAAGGTCTTGAATGTTTACGACTATGCTTTTGCCGCCTAAATCGGAAACAGAGGTAACTTTTCCGTATTGTGTCGGAATTAGCGGAATGTTTTCAAAAATTTTCTTAAATTCGGCGGAGCCTATTTTGCCTGACGACGTCTCCTGCGTTGCCCACGCGAGATTTTGCCCCGCGAACGTCACAAGGAAACACAACATTGTCAGCAGTGATGTAAATTTCTTGATGTTCATAATTTTCTCCAATTAGAAGCTTAGAGAGCTGGGCAGCTGAGAAGCTGGGAGGAGCTGTGGTAGTTTAAGTCGTAGACATTATTCAACTTCCCCGCATCCCTGCATCCCATCTTCTGACATTTTTGTCTTTGCTCAACTTCTCAGCTTCCCAACTTCCCAGCTTCTGCTTCAAAATAAAAAACCTCTGTTTTACGCAAACAGAGGTTTTTTATTTTGAAGCAATAATATATTTTTATTTAAATAAATGCCTCTAAGCATACCTATATATATAAGTATGAAAAAAACAAACAGAGTTCCGATGTCAGCATTCGTGTGCGTTCGCAATCGGTGCCGGTCAATATCCGTAAAGTAAAAACCATTTGAAAAATCAAGATGTTTCAGAAAATCACCGCTTATGCCGCTTTGTGCTAAAATGAATTTTTGTTCCTGTTTGGCTGATAATAATGCCAAATTGCCTTCAAAGTCAAATACTGTTTTCTTAGGAGTTTTAATATTTTGGGTAAAATCATCAAGTCCGGCGATTTTTTCAGCTGAAAATACAAAGTTTTTTGCCGCGCCTTGAATATCAATTGTTTTAAAAGCCATGCTGCTTCTTTGGTAAAAGCTTTGCAAAAATATATGCGCCGGCGTGCATACTATACACGCCAGAAACGATAAAACAATGGAAAGAGAAACAATTTTATTTTTCATAGCCAATATACCATAATAAATATAGCCAATATTAGGCGATAATACAATACAAGTACGCCTTTTTCACAAAAATTTCAAAAGTTGCAATAACGGCGGAAGCTGGGAAGTTGAGAAGCTGAGAAGTTGAGCAAAGGTAAATACTTTAACGACCACAGCTCCTCTCAGCTTCTCAACCTCTCAACTTCTATTCATCTGTATTTGCTTAAACCGTCTGCATTTATTATAATTTGCATACGGTTTAAGCAAGATGAGTTATGAAAAAATTTAAAGGTTATATAACAACTAAAGAATTTACCGCAATGGGGCTTAGAAGTAACGATATAAAAACCCTCTGCGATAATGATGAAATTATAAAGATAAAGCAGGGGCTTTATAGACAGTTTGACATGTTTGGACAGAACCAGAGTTTTGTTGACATATCCGTTGCCTATCCGCGTGTAGTTATTGCGGGGTTTTCCGCCTTGGTATACCATAAGCTCACAACTTTTCTGCCGTCAAAAGTCACTATCGCAATAAACAGGACTGAACGTCCGCCTAAACTTCTTTATCCTCCGACTAATATCCTTTTTATAAACGAATCTCTTTTTAACTATGGTGTTATGGAAGTTAAAGAAGGCAAGTATAGTTTCAAAATATATAACGCGGAGCGCACCATTTGCGATGCTTTCAAGTATCGCAACCAAATGGGTATGGATATTGCCAAAGAATGCCTTGTAGAATATATGAAGCGCAAGGATAAAAATATAAACAAGCTGTATGAGATGTCCGAGAAACTGAAAGTTAAAAAAATTATGGAACCCTGGCTTATGGCGCTGGTATGAGAAATAAAAATCTTTCTAACATTGCCGCTTCCGTTAAAGCAAAACTTTTAAATATCGCAAAAAAGAAAGATGTCGATTTTAATAACATTTTACTTCGATATTTTCAGGAAAGGCTGCTTTATAGGCTTTCTGTTTCCAAATATAAGACCGGTTTTGTATTGAAAGGCGGGCTCCTCCTGATTGTTATAGACGTACCGACGTCGCGTCCTACCGTTGATATTGACTTTTTGGCTGAAAAATTAAAAAGCGACGCGAAAAAAATAGAATCTATTTTTAAAGAAATAGCCGATATAGGCCTGCCGGACGGAATTGTCTTTAATCCCGCTGCAATAACCTCGGAGAGAATAAAAGAAGATGCAGATTACGAAGGCATAAGGATAAAAATTACAGGCGTTTTAGGTAAGATAAAACAACAGGTTCAGATAGATTTTGGTTTTGGGGATGTTATATATCCGGCCAAACAGGATATTATATTTCCGTCTATACTTTCCGAAGACAAAATTAAATTAAAAGGCTATCCGCTGGAGGTCGTCATTGCTGAAAAGTTTGAGGCTATGGTAAAACTTGGCTTCATTAACAGCAGGATGAAGGACTTCTATGACGTTTATACCATATTGAAAAATTGTTCTGTTGATTCTGCCGCCCTAAAGCAAGCCATAAAGAAAACATTTCATAACAGAGGCATAGAATTAACCGCCGAACCTGAAGTATTTTCAGAGAAATTTTATAAAGACACTCTGAAGCTGAAACAATGGTCTTCGTTTTTAAAGAAGAATAATCTTACAGACATTCCTGAAAATTTGGAAAAAGTAGTGCTGGAAATAAAAAAGATACTTATCCCGATTATATATGTCGACACGCTTTAGGCAAAGACAACGGCAATGTCAAAGACAAAACGACCACAGTTCCTTCGAGCTGCCGAACTTCCGAGCTGCTAAGCTTCTACAAAAGTTTGACAATAAAGTCGGTCAAATGCTATATTATCACTTAAAATTCAACGAGAATTGATGCTTCAAAACCTCAAAAAACAAAAATTATATAATCAACGGAGGAATGATGGCCTCGCCGAAAGAAGTTTTACAAGCAAAAAAAGCAAAAGCAAAAGAAGCGCTGCAAAATGAAGGCTTTTTCAGAAAGAAACGCGTTTATGTCGGACTTGCCACATGCGAAATTGCGGCAGGCTCGCAAAGCGTTATGGACGTTTTTCAAAGCGAAGCGAAAAATCTGCCGGATGTTTTTATAAGCAGAAAAGGGTGCGCCGGAAGATGCAATCTTGAACCTACCGTTGAAGTCGTCGAAGAAGGAAAAGACACCGTAAAGTATGTCGGCATTGACGGTGAAAAAGCCCGCCAGATAATAGAAAGGCATCTTAAAAAGGGCGAAATTATATCGGAGTGGGTGAAAAAATGATAACGGATAAATTTAAAAATAATTTTAGCGGCGTAAATTTTTTCGAAAAACAGCAGCGTATAGCTTTAAGAAACTGCGGCATGATAGATCCTGAAAATATACAGGATTACATTTATAATGCGCGCGGTTACGAAGCTTTGGCAAAAGTTTTAACGGAAATGAAGCCTGCCGATGTTGTCGAAGAAATAAAAAAGTCAGGTTTAAGAGGAAGAGGCGGGGCGGGATTTCCTACGGGGATGAAGTGGGAGTTTACCGCAAAAGAAAAAAATCCCGAGAAGTATGTTGTCTGCAACGCGGATGAGGGCGACCCCGGAGCGTTTATGGACAGAAGCGCGATAGAAGGCGATCCTCACAGCATTATCGAAGGCATGATTATCGGCGGTTATGCCGTCGGCTCTTCAAAAGGAATTGTGTATATAAGGGCCGAATATCCTTTGGCGGTTGAAAGGCTTTATAAAGCTTTTGACGCCGCAAGAAAAGAAGGGGTTTTAGGCGATAATATTTTAGGTTCGGGGTTTAATTTTGACATAGAAATCCGGCTTGGCGCTGGCGCTTTTGTCTGCGGCGAAGAGACGGCGCTGATTAATTCAATAGAAGGTAAAAGGGGAATGCCGAGGTCCAGGCCTCCTTTTCCCGCGGCAAGCGGAGTTTTTGCCAAACCCACGCTTGTAAACAATGTTGAGACATGGGCAAATATAGCCGCTATTATAATTGAAGGCGCGGAGTGGTTTTCAAAAATAGGAATAGATAAATCCAAAGGCACGAAAGTTTTTGCTCTGGCCGGCAAAATAAAAAATACCGGGCTTGTCGAAGTGCCTATGGGGACAACTTTAAGAGAAATCGTTTATGATATCGGCGGCGGAATACCGGACGGCAAAAAATTTAAATCGGTGCAGACGGGCGGGCCTTCCGGCGGATGTCTTACGGAAGATTTTCTTGATACAAAGATAGATTATGAGTCTTTGGCGGCAGCAGGCTCGATTATGGGGTCCGGCGGAATGATTATTATGGACGAAGATTCATGTATGGTAAATATCGCAAGATATTTTATTGAGTTTACGCAGAGCGAATCCTGCGGAAAATGCGTGCCTTGCCGCGAAGGCACGACAAGAATGTTTGAAATTCTTGACAGAATAACCGAGGGAAAAGGCGAGGACGGAGATATTGAAAAGCTCGAAAGGCTGGGCAATGTCATAAAACAGGCTTCGCTTTGCGGTTTGGGGCAGTCCGCTCCGAATCCGGTTTTAAGCACGATTAAAAATTTTAGACAAGAATATGAAGAGCATATAAATGAGAAAAAATGCAGGGCAAATGTCTGCGAAAAGCTGGTGAACTATTATGTGACGGACAAATGCATAGGATGCGGGGCGTGCAAAAGAGCGTGTCCGGTCAACGCCATTGAAGGAAAGGTAAAAGAAAAACATAAAATAGATTTGGCAAAATGCATTAAGTGCGGAAGATGCTATAAAACCTGTAAATTTGACGCAATTAAAAAAGATTCCGCAGTACTGGAGAACATATAATGATAAAAGTCCATATAAACGGAAGACCTTATGACGTAGTAGACGGAATAACGATTATGCAGGCCGCCATAATGGCAGGCTATAAAATCCCGAGCCTTTGTTATCATCCGAGATTATCGCTCTACGGCGGCTGCCGCATATGCATAGTTGAAGTCGAAGGTATGAAAAATTTTGTCGCTTCGTGCTCATATCCGGTCAAAGACGGCATGAAAATCCACACTAATACGGAAGCGATAAGAAAAGCCAGAAAAGATATTATGGAGCTGATTCTTGATAATCATCCGCAAGACTGCAATATATGCCATAGAAACGGCATATGCGAACTTCAAAATATGGCGCGCATGGTAGGCGTTGAAGACAGAGTTTTTGAGGGCGCGAGAAAACATTACAAAAAAGACGAAGCTTCTCCGAGCATAACGAACAATCAGGAAAAATGCATTTTGTGCGGAAGATGCGTAAGGGTCTGCGCCGAAGTGCAAAATGTGCACGCGATAGATTTTGAGAAACGCGGAATCAATACAAGAGTTTCTCCGGCTTTTGACCTGTCTTTTAAGGACAGCGTTTGCACTACGTGCGGACAATGCGTAAACGTTTGCCCGACGGCAACGCTTATGGAGCACGATTATATTAAAGAAACTTTTGAAGCTTTAAACGATAAGTCGAAAATTAAAGTCGCGCAGGTAGCGCCTTCGGTAAGAGCGGCAATAGGAGAATACTTTGGAATAAAGCCCGGTAAAAACTGGGAAAAAGAAATTGCTTCGGCTTTAAGAAGGCTCGGTTTTGATTATGTTTTTGACACTCAGTTTGCGGCAGATCTTACGATTATGGAAGAAGCCAGCGAGTTTTTGGACAGATTAAAAAACAACGGAACGCTGCCGATGATAACTTCATGTTCAAGCGCGTGGATGAAATCCATGGAGCAGTTTTATCCGGATTTAATACCGAACGTTTCGACATGCCGTTCCCCTATGTCGATGATGAGTTCGATAATCAAAACTTATTTTGCCGAAAAAATCGGCGCTGACCCGAAAAACATAGTAAGCGTAGCTTTTATGTGCTGCATAGCAAAAAAATACGAAGCGCAAAGGCCGGAACTTCTTGTCGACGGCATGCGTATGACGGATTACGCGCTGACGACAAGGGAGCTTGGCTGGATGCTAAAATCCGCTGGGATAAATCTTCCGGAGCTCAAAGGCGAAGAATTTGATTCGCCGCTGGGCATGTCTTCGGGAGCAGGAACAATTTTCGGCGCTACCGGCGGAGTTATGGAAGCCGCCCTGAGGACGGCTTACGAGTTTGCGACCGGTAAAACTCTTGCTAACGTAGACATTGAAGCGGCAAGAGGGATCCCGGGAATAAAAAAAGGAAAGATAGACGTCGGCGGTACGGAAGTCCGTTTTGCGGTTGCACACGGTTTGGGCAATGCCTCAAAACTGCTGGATGAAGTCAGAAAAGATAAAAATAAATATCATTTCATAGAAATTATGGCCTGTCCCGGAGGATGTATCGGCGGAGGCGGACAGCCGTATGCGGGGTTGGGCTCGGAGCCTTTTGACGCTAATCTTTTAAAGCTCAGAGCTAAGGCTTTGTATGATTCCGACAGCGGAAAAATGATAAGAAAGAGCCATGAGAATCCGGATATCAAAAAGCTTTATGAGGAATTTTTAGGAAAACCTTTAAGCGAAAAGGCCCATAAACTTTTGCATACTCATTATAAACAGCATTTTCCGAAAGGTATTACGCCGAAGGAGAGAAAATAATGGCAGACGCGAAACAAAACGAATTGAAAGTTTTTATTGAAGAGTATCTTAAAAAAGATAATCCGGATTCTTATCTTATTGCGGTTTTGCATAAAGCTCAGGAAATTTACGGATATTTAAGCAAAGAAATCATGGATTTTATATCGGAAACCATGAATATTCCTTCGGCTCACATATGGGGCGTTGCCACTTTTTATCATTATTTTAACCTTAATCCGCGAGGCAAATACGTAATTTCGGTCTGCCTCGGTACGGCGTGTTACGTAAAAGGCGCCGGCGAAGTTATGGAAGCGCTTAAAGACGAATTGAAAATAAAAGAAGGCGAAACCACTCCCGACATGATGTTTACTCTTCAGGGAGCAAGGTGCCTCGGCGCGTGCGGTCTTGCTCCGGTCATAATGATAAACGGAAAAATTCACGGCGATTTAAACCCTAAAAAGGTCACGGAACTTATTAAGAGTTACAAACAGACAAAGTAGTCTGCGGTTATTTTGTTTAAAAAGGAGATTTTATGGCAAAAAAAGCCGTCGGTAAAAAAGCAGCGAAAAAAAAGACCGTGAAGAAAACATCGCCGAAAAAGAAAATCGTGAAGAAATCGCCCTCAAAAAAGAAAATAGCAAAGAAATCAAACGCTAAAAAAATGAAGTCTATGTGTTGTCAATTGTGTGATGATTGTGTAAAAGAGGGGTATCGAGGCGGTTGCATAAAGGATTCAGGTCATACAACGCAGCATAAGTGCAATAGACCGGCAAAAGAAGGTAAAGATCCGCACACTTGGTCAACTTCTCAATAGTTTTATACTCTTGGTAACCTTCACCATTTATAGGATAAGGAAAATAAAGTGAAGCATATTGACGAAGCAAAGATAAACTCTTTGCTTGAAATCGAATCAAAACCCGAAGAAATAGAAAGAATTCTTGAAAAAACAAAGCAGCTTAAAAGATTAACTCTCGAAGAATCCGCGAGGCTGCTTGCGGTAAAAGACGGGACTCTCCTTAAAAAAATCTACGAAGCGGCGGCATATGTTAAAAACACGATTTACGGAAAACGGGTCGTGTTGTTTGTGCCGCTTTATATAAGCAATATCTGCGCGAATTCATGCCTTTACTGCGGTTTTGCCGCAAACAATAAGCTTGCCTTAAGAAAACGCCTTTCCATACAAGAAATAAAAGAACAGACGGAAATTCTTCTTAAAAGAGGACATAAACGCATTTTGATGGTTGCCGGGGAAGCGCCTTCTTCGCGGCAGAATATAGATTATTATGTCGACGCCGTCAAAGCGATATATGAAGCCGAATATAAAGGCAATAAAATAAAAAGAGTGAACGTAAACGCCGCTCCGATGAGCATTGAAGATTTTAAAAAACTCAAGGCTTCCGGAATCGGCACTTATCAGATTTTTCAGGAAACATACCACGAAGAAACATACAGAAGGCTGCACGTCTCCGGCCCTAAAACCGACCCTGACAAAAGGCTTGACGCAATTGATAATGCTTTTGCCGCGGGAATTGACGATGTAGGAATAGGGCCGCTGCTCGGGCTGTATAAACCGAATTTTGAAATTCTTGCCATGCTTATGCACATAGAGTATCTGGAAAACAAATACGGCATAGGCCCTCACACGATTTCAGTGCCGCGTATTGAGCCTGCGCCGGGGTCGGATTACTCTTGCAGCCCGGATTATCAGATGACAGATGAAGATTTTAAAAAAATAACGGCGGTCTTAAGACTTTCAGTGCCTTATACCGGAATAATAATGTCCACAAGAGAAACGGCAAAACTCAGAGACGAACTTGTAAATTTAGGCGTTTCGCAGGTCAGCGCCGAATCAAAAGTTACTCCCGGCGGTTATGAAGAAACGGACGAACATAATAAACATTTGGACAGACAGTTTAGTTTGAACGATCAGCGCTCGCTTGACGAAATTGCGCGCTCTTTGCTTGCCCAGGGATATGCCCCAAGTTTCTGCGCGGCATGTTACCGCAAGAACCGTACCGGCGAACATTTTATGGATTTGGCAAAACCCGGCGAAATAAAACATATGTGCGATATAAACGCGTTAATAACTTTAAAAGAGTATCTTGAAGATTTTGCAAGTCCTGAAGTAAAAGAAGCCGGATATAAACTTATTGAAGAATACAAAAAAAACATGGACGACAAAAGTCTGAAACTTTTAGGGCAGTTTTTTAGAAATATAGATAAAGGCGTGAGAGACGAATACGTTTAACGGCAGAGAGTAGTTAGTAGTGAGTAGTTATTGTGTTTCGGCTTTGCCGAAACTGATAAATAGGTTTTTGCGAAGCAAAAACACGACAACTACTCACTACTAACTACTCATTATTAACTATTATCATGAATTCAATAAAAGAACTTTTATCGGATGTTTTTGAAGTTAACTCAAAAGCTTTTGATTCTTTGGTAAAGCTTTTGGAGATTCCGTATTCTGAAAGCAGCGCGGTTTTAGAGTTTGCCGATTCTGTAAGGAATAAATTTTGCGGAAGCGGAATTTTGTTAAGAGGCATAATCGAATTTTCAAGTTACTGTAAAAATAACTGCTATTACTGCGGGCTTAATGCCGGAAACCAAAAGATAGAAAGATACCGAATGAGTGAAGATGAAATTCTTGAAGCCGTTCGCGAAGTTTACAAAACCGGGATCAGGACTGTTGTGCTGCAGTCCGGCGAAGATGCGGATTACGATTGGGATAAGCTTACGCACGTCGTGAAAAAAATAAAAAAAGAATTCGACATACAGATTACTCTTTCCTGCGGCGAGCAGGAACAAAAACTTTATGAAAGCTGGAAAAAAGCGGGGGCGGACAGATATCTTTTAAAAATTGAAACAAGCAACAAAAATCTTTACGAACAGCTTCATCCGAAAATGAGTTTTGACAGCAGGCTGGAATGCTTGCATATATTAAAGAAGCTTGGCTTTCAGACGGGAAGCGGTATAGTTATAGGCTTGAAAGACCAGACAACGGAAGATATTGCCAATGATATTATGTTTTTTGCAAAAGAAGATTTTGACATGATAGGTATAAATCCGTTTATCGCGCATTGCGAAAGCATGCTAAAAAATTATCCTGCCGGCAGCCCTCACCTTACGATAAAAACCGTCGCTTTAACCAGAATTGTCACAAAGAATGCCCACCTGCCGGCAACAACCGCGTTGGGAAGCATAAACAAAGATAAAGATTTGAGAGAAAGCGCTTTAACGGCAGGCGCAAACGTTATAATGCCGAATTTTACTCCGTATAAATACAGGAAGCAGTATGAGATTTATCCAGGCAAACGCTGTCTTAAAGAAAATGAAAATATTATTGATTATTTGGAAAAAATGGCAAAAAAAACCGGCAGAGCGCTTGATTTTTCAAAAGGAGACTCTTTAAAAGCAGATAATAGATAAAAGAGAATAGAGTAAAGTCAGAAAAATGAAAACTATGAAAGCATTAACCATACAAATAGGAATTTTCGGGAAAATAAATACCGGCAAGTCTTCTCTTATGAATTTTATTACCGGACAGGATGCTTCTATAGTTTCGGAAATTGCCGGAACAACTACGGATTTGGTTTATAAACAGATGGAACTTAATCCTTTGGGGCCGGTAACATTAACGGATACGGCCGGAATAGACGATACCTCGCTGCTCAGCGGCGCAAGGATTGAAAAAACAACGAAGGCTTTAGACGCAAGCGACATAATAATTTTGCTGTGCGAAGCGGATGCTTTCGGCGAATTCGAGGAAAACATAGTTAAAGCCGCGCAAAAAAGAGCAACGCCGCTGATTGCTGTTATCGGTAAAAGCGATATAAAACAAGCTTCGGAACAATTTAAAAATAATATCCGCAAATTCACTCCTTATGTTTTGGAGTTTTCTGTAAAGGGAAACAGGGATGTTTTTCTTAATGAACTGAAAAGAGTTCTGATTGAAGCCGTGCCTGAAAATTTTATAGAAAATTTTTCGGCATTAAGCCGGATAATAAAAAGCGGAGAAACCGCCGTTTTAGCGGTACCTATAGATTTGGGAGCTCCGCGCGGACGGCTTATTATGCCGCAGGTGCAGACAATAAGAAGCATTCTTGACTTAAACGCGATTGCTTATATTGTAAAAAATACGGAATATAAAGCTGCTTTGGCAAATCTTAAAAACTCTCCGGAGATTGTCATAACGGATTCCCAGATTGTAAAAGATATCGTCAAAGAAACGCCTGAAAATATAAAAGTGACTACTTTTTCAACTCTTTTCAGCGCTGAAAAAGGCGATATCGTTGAAATGGCAAAAGGCGCCGCAAAGCTTAAAAATCTTAAAAAAGGCGATAAAGTATTAATTGCCGAAGCGTGCACGCATCATGCTTCCTCCGACGATATAGGAAGAGTTAAAATTCCGAAATGGCTTAAAGAATACACCGGACAGGATATTGATTTTGAAATTGTTTCAGGACAAAATTATCCGAAAGATTTAAATAAGTATAAAGCCGTGATTCACTGCGGCGCATGCACATTAAACAGAAAAGCCATGCTCTCAAGAGTAAATAAAGCCAAAGAAGCCGGCGCTGCCGTGACAAATTACGGTATCGCTATTTCGGTTTTTCAAGGCGTGATAGAAAAAGTTCTGGAAGTTTTTCCTGATGCGTTAAAAGCCTACAACAGACAAATAAAAGATAATAGGTAATAGGTAAAAGGTTTTTGTGTTTTTGCGAAGCGAAAACCTACAATATGTTTCGGCAAAGCCGAAACACAATACCTTTTACCTATTACCTATTATCTTTTATTTGTTTTTCGCAAAACAGATGTTATTTAAATTTTAAAACAGGACTATTAAAAAATTAAAAGTGGACTCCTTTGAGCAAAGCGTTTTTAATGATTTGAACATCTAAAA
>WRJZ01000053.1 GCA_009778325.1 Candidatus Endomicrobium neocapritermitis | reverse complement strand
TGGATTAAAGTATTTTATATAGTCCAGTCCACTTTTAATTTTTAAATCTTTTTAAATTCAGTCCAGTTTTAATTTTTAAATGACATGCCGTTTGTATGCCGTTGTTTTATTTCATCTTTTAGTGTAAACTATATGTCATAATAAAGCCGAGGTGGTGGAACGGCAGACACGCAGGTCTCAGAAGCCTGTGCTCGCAAGGGTGTATGGGTTCAAATCCCATCCTCGGCATTAAAGGCAATATAGTTGCCGAAATAAGCGGAAAAGATAAATTATATAAAAATAGCCAAATCAACCGGCTATTTTTACAAAAGAACAAAGCAGGCGGAAAGAGTATCCGCCTGCTTTGCTTTTATTTAAGGAATCCAGATTTAATTCTGTACAATTTGGTAAGTCGTGCCTTTTTTATAAATTAAAGTCAAAGATATTCCCTGTGCTCTTGTATTTGTTGCGCCATTTGTTACAATTCTAAACGATTCCGTCATCTGATCGGCAGTATCAGTGCTCCTGGCAACATCACTCCTTCCCGTCCAGCTAAACGAATTAAAATATCTGTTTCTTCTGGCATCAACGCCTATTCTTGTAGATTGCTGAACAGTATCTATCACATTTTCTTCCCACCAAGATGCGTAACGGTTAAAATAAATTTCCTGAGCAGCCATAATTTCCGAAAGAAGCGCCTGACCTTCAACGGATACGGATTTCTTTACGTGATCTCTGTATATAGGCACTGCGATAATGGAAAGAATTCCGACAATGACAATAACTATAATAACTTCTGCCAATGTAAATCCTAAATTTTTTTTCATAAAACCGCCTTTTAAAATTTTTGACGCGGCCGCTAATATCCCGCGCCAAAAATTGTAACACAAATTACTTGATTTGGAAAGTATCTTTTTGCAGCTCATTGCCGTCAGCGTCAACAACGGCAACCGACAAATCGCCTTCAAGACCCGGATAAACCGTCTTACTGCTCCATGTTCTGAAAGAAGGAGTCGTAACTTGTAAAGGAACTTCGCTTATTACAGTATCGCCGGCATACCATATGTGTCTAATTTCAGCGCCTTCGCCGCCTTCAATTCTTGTCCAATAATAAATCTTAGGAGTGTCTGCCGCGAACTCCGTTGCCGTCCCTTCAGGCATTCTGTCCGCTATAGCCGTGCATACTGCCGATGCCGAAACCGTTATCGCGCTTTTTTCCGCCGCATCATCCTGGGCAACCGCTGTTATCTCGCTTGTTTCAGCTTCCGTTGCTTCCTCTTCCTGAGCAAACGCCGCTCCCGCAAATCCCATCATAACCGCAAATGCAACTACAAGACTGGCCTTTTTCATTTTGCTTCCTCCTTTTTTAACTACAGAGCGGAGAGTTAAGAGTGAAAAGTGAAGATAATGAATTTTTGTTTCACAAAAATATATTTTACTAGGTTTCGGCTTCGCCGAAACATAACATCTTCAATCTCCACTCTTCAATCTTCACTTTTTCTTTATTTGACTTCTATTTTTTCTATTGCTTCTTCTCCCGTTTCTATGTCATTTCCGGTCAAAATATAATAGCTTACTTTTGGGATACCGACAAGATTGTCTTTTGAATTTATATATATTTTTGACAGGAATGCAGCTCTTCCGTTAATCATTATTTCGGCTCTAGGCTCGCCGTTTACCATCAAAACCCTTATAGGGCGGTCTTCAACGGCTTTCATCCGCATGTCAAACCAGCCGCCTTCATTGTATTTAATGCTGAAACCGTAGGCTTTTTTTTCAAAAGAGCCTATTTCTTCACGGCTGCCGTCTTTAGCATATAAAAGCCAATAAGAATCAATCGGATTTGTCTTATTTATCTGCCCGTTTTCATCAATGTTAACATCGTATTGAACAATATTTGCATTCTTACTTCTTTCAATTTTAAACAGATGTTTTGTTTCGGCAAATACAAAAGAAGCACACATAAACAAAACGGCTAAAGCCGACACGCACAATTTTATACTTTTCATTTTTTACTCCAAAATTCTTAATCCTTTAATTTTATATTATTATTTATTTCCTTTCAACATTTAACAGCAGAGAAAAGAGAATAGATAATAGATAAAAGTTAAAGTGAGCATCTTTTTTCATTTACCTTATGCTGTTGTCGTATCTATTATCTATTCTCTTTTCTCTCTTCTCTGTATTTAATCTATCTGCATATATAAAAAAACCGGCAGTTTTTACAGTTTTCGCCGTCTTTTTTATCAAATTCAAAATATTCGCCTTCGGATATTTCATCCAATACGGTTTTTATAATTTCTTTACAGCCTTTGTACACATTGTCCGCATCGCCTGCATTGGAAAAAAAATCGTATATTTCCGCTTTTTTAATATTATAAATACCGCAGCCCTCCGCATAAGACTCTTCGGATTGTTCAAAAATATATTTATATAAAGGAAGCTGAAGAGATTTTACCGCTTTTTTTATATTTTCCCTGTTTAAGCCTGACGCGGTAATCTCGGCAAACTTTTTAGAAACAAGCGCGGCTGTTGCATTGCCGGTTTTATAATCAAGAATAATGCAATTGTTTCCTTTTTTATCTATCCTGTCAATAACGCATTCAAGATTGTATGTATTCCTGTCTGTTTTTAAAACGGCTTCATACTTTTTTTCAGAACAATAAATGCCGTCATATTCTCTGTTTTGCTCAAAATCAAGAACTTTGCCCATCCTGTAATCAAGCACTCTTTTAATTAAAAAAGCGTCCTCTCTGAACTTAAGTTCAAAACTGTTTTCAAAAAGCCTTTCAAGTTCATTAAAATAATGCTCTTTAAATCCCGGCTTTTTAAGCTCCGAACCATCCATTCCTTCATAAAAAACCGACCGGAGAAACTCATGTATAAAACTGCCCATCTCGCTTCCTGAGAGCTCCGCGCCGATTTCAGCGGCTTCGTCAAGCCCTAAAACATATTTGAAATAGAATTCAAGGCGGCATCTCAGATAAGTATCTATTTTGCTGTAAGAATACTTCATTTTTTTCAGATACTCTTTTATTTTACCGGTTTTTTCGTATCTTTTTTTGACGCAATCGCTTATTGCCAAAGAAGACAGCGCGATTTTTTTAACTTTTGCGTTTTCCAAACTGCCGCCTTCGAGCTGTTCTTCCCATATAAGACGTTCGATAAATCTGCTTCTTTCTTCTTTTTCATTGTCAGGATAGATAAGATTTATTTTTTTTGCCGAAGCAATAAGCCTGTTAAAGTGGTAACTTTGTATTTCATGCTCTTTTTTCGTCATCTCGATTCCTAAAGCAAACATTATATCTTTCGGCACAAGAGGCGATTCCTTTTTTACGGCAGGAATCGCGCGATCGCTCATCCCTACGATAAACACGTTTTCAAAAGAAATATTTCTTGACTCAAGAAGCCCGAGAATCTGCAAACCTTTTAAAGGAGACCCCGGAAGCGGTATTTTTTTAGCGTTTAAAAGCTCGGAAAAGATATTTAAAATATCGGTTTGCGCAAAACGCACCTGCGCCACTCTGCCGTACTTCATCTGCCGCGACAAAGAAAGTATTATTTCTACGGCTTCGGAATTCAGCGGATAAGTTGAAACTATGCTTAAATCGCACAGCTTCTCCGTAAAAAAACGAAGTTCATCTGCAAATTCATTCAGTGTTTCAGGCTTTTCCCATGCGGAAAACAAGGTATTAAAAATATCCGATAATACATTCTTTAACTTATCTTCATTTATATATCCCGAAGCTCCGGCTGAAGAGTTTGAAATTTCTTTCAGCACTTGCGAAGCGTTAAAAATCTCATTAAAAGAAACAAATATTTTGCCTGACAAAGAAGTTTTTGCATCCCTGTCAAAAGCCTGCTCCAATTTATGCGCGATTATTCTTGTAAGCGAAGAATCCCCGAAAAATCTCATATTTTTCACAAGAGGGTTTGAAAGCGCTTTTATAAAATCTTTTACATAATAATTTTCGTTTTTCCTTGAAATCTGAGCTTCCGTTACGGCTTTAAGAAGAGTAAAAACCGCTGTCTTTGACGCCGGGTATCCGGCTGAAACATTATAATTATCCGTAATTGCCGAAACTTCGGAGATTACCGACTGCAAAAATTTAGATTCGGGAACTATCACTGCGGTTTTATCATATTGCTCAGGCTCAAGTTCTTTTATAAGGTTTTTTAAAAGAGCGGCCTGCGACTGGTCGTCATAAGCGCTGAAAACATTTAAATCTGCGCCAAACTGCTCTTTTTGCAGCTGAGGAAATGGAACATTGAAAAAAGAATATATTCTCCGAAGCGAATCATAATTTGCAGGATTCCCCTGCGTAATAAGAATCAGCTTTCCAGCGTCGAATATTTTTTTAAATATTTCCAGCTCTGTTTTGTGAAGGTAAAAAGGAGCTATTACGATAAACTCTTCAAATTCTTCATCGCCCGGCACAAAATTTTTATCTGAAGCTTTTAAAAACGAATATCCTTTTGTTGTTTTCTCTGATTTTTCAAGAGAAGCATGAAATAAATTCCTGATTTTGAATATATTTTTTAAAAGATTGTTTATATTTTCCGGAACATCATATCCTATATCGGCGTTTGCTTTTATATTTTTAAGTTTATCTTCCGGCACTTTTTCCAAATCAAGCTGCTCAATAAAATAAACTATCTCCAAAGCCCACTGCAAAAATTCGGCGAAACTTCGTTTCCCTTGTAAAAGTTCGGGAGTTTCATCACGCACCGCTTCATAGACAATAAAAGCAGCCTCAATATCCGGTATTTTTACAAGATTTGTATGCTTAAATACGGAATTCTCTATGAAGTCATCGCTTGTAAAAAAAGCCGGCGAGACAAAAGACGCGCCCGCTGCAAGCGCAAGCTTCTTTTTTATAAAAAGAAACTGCCTTTTTCCGCCGCTTATAAAAACGGTTTTCTTTTTGCCTGATTTGATATAGTAATCGCAGACAAAATCAATTATGTTTGCCTGCATGGAAATATTGATTATTTTTGAACTCATTTTTTAACTACAGAGTGAAGAGTTGAGAGTGTAGAGTGAAGATAATGTGTTTTCGCTTCGCGAAAACTTATTAATAGATTTCGGCGAAGCCGAAATTCAATATCTCCACTCTTCACTTTTCACTCTCCACTCTGACTTTTTCTCCTTTTTCAATATCGACAATATAACCCGAAACAGTTTTTTCCGCGTATATTTCAGAAAGACATTCAATATAATTTAAAACCTGTTTTTTATTTTCTTCCGCTGCCGCGTTTGAACTTTTAAAATCCGCGGCAATAACATCTTTTACTCCGACAATCACTTTATCTATCCTGTAAGTCTCTCCGCTTGAATTGACCACTTCCAGCTCATTGAAAATTTCATCGTCATTTCCGTCAAAAAGGGAGATAATCTCCTTTTTTTCAAACAAATTTAAAAGTTCATCTTTTACCCATTCCGTATTATCGTAGAGAAACTTTCTTTTTGTAAATTCAGACGCTTTTTCAATTTCAGCTGCAACGCTCTTGTTTTTTACTGATTTTATGCAGGATAAAGCAAAATGCAGCATTGTTCCACGTCTTCTGGAATCATTAATATCAGGCGCAGCGGTTTTTGACTGAAAATAATTTTTTATCTCTTTATACCCAGAATCAATATTATCGCTGACGGTTTCAACGGCATGCCGTTTGATAAGATAACGCTCTTTTGTTCCCTTCGCAATATCTTCTTTTCCGATAAGCACGAGCACGCTGTTGTTTGAACTGCCGGCTTTTGGCGGAACAAAAGCGTAAAACTCGCACTCCGCTCTTGTCATGGAAACATATAAAACATTCATTTCGGACATCAGCGTTTTTGCCCTCTCGCGGTTGTATGCCGACTTTAACTCCTGCGAAAACTCCGACAATTCTTTAGTGATATAAGTAAGTTTGATTTCTTCTTGGGAGTTTTCAAAAACAGGTTTGTCTATTTTGGCATGCGCAAGCTTTAAAAACGGCGCTATGACAACGGGAAACTGCAGCCCCTTGGCTTTATGGACAGTCATAATTTTAACGCCGCCGCCGGACGAACTTTTTACGTATAAGCCGTCATCGTTTTCTTCAAGATTTTTAAAATAATCAAGAAAGTTTTCAAGACCGCCGTCGTCTTGTTCAAAGTTCTTTATAAGCTCTAAAAAACGCATTACAAAAACTTTGGAATCTTTGAAATTTTCAATAACTTTAAATTTTTCAAAAACCGACAATACAAGCTCATAAACCGGCGTAAATCCCGCCTGAACGAAAAACTCTTCAAAATACTTTTTCCATAAATCTTCGTAGCGTTCGCCGAATTTTTTATAAAAAACATCCAAATCTTTTTTATTATGGGCTTCAAAGACGAATTCGCGTATTTTTTCAGAGTTCACTCCTGAAGATTCGCGGAATATTTCGCCTGTTATAAAAGAAACAAAAGACAGGCTGTCCATAGGCGAATCTATGAACATCAGAAGCGAAACAATCTGTTTTATTATATTGTTATTTCTGATGTTTAATGTTTGGCTGGACTCAACGTTTATCCCTTCTTCCAAAAGCCATGACCCCGCAAGCGAAACTTCGTCATTGCTTCTGCATAAAACGGTAATGCCGTTCAAATCAAAGCGGCCGGAAAGCTGTTTGACCGTTTCGATTAACAATCGTTTGGTTTCGCTTTCAATATCTTCAATCTCATCGCCCAGAATTTTAATTTCAATGTATCCTTTTTGCTTTTCGGGATGGCAGTTCTGCGTAGATTGAGAATACACCGACAGCAAATCTTTATAACTTTCTAAAAGCTCTTTATCTTCATTCAAGTCATTGAGATATCTTTCAATATTTTCTCTTGAAAAAATGAAGTTATTGAACTCAACTATTTCCTTATGGCTTCTGTAGTTTTGATTAAGAACAACGGTATGGTTTTCATTTTGCGAAAGTTCCGGCAATACATTATAAAAAATTTCCCAGCTTCCGCCCCTAAAATCATAAATCGCCTGCTTGACGTCTCCCACATAAAAAAATGTGCCGCCGTTTGCAATGCTTTCATCTAAAAACCGCTTAATTCCGGCCCACTGCACCGGGCTTGTATCCTGAAACTCGTCTATTAAAAAGTGCCTGTATTTTTCCGACAGCCTGTAATATATTTCCGGCATGACGGGATTATCGCCTTCAAAAAGACTCAAAGCTTTTTTATTTATATCGTTAAGGAAAATCAGTTCGTCTTTTTTAGCCTGAATTTCAAATTCATTATTTATCCTCGAATAGATGTCGGAATAAACGCCGTAATAATTGTAAGCGTAGAATATACACAGTTGTGATATGTCTTTACGTATTTCTTCCCACAAAATACCGCCTTTTTCGTTCTGCGCCGCGTTTTTTTTATATTTTAACTCCGAAGCAAAAGCTTTCGGTATTTTATCGGGATTATACAAACTTTCTTTCCCTTCAAAAACTATTTTTTCCGCGGCTTTCGCGCAATTTGAATATATTTCAAGCTTTGAAAACTCTTTTAAAAACCGTTCCGCTTTTTTTATTATTTCAGAGGCTTTTTTTGATATTTCAGCATCGAAATACAGATTATTTACGGCTATGCTTTTTCCGGTATTGCCGGCTTTTTTGAAAACTTTTTCAATCTCGTTATATATGTCGTTTTTGGGGAACCATCCTGTTTTTTCAGACATCAGATATTGGGATATGTAGCGGATTAAAGTCTCTTTAAGACGCGCTGAAACGGAAGAAAGACGAAGAAATGAATCTAAAGCGAATTTCAGATTTTCCGAGTAATCTTTTTCTATACGGAAGTTCGGGGATATGTTTATATTTATAGCGCACGCTTTTAATATCGAATTTATAAAGCTGTCTATCGTGCTTATGTTAAAATTATCGTAATTGTTCAGAATTTCTTCTAAAACCGCGGCGCTTTTTTTCTGGATTTCTTTGGATGACAGCCCTGTTTCATCAAAAATGCCGTCGGTATCAAGCGATAAAGCGGCTTTTTTTAAATACTCTATAACCCTGTACTTCATTTCAATCGCCGCTTTATTGGCAAAAGTAACGGCTATAATATTTTTCAGCGGAATATTGTTTTTGCCAGGGTCAAACTCCAGCAGCAGCCGGATATATCTCTTTGCGAGACTGTAGGTTTTTCCCGAACCTGCCGAAGCCTGCACGGAGGTTATCTGCGGTATTTTATTATTAAGCATTTATTTTATCGTATCCGCTATTTTTTCAACTTCCCGGATGTACAAATTAAAAGTTTCCTCATCCATACCGTGCACGGAATGAAAATATTTATGAACCAGCGTTTTCAGCCCGAAAAAGGAAAAAATCAGATCGTCATAAATTATCTCAAAAGCTTCATTCGCTCTCGTATCATGAAAAGTTTTTTCCGACATCGCCATTGTATTAATTATTATTGCCTTCTTATATTTTATTGAAGGCTGCATGTTTTTGCCGTTTTGAAAATCAAAAGCAAATCCCGGAGTAAACACCCTGTCAATATATCCTTTCATCATAGCCGGCATTCCCGCCCACCACACGGGATATATAAAAACCAGCGTGTCGGCTTCTTTTATCATATTTCTTTCTTTTTCAATTTCTTTAGGAAATTTTTTGGCCGCAAGTTTTCCGAGATCTTTTTTTGAAAGCACGGGATTAAATTTCATCGCGTACAAATCTCTGACTTTATATTCAACTCCGTTCTTTTTTAAAGTTTTTGTAAAAGCCTCAAGAATCTGCACGTTAAAGCTGTTTTTATTGTCGGGATGGCAAAAAACAATAAGCACTTCCCTGCCTTTTTTAAAATCGATAACATCATATAATCTGTCCGAATACACGAACCGTTTATCGAAAATTTTTTCTTTAAACAGTTTCTCAATCTCCGCGGAAGCGTTTATCTTGCTGTTACCCCAATTCCAATCTTTAAACATCGGCTGGGCATCCCAATCGCAATTTATATAGCTCAAAGCTTTCACATTATTTTGAGTTTCAATAAATCTGAAAAGACTTCTATACCACTCGGGCTTTTTTTCTTCTTTTAAATTCGGGCCAAGCATAGGCGCGCTTTCGGCAATCATAACGGGTTTTGAGTGCTTTTTGGCAAAGTTCATCATAGGAATCCATTGGGGGCTGGCAAAATATGAAATCGCGCACCAGTCAACGTAATCGTCTCCAGGATACCATGCTTCTATGCCGCGTGGATTTAAAGAAGCGTAAGAATGCCATACATAAGCGACATTTGTAACGTTTAAGCTGTCCATTTTTTCAACAATGTGCCTGAAAGCTTTGACATATTTTTCAGGTTCATAACGGTTTTCGGGATAATCAAATTCATATCCTATGCGCAAAAATACGGGAACCTTCGCGGCTTTTATCCATTTGGCAAGCTTTTCTATATTGCCGTCAAGCGAACCGTCAATAACGCTGTCCATGGAATTTACCAGATAAAGCCCGATTTGAAGCGCCGTTCCCGGATACTTTTTTACAAGATAACTGCCGGACGTTGCTCCTGCCCCGAAATCAGCCTGGTTCTCAAGTCCTTCCAAATCCGCCAATGCCGTGTAAAACATAAACCCCGCCGGCACTTTTTTTATTATTTTAACAAACTCATCGCTGTCTCTGTTATTTTGACCGGCAAAAAGAAGCACATTGCCGTCCGCCGGAACAAAACGCCCGGTAAGCCCCTTTTCTCTTTGCGCAAATAGCGATGCTGAGGCAATGAGTACAAATAGCAGCGCAAATATTATCGTCTTCTTCATAATTTAAAACCCCTAAACAAATTAACAATTAACAGTTAACAAATAACAATTATTGAATTTTTGCTTCGCAAAAATCTATTGATTAGGTTTCGCTTTTGCGAAACTCCGGCATTATTCATTGTTATTTATTAATTGTTAATTGTCTTTCCCTGGCCATATCGCGATCCATATCTTTTCTTTTAATACTTTCTTTTTTATCATAAGATCTTTTGCCTTTTGCCAGCCCCAAAAGTACTTTTACCATTCCTTGCGCGGAAAGATAAACTTCAAGAGGAATTACCGTAAGCCCTTTTTCTTTAACTTTCGCATTCCACTTATTAATTTCGGATTTGTTCATTAAAAGTTTTCTTTTTCTTTTGGCGTCATAGTCCGAAACATGCGATGACATATGTTCATAAGGCGCGATAAACATATTATCCGCATACGCTTCCCCAGCGGAAAAGCGCACAACGCTGTCGACAAGACTCACATTGGAACGTCTTATCGACTTAACTTCAAAGCCAGATAAAACTATTCCGGCTTCTATTTTTTCAAGTATTTCATAGTCGTGGAAGGCTTTTCTGTTGGTAGTAAAAACTTTTCTTTCCATTTTTATACTGATACTGCAAGAGGAAGATTGACGGTGAACTTTGAACCTTTTCCCAAAATGCTTTCCGCCTTGATCGTGCCGTCGTGCATTGTAACTATCTGTTTTGAAACCGTAAGCGACATACCCAGAGCTTTTGCCTGTTTTGTCGAAAACATTGGGTCGAAAATTTGGGAAAGGGTCTCTTCATCCATGCCTGTTCCCGTATCCGAAATTTCAACGCGCGCATCATTGCCGGACTTATATGCTTTTACCGTTATTGTCCCGCCTTCGGGCATCGCTTCCTTTGCATTTTGTATGATGCTTGAAAAAACCTGTTTTATTCTGCCCGGATCGGCATAAATAAGCATATTCTCAGCCGAAATTTCAAACGAATACTTGTCGCTCTTATGTTTTTCAATTACCTCGTTAATAAGCGCTTTCAAATCGTAATTTTCCGTATGAAGCTGCTTTACTCTGGTTGAGTCCAGTAAATCGACTATCATATTATTCATTCTGTCCACTTCGCTGCCGAGCATCCTCAGCATCTTGTTGGGAACTTCGCCTTCGAGTTTAACGGAATTTGTAAAATAGTACGCTATATTTTTTATGCTGGAAAGCGGATTTTTTAAATCGTGGGAAGCGACCGAAGCAAATTTATTGAGGACTTTTATTATTTCATTCGTAACTTCTTCTTTTGACAGTTGTCTTTCTTTCTCCATAATATCTTTCATTGTTATACTCCTTTTTAACGGCAAAGTTTAAAGTTCAGAGTTCAAAGTTCAAATATTGTGTTTCGGCGAAGCCGAAACCTATTTATAGGTTTTCGCGGAACTTAGTTCCTGCGAAAATTCCTAATTTGAACTCTGAACTTTGCACTTTGAACTCTATTTTATCGTGTTTTTTCCATAACATCCAAAAGTTCTTGCGAGTCAAAAGGCTTATTGAGCACGGGAATGTTCAATTTTTTCAGGCTTTCGCTTACCGCGCTTTCAAAGTCAAATATAAAAATGATTTTTGCTTTATCGTTTTTCTGCTTTATGTTTTTGTAAAAAGTTTCTATATCGGCAATTTCGCCGGTATCGCAAATTATATGGTCGCTGTTTTCAATATCATGTCCGTTGAAAAAACTATCGGAGGAAGAGTAATAAACAACGTCATATCCTTTTGCCACTAACGCTATTTTCAGATTGTTTGACCATATCGTATCTCCGCTTATTAACACGGTTTTCTTTTTTTTGTCGGAATTTGAAAAAAACTCGTCCGCGAAATCTTTACTTAGCGGCATACTGATACATTTTATATTTTTTATTTCTTTAAATTCTTTACATGCGCCGGAAGTTATAACCGCTATTACGGACTGCTTTAATTTTTTCGCCGTTTCTTTTATTTTTTCGTAATTGCCGTGTCCTGGCTCAACTATAAAAATAAGTTCGGGCTCTCTTCTTAGCGTAAAACTTTCCGCGGATTCACAGCTGTCTTTTTCTACGGCTACAAATCCGGACGATTTCAAGGCGTCCGTCAGAAAGTCTTTTGTTTCATTATTTCCGGAAATTACAAGCCCGACTTTTTTCGCGCTTATCTCTTTTACCGTATTAATAATATCGTCAATTTCAAAAGGCTTGCTGATGCACGCAAACGCGCCTTCTTTTATGGCTTCTTTTATCAAATCGTTCATTGCGTACGCGGTCATCATAACTACTATGGTTTCAGGGCTTATTTCTTTAATCCTCTTAAACGCTTCGACCCCGTTCATGCCTGGCATTCTGATATCAAAAAAAGCTATGTCAAAAGCGTTGTTTTTTACGAGCTCAAGCGCCTCAAGCCCGTCTCCCGCGGTTTGAACGGAATATCCTTCTATCTCAAGAATACTTGCGAGAGAAAATCTCAACCCTTCTTCATCGTCGGCAATTAAAATATTTAATTTTTTTTCCGTATTCATCATATTACTCCATCGGCAGTGTTATCGTAAACACAGTGCCTTTTCCTTCGACGCTGTCAACGGTAATGGCGCCGAAATGAGCGTCCACGATTTCTTTAACTATCGAAAGGCCCAGCCCTATGCCTTTAAGTTTTGTAGTATACAGAGGGTCAAAAATATGCGCGGCTGTTTCGGCGCTCATTCCTATTCCCGTGTCCGTTATCTTTATTTCGTATGAAGTATTTTTCTTTTTGCAGGAAACCGTTATTGTACCGCCGTCGGGCATTGCGTCCCTTGCATTCGAGATGAGATTTATAATAACCTGGGTCATCTTATCGGGATCCACAACTCCTTTAAAATGTTCAAAATTTTTCACTATTTCAATATTCTGAGGCAGCGCGACGTTGGATATCGCTTTATCAACAAACTCGTCTATCCACATTTCAAGTTTATTAAGTTTTTTTGCTCTTGAATAATCCAGCAAATCGGTAATAATTTTGTTTGCTCTGGACACGTCCGAAGAAAGCATATCAAGCATTTTTTTAGCTTTAACATCTTCAAAAACGCCCATTTTTGACAAATAATACGATATATTTTTAAGGCTTGCCAAAGGATTTCTTAATTCATGCGCCACGGATGCCGCAAGACGCCCTATGGTGGCGAACTTTTCGGATCTCAAAAGTTCCTGCTGTATGCTTTGCACTTTATCCAAAGTTTCTTCAAGCTCTTTGCTTCGCTGTTCAAGCATAATCTTAAGCTTGAGCAAATCCTGTTTCTCATTGTCAAGTTCATCAACATAACTTTGCAGGTCCTGCGCCATGGAATTGAAAGATTCCGCCAGATCGCTTAGCTCGTCGCTTGATGTCAAAGGAACCCTGTACGACAAATTTCCCGCGGCGATTTTTCTCGTGCCTAAAGCAAGTTCCTTAATAGGATTTAAAAGAACCCTTATAAGAAAAAACGAAAGCAGTATGCTTGCGATAATAACTATTACGGTAAGGCCTATCACGGACTTTGTTATTTTATCAACTTCTTTATTAATTCTTTCAAGAGATACTCCTACTCTCACAATGCCGGCAATGTCGCCGCTGTCGTCATTCTCGCGCATGTAATTATTGGCAAGAGAAGCGCCGACGTTGAGGCGCAGCGTGTCATACGTAACCATCGGCATTAAAACTTCAAACACTTCTCCGATTTTTTTAGTTTTAAAGCTGTTTCTTTTCATCAGCTTCTTATCGTAAAGCAAAATATCCGAACTTGTAGGCTTGCTGTCCAATAAATAACTTTTAACTTCAGAGTCAGTTGTCCCGGATTCGGCTAAAATTCCGCCGCTTCTGTCATATATAACGGCATAAATGACGTCTTCTTCGTACAATGTGTTTTCGGTTAAATTTTTGAGAACATTCGGAAACTGGAGCGAAATGTTTAAATCGGCGGAATTGGCCAGTCTTTTTGCTATGTCCATTCCCTTTCTTTCCGTGAAACTTATCAGAAAATTTCTTTGGGAATATACAAAATAAGTCGTCAGGGTTATTGCCGTGGACACAATAACAGAAGCAATCATCAATATAAATTTGAATTTAAGAGTAAAGCGGATTTTTGTTTTCATTTATTCCATTCTTGAAAAAGTATTAGACCATATTATTAAAAAATGAGTAACAAATCAATAACAGCCGGCAAAAATCAGGATATACGGCAGCCGGTAATTACTCATCGTCTTTAATAATAGCCGTCAAAAGCTTTTTTGTAAATACCAAAAATCATCTTTAAAATAAAAAAAGCCGATCTTTTGACCAGCCAAAATTTTATTCATATTAGCCGACGATAGGGTTTTGACTATGACGACAAAATTCAACTTGGGCATAGTCTGGGCATTCGTCGCGTTTGTGTTTAATACTGCAAGATTTTACTAAATATCGGGCTTAACATCAATACCTAAGTCGAACTCCCACCGTTCCTTCGTTTTGCCTGACCAAAGCAAGCAAAAGATGTTCCGCGCTTATTTCCTGATTGCCGTAATCAGCGGCAATGGTTTGCGCGTCCGCAAGAGCTTCCTGAGACTTGATTGTGAATTTTGATAAATTCATTTTCCACCTCAAAAAACAGATAATTAGCACTCGTATTATGTAAGCGCTATTCTAATAATAAAAAGATTTTTTGTCAACCTTAACGAAACGAGGCAGAGATGCGGAGAGGCAGGGAGGCAGAGAAAAGACAAAAGACGTTGTTCTGCATCCCTACATCTCTGCGTCCCTGCATCGCAGTTGTATTTTAGCACCTGACTTTCCCGCTTATGTTCCCCAAAGTTCTTTGGGCATAAAACTAAGTTGTCACTCTGCGCGGGGCCTGCACTGAGCGAAGTCGCAGTGTCGCAGAGTCTATAAATTCATAGAGGATAGGTCGCTCACATCTCGCGCCCGCCGTTACCATGCGCTCCTTACTCGTCGCGCAACGGCTGGGGCAGGCTCGTTAGCGGAATAACTTCTTATAATTCAACGCTATGACAACAATGGTAATGTCAAAGACAAAGAAAAGGCAACGGAAAAAACAAAATTAGAATCTATAATTCATACCTATGGTTGCGGATCCGACATTCAGCACTTTGGTCGCATCTGCGCCGAAATAGAAGAAACCTGTTGTATCTGCGCTTCCTAATTTTTCGAGACCTGTATTAAACGATAAAAAGTTTAATCCTACAAAAAGAATTATTCTGTCCGTAAGATCATACTTTACATTGGGAGCAACGCTTATTCCGTATTGGAGATTCGGATCTGACATGTCGGCATATTTGGAATTGTTATAATACAGGTTTCCTTTCAAATACAAACCTAAATCGCCGATTTTTGTCACCTTATATTCTATAAAAGGCGCTATGCTGAAAGCGGTATACTTGCCATAACCGGGAAGATTAGCATATTCATTATTTGAAGCATATCCGAAATCAAGACCGACGTTAAAATCTTCATTTAACACATAACCGATTTCAGGGTTAAAACCGAAATAGCTTACCGCTTCTGAATTGTAAGAAAAACTTCCGCCGGCATACCAATCATACGCAAACGCCTGTACTGATAATACCGCTAACATCGCTGCTACCGCTAAAATTTTTTTCATTAAATTACCCCTTTTGTTTTTTTAGTAAAATCTGCAAAATACAAAACCGGCGATTTTCACCCCCTTGTTTTTATTTGCTTACATTGTTTGTTTGTATTAATTAAGCATTTTTTTTAGCTTTTTGTCAAAATCTTGTAAAATTTTTATAAAATTTAATTATATTTGCAAAACTATAATGGTCTGAAAAAATAGGACAAATTTTTTGTAGAATTAAGGTGGACTGATTTTCAGACAAAAAAAAGCACACCCAGTAAATTTAAACTGAGTATGCTTTAAAGCCTGATTTATCTGCCACAATAAGCTGGCGATTCTTATGTTGTTCTTAAATCTTTTCCTATTCCTGCCACAAAGCCGCAATAGGGACTGCCTGCAAACCTTCCCCGAAAGAGAGCGTATCCTCGCCAGAATATAAAACTATACCTTTATATTTTCTTTTGTCTTTGACGAGATTATCTCTGAACCATATCTGATGCGCAAAATCTTCTTTTGAAACATTATGACCCGATTTAACTTCTACCCCAAGCAATGCCCCGTCTTCCCGTTCAATAATAAAATCAATTTCCCGCTTTTCCCTGTCCCTATATTGGTATAATGAATATATGTTGTCCAAGTCAATCTGAGCTGACAACTCTTGAAATATAAACGTTTCCATAAGCTTGCCGTAGCGGTCAACATTTAAAAACACTTCGTCGGGTTTCCACCCTAAAACGGAAGTCATAAATCCGGTATCTGTCGCAAATATTTTATGACTGCGACCGACGCGGTCATAAGCGGTTTTTATCCACGGAGCAACTTTTTCAAACAAAAATAACGCTTCCAGAGCGTTCACATACGAAGTAACCGTTTGCTTGGATAACCCGAGAGCGCTGCAAATTGACGTAATATCCATAAATTTCCCGGACCATGAAGCCATGATAACGATAAGTTCTTTTAATGTGTCTTGCCGGGCGATATTAGCAACGTCTTTCAAATCTTTTTTTATTAAAGTATCTCTGTAATCTTTATGCCAATCTTTACGCGCTTTTTGGGTTTTTAACCTGACAGCCTCCGGGAATCCGCCGCGAAACGCTAAATCAAAAATCGTTTTTTTATCATATCCCTTTGCTTGCGCCGGAAACTCTTTAGAAAATGCTCTGTCTAAAAAAACAGGTTTTCTGCCTAACATTTCACCAATAGTCAAAGGACGTAATCTTATATTTTTAATCCTTCCCGCCATACTTTCAGAAACTTCCGGCAAGGCGTTTATGTCGGCAGAACCGGTTAAAAGATACTGCCCTGAGCGATTATTATTATCGACAACATATTTAATTTCAGGGATCAGATCCTTAACTTTTTGGATTTCGTCTATTACCATTGTCCCGCTCTTATTCTGAACAAAACCTGCAGGATCATTTTTAGCCGCGTCAAGAAATACTTTTTTATCTAATGGGCGGAACACGCTGTTTTTGGCTAATACTTGTTTTGCAAGCGTTGTTTTCCCTGTCTGCCTTGCGCCTGATATTACGACAACACGACGCGTTTTAAGCGCTTCTTTTACGCTTTTTGTCAGCCAACGGGTATATTTGCTCATTTCTTGCCTCTTATAATTTTTAAGAATGATAACAAATATCCCGCGAAAAGTAAAGTCAAACTGCCGCGAAAAGGAAACTCTAAAGCCCGCGAAAAGGAAACCGTAAAGCCAGCGGGCTGACAGATTTCTCCATCAGCCCGCAGGAATCAGACAAGACAGTTCAAAATACATAACATCGCTATGGGCTTTATGCATAAAAGAGGCTTTGATTATTCCTATGATTTGTGGGCATACTTTGGGCATAGTCTAATCGTTAAAATCCTTTCAAACCCTTTCAAATCGTTGTTTTAGTTAATGCTTTTTGTCGTCGGTAAAAAGAAAAAACTCCCGATTTTACTCGGGAGTTTGGGTTTATATATGATAAGCCGACGATAGGGTTTGAACCTACGACCTGCGGTTTACAAAACCGCTGCTCTACCAGCTGAGCTACGTCGGCATGGCGGATATGATATAAAATATCTATGGTTAAAGTCAATAAACGGCAGAAGTTCAGAAGCTCGGAAGCTCGGTAACGGCAACAACAAATCTTTTGTCTCTGCTGAGCTTCCGAACTTCCGAGCTTCTGAACTTCTATATTCATTTGACAGCGCTATTTTTTAATGGTATTATCTTCGATACATATGTCTATTTTTTCAACAGTAAAGAAAGAATTGAAAAGAAAGATAACGATTATGCTGATTCCGCACGGTAAAATAAAACCGTTAAAATTAAGCATATCATTGCTGCTTTTTTGCGTCTTTATGGTTTCTTGGACTTCAATGACTCTTTGGGCTGGATATCTTGCAAGCCGGCACATTGATTATTTAAAAACAAAAGCAGATAATAAGATTATGCAGATAAGGTTTTTATTTTTCGCAAACCAGCTTGAAAAAACAAAAAATATGATAGCAAAAGTACAGAATAATGACGATAAGCTCAGATATCTGCTTTCATTAAATTCAAAAAAATCAATAATAGAAGAAGATATTCATCAAAATGTAGGCGAAGGCGGCCCGTCAATAGCCCAGGCAAACGCTCTTTCGGTAATTCTTTCCGGAAACATAAATAAAATAGATTCCAAGTTCTTATCGGAACAGACTTACAGAATAAACGAGCAGTATAAATATATTCAAAGCAGTTACAGCGAAATAATGTCGCACATACAGCAGCAGAGATCATTATTCATGGCGACGCCCAGAGGATGGCCGGCGGAAGGAAGAATTTCATCCCATTACGGCTTCAGATACAATCCTTTTTTCCGAAGCAGAGATTTTCATTCGGGGCTTGATATCGCGAATGAAAAAAATACTCCTATATATGTCACAGCCAACGGAAAAGTTGTTTTTTCAGGATGGCAGTCCGGATATGGAAATATAATAGTTATTGATCACGGGTATAATTATAAAACCGCTTACGCCCATCTTGCAAAAACGCTGGTTAAAATCGGAACATATGTACAGCGCGGCGATTTGATTGCCCAAATGGGAAGCACCGGTTCCGCCACGGGATCGCACCTTCATTACGAAGTGCATTATAAAGGCAAGCCGGTAAATCCTGTTTCTTATTTAACGGATCATTTTTATAAAGAGTTTGAGAGGAATAGATATGACCAAAAAAAGCTCAAAAAGTTTGCTTGACAGCGTGGAAACGCTTATCGGCGCCGGCATGCTGATTGTAGGAAATCTTAAAACGGACCGCACCATAAGAATCGACGGAAAAATTAAAGGAAACATAGAAACGACCGCCGGCGTTTTAATAGGCGCAGACGCTTTAATAGAAGGCAATATTAAAGCGGAAATCGTAATGCTAGGTGGAACCGTTAAAGGAAGCATTGTAGCTCCGGAGGGCATAGAAATTCTTCAGAAAGCAAAAATGCTCGGAGATATCAAAACAAATATTCTTACGATAGCCGAAGGCGCTGTTTTTGAAGGAAAAAGCGAACTTTTCAAAAACAACAACGGAGAAGAGATAAAATGATGAATTTTATAAGAAAACACAAACGTAAGATTTTTGTTGTGGTTATCGTTGCGTTTCTCGGAGGAACTTTTATGGGAGGCGGAGCATATCTGTTCGGCCCGGCAAAAGATCACGACGCTGCGGCAACCGTTAACAAATCCAAAATTCCGCTAAAACTTTTTTCATCAATATATACCGCGTCAACAGACATGTACAGAAGAGCGGCAAAAGAATCTCCGTCCCAGCAAGAGCTTGAGCAGGTGAAAATCCAAACTCTTCAGGCGCTTGTCCAGGAAGAGCTTTTTTATCAAAAAGCGCAGGATTACAAAATAATGGTATCCGACGCGGAACTTAAAAATGACATACAGAGCTCGGCGATGTTCAGGAACAGCCAAAATCAATTTGACCCGAACATATATTATTCTTTTCTGCACTCAATAAGAATGAGCCCCAAAGAATACGAAGCCATGAGAAAAAAACAGATTGCCGGCGAAAAGCTTAAAATACTTTTAGCGTCTGCAATTAAAATCAGCGACTCGGAATTTGAAGCCGCCGTTGCCGAAGGTTTTAAAGGTTCTAAAGAAGAAATGATTCAGATAAAAGCAAATGACATTTTAAACGAATGGTTTATGAAAATCGTCAAAAGCGCAAAAATAGTCACAAATAATAATATTTTCCATCAATAAATTGATTTAAGCCTGACGCCGAATTTTAGTAATTCTTTGAAAAGTTTTATATAAGGAAGACCTACTACCGTGTAATAATCGCCGTAAATTTTTTCAACAAAGTTGTCGCCGCTATCCTGAATAGCATAGGCTCCGGCCTTGTCCATATGTTTGCCGAAAAGCTGTCTGAGTTCGTTCTCGGACAGCTTTCGCATTTTTACCGCGGCGCAATCGTAAAACACGGATTGTTTTTTGGAAATATCGTCTATTATGGTTACGCCCGTATAAACTTTATGCAAACTGCCGTTCAACTCCTTCAAAATGGCTTCGGAATCTTTTTCATCTTTAGGTTTACCGACAACTTTGCCGTTTAATACTACTATCGTGTCCGCTGCTAAGATCAGTCCGCACGGCCTTTTTAAAGCGACATCGTTTCCTTTTCTTAAAGAAAGATCCCGCACGATATAAGAAGGCTTTATAAGTTTAGTGTTTTCATCAATTCCGCTCGGCACAACTTCAAAATCCAGCCCCCACTCTTTAAGCAAAGATATCCTTCTGGGCGAAGCTGACGCAAGAACTATGTTTTTATTTTTCATATTATTATATTATTTCTGATTCCGCATTCCGGACAAATGCGCGGATTTTTACAATTTACCGTAATATCATACCCTTTTCTTGAAATTATACAAAAACCGCAGTTTTTGCAGTATGTGGATTCTTGTTCAATTCCGTCAAAATTTCCGAGATACACATATTTAAGTTTAGTTTTGGCAATATCGTACAAATTAAACAATGTTTCCCGTTTGGTTTTCGCGGCGGTAAATTTATGGCTTGGAAAATATCTGGATAAATGAAGAGGGATTTCATCATTTATGCCGGCTATATATTCAATCATTTTTTCAAATTCTTCCATATCGCTGTTTTCGCCGTCTATTACAAGATTAGTAATTTCCAAATGCACATTCATTTTATGCAAAATTTCTATTGATTTTAAAACCGGCTCAAGGCTGCCGCCGCAGTTTTTATGATAAAAATCATCGCTGAAAGCTTTCAAATCCACGTTTGCCGCGTCTATGAAACATGCCAGTTTTTTCAAGGGTTCTTCTTTTATATAACCGTTGGTAACCAATATATTCTGCATGCTCTTTTTTCGGGCAAGCATGGACATATCAAAAACCCACTCATAATTAATCAGAGGTTCATTATAAGTGTAAGAGATAAGTTTTATATTTTTTTCAACCGCAAAATATACGGCGTCCTCCGGAGAGAGCTGAATGTTGCCGGCGGGTTTTGACGATGCGATGCCAGAATTCTGGCAAAAACCGCATTTCAGATTGCAGCCGAAGCTGCCGAATGACAAAGTTTTTGAGCCTGGATAAAAGTGATATAAAGGTTTTTTTTCAACCGGGTCTAAGTTCAAAGCGGAAATCATTGCGTAAGATTGCGATATCAGCGTTCCGCCAATATTTTGGCGCGCATTACACAAACCGTACCGGCCTTCCGAAATCATGCATTCGTGCGGACAAAGCCGGCAAAGAATACGGCTTCCCTGCCTGTTCCAGTAGGACGCCTGCTTAGCCCGCATATTCTTTTATCCAGTCAAGGTAATCTTTATTGCCGGAAGATATTTCTGTTGATATTATTTCAGGAACTTCATAAGGATGCGTATCTTCGATACATTTTTTTAAAACGTCAAACTTCGCACTGACGGTCTTCATTATTAATAAAAGCTCTTTAGAGTATTCTATCTTTCCTTTCCACCAGTAGAAAGAATCGATATTCTTAACAATATTAACGCATGCCGCAAGATGGTTCTTTAAAACGGCTTTCATTATTTTATCGGCTGTTTTTTTATCCGGCACGGTTACAAAAACCATAATATATTTTGATTTTTTCATTTTAAAAGATACAATAGCACCGCTTTCTGCACATGAAGCCTGTTTTCAGCCTGAGTAAATATACTGTATTCATATTTATCCATGACTTCGGCGGTAATTTCTTCTCCCCTTATTGCCGGAAGGCAGTGCAGCACTATGCATTTTGAAGAAGCTTTTTTAAGAAGATCCGTATTTATCTGGTAAGGCGCGAAAACTTTTTTTCTTTTCTTTTCTTCCGTCTCGGCGCCCATTGAAGTCCAAACGTCGGTATAAAGAACATCCGCGTTTTTCGCGGCTGATATATCGCTTGTTATCTTTATTTCCGCGCCTGTTTTTGCCGTATACTCCAAAGCTTTGTTAAGAAGCGCTTTTTCCGGAGCATACTCTTCCGGACATATCAATGTAAAATCAAGCCCTAAAACAGCTGATATTGCAAGCATTGAGTTGGCGACATTATTGCTGTCGCCTATAAAAACGATTTTGTATTTTTTAAGACCTTCAACCGTTTTAACTTTATGCAGTTCCATTATTGTCATGATGTCTGCCAATATCTGGCAGGGATGTTCGTAATCCGTCAAACCGTTTATTACGGGAATTGAAGAATATTTCGAAAACTCCTCAACGTCGGAATGTTTAAAAGCCCTTATCATAATCCCGTTAAGATAACGTGAAAGCGCCAAAGAAGTATCGTGTACGGATTCGCCTCTTTTGCGCTGAAGGTTCTGCGCGTTAAGAATAATCGGAAAGCCGCCTAACTGCACCATGGCGGCAGCAAAAGAAACCATTGTCCTGGTAGAAGGCTTCTCAAAAATCAATCCTAAAGTTTTACCAGCAAGTTCGGTAATATGCTTTCTCTTATTTTTAAGTTCAAAAGCTTTATTTAACAGCGATTTTATCTCTTTTTCAGATAAATCATAAATTGAAAGAAGGTCTTTTTTTGCCATAATGCTCATCTCTGTTTTAAAATTTCAGTATATAAAACTGAACTTATATTTTATCAAAATAACATTTCATAATCAATTTTTTATATGTAAAAACGGTTTACATTGATATTTTTTTCAGTAAATGCGAAAATATAAAAGTTATCATGAAAAATATTTTTTTATCCGTACTATTAATCATATCTGTTATCATACAGGCTTTTTCGCAGGATATTTCAAATTTTAACGGAAAAACCGTCGGTAAGATAAACGTGCAAACATCCCGTATTTCCCCTGAAATCGTGAGAAAAAAATTCTTAATGAATGAAGGCGACGTGTTTTTTGAAGAAAACTATAATGACGCCAAACGTGCTTTGCATGATATGAGGGTTTTTAAATCTATCGATTTTAATATAACGGATAATGAAGACGGCTCTGTCGCGATAGACATTAATGCGAAAGACGGATTTTATGTTTTTCCTCTGATTTTCGGAGTCGGCGGCAGCAAAAGCACTTTCGCAGCAGCGCTTATCGAAGCAAACTTATTCAAAGCCGGAGAAACCGTTATGTTGTTCGGAGCCTTTAACAGCGACGGATTTACATCAATGGCAGGGTTCGGCATTAAAGATAATTTTTTCAGCTTAGCATTCAGCGATATGAAATATACGGAATATGTTTATGCAAACGGTTCTTTTTCATCATCGGGATTATTCACAGCCGAACCTGACAATGACAAATTCGGCAAACCCGTAAACCAATATGATGTACGCAATAACACTCTTGGAGTATCATGGAGCAGGTCGTTTCATGAAAGAGCAGGCATATCGCTGGGATTCAGCACCGCCGACGTAAGTTATAAAGGAAGCATGCCTCCGGACGATGAAGGAATGCATAACAAGATAATTATAGGCATTCGAAACTTTAAAAATATGAGGCCCGGCGGAAGAAGCGCAGGTTTTGGAGCTCTTTTCGGAATAGGGCTTTCCGACATGGCAGACAGGCTCGCTGATTTACAAAAAGAAAGATTAGGTTATTTTACGGAATTAACCTATCAAAACGGCGGAGATTATATAGGTTCGGATTTCGCAATATCAAAAGCCGGTCTGAAATTAACCGGAAACATAGAATTTAAGACAAGAAATGTGCTTTATGTCGATTTTGCCGCGGCAAAAAATTTTGAGGCTCCGTTTCATGAAAAAATAAAATCAAAAGACGTTTTAAGCGGCAAAGGAATATATTCCAGGGAATTCAGAGGCGATGAGGCTGTCGGTACCGGGATATCTTTTGTATGGCATCCCGTAAGAAACAAAACCGGCGTTTTATCGGTCATGCCGTTTATTGAAAATGCCGTTTTATGGAACGGAGACTTACGGCATAATCACGGCGGCGCCGGAGCAAGCGTTTCATATCAATTTTGGCGCGTTCCTTTTCCGCTTGGAATTAATTATACTCAAAATTTAAACGACGGCAGCAGCAATGTTTCATTGCTGTTCGGCGGCGGATTCTGAGATTTTATAAAATTTTTTCGCATTCTTTTTGACAAATAAAAAAACAGCGGCATGTTTGTATATAACGCGCCGCTGTTTTCTTTATTTTTATTTACTGACTCTTTATAAAGGCAAAATTTGAAAGTTCGGGAGTTTTTGTCGTTAATGATTCCGCAGCAACAAGCACTCCGTAAACCATTAAGTATAGTCCGGCCAAAGCCAATGAAAAATTTGTTCCGAAGAAAGGAAAAAACACAATTAAACAAGATATAAAAAGCCCGAAAGCTCCGTTTATTAAAACCAGCTGCCATTTATCAAATCCGATTCTTTTTAGCACAAAAGACGCGGAAAATTTTGAAATTCCGCTAAACATAATCCAAAAAGCAATTATATACGTTATTGTAACCGTATTAGGCCTTAAATTCCAAAGAATAAAAAATCCCATAAAAATGTTGAGAAAGCCCTGAATTAAAACCCATCCGGGATTTAGTAAAATTTCTTTTTCCGAAAAGAAAGAGAGCAGACAAAAAATACCCGCAACAATAAAACCGACTCCCACCGTCAATGCCAGCATTTTTAAATTCGACATCATCAGCAATAAAACAAACACTCCTAAAATAAACATTACTGCGCCCATAATACAAAGCAAAATTTTTGACTTGCCGAGATTCATCATATTCCCTCCGTTTATTATGATATTAAGATTATACTTAATTACGGCTCAGCGAACAACAGAGAATAGAGAAAAGAGAATAGATAAGATAACTTGCTGGTAACTTTGAATTATTCTCTATTATCTCTTCTCTATTCTCTGCCGTTGTTGTTGAAAGAATAAAACAACAATGCTATAATCAGATTTATGGAAGGGTGTCCGAGCGGTTGAAGGAGTTAGTCTCGAAAACTAATATACGGGTAACCGTATCGAGGGTTCAAATCCCTCCCCTTCCGCCATAACGACAATGATGTGTCCCTGCGGGACATGGTGTGTGCTTCGCACATGATGTATCCTGCGGAAATGATGTATGTACTTCGTACACATTAACGACAAGGACACATTACAGCATGTTGCCGCAAAGCGGCAATACATCATTAGCATAGCGACATCATGCGCCGAAGGCGTACATCATGCCGTTGTCTTTTAATACTATGCTTATTCATTTATCTTTCTGCACTTTTTAATTACTGCCCTGTCTTCCCTCAAAGCATAAAAACTGCCTTCTATAACCACTTTTTCGTCTTTAACAAAATCTTTTAATTTCAGAGAATCCGTTCTTGGCAAAACACATACGGCGTATTGCCGGCCGCCTTTTTTATCCGATAGAGAAACATACGGAGTGAGATATTTGCTTATGCCGGTATCTATTACATAGCCCGTAACTATAACAGGATCGTCAAACTCAAGCGAAATTATTCCCTCATTTAAATCGCTAACGAGAGAGTCAACGGATATTGGAACGGATTTTTGTTCTCCTTGCAGGCAGTGCGTTGTCATTACAAAGTAAAATACAAATGCCGTAAGCAACAGCATCTTTTTTTTCATATTTTCCTCCTGATTTCATTGCTTTAAAAATGCCGCATCGTTATTATCGGCTTAGATAGCTTTTTTTTATGTCGTTCAATGCTGCGTTTTTTAAATCAATATATTCCGATTCTGATTTTAAATAGTTTTTTTCTATATGTTTTTTTATATCATTCCATGTTGCGTTTCTTAAATCAATATATTCCGACGCTGATTGCGGATTTTTTTCTTTTATAACTTTATAAGAGACATAAAAACAATATTCAAATATTTGATTAATTTCATCCATGGAAATATATCCGTATTTCACAAATTTTGTATCTTTTGTTATATTAGGAGAAGTGACAAAAACATTTTTATGAGCTTCTTCCCTGGCGTCAGTTCCCAAACGTATTGCGTCATAAACCCCTCTGAACACTTTTTCAAATATTTTCATCTGTATAAAGTCTTTTAAGAAATCGCTTTCATTTCCTTCTATCATTTTAACAAAAGAAAATTTAGTACTTTTATCTATTTTTTCAGCTTCTTCAGCGGTCATTAAACTTTCATCTTTTTCAGAGTGAATGCGAATACTTTCAGGGTCCATGCGAAGACCTTCAAGCCGGAAACCTTTAGGACTTTCCACGGGTACAAAATCGCTTGATTTTTCATAGCTTTTATCCTGCATACTATCATAATTCCGCGCTAAAGATGTCGCCGGAGCGCAAGCAGCCGGCTCGACAGAATATATTGCGTCAGAGGCTTTTTTCTTTATACTTCCAGCTTTAGCAGCTTTTTTTTCAATTTTATAGGATTTTACACGGGCTGCTTCCATTGGCGCTGCCCTTTTCTCACTTTCATCATATTGCGCATCATAGCTTGGAGCCGGACTTTCTGTCATTCTGATGTCTTTGACATCAGAATATATAGCGTCTGAGAATACTTTGGCCGGTTTTGCAGGGCGGTCTGTTTCCTGGAATCTCATGTCTTTCGAGCTTTCTACCGCTGCGGTTTCGCCGGCAATTTGTTGGTTGACCTGTTCAGCAATATCACTGCTCATTAACAATTGTCCTTCATAAGAATCAATATCGCTCTTAACCACCTGCCCTTTATTGTTTATCAAAACTACCGCTATTAAAACGCTGAAAATCGCGACAAAAGCAAAAGCTAAACGCTTAGGATTCCTTTGCGCGGCAGGCGCGATTATTTTATTAAAAATTTGTTTTTGATTTATTTCCTGCGGGTCAAAATCAAATTTTTGGAAACGTTCTATTATTTCTTTATATGTGTTTTTCATTTTACCTCCAAAAAAACTCTTATTTTATTCATGCTTCTGTTAATTATTGTGCCGACGTTTGATTCGCTTATATCGGCAACTTCCGCTATTTGGCGGTTATTTAACCCCGAATAAAATTTCAGCGAGATTATATCCTGCTCTTTTTTGCTAAGCGTTCCCATAGCCTGAAGCAGAAGCTGTTTTTCCTGATTATCTATGAGCGTCTCTTCTATGCTTTTCTCATCAGATGAGTTCGTATCTTCAAATCCCGTCAAAGATAAAACTTTTTTTACATAGTAGAGACGATAATACATATTTATTTCATTTCGGGATATCGTAAAAAGCCATTGGCGCATATTGCCTTTGCTTTCGTCAAAAGCGTTAAAATTTTTAAGTACTTTTTGCCACGTCAGAGCGGCAATGTCTTTAGCTGTATTATCTTCTCTCACGCGGGTTATAATATAGGAGTAAATAATCTTAAAAAACTCCTTATACACCTGCTCAAAATTCATTTTCAACTCCCCTTTTTAACTACAATTACGAATTACAAATTACGAATTACGAATCAACGGCGAACGGCCTTTTTTGTCTTTTATTCGTAATTGCCTCTACTATAACTATGCGCAGCTTTAAAAAGTATCACAGCAAAAATGATACAAAAAATGAGCTCTTTTGTGAAATTTAACAAAAGAGTTTTAATTTTTTGAAATTTAGATTATACTAGAAAAAAGCAGCTTGCTCTAAACAGCTTATTTTTGCATTTGAATAAGTAATATGATACTATAAAACTAGTTCATAAATTAAGATCAGGAGGTATCTGTATGGCTTATGAATGGGACAAAAATTTGGAAAGCGGAAATGAGATGATAGACAATCAGCACCAGCAGTTATTTGCAGCTTTGAACAAACTTGTGCTTGCCTATGAGCTTGGAAGCGGCCCGGAAAAACTTAACGAAACGATTGAATTTTTAATTGCCTACACGATCAAGCATTTTCAGGATGAAGAAAGATTAATGGAAGAGTATAGTCATACGGATAAAGCCGTTCATAAAAATTATCATGACGAATTTAAAAGAACCGTTGGCGATTTATCGCAGCGGCTTGTGAAAGAAGGATACAACAACACTCTTATGGAATCAACGATAAAAATTATGGCAGACTGGCTTATAAATCATATCAAAAGCGATGATTTTAAACTTGCGGCGCATGTACAATCATGCCGAATGAAAGAGAAAAAGTGACACAAATAATAGAGTATTATGCAAATTCAATCAGCTAATGCGATTTCATCAGTAAAAACAGAATCCCTTGGAAAAAAATCCAAGGGATTCTGTTTTTATTCAGTTTTGGGATGAAGCTTTTTATCAACATAATCTTTAAGAATAACGGCATGGTTTATTTTTGGGTCTTTGGCTCCGTAAAGGAATGTACCATTGTTTTTAGAAAGAAGAGTTTTAACTTCCTGAACAAAGTTTTTTATTTCCGGGTTTTTATTGAGTTCTTTAGAATCATATCAAGATTATTCTCTTCATCTTAATCGCTTTAAAGAGAGGATTCCCCAAACGTGAAACACGCTTGGGGAAGAAACCTCGGAAAAATTATTATAGCTGCTTCATCATTGTCATCGGATTCTCAATGATAAATTAGTTTATTCTATATCATAAACAGCAGTAACTTTTGCCGTCCAGCCCGTTAAATCCGTATCGGTCGTTATCGTTAAAGTTTTCGCGGAAGTATCAAAACTTAATTTTTCCGGCGATATTCCCTTAACTTGATTACCCTGTTTAATTACCGCTCTCAGTTCGCGAATTGAAGTGAAGCCCTCAAAGAGCCATGGTATAGAACTCGAATAAACTCCGGCAGCTCCGAGAATGAAAGTTGCTGTTGCCGTGAATCCGACTTGTTTTCTTAAAGACGGAAGATTAACCAAAACATAAGGCGGCGTCGGATTTAAAATCACATTTGCATCCGTAAAAGCTAAACTCGGAAAACCTATAAGCGGAATTGTTATTGAAGTGACTAAACCGAAATCAATACCGCCTAAACTTAGAAGCTGAGTCAGATTTTTATTTAATATTGCAGTAATTTGGACAGACTTAGGATTGACATCTGAAACTAATACAATATTTGCTAATAAGATATTAACCTGGGCAATTAAAGTTCCACCCGAAGCTCTTTGATTCAAATTCAATCTTATCTCGCTCTGACCTGATATTGTTGAGGCAAAGATATCCAGTTCAAGATAATCGCCCGCGCTATTCGGAGTTCCTTTTATTATTCTTTGCGCTGACTTTATCGATGTGCCAATGGTTCCCGAAAAAACTTTTCCGACTTCATATTGGCTAACATCGGCAACCGCATTTGTCAAATTATCGCCGACAATTATCGAAGCAATATTTTTTGTTGTCCCCGAAGGCGCTCCTGACGGTTCGTAATAAACAGAGGAAAAAGAGTTATAAACTTCTTCGGCAGTCAAATATTGCCCTAAATCTGCCTCCGTGACAACTTCTGCTATAGAAGTTGTACCGTTTGAAGTTTTTTGAACCATAAGCTGAAAATTACCGGAAGTGCCCGGAGGATTAGAATCATCTGCAAATTGGATTTTTCCGTCTGCAAATTGAGTTATTCTTGTTTTGCCGTTATTTGCTCCGGATGTATTTTGCAATAATATGCTTGGATTAAGATACCCGTCGACATTGCCAAGCATCATCCTTATATCTTGAAAAGAGTAATTAACGCCGTCATTATCGGCGCTCACTCCTACTTGGGTGTTATATAACCACGTATAAGAAGAAAAATTTCCGCCTAATGGCGTAATCCAGCCGCCCTCTATTTGAAATAATCCGTCCGGCTTATTTATCAAAAGGTTACCGGCCATAGTATCGCCGGCTTTAGACACCTTACCGCCCAACGCCTGTTCTAATCCCTGAACTTGCATTGAGCCGTCCGGGTTAACCGCAACATATAAATTAGCCGCGTTCCCTTTCACTATGCCCAGAGAATTGTTTGTCGCAACAGCGACAGCGGCGGTTCCGTTATTTATCCAAAGTTCGCTCTCTTCATTATAAATCCACTCGACATTGTCGAAGAGATTCTTAACGGCAAGAGAGTTTATTAAATCAGGGCGAATACCCAGAGCGTAGTTCGTTAAATCTGATTGAGAAGGCGCCGAAGCGCCGAAGTCGTGGGCCGGCAAGTAAGTTATTTTCCCCAGAATAGAATCAATTCTCGATGACAAATCGGAAACAAACCCGTTTATATCCTCTTTAGAATATATCGCAATCCACGAAGCGCCTTGCCCTCCGTAAATATTATCATCATCCGGAGCTTCAGGCATTCCTTGAATGGAAACTAAAGCGAGCGGCGTTAAAACTTTTACCGCTATATCATCATTTTTGGCAGTTTTTGTTATTTTAGACATGTCCGTTATCTCCTCGAATAATACAACTGTCCCAAAAATCGGGCTTATTGTCTGAGTGTTATTCTCTGAATCGGTAAAATCGAGGAATAAATCATAAACGCCCTGAAGCTGGCCGAACGCTTCAAACGCCGTATCCGAAGGCGGTATTGTTATCGATATTATATTATTTACTTTATCGATGATAATCTTTTGGTTTGCCTCGCTCAAATCGGCCAAGAGAGCGTTATTTACCGAATCTCTGATTTGCATTCTCGCATTAAAATAAGGCTCAAGCGGCAGTACGACAGCGTTGCCGGCAGCGTCCGGCTCCTTATCGACAAGCTGAAGTCCTATATTAAATGCCGCTCCTCTCTTTATTCTGAGAGTCAGCATTCTTTCGCTTCCCTTCAAAATTTTATTTCTGCGGCAGTCCATAATTTCCTCCTTTGTTTATTATTATACAAACGGATACGGAAATCGGTAAAAATTGGGAGAGTAAAGAGGTTACAACTTTGTAAAGCTCATTTTCTTACTTTGTTTATTATACAAACGGATACGGAAATTGGTAAAATTGGGAGAGTAAAGAGGCTGCAGCTTTGTAAATCTCATTTTCCTCCTTCAAAAAATTATAGCATAATGGCGTACACTGTTCCAATAGAGAAAAGATAATAGGTAAGACAGCGGCTAGCAGCTTTTAATTATTCTCTGTTATCTGTTATCCGCCGTTTTTGTTGAATGGTTTATTTTATTATAATAGATATAGTATAATTACATTGCTTCAATAATCTTGACGGAACTGCAAATATAAAAAATGCTGCCAACGCTTGCATTAAGGTTGTTTTGCCGTTATAAAAAAGAAAGTCCTCTGATTTATTAGGAGATTTTATATGCGTACAATTTGTGTTTTATTCACCGCGTTAGGTGTATGCATTATGCTGTACGGTATTGCAAAGTATTATAAATCTCTGTCTAATCTCAAAGTACAAATCAACATGCAAAAGCTATTCAGCAATTGGATTTATATAGTTTGTTTTATTATGATGCTTTTCTTTTTAATCGGTTATGTTGTTAATCTGGTGATTTACGCGTTTCATAAAACAATATCTACGCAAGATCTGCTGATCTCTTTTATTTTTTTCTTAGGCGCTGTTTTTGTGCTCGCGATGGTTACAATGACACACCATATGCTTACCTCAATCACGGATAACGCGGAACTAAAAAAACGTTTGCAGCAACAGGAACTGGTGTCCGCCATTTACCAAAGTTTTACGACAAACGAAGATCCGAACGAACTTATCAGAAAAGCTTTAAAAATGTCAGGCGAGTTTATGAAGGTTAATCACGCGTTTTTGTCGCAATACCGGAAAGAATCTGAAATTTTAGAATGCCTTTACGAATGGCTTGACGAAAAAGGCACTCCGTTTATCGGCGGAAAAGACAAATGGCCGTTAACCCCGGATATGCAGTATTACAAAGATTTACTCGATAAAGGCTATTCGGCAATAAGCGATTACCGCATACTGAAACATTTGGACTTCAAGACCGCCAAAGATAATAATATGCGCGCGTCCCTTAACATTCCCATTTATGTTTCCGGAAAGTTTTGGGGAGTTTTGGGGTTTATTGTCTATGAAACGTTTTATAATTGGAACGAAAGCAATATTGCTTTAGGCAAATTGATTGCCGGCGTTTTTTCCGGATCTATCGGCAGAAATATTGCCGATGAGGAACTTATAAAAGCAAAAAAAATGGCTGAGCAGGGCAGCATAGCAAAAAGTGAATTTTTATCGCGCATGAGCCATGAAATACGCACGCCGATGAATACGATTATCGGCATGACAAATATCGGCAAAAACTCGCAAGACATTGAGCGTAAAGATTATTGTTTTGAGAAGATAGAGTCGGCGTCAACGCATTTGCTCGGCATAATCAACGACGTGCTTGACGTATCGAAATTTGAAGCGAATAAATTAGTGCTTTCTTTCGCGGATTTCAATCTTGAAAATATGCTCGCGAGAGTTGCCAATGTGATAAGCCATCAGATGGAAGAAAAAAAACAGCTCTTTATCCTTTCAATTGACAAAAATGTTCCGGAAACTATAAATTCGGATGAGCAAAGGCTTAGCCAGGTCATAACCAATCTTCTCAGCAACGCAGTCAAATTTACGCCTGACAGCGGTAAAATTTCTCTTTTCGTCCGCAAGCTTAAAGAAGAGAATGGAAGCTGTATTTTGCAGTTTGAAGTAAAAGATACCGGCATCGGCATAACGCAGGAACAGCAGGCGAACTTATTTAAACCGTTCGAACAGGCCGACGGCAGCATCTCCCGTAAATACGGCGGCACAGGATTAGGCCTTGCCATTTCAAAACAAATCGTTGAAATGATGGACGGTGAAATAAAGATAGAATCCGAATCCGGGCACGGAACAAGTTTTATTTTCAATATCCGCGCCGATATAACGCAGCCTCTGCCCGAAACGAGCGAGGGTGAGGATGCCGGCATTAACGAAAAGTATTCGAAAGGCTGTTTTAAAAACAAAAAAATTCTAATCGCCGAAGACATTGAAATAAACCGTGAAATTGTCGCCGCTTTACTGGGGCCTTCCGGCGCCAAAATTGATTTTGCCGAAAACGGACGCATGGCATATGAGATGTTTGCCGCGAATCCGTCGGCCTACGACGCAATTCTTATGGATGTCCATATGCCGGAAATTGACGGTTACGAGGCGACCGGAATGATCCGCGCGATTGACAATCCCCGCGCCAAAACCGTGCCCATAATCGCCATGACGGCTGACGTGTTTCGCGAAGACATTGAAAACTCCATCGCCTCCGGAATGAACGCTCATGTAGGCAAGCCTTTAAATATTGACGACGTAATAGCAAAACTTGCGCATTATATGTCGGCAGAATGCGATGAGTGAAGATTGAGATCACTTTTGAGGCAATGCGGTTTGTAGCCGCAACGGCTATAATGCTCTTAGCAAGATATTTTTCAGCATTATAAACGGGAATGATAACGGATACGTCTATATTGCTAATAATAACGTCTCACAAAGCGTCTATTCATTTACAAAGTCTGCGATTTCTGAAATGATTCTGCTTTTTTCAAAAATATATCCGTTTTTCCCACCCAAAAGAGCTGTGTGGCGTGTTTTGAAAAAAGAATAGTCAAACGGCTGTGCCGAAATTTCATTAAAAAAAGCACCTCCATAAACAACACGGTATATTTCCGCTGCGGGAACAGGCTCGGATGCCATATGGGCGAGCTTTACCCCGCTTTCAAGCAGCGTTTCCATATGCGCCCAAAGATATTTCAAATTATAAAACGCAAACTTTGAGCGGGAATCCGTAAAATTAAGCGCGGAAAAATTTAAACTCTTAAATAAAGATTTTAATCCTGCCCGCTCGCTGCTCGAAATTTTTTCTGCAATACGAAAAAATCCGTTTGCGTCTTCCGCATAAAAATTTCTTAAGTCCGCCGCGTTCGCAGAGAGTTCCTCAAATTTTTCCTTTTTAAGCATAACCGGAATAAAATGAATCAAGTCATATATAAAATTCTTCTTAAGCCCGTCCCCAAACAAAGCAGGAAGGCGGATTATAAGAGCATCGGAGTAAAGTTTGTGTACTTCATTCTCAAGTAAAAGACGATTGCGGCCGTATGGGGTAAGCCTGTCTGTTCGGTACGATGTGTCTTCAAAAATATCTTCCTTTTGCGGCGAAGGAATAACGTCAACGGTTGAAACGAGAATAAGCTTTTTAGGGTTAATTTGCTTTATATTTTCGATAGCTTCTTTTATATGACTCAGGTCTTGCTGCGGGAATTTATCCGCGGCAAATTTTTCTGCGCGAATCCCGGCGTAAACGCACAAATCCGGATTAGAGCCAAAAGAATCCGCAATATTTTTTGAATTAAAAACGCCGTCGAATTTTTGCTGTTTATAAAGATTTGACCCGACAAAACCCGTGTAACCTATAAGTATATTCATGCTTTACCTCATTGTCTAATTTCCATCGCCGAGTTAATACTGTCTTTTGACGGAAAATATTCCGGAAACCGGATAGAATGACTCCACAATCGCTCTTTACCGATAAATTGTCCGGTGTTAATAGTTTTTATCGCATAATTCGGAAGGTTTATTTTAGCAACCATAAATGCTTTTGAAGACGGCAAAAGCATTTCATTTGAAACAAAAGAAAAGTCCCAGTATTGAACGCGCTTATCGGGTGTATCATTCAAATTTTCCGGATACAAGTGCAGAAAGAATCTCGCGGAAACATCGGTCTTTTTATCGGTTATGTAGTAAAGCGCGCTTTCATAATAATAAATTTTAAAAACTTTATCGTTATATAAAAGAATGCCTTTGCTCCTAATCCGCTTTAATTGACGAATGTTTTCGTTATGCAAGGCAATGTCGCCATGCGCTTGCCGAGTATAACCGCTATAAATTTGCCTTATTTCCCAAATATTGAAAACATGAGAAGCGCATTGAACCTGAAATATAGCCCAAACACAAACCTGCTTTACTTGCCGGACATCTAAAATATAAGAAGCGCCGTAAAACTTGGATATCGGCCAGATAAAAATCAAAGCAGCGCTTGCCGCAATGACAAGAAATTTTAAAATGACCTTGATATGCGTATTATGAATATCCTTAAAAACATCTTTAGACATATATCGGCGGATAATCGTGAAAACCGTATCCGCGGTTATGATGAAAAGAAAATAAAACGAAGGGAAAAAATAGCGAAATTCAAAGCTCTGCGTATTGATTATAAAAGCGCCGTAATAAAAAACCGCGATCAAATAAAGCGTAAGGGTACCTGAAAAGTGTTTTCTGTCGGCTTTAATAAATTGCCAAATGACACACAATAAACCGATGAGGAAGCATATCCAGGGGATGCGAGAAATTACGAAAAAATCCTGAAATTTATTATAACCGTCAACAAATTTCCGTCTAAGTTTATTATCTACCATGCCCAGACTTTGCATTCGATCCGCTCGATTATAATCAAATCCTTTATCAGCCAACGGTTCGGTGATTCCTAATGTTCGTCCGGTAAAATACAGTTTTGTCTTTAAGCAGTATTTTGGTTCATGAATAATCAAATTAGCATATCTGCGCAAAATTTCTTTTTTGATATTTTTACTTCCTAACTTGGAAACGCCAAAGATATCCCATTGCCATCTATTTACGCTTGCAGATTTATTATTTGCCGCCAAAGCTTTCAATGTGCTTCCGTCATCCGCTATAAAATCCAGATAATTACCGTAATCTTTCTGCTTATCTTCGGGCATTTCTTGTATAACGCTTAGAATCTCCCAAACAAATCCCGAGGAAGAACTGTCAAGCACTTTAATTCCAAGCATATACGGAAACAGGCTGACAAAAATCAAACTAAATAAAACAGCCGCAATTTGCAATACGAACAACAGCTTATTTTTATATTTTTTATAAAAATAAACCGCGGGAATCGCAATAATAACCGGCGCGATCGTAAAGGCGTTTTGCCTGAAACCAAAAGCGATATAAAAACATATAAACAAAGCGGCGAAATACGATAATTTATGAAAAGTTTTCCAAGATTTGAAATCTTTCAGACTTTCACCAAACAACAGCAGCAGTCCGAAATTAATGCCTATAACGCTTCCGACGGACATTTCGTAAAAAATGCTATAGCTGTAAAATATCGGGCAAATAATAAACAAGACGACAGCGGCTGTTTTGTAATGAGATACAAATTTGTCTATCATCAGGAAAGATGAAAAGAAGAATAATACGGCTTGCACAAGCGTAAAAGACGCAAAATTATTCGTAAAAGCGTATAAGAACGCCATAAAAAATGACGGCGTAATGCTTATCCAGCTGTTGATATTAGAAAAATTAAAAGACTGCATTCCGTCTAAAATGGCCTTGGCCATATTCAAGCGATTGTATGAGTCGGTATACATAACTCCCGGATAAGAAACCAGCGTAAAATATATGCCCAAGCAGACGGAAAGTATCGCGAAAAGCGCAATTTTTCTCTGATTATACGTTTCATTGCGCAAAAAATTTAAATCATTCAGCTTATTCATATTTTATCTCTGTCATATTTTTGCAATTACAACGGCGGAATTAGAGTGTGAACCCACTCTAATGCTGCCTTTTGAAATGCTTTCGTTAATATTCATTTTACCTTTTCAATCGACTCGATAACATATCGCCGGTTATTAAAAACGATTTCTAAAATTACCGAAAGATACTTGATAACTATAGATAAAATCGCAAATAACATAAAAAACGCCATTGACATAAAAAGCATCATAGTCGTATATCCGGCAACAGGATTTCCCAAAATATATACAGCCGCTACATAACCTGCCGTTCCTAAAGTAACAAGCATCATAGCGAATGTGAAAAGCAATGCGACCTTATAGGCTATGCCGGTAAACAGAATTAAAGCGGTTACGGCGGTATCATACTTGTCCTTCAGAGTTCCGCAGCGTTTGGAATCGCCCGTATAATATATGTAATCCATCTTCAAACCGCAATTGGAATATAACGCTTTGCGGTAAGGAATTGTTACGCTCATCGAATGAATGCGGTTAATGGCTCTGCGGGAAAGCACGCGAAATGTTTCGCTTTTAAGTTTATGCTGCGCGCCCGAATGAGCGTAAAGATTATAAATCGAATAAAATAATTTCGAGGACATTTTCTGATCTTTACCGCAGGAAACAATATCAAATCCCTGCAGCGAGCGGTTATATACCTGCATTATCAAGTCGGAATCATAGTCCATTACCGTTGAATCAAATTCAAAAACAAAATCGCCCACGGCAAAGTCGACTCCGGCATGCATTGCGGCTTCTACGCCCTGATAATAGCCCATATTTACAATACTTAAAATACCGCTGTCAAAACTGTCCGCGAGTTCCTGAATAATTTTCTTGCTGTTATCCGTTGAAGCATCGTTGGCGCAAATGATTTCAAATTTCTCAAAATTCACGCTTAACACGCCGTGCAACATTTTAAGAAAATTTTCTATTTCTTTTTCCGCATTACGCACATAAACTACCGCTGAAACAAATTTTTTTTGTTTTATGCTCATTTAAGCAGCTCCTGTTCTAATTCGTAAACCGTGTTTATTTTACCGGACAGCACGCTTACAAAACGCGGATTTTCATTGTAACGGCGTAATACGGTCGGACGGGAATCGTCTATTTCGGAAGCCTTGAGTATCGGTTTCATCGAATACAGCGATTTAACGTACTCGAAGCCGTATTCGTCTTTCAAATACTTTTTAGCCAAATGCGACATAAACTCCCAAGCGCTCTCCGGCTTTGCGGGGCACGCGTTGCAATTTCCCAAATTTCCAGGCGAACAAAATCCGCCGGAACGGGACTGGCATGCGAATGTAGGGACGCTCTCATAACTTGTGACATGCGGCGTGAACGTAACTGAAGTAAGCGAATGGTATCCGGTTTTGCCGAAAGGCATAATGGAAAAGAAAGCTCCGTCCATTACGGTTATTCCTTTGTTTTTAAGTTTTTCGCCGGTTTTACATATTATCATTTCGCAAAGTTCATATTTTATTTGAAACATGGGAAATCCCAACATAGCGTGTATTTGGTTAACTCCTGCATACGCAGCGTTAAGGACAAATTCTGTTTTATGCGTTTGTCCGTTATCAAGCGTAAACGCATAATATTTATCGTCGTTTTTAATGCTTTTTATTTTCGCGTTATAAAAAATTTTTACGTTTGGGAGTTTTTGAATTTCGGAAATAAACCAATTCTTAAGCATATGCGCGTCATAAGTATATTCGGTAGTAAGAAACGCGCCGTCGCACATGCCGTCCTTGAAGTATGTTCCGGCCGGGATTTCGTCACAGGGGATATCCGCGTTTTTACAAAACTTTTTAAATTGTCCGGCGCTTGTCCAGCCGAATCTTGAGCTCGTCGCATAAATTTGGTCAAATTTATCATGCACGCAAAAGCCGTAGTCTCTGTTAAATCTGTCAAAATATTCTCGGGACTTAACGGCGGTAGATATGGAACGCGGGTAATGGTATCCCATATGAACCCGCGCTTGATTTATATACGTGGCTCTTTCAAACGGTCCGCCGTCGCATTCCAATACAAGTACGTTTTCACCGCGCCTGCCGCAAAATAACGCGGCATGCATCCCGTACAAACCGGCGCCGATAATTATTTTATCAAACATTGTATTTTCCTATCGCATTTTCAAACAGTATTTTCAGCAAAGAACCGTTGCCGCGAAAACCTTTTATTTTTGTGGGCGTTTTCTCGTTTTTCGGATAAGCTCTTGTTACGGGAATTTCGCAGGTTTTAAGTCCCAGCCTGCTTGCTTTAACGGATAAATACGCAAGCAGTTCATAACCCGTAAAAATATCGCGGAAAGGCTGAACGGCAGGATGCGTAATATACTTTTTTGAATAGGCTCTGTATGCGTTTGTCGTATCGGTGAATCGTCTTCCCGCCGTAAGGGAAATAATGGGCGCGTGAATTAAATTGACGGCAACCCAACGCGAAAAAGGCGTATTAACGGCTTTGCCGCCTTTTACATAACGGCTGCCTTGCACAAAGTCATATCCGGCATCAAGCTTTTCTATAAATAGAGGAACATCCTCTATACTGTCTTTATTATTGCCGTCAATGGTTATAAAACCTTCGTAACCGCGTTCAAGCGCCCGCCAAAGTCCCATTCTTAATTGAGCGCCTTGCTTGCCCGGACCTGTTTTTGTAAGCAGCGTGTTTACGCCCAAAGTCTTTAACAAATCCTCATCGGTAGAATTATCGGTTGAACCGCCGTCGCAAATAATAATATCCGCAATTGCGCAGACATTTGCCGCTTTTGCGCGCAGCAATTCTTTGCGTATTCGCTCCCCTTCGTTAATTATCGGTATAAGAATACAGTATTTTGTTTGCCTTGGTAAATATTCGTCGCATTTAAAATCAGGAACTCCATGCAAATTGCTAAATATCATAACCAAAGTTCCTTTATGTATATAACGGCTTTTTTTACTAAATCGATATCATTGGGATTTCCCATTTCAACGGATAAGAATTTATCATAATTCAAGTTTTGCAATACGTTTCTCAATTCGCAATGCAATGCCCTGTTTTCAATAGGCGCAAGATACGGCTCTGAAATGTGAATATGGTTTATTAAATCGATATTGTCTTTCAGTATTCCGATATTTTCATTATTGTAAATGATAGTTCCGACATCAACATTAACTTTGATGCCTGGATTGCCCAGTTTTCGGCACATTTCAAACGCTTCCGATGTTGTGTTGATAAAATTTGTATTGTATATTGTCGGGTTAGGTTCGACGGCTATGCATGTTCCGTTTGCCGACGCGTAATTGCCTATTTTGTTAAAGAAATCATACGCGACAGGCAAATAGTTGTCAGGCGGCATATCCGACGGAACAGCACGGTTTTTCGGACAGCCGAAAACAATGTTCGGACAGTTCACCACACGGGCAAAATCAACTGCTTTTTTAGTGTAATCCGTAAGTTTTTGACGGTCGGCATTTGAACCGAATACGGATTCGGCAATGCCAAACCAAATAGACTGCATTGACGATATTGCAAGCCCGTAATTTTTTTTAAGTTTACGCGCAAACCGCTCTGCTTCGGTCAAATTATCGTATGGAGCATGCGGAAAAATACGCGTAGGGGCTATTTCAAGCCCGGAAAAACCGTTGCAGCTTAAAAAACCGTACATTTCTTCGTCATATTCGGCAGACCACGCTATGTTCGAAACAGAAAATTTCATGACTTTCCGACCTCTTTAATACAGCAAAAATTCAAAAGCAAAACAAATTTTTTCGAACCTTTTATAATGGCTTACGCGGTATTTACCGCCGCCGAGACAAGTCTTTTATCAAACAATTATACATAAAATACAAACTTAGCGAAATGATAGCCAGTACTTTGGAAGCCATATTTACAACCTTATCTTTTTTCTACATTGCCGTATTGTTCCGTCTCCGTTGTCGCGTCAGCTTGAACAAGTCCGCTGCCATTGTTAATTTATTTTACCTTGTATGTATTATAATCGCCGAGTTTATTATCGGCTTTATTTAAAAATTCAAATACGTTCTTTATCGGCATAGATTTCAAGATTTCATAATCCATCTCCCACCAGCGCGAGTCAACAAGTTTTTTTGATAACTGTTCGCCAAATCTGGTCTTTATGACTTTAGCCGGAACTCCGCCGACAATTTGATACGGAGCAACATCTTTTGTCACTACAGCGTTTGCCGCTACCACGCTTCCAATGCCAATATGAACGCCCGGCATTATAATCGCGCCGTCGCCTATCCATACATCGCTGTCTATAATTGTGGCGCCGTGCACCCGGCGTTTACAAATTGAAACTTCCTGCTCCGGAGAGTATTTCTCTCCCTTCCCCGAATTTAGCGCCGGGTTGGTTGAAATTCCTGTCATATTATGCATTCCAGGAGCAATCGTAACTCGTCTTCCTATAGAACAAAATCTTCCGATAAAAACTTTATTGTTGGAATCGGCACGAATATATCCGTCACCATTCATATAACTGAACGCCCCGATAAAAATTTTTCCTTTACCTATAATCGGACTTTCTAACGACGCGTTTTTTTCGGCAATTAAATCTGTTTCTTTTGATATGCCACGCAACTTTAAGGTTTCTTTCGCTATAGACGCATCAACCGGCAGCGGCGCATCCGATAAAAATAAATTCTGCTTTTCTTTCAGCAACATAATACTTTACCTTTATTTCATACATATTACCTAAATTGCTGTTTGCTCATTAGGGTGTGTCGACATTGGTTCCTTCTTTCTTTTTCTGCCGCCAATTTCTCTTTTTGTCATATTCTTTTTATTATTTACAACCTCGCCGGCGCTCTCCGCATTCGCATTGAGAACAGAAGAAGCCGATAATAAAGCAAAAACTGCGATAAACCAAGTGCGATATGTAAACCAACTATGAACATAGCTGTGGTTACTCGCAAAAATATACCATACAGGTGACATAAGCGCGATAACAAGAAAGGGCGACGTATTTATTAGAGATTGCCTTGAAATCTCGCGCCGCTTAATGAGCCGTGCTATCCTGACGACCAATACAAATATAAAAATATACAATATCCCGCAAGCAATTAACGGCTCTATACTCCGTGAAAATACGTTTTTTAGCGTAAATTCGATTGTACCCGATTCCAAAGAGATTCTAGTTAGAAAAATATCTATCGGCAGTTTGTAATCTTTTACGAATATCGCGTTAATACCCCATTTTCCTATCCACATGCCGCCATATCCGATCGCCCACCAAATCGAACATAAACCGACCGTCCTTATTCTGTCCCGCAACTTATATGATTTATCCATTAAAAGAATTAAAATGATAAGAGGCATGCCTATCGTAATCAAAGGAAAAGATAAGAAATCAACATAGCTTGTACAACTGCCGATAATCATAAAAAAATACAAATAACGATAGTTTGGCAGAATTTTATCATAAAACAGCAGTACGGCCGCAGTGGCTGTCAACGCAATATAAGTAGCTGTTGAAAAGTGCAGCGATAGAGGTATTGTCAAAGGCATCAGCACCATAATTGAAATGATGAAATTTATTAATATGGAAAATCCAAGTTTTTTATGTATCATAACGGATACGCAAACTAATAATGCAATCAAGAGATATAAACTTATCAGACGGATTTGGGCATATCCAAAAAGCAGCAATAACGGTTTAAGTATTACCAAAAATCCTAACCAGTATCGCCCCCAATCCGTGCGCCCCATATTTGGTTCGTTACGCAGATAATCTATCAGTGAAACCACAGGGTTTTTGTTTTCTTTTTTTGAGTCCATTCTCAACAGTTTCAAAGCCGCGCTCAAGGCGCTTTCGTCATCGTTTTTTTCCCTGACGGCAATACCAAGCATTGTAGCATCTGTCCAATTATCCAGCCGTGTAGCAGTAATTCCTTTGATTATCTCGGGATATACTCCTTCTGTTTCAAACAAACGAATTGATTGTTTAAGATTTTCTCTCATCCCGTCCGTTGGCAGAGAGAACACGAATAACATCAACAAAAAACCTATAATAATACATGAAACCAAAACAAAAAATGATCGCATTGCCACACTTTTTGCTTGATAGATAATGTCCTTAAACATACCTTAATCTCCTAGAGATTTTTCTAAGTATATCAAAATCCTATACACCTGTGTTGGGATTTTTGCCGTTTTCTTTTAAACATACGGCAACATTTCACAATAATCATCAATTACAAAGATGTTAAAAATTTTAAATCGGGAGAGCATATAATATTATGGCTGTTTTTTTCGCCGTTATAAGTTCTAGTTAAAAACTCTCTTTTTTGTCCTTTAAAAATTTCAAACAGCATATTCAGCGTTTCTTTTTCCCCTTCTCTTTCCGTATCGTCGATAAGTATGCAGAATCTTTCAGGCAAACCGGATTTCGCAAAATCAAGTATTTGCGGGCGGGAATATTTTTTTTGCCCGAAAGGCCCGTCTACTAAAATAAAATCAAACTTGCATTTGTAAAGATTTTTCAAACCGGCATAAGTTAATGTTTCAGCGCCGTTAATTTCAATTTTTACGATGTCATACTCTTTAATATTCATTTTATATTTTGAAACTTCATTTAAAAAGAATTCTATCCACTGCTTATCATGTTCTATAGTCAAAGCTTTGGCGTTATTATTTTTAAAACCTGCGTATTGATGCACAAGTTTTGAGCTTTGTCCAAGTCCGAATTCCAGGATATTTTTAGGTTTCATATCGTTTAATATGCGGAAAACCGTATATAACCCGAGATTATCCATTGCCCAGCCGCCGGCCGTAAAATTTTGTTCTTTCAGCCATTTACTGCCTATTATAGTAGACTGAAATTTTTGCGCGTTAAGCGAACCGCGCGCCTGCTTGTCGATATTTTTAAGAATGTCGGTTGATTTTTTTAAATCTTGTTCATATTTTAACGCAATGCCGCTTTCGGTTTTCACAATACCGTCTTTTAATTGAGTAAATTTTTCTTCGGCTGCTTTATTTTGCAAAAGAGCCTGATTTTTTAGGTTTTCGAAATTTTTAGCAGCGTTATTTTCCGCTTGCTCAAGGCCGCTTATTAATCGACCGATTTTTTCTTCGGTTATTTTATTTTGCGAGACAATCTGGTTTTTCATGTCTTCGAAATTTTTAGCGGCGTTATTCTCCGTTTGCTCAAGACCGCCTTTTAATTGGCTGATTTTTTCTTCGACTGCTTTATTTTGCAAAAGAGTCTGATTTTTTAGGTCTTCAAAATTTTTAGCGGCGTTATTTTCCGCTTGCTCAAGGCCGCTTATTAATCGGCCGATTTTTTCTTCGGTTGTTTTATTTTGCGAAACAATCTGATTTTTTAAATCTGCTATGTTTTTAGCGACATTGTCTTCTGCTTGCATAATGCCGCTTTTCAATTGTCCGATTTTTTCTTCAGACGTTTTATTCTGCAAGATAATCTGATTTTTTAAGTCTGATATATCGCCATTTAAATGACTGTTTTTTTCTTCGGACGTTTCGTTTTGTAAGACAATCTGGTTTTTTAGATCCGCTATGCTTTTAGAAACATTGCCCTCGCCTTTCGAGATGCCGTCTTTTAATTGGCTGATTTTTTCTTCGGTAATTTTATTTTGCAAAACAATCTGATTTTTCAAATCCGCAGTGTTTTTATCCAGCAACAATAACTTATTATTCAGCGCGGCAATTTGCTTTTGATTTTGATCCAGCCGTGCAAGCAAAATTTTATGTTTATTTTTAAATTTTAATTTTAAAAACAAAAAACTAAATATTTTATAATCGCCGGCGTTTTTAGCTCCGATTAAGTTCTCAAAAAAACTTTTTATCATTCTTTTTATTTTAGCTCTTTTGTCGTTTCTGATTTTTATTTTCATGCCTAAAACTCTGAATACTTTATGGTTCGGCTCTTTATATTCGCAATACAGCCATTTTAATGTTACCAGAGATTCTATAAATTGCCGTGTTTTTTGAGTTCTATATTCCGTTTTTATCTTTTTTAAAAACTTCGGATATTGTTTAAATACGTTTTTTATTTGTTTGTCATTTCTTCCTTGTAAAACATTTTCATGCCAAAGTGCGGTGTCTTCAGTGCCTTTTATAGCGTTTGTTTTAAAATTATTGCTTTCCACAATATTTATCTTTACATTATTCAATACTGCCATTACCCAAAACCATATATCGTCACCATGCGGACACAGATTCATAAATAATTCTTTATCGGTAATATCTTTATAAAAAACATTCGGAGGATACAAAATACCGCCGATACCCGTAAAAAAATTAAGAAATGATGCGGTTCTTATAGTGGAACCGCATATTTCCCATTCTTTATATGGCTGTAATTGCCCGTTTTTGAAAGTTATCAATCGCGCTCTATGACAATGAAGTGCTTGCGGATTTTTTAAATAAGATTCATACAGCTTTTTTAGCCAATCTTTTTCATATATATTGTCATCATCGGCAGTAACAATAATACTATTCGGATATTTCTTTAATGCAGGAATCAGTTTTTTGTATGATTTTATATCTTCACACCAAGAAATAGTCAAACCTTTTTTAGTCAAATATGTAAGTTCTTTGGGCAAATCCGTTTCTTTGTTTGGGAATTGGCTGTCGGCAAGCCACAATACGATTTTATCGGCTTTTTTGGTTTGGCTCAATAATGATTCAATGGTTATATGAACTGTTGCAATTCTTGCAGGATATGAGGTCAATGAGATTATCAATTCTAATGATTGAGACGCATGTATGCGATGTTTGAGCTGTTCAAATTGTTCAAGTGGCAATTCTTTCTTCAGCGCTTTCATAAAATCTTTTCTGACCGAATGATCCATAGTTCCATAGGTATAAAATACACAATCAAGCATTCTTTGATAGTATGAAGTTTTTATAGAATCAAAAATTCCTTTTTGTTTCAATACAGACGCTATATCTTTGTATATTCTCAAAATAAGCGTTATGTCTTTATCTTTTTTTCTTAATGAAGTTGTTGAAACGGAATGATTATATCTGTAGTGCACTAATTTTTTATCTATAAACGAAATTTTTTGCGCCATCGCAAGTAAAACAAGCGAGAAATACACATCATTTGAAATTTTAACGGTTTGGAATTTTATTCCGGAATTTATTATAAAGTCTTTACGGTAAATTCTATTCCATACTATAGGCGGGCCCATATTTAAAATTTTATCCGGGATCTGCTTATATGAGAATACTTCAGTCTTTCCAATATTGGTTTTGATAACGTTTACATGCAGATACCGTTTCGTACTTATTAATTGTTCATTTTCATAGAAATAAGCGTCGCAAAGACAAATGTCTGCATTGAATTTATCAGCGTGAGCAGACATTTCTTCGAGCATAGAATGCTCAACGTAATCGTCGGAATCTAAAAAAGAAATATATTGTCCCTTGGCGTAAGCAATACCATTATTTCTTGCGGCGCCGGCGCCCTGATTTTTCTGATTTATTACCTCAAATCTTTTGTCTTTTTTCTCATATTCTCTTAAAATCTCAAGCGAGCCGTCAGTCGAACCGTCATTGACGCAAACAATCTCTATATCTTTCAACGTTTGATTCACAACGCTGTCAAGACATTGGCGCAGGTATTTTTCAGCATTATAAACAGGAATAATGACAGATACTTTAGGAGTCATATTCTCTTTTGCAATATCGTTAATATACCCGCCGGCATCTTTGTTAACCAAAAATTTAAAATATTTTTCATTATATTTTTTTGAAAAATCGCCTATATATTTGCATTTGTGAAAATTTTCAATAAAATCTATGACGAACAACTTTTTTTTCGCATTATCAAACCATTCCATTTCTCTTACTTTGCGAAACGTATCGTCATAACGCCACATTATTCTTTTAAACGCTTCAATATAATCCGCTTTATGTTTTTCACTCTCTTTACTAACAGAATTCAAGAAACTGACGGCAGCTTTATTAGCAAGCATCATACTCTCACATCTTTTTAAGGATAAAGCGCTTAGCTGGTTTTCACGGCTTTTATCATAATAATAATAAGTATTGACTACAGGAACTATTTTTTTAGCTAAAAAAGATGTTTTTGCAGTAAACGGTATATCTTCCGCATTTGAAATATTTTCGTCAAATTCAATATTGATATTCTTCAAGAACTCAAATCTATACAGAGAATTCCAGACAACAATTGAGTGTTCATTTACCCCAAGATCTTCATTATTCGAGTGTCTTTTATGCAAAAGCTGGACAATTTCGCAGTCAATTTGCTTATCAGAAAAACAATATTTATAAGGCGCCCGAGCAATATCGGCTCCGCTATTTTCAGAGGTATTATAAAGAACTTCCAAAAAATTCAAATCAACCCAGTCGTCACTATCTATGAAACCGACATATTTACCTGAAGCTGATTTCATACCGCAATTTCTTGCGGAAGAAAGCCCCCCGTTTTTTTTATTAATTATTTTTATTCGTTTGTCTTTAGACGCATACTGCTCCAATATCAAATGGCTATTATCGGTTGAGCCGTCATTAACGCAAATAATCTCTATATTTTTAAGCGTTTGATTTACCACGCTGTCGAGACATCGACGCAGATATTTTTCAGTATTATAAATCGGAATGACGACGGAAACATTAATCATCTTTTAAATCCTTCTACGTTATTGTTTATTAATTTTGAATCTCTTTCCGAGAATAAAAACATTTACGCTCGTCTCGGCATCTACGGAATAAAAAATATTTCTTGGAAATTTCAGTTTCTCTTTTATATATCCGAAGATATCATTTCCTGCAAGAAACTTTGTATATCTCTTGTTATATTTTGCAAAAAAATCGTCTGGATATTTACATTTTATAAAACTTTCAATAATTCTTTCGGCATAATTATACGATCTTATTTTACAAAAACCTTTTATCTGCAAGGCTTTTGAAAATATAAAATCAAATCTCCAGATACATCTATAAAAAGCTTCCAAGTAATCTTCTCGGCAGACATCGCTTGTATTTAAAGCGTCTATCACTTTTTCATTTGCTTTCATTACATCTTCGGCTCTGCCAATGGTAAATGTGGTCAGCCGGTTTTTAATATTTCGCCTGTAATGATAATTTGTTCCCGTAACAGGCGCCATTTTCCCGCCTGCCAAAGTTACTCTTGCGGTAAAAGGCACATCATTTGAACGCAGAAGATCCTCGTCAAAATAATAAATATTTCTGTCAATCAAAAATCTTTTTCTGTAAATAGCGTTCCATATCACGACCGAGTGTTCATTTACGCCGAGATAAGAGTTTTCCGTATATCTCTTTGCTATTATTTTGTTAAGCTCGGACTCTTTTTCCGTATTGCCGAAGTAATAATTATAAGAGGAGCGCACAACATCGGCATTTTTTTCTTTTGCTCTGTTATAAAGAACTTCATAAAAATTACAATCTATCCAATCATCCGAATCTACAAACCCTACATACTCTCCGGACGCGATACGCAAAGCTTCATTTCTTGCCGCCGCGGCGCCCGCGGATTTTTGGCGGTTTAATACTTTTACTCTTCCGTCTTTGCCTGCAAAGCTCTCTAAAATATCCAAGCTGCCGTCACTGGATCCGTCGTTAACGCATATGACTTCAATATCGCATAAAGTCTGATTGAGAACGCTTTGCAAACATTCTTTAAGATATTTTTCAACGTTATAGACCGGAATGATTACCGATATTTTCACATTATGGTTTTCCACGTTTTACTTGTCTTCCGATTGTATTCTTTTTAATATTTCAGGATAATGTTTAAACAATGCCGTAATTTGTCTGTCATTTCCTTCAGCGTAATTAATTTGATGTAACGTTTGTTCGTCATTCATATTCGCTTCTCGTTCAACATTTATGTAAGTCATATCTCTGATATTATCATTTACGGCTTTTATTCCCGTATTATTTAATACGGCCATTGCCCAAAACCATAAATCGTCGGCAGCAGGCGATAATTGCATAAATAAATCTTTTTTCAATACATCTTTATACAAAACTCGGGGAGGATATAAAACTCCTCCGCAGCCGACAAAAAAATTAAAAAAAGACGCTTCTTCCGTTCCTTCTATGCAGTGTTTCCACTTTCTATAAGCGGCTACTTTGTTACCGTCAAAAACTATTTTATGCGCTCTGTGGCATAATATATTTTTGCCGTCATAGTATTTGTAAAGTTTTTCAAGCCACTCCGATTCGTAAAAAATATCGTCATCTGCCGTCACAATAACATCGTCCGGATGCTCTTTTAAAGCGGGAATAAGTTTTTTATAACTTTTTAAATCATCCGTCCATTTAATATCAAGACCGAAATCTTTAAGATATATTACTTTTTTAGGAATATCTTTTTCTTTTGCGGGAAACTGTTCTTCGGCAAGCCATAAAATAACTTTGTCGGGTTTAACGGTTTGCGACAAAATGGAATACAAACAATAATGTATATCGTACATTCTTTCCGGGTAAGAGGTAAGTGAAACTATCAATTTAGGAGTTCTTTGCTGCGTCTGTGGCAAAACTCCCGATTCTTTCATATTTTCGAATTTACTTAAAATTAAATCTTTATTTATGGTTCTAAGCCTTTTCATGCGGCAATATTTTTTTAGTATCGCATAATCATCCTTAGAAAACTTAATTTTTTTGCGGATTTTCAGTTTTATACCGAATATTGTCAGTATTTTTACTTTGCCGTCATTTTCTGCGGAAAAAAATTTTTTAACGCTTTTCATAATATCACGGAGACCCATTTTTTAATTTTTTGTAAGTTCGGCTATCAATTCGAGGGTTTTATCAACCGTTTTTGTAATGTTGTCTATATAACCGGAAAGATTTTGCTCTTCCTTTGCCTTCATTTCAACTTCTTTCGATACTTCCCAAAGCGCTGTCAGCCCGAGGTTTGCGGCAATGCCTTTTATCGTGTGGGCAGACACGGCTGCCGCCTTAAAATCGCCGGCGTTTATGTTTGCCGTCAGCTCATTTGCGGATTTTTTTCCGTCAAAACTGTTGAGAAGCTTAAAATAAAGTTTTTTATCCTTCATAAGCCTGTTGAGCCCTTCTTCAACATTTATATAAGGAAGAAAATAATCGTTTCCTTTTTTTTCTCCGCCGGAACTTCCCGCTTGCGCGGATACGGCGTCCTCGGGCATGTATTTTTTAAGAGTGACAAACATGCTGTTCATATCAATGGGTTTTCCTATGTGGCTGTTCATTCCCGACGCAAGACATTCATGTATATCTTCGTTAAAAACATTCGCGGTTAAAGCGATAATCGGAATAGTTTTTGCCCTTTTAATATCAAGCGCGCGTATAATTTTCGTGGCTTCCAGCCCGTCCATCTTCGGCATCTGCACGTCCATAAGAATCAATCCGTATTTATCCGGGTTTGCCTTGAACATATCAACGGCTTCCGCGCCGGTTGTCGCGAAATCAATATTAACTTTTGTGTTTTGTAAAAAAGCTTTTATGATTTCTCTGTTGATTTCCGTGTCTTCGGCAACAAGAATAAATTTGTCTTCATAATTGGGTTTTTTGTCAACCGGCATGCTGTTTGCTACGCTTTTTGAGTTCAACATCACCCCTCCTAAAAAACTTTCATTTATTATATTTATTAAAGCCGACGGAAGCAGCGGCTTTTCTATAAATTTATCCACTCCTACTTCCGCGGCCTTTTCTTCAATTTCAGACCACTTTGCCGTTGATATCATTATTATGATGCAATTTTGGGGATTCTCTTTTTTGATTAAACGCGCAAGCTCTATTCCGTCAATGCCGGGCATCATCCAGTCTATAAAAATTATGTTATACGCATTTTTTTTCACGAGTTCCAAAGCTTCGATTCCGCCGGGCGCGACGTCGCATTTGATTCCGAATTTTCCCATCAATTCGACAAAAAAATCACGAATTTCTTTCGCGTCGTCAACGGCAAGCAGGCGCATATTCTCAATATTTATGCCGGGATCTATTTTCGTTTCTCCGTTTTTCGCGCCTTTGAGCACTTGCACGGTAAAAATAAATTTCGAGCCTTTGTTCAATTCGGACTCAACGCGTATATTTCCGTTCATAAGCTCGACTATGCGTTTGCTTATGGCAAGCCCGAGTCCGGTTCCGCCGAATTGCCGAGAAATGCTTCCGTCAGCCTGTTCGAAAGAATTAAAAAGTTTTTCCTGCTGTTCTTTGGCAATGCCTATGCCGTTGTCATGAACTTCGAACTTCAGAGTAAGACGGGAGCCTTCCTGTTCTGTTTTATTTATATTTAGCTTAATTGTTCCGGATTCCGGCGTAAATTTTGTCGCGTTTGTAAGCAGATTTATAAGCACCTGATTTAAACGCATCTCGTCGCATATTATGCTTTTAGGAACGCTTCTGCTTATGTTTATAATCAAATTTTGGTTTTTTTGTTCTATCCGGAAAATTACGACGCTGACGGTATTTTCTATCATTTGCTCCAGATTAAACTCATTTTCCGCAAGCTCGAGCTTATTTGCCTCTATCTTGGACATATCAAGAATATCGTTAATAAGGCCGAGCAAATGCATTGACGCAATCTCTATTTTATCAAGACAGTAATTCTTTTTCGCAATGTCAGAGGAATTTTTAGCTATTGTCGTCATACCCATTATGGCATTCATGGGAGTTCTTATTTCATGGCTCATTCTTGCCAGAAATTCGCCTTTTGCCATGCTTGCTTTTTCCGCGTCTTCTTTCGCTTTTATTATTTCATTTTCAAGCAGATGCTGTTGTGTCAAATCAGTGCCTATGCATCCGATTTCGGTTTTTGCCTCGTCAATAAAAAACAGCGACAAAAGCATGGTCAGTTTTTCCCCTGATTTCGTCTTTATCACGTTTTCAAAAGTGCAGCTCCCGTCTTTCATAAGCTTTAAAAGCATATCTTTCATAAAAGACGCATTTTGACTGTCTTGGTTAACCAGAGCAACGCCGTGCTTCCACAATTCTTCATTGCTGTATCCGGTAATATTGAGCATCGCGGGATTAACATATGTAAACTTGCCGTTCATATCGGTGCAAGAAATATAGTTAAGCGAATTCTTAACTATCGATGACATTTTAATAAGGGACCGCTCCGTATTTATTCTCATTATTGAACCGGCAAGAATACCGCTCATAAGTTTTGCGAGCTGTTTTTCGCTTTCCGTCCAAGGCGCGCATACCAAATTATCAAATATAAGAATACCCCATAATTCTTCGGAAATTATCACGGGAAGAACCATAAGCGATTTTACTCCGATGCCGGCTGCAAAAGGATATTTGCCGCTTTGCATTACATCGTCTACAATAACGGAAGATTTCTTATTTGTTACAAACGCGTCATACAGTTCATTGCCTTTTTTTAAAGAAAATGTCTTCAGCTCCGAAGAAGCGTTTTGAGAAACCGTCCACAAATTTAAAAGTTCCGCGGATTCTTTGTCTTTGTCATAACGATAAAATTTTATGGTGTTGATATTCATAAATTCGCCGGCCATCCGCATAGCTTTGTTTATCTGGACGTTTATATTTTCGCCCGATACGAAATTTTTGACGATAACCGTCATAAGCTTCTGCTGGGCAATACGTTCTTCCAACGTCTCTTCGGCGATTTTTATCTGCGTTATATCCACGGAATGCTGCAAATGTACTTTTCGTCCGCCCGTCCATTCTATCAGACTGTCCGTATTTCTGTAATATCTGCCGGTAACGGCGCTATTCTCTTCCCATATAATTTGCGCTTCCGGATTTTTCTTAAGCGTAGAAACCGGACAAAACGAACATCTTTCCTTAAACCCGTTTCGCAGAACTTTCCAGCATATGGAACCTGCGCCTTCGCCGTCTTTTAATCCGAAATGATCCCTGAACTTATCGTTGACAAATAAAATTTCATTCGTTTCGGTGTCGGAAACATAAACATAGGCATCCATTCCGTTTAGGATATTTTTCAATATCGCGGTCGAATCTTTAATATTTTCGCTTTTAAAACAATCTTTTTCCGTAGACATAAATTTTACCTTTTTTAAATATCGCGTATCTGCAATTAAAACATACTTATACAGCGGAAAGTAAGATGATAGGAAGTTATGAAGATAAGTAACGGCAAGAACGGCGGAAGATGGGAAGATAGGATGATAAGAAGTTGAGCAAAGGCAAAGACTTTAACGACCAAAGCTCCTCTCAGCTTCTTAACCTCCAAACTTCCATTCCTCCAATTATATCCTCTTATCATCCTGCAATCTTATCTTCTTACACAGCTGCTAATAATAGATTCTTTCATTTTTTTATTGCTTTTTCAACACTCTGGCGCTATTTTATATTTTTTACGGATATAAATTAATATATTTATCCATATATAATTCAAACAAATCTTCGAAACAAAGTAAAGCCGTCTATATACGTAAACATTTTTATTTTTATACTAAAATATAAAAAAAATGATATAATTAATGACATTATGGTAAAAACTTACAACTTTGAAAAATACTTCGACTGTCTTTTGAAAATTATTCCTATTAATATCGCCGCGCTTGCCGCGATGACAATATACAGGATCTTTTTCTTTTTCTATTTTGCGGACACGGCTTCTCTTAAAGGCATGTACGGATACGTATTCAAAGCTTTTTTTCTGGGGCTGAGGTTTGACTTATCGGTTCTTGCTTATATAAACGCTCCCGTAATTCTGATTTTTACGTTTTTTTTAATTGTCAGAAGTTTAAGTCTTTTTAAATTAGCTGCCGGGCTGATAAAACTTTATTATTGGATTGCTTTTACCGCTTTAGTGTTTTTAAACTTAACTGATTTTGGTTTTTTTACATATTTTCATGATCATATAAATCTGCTGTTTTTCGAGTTCTTTGAAGACGATACGTCCGCATTGCTGAAAACGATAGGCTCCGACTGGCGTTTCCCGATAGCTCTGGCCGTATTGGCAACGTCAAGCTATATCGCTTACAAATTAAGCGTTTATACACAAAAAATTCTTATGGACATGAAGTGTTTAATCGCATCTTCATACTGGAATTTTTTTGTAAAGGCTTTTATTGTTTTACTTGTGCCTTGCCTGGTTTTTGCCGCCGCAAGAGGAACGTTTTCAATGTTTCCGCTTGGCACTTTTTACACGCAGATTTCGCCGAATGCTTTTATAAATAAGTTACCGATTTCGAGCGTTCATTCTCTCGCGGACGCGATATACGCGAAATCCGAACAAAGCAACAGGATAAGCCTTGCCGATAAACTCGGAATAGACGCTGATTCAATAGATTTATCGGTATTTGAAAAAGTTACTCCCGTAAATCATGACTTAACTTCGCTTAAGCCCAATGTAGTCGTGATTGTGCTTGAAAGCTTCGGCACGGCGCCCATACTTTATAACAGCGAAGATTTCAATGTTCTCGGAGATTTGAAAAAACATTTTGACGAAGACACTGTTCTTTATAACTTTCTCGCCGCGGGAGTAATCACGATTCACTGCCTTGAGTCTATGGTTTTAAATATGCCGCAAAGGCCGCTTTCCCTGCAAATTACGCAAAGCCCATTGGCATATCGCCAATATTCAAGCGCCGCCGCGCTGCCGTACAAAAACGCGGGATATGCCACAAAAGCCGTTTACGGCGGAAGCCTTGCGTGGAGAGGAATTGAAAGTTTTTTCAGAACGCAGGGATTTATGCACGCATACGGGGAAGGCAGCATTAAAAATAAATACCGCCACGAATGGGGCATAAATGACGCGCAGTTCTTTGAACTGCTTTTGAGAGAGCTTCAGGAAACGCCTAACAGACCCAAGTTTATTTACGCGATGTCAACCGGGACTCATCCGCCGTATGAAATACCGCCGTTTTATAAGCCTCTGCCTTTAAATATTCCGCAGGAACTTATAAATATGATGCCCGGAGAAAAAAAGTACGGCAGAAAAATATTTGAGTCTTATCAGTTTGCAAATCAGCAGGCGGCAAAGTTTCTTGACGCGGTAAAAAATTCCAAGCTGGCGGAAAATACCATAGTTGTTATAACTGGCGACCACAATCTCAGAGAAATCAATCCTCCGTTAAAAGAAGATTTATTCAAAAAATACGCGGTTCCGATGTATATATATATGCCCAAAAGCATAAGAAAAAAGTTCGACGCAAATATTGCCGGCAGCCATATGGACATAATTCCTACGCTTTACGATTTGTCTCTGTCTGATACTGAATACATAGCGGCAGGAGTAAGCCTGCTGGACAGTTCAAAAAAACACATAGCATTTAACAGCGAGGGATTTATTTTGTCCGGCAATAAAGCTGTTTTACACAATATTAAAACAAGCGAAGCGCAGTATTTTAATTTTGACGGTAAAACAAAAAAAATTCAAGAGACGGAATATACGGAAGAGCACGGTGAAATGCTCGAATATTATAAAAATACTGTTGCCGCTTCCGATATCTATTTGGAAACAGTAAAATAACGGGGAATATTCCCGAAAAAAGGAGAAAACAATGGTTACGCTTTTGTTGGTTTTAATCGGTTTGCTTGTTTTAGCTGTGGTAATTGTCGCGCTTTATCTGCTGGTGACGTACAATGCGTTTGTTACTCTTAAAAACAGGGTAAAAGAAGCATGGAGCGACATTGAAGTGCAGATGAAACGCCGTTACGACCTTATCCCTAACCTTGTTGAAATAGTAAAAGGTTACGCTACTCACGAAAAAAGCACGCTGGAAGCGGTTATTCAGGCGAGAAACATGGCAATGGCCAGCCAGGGTACTTTGGAAGATAAAGCAAAAGCGGAAAATATGCTTACTGGCACTTTGAAGTCGCTTTTCGCGCTGTCTGAAAATTATCCTAATCTTAAAGCCAATGAAAACTTTTTGGAACTACAGAAAGAACTGACTGATACGGAAAATAAAATACAGGCAAGCAGAAGATTCTACAATTCGAATGTTTTGGCTATGAATACAAAACTTGAAATGTTCCCAAGCAATATCATAGGAAAAATGTTCGGCTTCCTGAAACAGGAATTCTTTAAGCTTGACGAAAGCGAACAGGCCGCAAGACAGGCAGTCAAAATTTCTTTCTAAAGAAAGAAATTTAGAAGCGAGGTATTATGGCCAATATTACAACTTACGATTTTATAGATTCCAATAAAAGAAAAACGATATTGCTTATGACTCTGTTTCCCGTAAGCCTGGTTGTTTTGGTTTATCTGGGTATTTTGTTTGTCAGTTTCATGGGAGGCTCGCACGGCGGAACGCATACTCCGTTAAACACGGCTAATTTGCTGGCAATGCAAATTTTGCCGATAATTTCCGTTATAGCCATAGCATGGGTCTTAATAAGTTACTTTTTCGGGCAGAATTTTATTCTTTCGGCAGCGGGCGCCGTTGAAATTACGAGAGAAACGGCTCCCGATATAATAAGAATTGTTGAAAATATTGCCATTACCGCGGGTCTTCCGATGCCGAAAGTGTATGTGATAAACGACGAATCGCTTAACGCTTTTGCCACCGGAAGAGATCCGCAGCATTCTTACATTGCCCTGACAAAAGGCATTGTCAACAAGCTTGAGAAACCTGAGCTTGAAGGCGTTATAGCCCACGAAATGGCGCACATCGGAAACCGCGATATACGCCTTATGCTTATAATGGTTGTCTGCATAAGCTTTGCCACAATAGCCGCCCAGATTCTTTTGAGAATCGCATTTGTCAGAGGAGGAAGAAGTTCCGGCGGCAAAAGAGGCGGCGGACAATTGCTGTTTGTTGTTTTGGCGCTTGCTCTGTATCTCTACGGGTATCTTGTCGCTCCGCTGATAAAACTTGCGGTTTCAAGAACAAGAGAGTTTCAGGCGGACGCTACTGCCGCGCTTTTAACCAGAAACCCCGAAGGTCTTGCGAACGCATTGAGAAAGATTTCGGGAAATTCCGTTGTGCAGACGCTTAAAGATAAAGAAACAATGGCTGCCATGTGCATTGAATCGCCTTTGGATTCGGATAAACGAAATTCATTTTTTTCAAAACTTTCAGGGCTGTTCGCAACCCATCCGTCTACCGAAGAAAGGATAAAAGCGCTTATGACAATGGACGGATACAGAAGCTGAAAAATATGCAGGGACGCAGATAGACAGCTTGAATTTTTTATAAAAAAATGTATAATTAATACATTCGGCTCAAAAAAATGTTATTCGCAAAATATAATGTTCTTTAGCAGCAATAAAAGTTTTAACATCATAATATAATAAATTAGTTCCGACGTAGCTCAATGGTGGAGCAATCGGCTGTTAACCGATCGGTTGCTGGTTCGAGCCCAGCCGTCGGAGCTTTTTATTGAGGAATAATTAAAGCCTGCTTAAAATGCAGGTTTTTTCTTTATCAAAACTCTATAATACCAAGGAGTTCTTATGCTGGAAGAAAATTTTAAAGTGCGGTTTCATGAAATGGCGCCGGACAGAAGCGTGCCTGTATGGGTATTACAGAATTATTTCCAGCAGGCGGCGGCAATGGACGCTGAAAATCTTTCTTACGGAATCGAAGAGCTATTTTCAAACGGCGTTGCATGGGCGCTTATAAACATTAAGTTTAAGATTTACGGAGAAATAAAAGGCATACAAAACGTAAAAATAAAAACGTGGCACTGTTTCAGCGATAAAATATACAGCCGCAGGGATTTTATTATATATGATGAAACCGGCGCTGAAAAAATTAAAGGCACAAGTTCATGGGTTATCATTGATTTGGCAAAACGCAAAATAGCAAAAACCCCGCAATCCATGCTCAGCCAAAGAATAGAGCCCATTGAAGGCATGGAGCCGGCAGCTTTAAAACCGCCGCCTTTTGAAGGAAAAACACCCGTAACATCGGCACAGATAAAAACCAGACTTGAAGATATAGACGTTAACCGCCATGTAAATAATGTGCATTTTACGGCTTGGGCTTTTGAAGGAGTGCCTGAAACGGTAAGACAAAACAGCTCTTTAAAAGAAATCGCGGTTAATTATAAAGCCGAGGCAACGGCAGGAGAAAATATTACGATAAAGACATATGAAACGGAAAATATTTTCCGGCATATTCTCACGAGAGACTCTGACGGAAAAGAACTTTCAGCCGCATATACGGTTTGGAAATAAAAAATTTTACGGTTAATAAAAAACCGCCGGATTAATGCCGGCGGTTTTTTTATTTTATCTTTCCTTACTTAATCATCTTATACATTTCAAGCATTTTTATGAAGTCGGCCCTGTAACCGTCGTCATCGGCGCCTTTGGCCTTTTTTGCCGTACTTATCACTTCGTCGATTGTCATATTGCCTTTATACTGGCTGTCTTTAACTATTTGCCCGAATTGCGCGACGCTTACGGCAAAACGCATATCGTCGGATGTTTTGCTAAACGGAACATAATCTTTTTGTTTCAGCTGTTTTTCCATAAGTTTGCTTGTGTCGGAATCCGGATCTTTATATCTCAATTTGAGCGTTAAGACATCGCCGTTATCAGATGAAGCGGCAACTTTAGTGTATTTGAGCGATTCAATATCCGGCATAAACTCGCTTTCAACGCCGGCCGGAATAATTTCGTAGATTACCGTAACGGTATGCCCTGCGCCCATTTCACCGGCATCTTTTTTATCGTCGTTAAAATCCTGCGTATTAAGAGCTATTTTTTCATAACCTACAAGGCGGTACGCAGCTACATAAGCGGGATTGAACTCTACCTGTAATTTAACGTCTTTGGCAACGGTAAACAAAGTGGCTCCAAACTCTTTTACAAGCGTTTTTCTTGCTTCAAACAAATCATTTATATAGGCATAATTGCCGTTGCCTTTATTGGCAAGCGTTTGCACTTTTGAATCTTTATAGTTGCCCATACCGTAACCCAATACGCTTAGAAATACGCCCGACTCGCGCGCCGCGACTATTTGATTTTCAAGCTCGCTTTCCGAGCTGGGCCCGATATTAAAATCGCCGTCCGTAGCAAGAATTATCCTGTTATTGCCTTTTCTGATAAAGTTCTTTTTTGCAACTTCATACGCGAGAGCCAAACCACCGGCGCCATATGTGCCGCCGCCTGCGTTAAGGTTATCGATTATTTGCATTATTTTTTCTTTTTCGCTGCCTTTGGCTCCTGAAAGAAGCTCATTAGTGCCGCTTGCGTAAGTCACTATCGACACCCTGTCTTCGGGGCGTAATTCGTCAACAAGCATTTTTAACGATTTCTTGACTAAAGGCAGCCTGTTTTCCTGCGACATAGAACCTGATACGTCTATCAAAAATACCAGATTGCTCGGCGGCAATTCGGCTTTTTTTATATCTTTGGCTTTCACCCCTATTTTCACAAGTTTAAGGCCTTTGTTCCAAGGCGAATCCGTATATTCAAAGTTCATGCTGACAGGGTCTTTGCCTTTAGGCTGCGGATACGAATAATTGAAATAATTGAGCATTTCTTCGATTCTTACGGAATCGGGGTTTGGCATACTGCCCGACATAATGAAACGTCTCATTATATTGTATGACGCAACGTCAACGTCAGCGGAAAAAGTAGAAAGCGGATCTGAAATCGTTGAACGGAAAGTATTTTCTTCGTACTTTTTATAGCTTTCGTCCTGCAAACTGTTATAATCCTGTCCTATATAATTCATATTCGCGGATGCAGCAGGAGCGGCAGACTTGTCAGCAGCAGCCTTTAATGCCAAAACACGTCCCATCTCGACACGTGCCATAGCGACTGCACGACGTTCCTCTGCGATACTAAACTCTCTTGCTTTTTCGCGTTTGGACGCCATTTCTTTTTTTGTCATAACTGAACCTACTGAGTCCGCAAGAACATTTGCCGGTTCCGCTTTTTCTTTTTCATTCATCAACCTCTGAACATCTTCGACTGCACGACGTTCCTCTGCGATACTAAGCTTTTCTGCTTCTGCGCGTTTGGGCGCCATTTCTTTTTGACTCTCGGAAATTGGCATAGCTGAATCTGCTGATTCCACAAGAACATTTACCGTTACCGCTTTTTCTTCTTCATTCATTACCATAACGCCCTGAAAAGCATCATTTTGAAGAACATATGTTCCGCTGTCGCTTTCAATTAATTGATTTTTATCTTTATGTATCAAAACTACCGCGATTAAAACGCTGAAAGCCGCTACAAAAGCAAAAACCAAGCGTTTCGGCCTTCTTTTTACAGCGTGGGCTGATGTTATTTTATTAAAGATTTGATTTTCCTTTGTTTTATCAGGGTCAAAATCAAATTTTTGAAAACGTTCTATTATTTCTTTTTCCGTGTTTTTCATTTTACCTCCAAAAAAACTCTTATTTTATTCATGCCTCTGTTGATTATCGTGCCGACATTGGATTCGCTGATATTAACAAGTTCGGCTATCTGGCGGTTATTTAAACCGGAATAAAATTTAAGAGCGATTATATCCTGTTCTTTCTTGTTTAATGTTTCCATAGCTTTAAGAAGAAGCTGTTTTTCCTGATTATCTATAAGCGTTTCTTCTATTCCTTTTTCACCGGATACGCTCGCGTCCTCAAAACCTGTCAAAGATAAAACTTTTTTTACATAATACATCCTGTAATACATATTTATCTCATTGCGCGCTATTGTAAAAAGCCATTGGCGCATATTTCCTCTGCTTATATCGAAAGTATCGAAATTTTTAAGCGCTTTTTGCCAAGTAAGAGCGGCTATATCTTTGGCAACGCTGTCTTCTATCGTCCGCGTAATTATATAGGAGTAAATTATTTTAAAGAACTCTCTATACGTCTGTTCAAAGTTCATGCTCGGCTCCTATCCTTATTTATTTGTCCGATTTTCATTTAAATCTCCTTTACGCATATTATTTAGCAGGCCCTGCTATAAATACTATGCTCAAGTTTAAAAAGTATCACAAATACAAAAAGCAGGACAGTTTTTTTTAACTGTCCTGCTTTTTATTTTTTAATGTTTTTCTAAAATGAACACGCGTACAATTGGATTCCGCATCAAGTGCGGAATGACAAAAGAAAGGATTTAAAACCTGCTTGGATCCCCGATTAAGACATTCGGGGATGACAAAAGAGTTGAATTAAAACCTGCTTTTGTCACTTTGCCGTCATTGCGACTTTTTTCTGCAAAAGCTCCCATTTCGCGTCAACTTCTTTTTGAATCTGTTCAATAATGCCTTCGCTTCCCGGTTTAAAAAGATGGCTGAATCTTCCCTGGGGTTTTAAGAATTCCGTTACCGGCTTTTTTTCTTTCGGCATTACGTTTATTTTGTAAACGCCGTTTTCAACTTCGTACGAAGGCCATATGCAGGTTTCAACTGCAAGCCTGTTAAGAGACATCGTATCTTCCGGTTTATATGCCCAGCCCAGCCTGCAAGGCGTTAAAATATTTATAAAAGAAGGACCGTCAACCGCCAAAGCTTTCTGAACTTTTGTTATATAGTCGTTCCAGTTGCCGACATAAGCCTGCGCAACATAAGGAATGTCATGGGCGACCATTATTTCGGTCAAATCTTTTCTTGTCTGCTGCTTACCGTGAATTGATTTCCCGGCGGGAGCGGTTGTCGTATGGGCGCCTCTCGGAGTCGCGCCTGAGCGCTGTATGCCGGTGTTCATGTACGCTTCATTGTTGTAGCATATGTAAAGCATTCTGTGCCCGCGTTCTACCGCGCCGGACAAAGACTGAAGTCCGATATCATAAGTTCCGCCGTCGCCGCCGAAAGCTATGAATCTTATATCTTCAGTTATTTTCCCCTGCTTTTTAAGGCTTTTATATGCCGCTTCTATGCCGGAACATGTTGCCGCAGAATTTTCAAAAGCGCTGTGAAAAAATGAATCTTTCCATGAGCTGTAAGGAAATATTGTCGTAGAAACTTCCAGGCAGCCCGTAGCGCTTGTAACAACAACAGGAGTATTGCCTGCCGCAAGAAGCGTTTGTCTGGCGACTATGCCCGCTCCGCAGCCCGCGCAGAGACGGTGTCCGCCAGTAAGGCGTTCGGGACATTTACTTAATTCTTTTAAATTTGCCATGTTATAATTCTCCATTTTAGAAGTTTAGAGAGCTGAGAAGTTGGGAAGCTGAGAGGAGCTGTGGTCGTTTTGTCTTTTTCGTTGCCTTTGTCTTTGCTCAACTTCCCAGCTTCCCAACTTCTCAACTTCTGTCTTTACTTTATTCTTACATTAATATATTCAATTCCCGTAAAAGGCTTTTCAGCGCCCGAAGCTATTTTGCCGAGCTTGTCATAAACCGCGGCAATATGATCGGTATTGATTTCTCTTCCGCCGAGCCCGTAAACATAGTTAACTACTTTAGGAGCCATAACTCCTGCGGCAAACAAAGCCGTAACAACGTCCGAATATAACGGAGCGTACGTTCCGGAGCAGGAATCCGCCCTGTCCATAACAGCAATCGCTTTAACGTTTGCCAAATCTTTCGCGATCATTTCAAAGGGGAAAGGCCTGAAAACTCTTATTTTAAGAAGACCGGCTTTTATTCCTTTTTCCCTGAGCTCTTTTACAACTACTTTTGCCGTGCCGGCCGTTGAGCCGATAACGACTATCGCAATTTCAGCGTCGTCCATCATGTATTTTTCATACATGTCATATTTGCGTCCGAAAGTTTTTTCGAAATCTTTCGCTACTTCCGCGATAATATTTTTCGCGTTTCTCATGCCTTCGGCAAGCTGCCATCTGTGTTCGAAATAATAATCCTGAAGTTCGATAGAGCCTAATGTGTATGGCTTCTTTGTGTCAAGAAGACTTCTTTCCGGCTTATATTCGCCGACGAATTTTTTTACGTCTTCATCCGGATATGTTTCAACCACTTCCATGCAGTGGGAAATAATAAATCCGTCCGTAGTTACCATTGCCGGAAGTTTCGCTTTTTCGGCGATTTTTACCGCCTGAATCATATTGTCGTAAGCTTCCTGCGAATTTTCGGAATAAATCTGTATCCAGCCGGAATCTCTCGCGCCCATCGTGTCGGACTGGTCGCCGTGTATGTTTATAGGAGCGGACAACGCTCTGTTTACTTCCGCCATAACTATAGGCAGCCTGAGACCCGCGGCTATGTATAGCATTTCCCACATAAGCGCAAGACCCTGCGCCGAAGTGCCTGTCATTGCCCTGGCGCCTGCGGCAGCGGCGGCAATTGTCGCCGACATCGCCGAATGCTCGCTTTCTACCGCGACATATTCGCTTTTTACGATTCCGTCGGCTACAAACTGTGAAAAAATCTGCACGATTTCCGTAGCGGGAGTGATAGGATACGCGGCTACTACGTCCGGCTCTATCTGGCGCATTGCTTCGGCCATAACTTCGTTGCCGGTTTTTGCGACAAGTTTGCCTTTTGAATATACTGTCTTTATCATTTTAGCCTCTTTTTTGTCTGTCATTCCCGAAAGTCTTTATCGGGAATCTATTTTTATATTTTGTTTATTTGAACATGGATCCCCGATTAAAACACTCGGGAATGACTTATTGTATAAGTCATTTTTTTTCTTCTTCCATCGTAATGGCTTTACCTTTAACAGGACATTCATTAGCGCAAATGCCGCAGCCTTTGCAATGGTCATAATCTATGCCTGTAATAACGGTTGTCTTTTTTTCGTCCGGAGCAACCAAAATTGAAGAATCCGGACATGATATCCAGCATATAAGGCAATGTATGCACTTATCTTTATGCCATATAGGCCTTTCCGAGCGCCAGTCGCCTGTGATAAAATCGTTTGCCGTTCCTGCTTCGACTATACCTCCCGCAGGAAGCTGCGCAGCCGATAATTTTATTTTACAATCGTTCTTTTTCACTTTATTCCTCCGTTCTCAAATCTTTAAATCAAGAATTCATTTTTACTGATTTTTTCATTATTTCTGCTTTTTTGACAACAACCTTGGTTTGCCGCGTCAGGGCTTTGCCCTTCCTCGCAATGACAAAAGAGCGGAATAAAAAACTGCTTTTGTCAGTTTTTCACTTCGTCATAAGCTCTTTTTATTGAAGAGAGGTTTCCTTCAATAACTTCCGGTTTGTGACGGAATTTTGCCGTGAGTTTTACTTTTGTGTCTTCTAAAACGGCATTAATATCTAAATTTCCGATAACTTTTACCAAAGCGCCGAGCATCGGAGTGTTCGGAATATTTTTGCCTATGGTTTCAAGCGCAATGTGGCTTGCGTTTACAACGTAAACCTGCGATTTGTCAATGTTAAGCTGTTTGGATATCTCTTCGGCGCTGAACGTTGAATTTACGATTACTTTTCCGGTTTTACCGATACCGTCGGCAACGTCAACACAGTCCATAAGAGACGGGTCAAGAATTACGACATACTGCGGATGTGTAATGCCCGAATGAATTGTTATCGGTTCTTCACTTATCCTGTTAAAAGACTGAACAGGCGCACCCATTCTTTCCGGACCATATTCAGGAAAAGCCTGAATATATTTGCCTGTTGCCAAAACTGCTTCGGCAAACAGAAGCGCGGCTGTTTTTGCTCCCTGACCGCCGCGGCCATGCCAACGAACTTCAATCATTTTTGCTGACATTTCTCGCTCCTTTTAGTGTTGTTTTAATTGAATTTTCAATCAAAACATTATTTTGAAACCATTTTTTTATAAATAGTAATATAACGACAATTACAAATTACTAATTACTAATCAACTACAACTACTTAACTACAATTTATACACATTTATAAGAGGATGGCTTTTATTTGTTTATTCTTAATTGCCTTTTTGTCTTTTGCCGTTGATTCGTAATTCGTAATTCGTAATTTGTAATTGCCTTTTTTACATTTCTTTTCTGCCCAAAATAGCTCGGGAAATAGTAAGCTCGTCAGCGTATTCAATGTCTCCGCCGACAGGCAAACCGTAACCCAATCTTGTAACCGTAATTCCTATTGGCTTGATAATTTCTGCAAGGTATAATGCAGTAGTTTCACCCTTTGAATCCGTATCAGTGGCAAGGATGACTTCAGTGATTTTACTACTTTTTAATCTTTTTAGCAACTTATCAATTCTTATGTCGTCAGGCCCAACCGCGTCAAGAGGAGAAAGCGCCCCGCCGAGCACAAAGTATAATCCTTTATAGTCTTTAACTTTGCTTACCGCGATAAGGTCCTGCGGTGTTTCAACAACGCATATAATATTGTGTTCTCTTGCGGTATCGGAGCATATAGGGCAGGGGTCGCTTTCGCTTAAATTGAAGCATGCGCTGCAATACTTCATTGTCTGTCTTGCTTTTTGTATGGAATCTATAAGCCTTTCAACTTCACCCTGCGGCATTTTCAATATATGATAGCTCAGGCGTTCAGCCATTTTCGGGCCTACGCCCGGCAGCTTTTTTATTATGTCTATCATTTTTTCTACGGGCTGCGGTCTGTTCATATTAAAATTTGCCTAAACCTTTAAAAACGCTTTTTGCACCGTCTTTAAGCGCGTCTTTTGCGCCTTCTTTGACGCCTTCTTTAACGGATTCTTTGAGGGCTTCTTTTAAAGACTTCGTTATCTCTCTTTTCATCTGCTTTATCATTTCGCCGTAAATATCAGGCTGCATGGAAAACTCTTTCGGAACTTTTCCCTTACCCTTTTTAATATTTGTCGGGACAAAAGCAGATGGGCCTATTTCGCCTGAATTTAAAACTTTAAAAGAGTTTATTTTAAATATTGCGTAAACTCCGTCAGCATAATACTCCTGCAGCAGCGGAGACTGCATAGTCATTTCCGAAGGATAGAATAATTTTGTTCCCTCGACCTGTTTATAGCCGGAGTAAATAATTTTCGCGAATGATTCTGCGTTATCGGCAAGTTCTTTAGCTATTTTACGCTTTTCTTCTTCGCTTTTATCCTTATATTCGTCAGATTCGCTTACGCCTCTGTAAATCTCTTCTTCAGCGAATTTAATTTGAGTGACATTTGTCAACAAAGTATTTCTGTCTAAAAAGATTTTTGAATCAAATAAAGAAAGTATGGAAAGTGCGAACTCTTCAGGAGTCACTTCTTCTTTGTTCTCTCTTTTCCTTTTTATCTCTTTACGAATTTTTTCCGGATCTTTCACAGACATATTGATTACATACTCTTTTTTATTTTGGGAATGGCTTGGGTCAAAAGTAATATTAAGATGGGAGTATAAATAATCCTGCTGGGCAGCCTTCTTGTTAAAAGGTGCAACTGTTGAGGTACTTTTTGCCTCCTGATAGTCCCTAAAAACAACTGTTTCGCCTTCAGAAGAAATAAATTTGACGCTGACATAATCAGCTTCATCGGTACTTATAAACGATGCATGCACATATCCGCCCGATTTAGCTTCCATTCTTCTATTTGTGCCGTCAACAGTTTCCCTCATGATGACAGACATGCCTTGACCGAACACTAATTCATATTCGACTTCATAAGACTTAAAGTTTAAATTGCTTAATAAATCTTTTTCTCCGGATTTCCGTAACACTTCCTCAGCGGTCATGGCAAAAACGCCTGAAACCGCAAAACATAATAACAACGCCAAAAGAATTTTTTTCACTTTCCACTCTCCGCTCTTTTTTATTTTATCCGCTTCTTAAATTTTTTTCGCTTTTCCGCCGAACTTTTTTGCTATATCCTGAATATGCTGCGGCACCGCCGTTTTCGCGCTTTCTTTGAAATCTTCCTCAACTTCATATTGAACCGCGGCTGCCTGAGGCTGCTCTTCTTCGGCAATTACAATCTCTTCTTTTTCGGGTTTTTCGTCAATCTTTATGTCTTCAACGGCTATTTTAACGGCAATATTATTGCCGGTTTTACGCTGGTAGAGTTTTGAAATCTGCTCCTGAAACTCCTGCACGCCTTCATAATCGAATTTATTCGTTACGGTTATCTGCACTGATTTTGGAGAAAGTATTTTCACAAGGGTTTTAAGCAACGACTGCGAGGTAAGCGGATGTTTTTTAGTAATTTCCGAAACTATCTCTTTCCAAACGCTTATTAAGTCAGCTCCGCCTTCAATATCTCCTGCGGCGGCAACAATGCCGCTGTCGTCTTTTTTATTCGCAAAAGCTGATGACACCGGAGACGGGGGTATTTCCGCGGCAAAATAATCCCCGCTTTTTAAATTCTTTTCCAAATCGGCAATTCTGTTTATAAGTTCCCCGACATTATAATACGGTTCCGACATTTTAAGCAGATACATTTCAAGAAGAATCCTGGGCTGATCGTGCCAGCGCATCTCTTCCAGCGCTTTTGAAATAAGATTGTTCATTCTGACATGCCGTGAAACGGTAAAAAGAGTTTTCTGCACTTCAAAAAGTTTTTTATCTTCCGTTGAAATTTCCGCGATTTCAGGATTTATCGAATAAATCATCACCTGGCGCAGATGGTCGCGCAAATCTCTGGCAAACTGTAAAATATTGTACCCCTGTTCAGAAATTTCTTTTACTGTTTTTAGTATTGCCAGAATATCGCCCTTAGCCAGATTTTCGGTAACTAAAGCTATTATTTCTTTGGGAAGAAGGCCTAAAAGACCTCTTATGTAGTCGCCGGTTATTTTGCCGACGCTTGAAGAAACTGCCTGGTCAAGCAGACTTAAAGCGTCTCTCATTGAACCGCCTGAAGCGCTCACAACTATGCTTAAAGCATCGTCGTCTATTTCAAAACCTTCTTTCTGTCCTATATTTTTTATCGCGTTTGCAATTTCTTTTGTGGAGATAAGCTTGAAGCGGTATCTCTGGCATCTGGAAAGAATAGTTACGGGAATTTTGTGCTGTTCGGTAGTCGCAAGTATAAAAACAACATGCGCCGGAGGCTCTTCCAAAGTTTTAAGCAGCGCGTTAAACGCCTGCGTGGTTATCTGGTGGGCTTCGTCTATGATATAAATTTTATATTTCGAATTTGCAGCGGAAAATTTTACATTTTCCCTTAAAGCTCTTATTTCGTCTATCCCGTTGTTTGACGCGCCGTCAATTTCTAAAACGTCAATATTGGCGCTTTTGCCTATTTCAACGCAATTTTCGCATACGCCGCAAGGGTTGGCTGTGGGTCCGTTTTTACAGTTCAGGGCTTTTGCAAGAATTCTTGCCATTGTGGTTTTTCCGCAGCCTCTCGGCCCGGAAAAAAGATAAGCATGCGCTATTCTGTTTTCGGAAATAGCGTTTTTTAAGGTCTGAGAGATATGCTCCTGACCGATAACTTCGTCAAAATTTTGAGGGCGAAACTTTCTGGCTAATACTAAGTATGACATAATATAAAAAAAGAGTGGAGATTGGAGTGTGAAGAGTGGAGTTAAAGAAAGGCTAAAAGCCTTTTAACTCTTCACTTTTCACTCTTCACTCTGCTATTTGTATGTGGAGCTGATCGGGATTGAACCGACGGCCTCATCGTTGCGAACGATGCGCTCTCCCAGCTGAGCTACAGCCCCATATACTGTTCGGAAGGATTGTATTATAGCAAATTATTTCGGATTTATTAAACTTGAATTCATCTTTTTATGTAAATTTTTATTTAAATTTAGTAAAATCATTAAATAAAGCCCCGCGTATTGCGCGGCTGAAAATAAAAATCCGTTAAAGGAGAGCCTATGTATTTGAATTTAGCCATTAACTCGGTAATTTTCGGGATTTTTTTCACGCTGTTATTTTTGTTTCTCCAAAAAATAAAAATTTGGAAGGTTAATTTTGCAAGCATGTTTTTCTTCACGACAATAGTATATTTTATTTTGACGCTGTTTTTGAGTAAATTCTTGCAAATATAAATTAAAATACGAGCCGGCAGCAGGATGATAAAAACAAAAAAAGCAAACAGCCAAGAGATATTAAACGAGCTAAAAGCTCTTAAAGACGAAACATGCGCGAAAAACCGCTCAAAATTCTTTCAAACGCATAAAGGCGGATATGGCGAAGGCGATTTGTTTTTGGGGCTCACTGTGCCGCAGCAAAGAAAAGCAGCCGGTAAATACTATAGAGATATAACGGTTAAAGAAACCGAAAAACTTTTAAGAAATAAATTTCATGAAGCAAGATATGTGGCCTTGGCAATTTTAATTGAAAAATATAAAAAGAAAAAAATTTCCGATAAAGAAAAAAAAGAAATAGCCGGCGCATACTTAAGAAACAGCAAATATATAAACAATTGGGATTTGGTTGATATTTCGGCTCCGCATATTATCGGCGAGTATTGGTTTAACAATTCGCCGCAGAATTTATGGAAATACGCCAAATCTAAAAATTTGTGGCAGGAAAGAATATCCGTTCTTGCGACCCTTTATTTTATAAGGCGGGATGTTTTTGATAAAACGCTTGAACTTGCCGTATTTTTTCTTAAGCATGAACATGATTTAATGCACAAGGCTGTCGGCTGGATGCTTAGAGAGGCAGGAAAACGCAGCGCGGACGTTCTGTATAAATTTTTGGATAAATACCGCAAAGTAATGCCGAGAACCATGCTGCGTTACGCGATTGAAAAGCTTCCGGAAAGAAAACGAAAGCATTATATGGAGAAGTGACATGTCTTTTGAAAAGCTTGATCTTCATCCGATTTTCAATAAGGGCGGGCAGATTGAAAGCGAACTCAAAAGAATTTTAAATAATGCATGGGCAAAAAAGCTGGATTTTATCGAAATTATTCCCGGCAAAGGCTCAGGGCAGCTGAAAGAAAAAGTCCTGAAATTTTTTAATCAGAAGGATATTAGGCAGAAGTATTCGCGCCTTGATGTCGATAATAAAAATTTTGGCAGAATTTTCATTTATTTTAACTGGAATAAATTAGAGTGACTTCACACATATTACGCGCATGCGTTTGGTCAAAACAAGCCCGAAGGGCTGCGGCAGCTTTTTGGTAAATTTTCTTTTTTTTGCTTCGCAGATACGTCTCTGTATCTTTGGCACAAAAAAATGAAAATTTCCTCAAAAATCCTAGCAGCGCATGTGCGTAATATGTGTGAAGTCACTCTAAATAGAGGTAATATGAAAAATATTCTGATACGGCTTGTAGTTAACTCGGCAGCTTTGCTTGTTGCCGTAAACATTATTTCCGGGATAAATATTCCGACGTGGGGCGTTTTGATTGCCACCGCTATTGTTATAGGGCTTTTGAATGCTGTTTTAAAACCCGTTCTTATACTTCTTACTCTTCCGATAAATATTTTAACATTAGGAATTTTCACGCTTTTCATAAACGCGTTTCTTTTTTATCTTACTTCGAAAATTATAATAGAATTTACGGTCGGCGGTTTTTGGGACGCTTTTTGGGGAGCGGTTCTTTTCAGCATAGTAAGCATAATTTTGAATGTTATAATAGGCAGTAATGAAATGCGGAATTTGCAGGACGAAAACAGGAGATAGAAAATAAATGATCACAAAAGAACTGATTTTAAGAATTTTCTCCGCGGCGAATATTTTAAGGTGGAATGACCACATAAGACCTTTTGATTTTTTTGAGCTGGATAAGCAGGCTCATAAAATGATAATCGCCTATATTGTCGCTAAGTTTGAAGAAGACGAAGGCAAAAAAATCGACTGGATAAAACTTATTGAAGGCGGGATATTTGAGTTTTTCCAGAGGATAATGCTTACGGATTTAAAGCCTGAAGTTTTCCACGAACTGATGTCAAAAAAAGAAAAAGAGCTGAATGAATGGGTAATGAAAAACCTTGAAAAAGATTTGAAAGCTCTGCAGCACGGCATAAAAGAAAGATTTTCCGAATATTTTTCCGATCCGGGCTACGCGAAACAGGAAAAAAGAATTTTAAGCGCGGCGCACAGTCTTTCCACAAAGTGGGAGTTCGGCATAATTTATCCGTGGAACGCGATGATCTACGGCATAGAAAGAACAAAAGAAGAGATAGAATCCAGCATCGCTACTTTTGACGATTTGTCCGGAATAAGAAAGCTGATGATAAATAAAAGATATTACGGATTTCTCGATTTGTGCGGACAGCTTCGTTTTCAGCAGAGATGGGCGCAGGCTTACAGAATTCCCAAAACAACGGTTTTGGGTCATATGCTTACCGTGGCGATTTTCGCGTATTTATTTTCAAACGAGATGGGCGCGTGCAGAACGAGAATGTACAATAATTTTTATTCGGCATTGTTCCACGATTTGCCGGAAATCCTTACCAAAGATATTATCCGCCCGATAAAATCTTCAATTACGGGTCTTGAAGATATAATTAAAGTGTATGAAGAAAAGCAGGTGAGGGAGAGGATTCTCCCTTTGATACCTGATGACTGGCACAGGGAAATGGTATATTTCGTGCAGAATGAATTTGCGGATAAAATAATCGAAAACGGCGAAGTTAAAGAAGTTAAAAACGCGGCTGAATATAACTATGACCAGTATAACGCCGTTGACGGCACGCTTACGTCTTCATGCGACAAACTTTGCGCGTACATAGAAGCTTCCATGGCGTTGGAGTACGGAATCAAGTCCGACACTTTAATGAAGTCCAAGCAGGATTTATATGATAAATACGCGGTTGTAGATAAAAATAATTTGGATTTTAAACAGCTTTTTGATTATTTTAAATGACAAAAGCAGGCTTTAATTCCGCTCTTTTGTCATTGCGAGGGAACGAAGTTCCCGAAGCAATCCGGAAAGCTGCTCCTGCTGGCATCTCTCAATGTATGCTTCAATAATAATTTTATTGTCTAGATTGCCGCGAAATTTACAAACGGATGTAAATTTCTCGCAATGACGGCAAAGATGGAAAAAATGAAAAAATTAAATAAAAAACAAATCATAATAGTCGCGGCCATTTTTGTATTTTTTGCCGCTGCCGCTATTTTTGTTTACCTGAAGCAGCTAAGGATTGAAATGACTGCCGAAGCAGGAGTTGTTGCAGGCACGATAATAAGCAGAGAGCAGGCGTATTTTAACGCGTACGGTGAATTTGACGCTTTGGAAGAGCTCTCTAAAAGCGAAGCTCTTCAAATCAGTTTGGAAGGAAATAGGTATTTTACTTTAATGCGCATTGAAGCGGTTGGTGACACTTTGATGTTATACGCAAAATCTACGGACGGCTTTTTTAAAGGCACTGAGCTTTACGTAAAATATAACATCCGCGACGGTATGACAGAATACGAAATAATAGAACAAACTAAAATCCCTCTTCCTCGATTGTAAGGTCAACTCTTTTTGAATCCGGAAAAACCTGATTATAATATTGTTTAGGCGCTGTTCCTTTTATAAAAGCTTCAAGAAACGCTCCCGGCGTTTTGCTTAATGCCAGTAAGCCTGTCTGCGGGTCAACCAATGCCCATTCGATATTATCCGGCTGGCTGAAATCGACTATGGGTTTTCCCGCTAAAGATTCTTTCATAAATTTTGTCCATATGGGGCATGCCAAAGTTCCGCCGGTGACTCTTTCCCCCAGAGATATCGAGCGGTTGTCATATCCTACCCATACTCCGGCCGCAAGCTGCGGAGTATATCCTATAAACCAGACGTCGCCGCCTTCGTTTGTAGTTCCTGTTTTTCCGGCGCAAGGCCTGTTAAGATTTTTTGCGTACCAGCCGCTTCCTCTTTCAATTACGGATTTAAGCATGTTCGTCATCACGAAACATATTTGAGGCGATAAAACTTCTTTCTGCTGCGGAAGGTTTTGTTCAAGAATACGTCCGTCTTTGTCGGTAATTTTCGTGATAACATAAGGCGTTGTTTTAACTCCTCCCGACCCGAACACGGAATAAGCCGAAACCATCTCCTGCAATGTTACGTCGCTTGCTCCCAAAGCCAGCGAATACGAGTTGGAGAGCGGCGTTGTAATGCCGAGTCTTCTTGCCGCCTGAATAACTTTCCGCGGCGTAACATGCATTATGGTTTGTATCGCGCATGTGTTTATCGACAAAGCGAGAGCGGTCCTTAATGTTACCGGGCCTCTGTATTTTCCGCCGTAATTAACCGGAGTCCATACTTTTTGAACGTCTACCAGGTCTGATTCGGGAATTTCTTCGGCTATATCTTCCAGCGCTCTGATATCGCGGGAAACTAAATTCCAGTTTGCTCCGTCATAAACAAAAACCATCGGTTCATCGTCAAGTAAAGTTGCCGCCGTAAATCCAGCTTCAAGAGCGGCGAGATAAACAAAAGGTTTGAAAGAAGAGCCGGCCTGCCGCTTTGCCTGCGTCGCGCGGTTAAACTGGGTTTCCTTAAAACTTCTTCCGCCGACCATTGCTCTGATAGCTCCGGTGTTTATGTCCATGGCAATAAGCGCGCCCTGCGCTTTAACCGGTTCGGCGCCTTCTTTTTCAAAAGCTTTCGCTCTGTTTTCGTCAAACTTTTCCAATTCCGACTCAAGCACTTTTTCCGCCGCCGTCTGCGCCTGCATATCAAGAGTCGTGAAAATTGAAAGGCCGCCTTTGAATAAAACGTTTGTTCCGTATTTCGGTTCAAGCATTATTCTCAAAAATTCCACAAAATAATGTCCCGATTCCTGCTTTGGGATTTCTTCTCTTTCCGGGAGCGGCACTGCGAGCGCTTCCTGTTCCTGCTCGGGAGTAATATATCCAAGCTGTCTCATTCTTGCCAAAACAAGATTTCTTCTTGCTTGCGACGCTTTTATATTTCTAAAAGGATTATAAAAATTCGGCGACTTTGGTATTGCCGCAAGGGTTGCGCTTTCCGCAAGATTCAAATCTTCAACGTTTTTATTGAAATAAACTTTTGCCGCCGACTGGGCTCCGTATGCTCCGCTGCCGAAATAAATTTGGTTTATATAAAACTGAAGGATTTCGTCTTTTGAATAATCTTTTTCAAGCTGGATTGTAAGCAGAGCCTCTTTTATTTTGCGCTTCAGTGTTTTTTCAGGAGTCAAAAATATTGTTTTGGCAAGCTGCTGTGTTATTGTGGAGCCGCCTTCGGCTACTTTTCTTCTCAACGCTATTCTTGAAAGCGCGCGTATTACGCCTTTTGTAGAAACGCCCCAATGGTAAAAAAAGTCATTGTCTTCAATAGATATGAAAGCATTTTGAAGGTCTATCGGAATTTCGTTTATGGGAACGAGCATTCTTCTCTCCATAAACAGCTCGGCGATTAAGTTGTTGTCTTTATCGTAGATTTTTGTTGAAAGACTGGGCGTATAATTTTCAAGCTGGCTGATTGACGGCAAATCTTCGGTCATTTTTTCCAGAATTTTTGCGCCTACAATTATGCACAAAGGCACGGCTATTAAAAAAAAGAAAAAAACTAATTTTTTAAACGTTATTTTTACGCTCATTTAACTCTCCGGTAATACTGTATATCTTAAAGATTATATTCTAAATTGAAGAATGTGTCAAAGAATAGATGAATAGAAGTTGGGAAGTTAAGAAGTCTAGAAGAGCTGTGGTCGTTAAAGTCCTTGCTGTTGCTAAATTTCTTATCATCCTATCATACCATCTTATTCCGTTCTCGCCATTGCCCATCTTCTCAGTTGCCAAACTCTCAACTTCTAATGTTGCATAAATTTGCAATCTTGCCCTATAATTAATATAATATATAGTTGACTAAATAGGGAGGTGCCCATGCTTACTTTCAACAAGAAGAAAAACATTCTTGAGCCGGAAGAGTATCATTACGAGCTTCAAGATGTGAAGGAACCAAATCTTTTCAGGGAGACTTTTCAGTACACCGAAATCCCGAAAATAGGGTTCAATAATATGGTAGTGCCTATGAATGTCCCGGATGACATTTGGATCACGGACACAACGTTCCGCGACGGGCAGCAGGCAATGGATCCGTTTACCGCGGACCAAATAGCCGATCTGTACGATTTGATGCATAAACTCGGAGGGCCTAACGGCATAATTAAACAGACGGAATTTTTTCTTTATTCCGACAAAGATAAAGAAGCCGTAAGAAAATGTCAGGAAAAAGGATATGAATTTCCGCAAATAACTTCATGGATAAGAGCAAATAAGGAAGACTTTAAACTTGTTAAAGAAATGGGGCTTAAAGAAACCGGAATTTTAACTTCCTGCTCGGATTACCACATATTTTTAAAACTCAAAAAAACCCGCAGGCAAGCTTTGGAAATGTATTTGGACATAGTTAAAGCCGCTCTTGCCGAAGGAATTCTTCCACGCTGTCATTTTGAAGATATAACAAGAGCCGATTTTTACGGTTTTGTCGTTCCTTTCGCCGTAGAACTTATGAAACTTTCAAAGGAAGCAAAAATACCCGTAAAAATAAGAGCATGCGACACATTGGGTTTCGGAGTAAGTTATCCGGGAGCCGCAATGCCGAGAAACGTAAACGGAATAATGTTCGGACTCACGCATCACGCGGGAGTGCCTTCGGAATGCATTGAATGGCACGGACACAATGATTTTTACAGAGCGCTCAGCAATTCAACAGCCGCGTGGCTTTACGGCTGTTCGTCAATAAACGGTTCTCTTTTAGGAATAGGCGAAAGAACGGGAAACACTCCGGTCGAAGCTTTGGCTATCGAATATGTATCTTTAAGAGGAACCACAAACGGTATGGATTTGTCGGCAATTACCGAAATTGCCGATTATTTCAAAAGAGAACTCAACTATGATATTCCGAAAAACCAGCCTTTTGTCGGAGCAAATTTTAATATGACAAAAGCGGGCATTCACGCTGACGGTCTTTTAAAAGAGCAGGAAATTTATAATGTGTTTGACACTCAGTCGATTCTTAACAGGCCGCCGGAAGTTGAAATAACCGACAGAGCAGGGCTTGCCGGGATAGCTTTCTGGATTAACACGCAAATGCCGGGGCTTAAGGAAAAAGAAGAAAAGCTTGATAAAAACAATCCCGCGGTATTAAAGATAAAAGAAGATATTGACGAATTGTTTAAAAACGGAAGAACAACGTCAATGACTCACGCGGAAATGATGGAACTTGCAAAGAAATATTTATCTCAATACGCGTAAAGGCAATTAATAATTAACAATTAATAAATAATAATTGGACATAGCAAAGGCAAAAAAGACAGCGCGATTTTCGTGCTGTCTTTTTTGCCTTTTGCGAGGTATTTGTCTTATTTGTTATTTGTTAATTGTAATTTGTTAATTGCCGTTTCAGGACCTTTAAAAATACCCCAGTGGGTAAATCCGATGTTTTTAAGTTTTTCCAGCTGGTTTGACATATTTTTTTGGCGGGCAAAAATTGAGACGACATCATACTCTTTTCTTAAATCTTCCGACAAAACAGCTATATCCGAATAATTATCCTTTTCGGAATCATATAATAAAGCGGCTTTTTTCAAACCGCTGTTTTGCGCCGCTTCGGAACCTGAAAAAAACGCGTCGATTACTCTCTCAAATCCTAACGAAAATCCGCAGGCGGAAACATCATGACCGGAAAAACCGCCTATCATATTATCATAACGCCCGCCGCCGCCGAAAGAGAGATTCCCGTTTATTTCGTTAACTTCGTAAATCGCGCCGGTATAATAATCCATACCGCGCACTAACATTGGGTCAAATCTTATATTAACGTCATCCGTTAAACTTTTAACGGAGCTGATTATTGTACTTAAATCTCTGCAGGCTTTATAATACTTTGCGTCTTCGGTTTCAGATTCATTTTCCCCGGATAAATCTATATTGGTTTTTCCTTCTTTCAGATTTTCGAAAACCCTTTTGATATTTGCAAGAACTGATTCTTCAAAATTTTTCTTTCTCAATTCTTCAATAATATCGTCAAGAGATTTTTTATCCAATTTATCCAAAGCTATAAGAAAATCCCTGTATTTATCGTCGTCATTTATGCCGCAGTCTTTGCTTATTTTTTTAAGTATCTGCCTGTCATTTATTCTTATTTCAAAGTTCTTAATTCCAAGTTCATTCAAAGTTTTGCACGTCACATAAATTAATTCTATTTCGCAGTTTGGCGTAGGGTCCCCTATAATATCTATGTCGCATTGCGTGAACTGCCTGTATCTTGATTTTTGCTGTCTTTCAGCACGCCACACATTTCCTATCTGAAAAACTTTAAATGGTTTCGGGAGTTTATCTTTATAATGCGCGTAATAGCGCGCGAGAGGAACCGTAAGGTCATAGCGAAGCCCGAAATCCGCAATATTGTTTTCTTCACTGCTTTCTTTCAAAGCTTCTTTTAATTCTTCACCGCGTTTGAGTATCTTAAAAATCAGCTTCTCGTTTTCTCCGCCTTTTTTTCCGGTCAGATTTTCAAGTTTTTCAATAGCTGGCGTTTCTATGGAATTAAAACCGTATTTTTTATAACTTGACGCTATTTTATCAATAACTCCGCTTCTTATTTCAGCCTGTACAGGTTCTATATCTCTTGTCCCGGCAGCGGGTAAAAAATCGTCTTTGCCCATATTATGCCCCAAATGTAAATTTCATATCTTTATTTCCCGTAAACAAACGCTTTACCGGCCTTGAGAAGCTTATTCAATTTCGCCTGATTGTCGGACTCAACATAAACTCTCACAACCGGCTCTGTTCCGGAAAGCCTGAAACCTATCCATGTATTGTCATCCAAAATAAATTTATGCCCGTCGATTGAGATATTGTTTATCACTTTCATGCCGGCAAAACTTTCAGGCGATTTTTCTCTAAGCGTATTTCTGAAAGCTTCCATAGTTTCGGCGGGAAGATGAAAATTAAGCCTTGAAGTTATAACCTCGCCGGTCATTTTCTTTATGTCTTTAAGCATTGCGGTTACCGACTTTTTATTCATCGCTGCGGCTTCCGCCATCAATAAACAGGCAAGAATTCCGTCCTTTTCCGGGATATGCCCTCTTATCGTAAGCCCGCCGGATTCTTCGCCGCCGATAATAAAATCCTTCTGGTTATTTACCATAATCTCGCCGATATACTTAAATCCGACCGGGGTTTCCATAACCTGTACGCCGATTTTTGCCGCAAGCCTGTCAAGCATATGGCTTGTCATAACGCTTCTTGCGGCAATTCCTTTCCAGCCTCTTGTTTTATTTAAATGGTACAGCAAGACAGGTATAACCTGATTCGGAGTTATAAACTCGCCGTTTGAATCGATTATCCCGAATCTGTCGGCGTCACCGTCTGCGGCAAGGCCGAGTTTAAATGATTCTTTTTTTACCATCTGAAAAAGTTCGCCGATATTTTGCTCGTTTGGTTCCGGAGCGCCGTTCGGAGAAAACATCGTGTCCCTGTTTTTATTTATGGTTTTATGCTTAATGCCGGCTTCGTCAAGAAGCGCATCCAAATAATCGTTTCCCGTGCCGTGTAAAACGTCGCAGGCTACTTTTAAACCGGCTTTTTTTAACGCCTTAAAATTTACAAGTTCCCTTATTTTCTTCATGTAAGCCGCGCGGGGATTATGCATCTCGATAATTTTATTTTTTATACCTTGTTCCAGAGGCATGATTTTTACGTCTTTTATGCCGGTTGAAGCGCAGTATTTTTCGATTTTACTTGTTGTTTCCGGAAGAGCGGGACCGCCCCATGACGGAGAATATTTTATGCCGTTATACTTATAAGGATTGTGGCTTGCGGTAAAATTAATGCCGCCCGCAAGTTTTGAATTGATTATCTCAAAAGCGACGACGGGCGTAGGAGTGTCTCTTTTGCAAAGCAAAACTTTAATGCCGTTGCCCGCCAATACTTCGGCGGAAGCTTTCGCGAAATCTTCGGACATAAATCTTGTATCGTATCCTATAATTACCGAAGCTTTTTTCGCTTCCCCGTTTATAAGCTTCGCGATTGCCTGAGTTACGATTCTTACGTTTTCATAAGTAAACTCCTCGGCAATAATTCCTCTCCATCCCGATGTACCGAATTTAATCATACAATATACTCCATTTTTAACTACAGAGTGAAGATTGAAGAGTGGAGAGTGGAGATAAAGTGTTTTCGCTATGCGAAAACCTATTAATTAGATTTCGGCTTCTCCGAAATTCAATATCTCCACTTTTCACTCTCCACTCTTCACTCTGCCTTTATTCCTGCCAAGCCTTAATCTTTTCCGTATACATCTCAATAAAACCTGCCGCGGTGGACTTATCCTTTGCTTCCGCCCAGATATGAAAGAAAGCTTCGTCCGGATCAGGCACTAAAAGAACCCATCCGTTGTTAAAATATATTTTCACGCCGTCAATAAGCTCGGATTTTTTGCCTTTCGCGTCTTCAATGGCTTTACGCATGGCCTGGCCTTTTTTATCCCATGAGCACGGAACCGTCTTATGCAAAACTTCAAAAGAAGGTATTTCGCGGCTTATTCTGCTGAGCGATAAATTTTCTTCGGAAAGCATCTCAATTATTTTGCCTATCGCATACATCGCGTCAAAAGCGTTCTGAAACTCCGGAAAAATAAATCCTCCCATGCAGTCGCCGATAAAAGCTACGTCTTTGTCGCCTGCCGCGTTCATTATATTTCTCGGGCTTGTGGCCGTTCTTTTTACTTTCGCTCCGAATTTCGCCGCAAGTTCTTCAATGACCGAAGAGGCGTTTACCGGAACCGCTATCGTCGCGTTTTTATGCGTTTTCATTACAAGATAAGCGGCTATAAGCATAGCCAGGTCGTCTTCCACGATTTTACCTTTTTCGTCAACCAGAAAAAGTTTTTCCGCCCCGGTGTCAATAAGGAAGCCCGCGTTTGATTTCAAAGTAATAACAATATCGGAAAGCTGGCTCAGCGAATTATCAAACTCTTCGGGAGATTTTGTAATTTTCGAAGAATTCGTGAACGCGTTAAGCGCCACAACGTCAATATTTAATTCCCCTAAAATTGCCGGAAATATCATTGAAGCCGACGAATACGCGTAGTCTATAACTATTTTCAATTTGGATTTTTGGATTTTTTCTTTTTTAATGGTGTTTAAATAACCGGTCTTATAATATTCAATAGCCCTCGGAGGCACGGTAATTTCGCCGACGTCATTCATATTGGCGCGCTTAAAATCTTCCCTGAAAAAGAGCTGCTCTATCGCTTTTTCCTGGCTTATGGAAACATCGCCGCCTTTAGAGTCAAAGAATTTTATATCGACAAGACGCGGGTCGTAAGGAGACTGCCTGATATGAATTCCTCCTGCTTCGCCTTCATTGCCGATTTCATATCTGACAACCGGCACCGGCGAGCTTCTTAAATCTCCGACTTTTACGCCTGCGGAAAGAAGTCCGGAAATTATCCCTCTTTTTATCATTCTTGTCGCGCGGTGATCGTCTCTTGAAGTAAGAATATAAGCGCCGCTGCCGACAAAAGCGCCGTATGCCGAACCTATTTTTGCCGCAAACTCGGGAGTTATTTCTATATTGCCCAAACCTGTTATGCCGTAAGCGTTGAATAATGCTTTATTCCACTTTTCGCCCCAGACAAGACTGCTTGAAAGTATCGCGCCCGCTTCAACTATTTTATGAGGCCATATTCTCAGATTTGTTCTTATTATGGCGTCAGCGCCTATACTGCATTCGTCGGCAATAATCGTTCCCACCTGGACAACCGCCCTGTCGCCTATTTTAGTTCCGTTTCCTATAACGTCTTCTTTAAGCCTTGCCTCTGTTCCGACGTAAACATTATCCCAGAGAATCGAACCCAAAACTTCAGCGCCTGCGCCGATTTTGGCGTGTGAACCTATAACCGACCGTGAAATCCGCGCGCCGTCCTCAATGACAACATTGTCTCCGATAAGCACCTGCCCGTCGACATTTACGTTTTTGCCTATGAGCACGTTTTTGCCCGCGATAATTTCTTTGCCGCCGATATTAATTTTTTCACCGTCCAGATTAATCGCTACTTTGCCTTCCAAAATATCATACTGGGCAAGCCTGTACTCGTCATGATTGCCTATATCTTTCCAGTAGCCTTCGGCTATATATCCGAACAAAGCTCTTCCTTCTTTAAGAAGAAGAGGATATAAATCTTTGGAAAAATCAAACGATTTATCTTCGGGAATGTAGTTTAAAACTTCCGGTTCCAAAATATAAATTCCCGTGTTTATTGTGTCTGAAAAAACTTCTCCCCATGACGGTTTTTCCAAAAATCTTTCAACTTTGCCGTCTTTATCCGTAATTACAACGCCGAACTGCAAAGGATTGCTTACTCTTGTAAGCACCATTGTAGCGTCGGCTTTTTTCTTTTTATGGTATTCGATTGCTTTGGTGAGGTCAAAGTCCGTTAAAACGTCTCCGGATATGACTATGAAAGTTTCATCGATATTTTTTTGCGCGAATTTTACGCTTCCGGCAGTGCCCAAATCGGATTCCGGACGCAGATATTTTATGCTGACGTCAAATTGCTTACCGTCTCCGAAATAATTCATTATAATTTCCGGCTGGTAATACAGCATCATTGTCATATCTTTAAAATTATGTTTTTTGAGAAGGTCAATAATATGGCAGAGCATCGGCTTGTTAGCCATTGGCGCCATAGGTTTCGGAATACTGCATGTGATAGGCCTTAATCTTGTACCAAATCCGCCTGCCATAATAACAGCCTGCATAAAGCACCTCTCTATAGATATTTGACAAAATTTGTTGAATTATAAACGAATTTTACTAAATTTTCGTTGAGAATACAATGAAATGTAACGGCAGAAGCTCGGAAGTTTGGAAGTTCGGCAGCTCGGCAACAGCAAAAATAAAGACAAAGGATCAGAGCTTCTCCGGGCTTCTGAGCTGCTGAGATTCTATCAGATGTTTCTAAAACCTAAGTCGAACCTAATTTGTACTCTTTAAAAATGCCGTCTTCATCAAAAAATATATATAATGCCCAGGGATCCATAAATCCCGGGCCTGTTATGTAGTAAATCATGCTTCCTTTCATTATATTGGATTTGTATAAACTTTTTTTATCTATAAGCTCGTAAGATGCACTGTTTCCGTTTTTATCGCTGTAATTTATCCGAAACACAGTATCACCGTCTCTTGAATATAAATAATATGCGTTGTCACCTGATATTACTGCATGAGGATCCCCCAAAAGACCTATCATTTCTTCTATATTTTTATTTGGAAGAATATTTTGTACCAAATCTTTTAACATATATTCGCGTTGGTTTGATACATAAAATTTAGCTTTTTGCCATTTTACGCTATTAAATTTATTATAATTCGCTCCTATAATAAATCCGCTTTCATCGTGCAATTTAAAAATAAGAATGCTCAATAACAGCATCATAATTAAAACCGCCGAAACAATTATGCCGGTAATAGCTGTCTCTCTTATTTTTTTGAAAAATAATGAAAGAATAAAAAGAAAAACCGATAAAGGAACAAAACATATACAAAAAAGTAAATACAAAAGGAAGTACAGCGATCCGCCCGGAATTCCTAAATAAATAAAATTTGACAAAACTATAGGTAAAGCAAATATAAAAGTAGTTATTGCCGCAATTATTTTCATTTTCCTCATTTCCCTGTTTTTTCTTTAATAATTAATCTATCTTTATTGACCGGAGCTAGCAGTTTTTATAATGTTAATATAGGTTATTATAAATAAAGTTATTGAGAATACAGTTAGGAAGACGGTAATTTGCATATGTTTTTTATTTTTGCTTGTTAAAGAAGAAATTAAAAACGGAATAATAAACAAGAATGACATTGTCATTAATGCAATTGATAAAAAATGTATTGCTACAAAAAACTTTACAAATATATCGGATAATTCCAGTTGTAACAAGCTGGGAATTAACAGGATATGAGCAAGAAACAGCGCTGTAAAAAATGATATTATTATGATTTGTACCATGGCAATTTTCCTTTTGACACAGCGTAGTTAAGGGATGCTGTAAACTTTCAGAAGTCCGACACTATTGATATTGCCATAACCATAGTAATCATAAATACAACAAATAGAACTGATGAAAAGGTTATAGAAAAAGCGGATATTTTAATAAGAATTTTTTTTCTTATAATTAAATATAAAATACCGAATACGATAAATAAAATAAAAAAGATAATTAAACTGGCAAAAAAAATATATATATATACATGTTTTCTACTGTCAAAAAAAAAGCTAAATAGATGAGGAAATAGCATAGGTAAAGAAAAAGTAAACGACATAAGGAATGATATAAGAAGTGTCTTTTCCATTATTTATTTTCCCCAGTTTCCCGTAGGTTTTGTAACTATAAATTTGTCTTTGTATTCTATAATTTTGTCAATTACTGATTGTTTGGATATATTACTGCCTGACTCTAATAATTCTATAGCAATTTGCCTGCCGATTCTGTTATTATGTAAATCCATTTCTCTTCCTTCGTCTTGACCTCTCGGAATTTCATGGTCTGCGGTAAATTTTATGAAAAAGTTTTAAGAACTCTGCGAATTAGCCAGTATATATATACCGACAATAATAAGCGTAATAAATTGAATTGATGAAAAAATTATAGAAAAAACAGATATTTTAAAGAAAATTCTTTCTTTTAAAATAAAATATAAAATACCGGTTATTATGGATAGAATAAAAAGGACTATTGATAAAATTAAATAAATATGAGTATACCTCATAATCACATCTGTTGCTTGAAATATTGCACCAATATCTTCAAATATAAAAACTCGTATTTTTTGAGGGAATACTAAAGATATTATAGGCAAAGAAAAAGATAAAGAAGAAATTATTGATATTTTTATTATTCGTTTCATTTTGGCCATTTTCCTGTTGGTATATAGACTTCAAGGCTGTCTTTATTTTTTAAAATTTCTTCTTTATATCTGTTATATGAAGTAATACCTGATTCTGATAATCTTTTTCCAATTTCCCTGCCTATTTTATTATTATGTAAATCCATTTTCGTCGTAGGTTCAGAATGCGGCATAGTTTCGTGGTTTGTAGTAAATTCTTCAGCCAATTTTTCGCCGATATCTCTTGTCAGAAGCGCGCTCCAAAGCGCATGCCTGAAGGCATCGCTTTCATCAGAATTATCACTACGGAAAAAGTTTATCCATGTCGAGTATTCCGCTACAACAGCATCGGCAAGAAAATGAAACAAACTGGTTTTATCTTTAATATTTTCTTCAATAGTTTTAAAGTCTCCTTCATTATCTCGTCCAAGCAGTTTTGAAATCTTTTTATACAAGGATATAAGCAGCTTATCCAATTCGCTTAAAATTTCATCCTCGTACTTTTCATGCTCTTCAAAAAATTTGGGAAAATCAAATCCTATAGGCTGCACGGGACGGAAAGGGTCTAAAAATGCCGTGCAATCTATTGCTATCGGATGCTGGTTAATATTAATAAATATTATTTTTGTATTGGAATAACCTGAGCTTTGCGTCTGTGTAAAAATATCATAACCGTCAGATTGTATAGGAGCGGCATTATCTATAAGTTTTGCTTTTACGGCAATGTTTTCAATGTTTTTCGCGTATTCTTCATACGTATGCGCCTTGCCCTGCACTAATTTTATTGTATCCGTAACCTGATTGTAAAAAGGCACTTGCGTTTTTGCAAATTCTGTCAGCTGAGATTTTACTTCGGATGTAATAAAGTTGTTTACTTTCAAATAAGACATCGGATCCATTTTTAAAAGAAAAGCCTGTTGGTCAGAGGGGAGATTTTCGAATTTAACATTATTTTTTAAATTCCACAGCAAGTGCTGTTTATTGACTGTTTTTATTTCCTGCCCGGAATTTGTATATATCATTATATCTTTGTAAAGCGGTATATCAGGCGATTTTTTTCTAAGCACAAACTGCTCTTTCTCAGCGGGACATCCTCTGCCGCCGTTTAAACAATATGATTTAAAGTTTAAAGCTGTCCTGCTTTTAGCGGGTATTGTAAAAGAAGCTTCTTTCCTGTTGAACTTAATGCTTTCAAATATTTTCATTTGCCTGCCCAAAAGTTCAAGGCGGTTTAAAATATCTTCATATTTGCTTTCCGGAATATTTTTCTCTGACAAGATTTTATTAAGCGCTTTAATTTCTTCAAGAAATTGTTTATGGTCGAACTTTGTATAGTCATATTCTTGCAATATAGGTATTTTTTCAAGTGAAAGCCTGTCAGGAGATATCAATTTTGTCGAACAGGAATTTAAAAGCAAACCGGCGCAAAGAAGTAAAACAAATAATCTGTTAAGTTTTTTCATTATAATCTCTTTCTTTTATATTTTTCAGCCGTTTCCGCCATCACAAGTTTAGGATTTAATTTTTATCTTTTTTCCAATCGGATTTGATTACCGCGTATACGGCTACATCTGAAAAGCTGCCGCTGCTGTCTTTCATGCCGTGCTTTTTTATGCCTTCGTATTTCATTGCGCATTTTTGCATAACTTTGCCTGACGCAGGATTATCTAAATGATGGGCTGCTTCAATTCTGTTAACTTCAGCCTTATCAAACAAATACCGAATCACCGCGTTCACCGCTTCAGACATTATGCCTTTATTCCAATATTTTTTTGAAAGGCAGTATCCTATTGAGGCGATTTCATTAGTTTTGTCTAAGCCGACTGCTCCGCATGAACCTATTGCTTTTCCGTTCTCTTTATATTCAATAATCCATTCGTAAACATCTTCGCTCTCAAGGTTTTTTAAAACAAAATCTATATAACTTTTTGTCGCTTCAATGTTCAGATGAGATTTCCACGTCATATATTTTGTGACTTCGTCATCGCTTGCCCATCCGAAAAACATGTCTTCGGCGTCTTCAGTCCTAACGCGCCTGAGAATGAGCCTTGCCGTTTCAATAGTTCGCGTCCCGATACTTTTCAAGCTTGCCTCATGTAAGAAGATGATAGGAAGTTATGAAGACAAGTTCACAAACCTTGTTTTTCTTATCCTCTTATCATCCTATCATCTTATCTTCCGCCGTTTTTTATTCCTGCTCTTCGTATTTCAGCTTATTTTCTTCATCTTTTTTCCAATTTCTGTATCTTACTATGGCAGTTGCGATAATAATATAAACTGCCATTATTGCGCTTATCATAAACCCTATCAGCCCGATAATCGGGATACCGTACATTTTAGGCGCGATGCCGGCATGCACCATTATTGACGAACCTACTATCAAAGCGCCGAGAGTAAACCCGAAAACAAGGCGTCTGCTTGCCTCTTCGATTGTTTGCAAAAGCTTCCCGAGCCGCCTGTGTTCAAACTCTATTTTCATGTGCCCTTGTTTCGCTTTGTGCAGCAATTCGCGCAAATCGCGCGGGGCTGTTTCAATAAGCTTTTTTGTTTCTAAAAGAGTTATCGCGGAAGACGCAGCGAAACGCTTTGGGCTAAGCTGGTTTCTTATTATAGATTTTGAAAATGACCGGATTATCTCGATTATCCTGAAATCCGGATCAAGCTGCCTGCCTACGCCTTCTATGGTTATAAGAGCTTTTACCATAAAAGCAAAGTTCGACGGCATTTTCAGCTCAAACTTTATTATTAAAGCCAAAAGAGCCGTCAGTATTTCGGTTATATTTACCTCGCCGAGAGGAATATCCATATATCTTTCTATTAGTTTTTGGATTTCAAATTCTATTTCGCGGGCATGGGGATGGTCAGGACGGTTAACAACTGATAAAAGAGAGCTTAAAACCATTGACGAATTTCTATACATTAAAGCCACTATAAGCGCGCCGAGTTCGTCTTTCTGCGACTGCATCAGCGTTCCCATCATTCCGAAATCCAGGAAGCAGATTTTATTGTCAGGCATTATCATTATGTTGCCGGGATGAGGGTCAGCGTGAAAATATCCGTCAATAAAAATTTGCCTAAGCATTACACGCGCGCCGTTTTTGGCAATAAGCTGCCTGTCATAATTTTCAAGATTATCTTCATATATTTTTCTGACTTTAATACCTTCTATAAAATCCATTGTCAGCACGCGTTTTGAAGAATATTCTTTATACGCTTTAAGAAGAAAAAGGCTGTTGTCTTTCTCAAAATTTTTTCTGAAGCGCTCTAAATTATACCTTTCATGGTTAAAATCCATTTCCTGCAAAATATGCTCTTCAAACTCTTTTACCATTCCTGAAAGATTAAAGTATTTTACCCGTTCTATATTATTTTCCGCCATAGAAACAAGGTCATGAAGTATTTCAAGGTCAACGGAAACCGTTTCTTCGATTCCCGGACGCCTTATTTTTACCGCGACATGTGTGCCGTCATGAAGCGTGCCTTTATGCACCTGTGAGATGGAAGCTGCGGCAGCCGGTTTTTTAACGAAAGTTTTGAACAATTCCTGCGGTGGTTTGCCGAAATCTTTTTCTATTATATTAACGGCTTCTTCATATGAAAAAGGAGGAATATTATCCTGAAGTTTTTCTAATTCGACTATCAAAGGCATGGGCGCAATGTCAGGCCTGTTGCTGAGCATCTGTCCGAATTTTATAAATGTCGGGCCAAGCTCTTCCAAAGCCATTCTGATATCTTCATATCCGGTAAATTCGTTAACAGGCTTATTATTTTTATGCGGGATAAGTTTTTTTACAAAAGGAAAAGTTTCGGCAAGTTTCATTGAACGGACAATATCGCCCATTCCGTATTTAATAAGTATTTTTATGATTTCCGTATAACGCTGCGTATGGCGTATGGTTTTAGAAACGAAACCCATTAAATTACCCCCGTAAACGACAATTAACAATGATAAATGGTTAATGATAAATTATTGTGCGAGGCTTTGCCTCGCTTATTAATAGGTGCGCTTCGCGCACTCCGCAATTAACCATTAACCGTTAACCATTTATCATTTACAATAGCAACAACTAATTTTACTTTTTAGTTTTAACTGCCTTCTTCGCTTTAAAATTGAGCTGTTTTTTTAATTTTTCTATCTCGCTTTTAAGCAAATTCGCTTCTTTTTTCGTTATAAATCCCATTTTCCCTGCGGCAGTTTTTACAGTGTCATCTATTTTTTTGGAAAGCTCTTTCTTTGCTTCTTCCGCGTGCTTTACAGCGTTGTCTACAAATTTTTTACCTGCGCCGGCTTCCATTTTGCTTTCTTTTACAACCTGTTTTGCCCATTTTTCAACTTTTTCTTTTCCTTTCAAAGCCATTCCCACACTTGCATAGAATGCTGTTTCTAAACCTTTCATTAATTCCCCCTTTAACGGCAATTAACAATTAACAAATAATAAGTAACAATTATTGTGTTTTTGCGAAGCAAAAACTTATTAATTAGGTTTCGCTTTCGCGAAACTCCGACATTATTCATTGTTATTTGTTAATTATTAATTGCCATTTTTACTTGATAAGCAGCAATAACAAAACTTGCGTTGCTATGTTTACGATATATAAAGCGAAAATCTTGTTCAAGTTATTATTAACAAAAAGCTTATTAATCATGTAATCGTCCATCTGGACGTATATTGCCTCGCTGACGGCATGTATATCTTTTTTATTTATTCCGGGCGACATGTTTTTTAAAAAATCCACAAACGGCAGACGGTTTACAAAAAAACTGACGGCCTTTTTTACAATCCACGGGGCATTTTTATCATAAAAGACGCCAAAATCAGCGCCGATGTCAAAAGCCTTATTTATTTTTTCCTGAAATTTGTCGTCCGAGGCATACCGTTCGGCTATTACCAGGCTGACGGTTTTAAAAAACGGCATCATTTTTTTATATGTGGTTTTTATAACGGTTATAATTACATATTTTTGCGTAAAAAAAACCGCCGCAAACATAAACAAGCCTGCCAAGAACAGTAATAATACAAAAAATGAAATATTGTATGCCGTATAAATATCAAGCTGTATAAATCTGATTATTCCCCAAACCGCAAAGAATATATTTATGAAATAAATCAGGATCGTCAGCACCATGCACCTTATTATCTTCGGTATTACTTTAGGCGCTTCTTCTTTGGAAAGTTTTAAATTAAGACTGACGTTAAAATTACCCATTAAATATCCTTTTAACTGCAGTATGGAGTTTGAAGATTAGAGATTTGTCTTTATTATAAGTTTTATTGGCTGAAAAAGCAAAAACGGCAATTAATAATGATAAATGGTTGATGATAAATGATAAATTATTGTGCGAGGCTTTGCCTCGCTTATTAAATAGGTGCACTTCGCGCACTCCGCAATTAACCATTAACCGTTAACCATTTATCATTATTAATTGCCTCTTGCAAAACCAACAAAAATATAGTACATTTGTATCCCTGAAACAAATGTACTCCTTTATGGCGTATCACACTAGGAAATAAAAATGGAAATTTTTGATAAATTACAAATCCTTGCGGACTCCGCTAAATATGACGCGGCGTGCACTTCCAGCGGAACAGCGAGTTCTGTTGCAGGCAGCGGCGGCATGGGCAGCACATGTCTTGCCGGAGTATGCCACAGTTTTGCCGCTGACGGACGCTGCATATCCCTTTTAAAAGTTCTTCAGACAAATATATGTATATACGATTGCAAGTACTGTTTAAACAGAAAATCAAACGCAGAAATAAAAAGGGCTGTTTTCAAACCCGAAGAACTTGCGGATTTGACCATACAGTTTTATAAACGCAATTATATTGAAGGTTTGTTTTTAAGTTCAGGCGTAATAAAAAATCCGGATTATACCTGCGAACTTATGATTCGCACCCTTATGCTGCTGCGGAATGTCCATAATTTCAACGGATATATTCACGCAAAAGCAATACCCGGCGCTGACAGCAAACTTTTACGGCAGCTTGGCCTGCTGGCAGACCGCATGAGCGTAAACATAGAAATGCCTTCGCAAAGCAGTCTTGCCCTTTTAGCGCCTGACAAAAGCAAAAATTCCATTTTGGAGCCGATGGGGTTCATAAAAGAAAGCATATCTGAAAACTGCAGGGATTTAACCGTATATAAAAAAGCCCCGAAATTCGCGCCTGCCGGGCAAAGCACGCAGATGATTATCGGCGCTTCTCCGGAAACAGACAGCCATATTTTAAAGCTTACTGAAAGCCTTTATAAAAAATATAAGCTTAAAAGAGTTTTCTTTTCAGCTTATATTCCCGTGTCCAATGACACAATGCTGCCGTCATTGGACACGCATCCGCCTTTGCTCAGGGAACACCGCCTTTATCAGGCTGACTGGCTTATGCGGGTTTATAAATTCAGCGCGGGAGAAATTTTAGACGATAACTCGCCGAACTTCAATCCGTTCATGGATCCTAAATGCAATTGGGCGGTAAATCATCCGGATTTTTTTCCGGTTGAAGTAAATCAGGCGTCATATGAAGAGCTTTTACGCGTACCCGGCATAGGCGTGAGAAGCGCTCAAAGAATAATAGTCGCCAGACGTTACAATACTTTGGATTTTTTGTCATTAAAAAAACTCGGAGTTGTCTTAAAACGCGCACAGTATTTTGTCACGTGCAAAGGCAGAAAAAATGAAGGTTTGATAATAAAACATGACAATATTTTAAAATCTTTAATGTCAAAAAAAGAGTTTGACATGTACAAAGACGCTAATTGCCCGAAACAGCTGGATTTTATTGAAGCGGAAAAACTTTTAAGTGGAGGAGAGCGGCCGGTGTTAACAGCTGGGCATAAGTAGTTACCTTCTCCCCTTGCGGGAGAAGGACTTGCGAAGCAAGAGGATGAGGGGTTGCCGTTGTCGTTTTTTAGTCATTATTACGCTAACCTTCTTGAAAACGGCAACCCCTCACCCTACCCTCTCCCGCATGGGGAGAGGAAAAACAGCTCCCTAATGACGTTAATCATATCAGGAGAACATAATGACTTTCATGCAAAAAAACATAATTTACAATTACGACGGAACTTTTGACGGGTTTTTATGCTGCGCGTTTGAAAGTTTTACGCGTAAAGAAAAACCGGCTGACATTGTAAGACAAAAAGATATTCAGCCTGGTCTGCTTGAACAATACAATATAGTTACGGATACGCAAAAAGCCGGGCGCGTCAGAAAATCAATTCCAAAAGAAATGGGCTGCGAAGCATTGCCTTTTCTGGAAAACGCGCTTATGACATGTCTTGAACACAAGGAAATGCATATGCTTGATTTTATGCGGCTGGGATATAAAACAGGTCCGAAAATTATGAACATGCTGGCAAATGACACGGTGCTGATTCTCACAAAAGCGGTAAGACAAATGACGCACGAAGCGCACAAATTTACGGGTTTCGCGCGTTTTTCAGCTTACGGCGATTTGCTGATTTCCAAAATAAAGCCGAAAAATTTTGTACTGCACATTCTTGCGCGGCACTTTTGCGAGAGAATGCCCAATGAAAAATTCGTGATTTACGATGAGACAAACAAATTTATCTGCGCTTACGCCAAAGGCAGATATATTATTTCCGAAACCGACGAAGTAAATATTCCCGAAGCTGACGAAGAAGAACAAACTTACAGGGATTTATGGAAGATATTTTACGACACGATTGCCATTGAAGGCCGCGAAAACCCGAAATGCCGCATGACGCTCATGCCGAAAAGATACTGGAGCAATATGACGGAGTTTCAAACTACTACAAAACAAAAAAAGAGCGAACTACGGCAGAAAACTCATGAACAAAAACTTTTGAAGTAAAATAAATTTAATTTGATTAAGCCAATAATTGTTATTAAAAAGTCTAGAGTTTTAACTACTTGAGTTAAATAGGCAGTTTTACTATACTTTAGTCACGGAGGGCGCAACCTTTGCTGAATTGCTTAGGTTTCGCTCTCTCTTTTTTTATTAAAGCCCTTGCCGTTGCCGAGCTGCTGAACTGCCGATCTTTCACCTTTCGCTGCCGTTAATTCGTAATTGCTTTTGTCGTTCGCCGTTGATTCGTAATTCGTAATTAGTAATTGCCGTTTATCTTTCCACTGCTATTTTTATTCTCTTTTTATTTCCGTTCCTGTCTTTCATGTATATTATATACACTCCGCTTGCAGCTTTTTCGCCTGCATTATTTTTTCCGTCCCAAACTGCCATTCCGCTTGCGTCTGCTTCTAAGTCTCGTACTACTTGTCCCAACATTGTGTATATCTTTATGTGTGTTCCCGGCGGCATATTCGCAAAATTCATCTTTGAATAATTCAGTCCCTTTGACGGCTGCAGCGGATTCGGATAATATCTCATATTCTCAAACGCTTTTAGCGCATTTGCCGTTCCCATTATGGCATATATCGATACTTTATCTATATAGGCTATTATCTGTTTGTTATTACTGTCCACTTTTGACTTTAACGGAACCCATACCTGTTTTTCTTCATCATATCTTGATATCACCAAAGTGTCTTCGTTCATTCCGGTTATGTCCGAATTGTTATACGGTATTTTCAGCTCCATCTCCTTTTCCGGCTTGCCCTGCGCGTTTATAATCGCACCTATATTCGTATGACTTAATTCTCTCACATACGATTCCGCAGGCGCTAAAATGAATTTGCTGTACTGTTTCACATCGATTTCCACATTCGCGCTGAATGTTTTTGCAGGCACTGTCAGCATTCCGGTGCTTTGAGCGCCGTCTTTTGATATTACCGGAAATGTTATTACTGCTCCTTCATAAGCGCCCCTGAAAACATACCTTGCTTCATACGCAAACTTTCCTTCGGCGCTATCTCTGTCGGCATTGCTGGCGTCTTCATAAGCTGTAAATTTATAAACAGGATTTTTACTGATTCTTATTCCGCCTCTGTACCAGCCCAGAAATTCGTATCCGGGTTTGGCGGCAGCTGCCAGTGTAACAACAGAGTTTTCTCGGTATATACCGCTTCCGGTAACTGTGCCGCCTGCTTGCGAGGACAGAACTGTGCCGTCTGTGTCCTCGTCTATAACTGACGCTGTTATCGTATGTTCGGGAATTACCACGGAAGGATTCAATCTTTGTATCGGCACAAAACCGCCGCCGAGGAGTTTTTGGACATGGTAATACGCTGCTTTTGGCCCCAATATCTGATAGCGTCTTTGACTAAGATTGAGCATTTTGGCATATGTTATGCCGTATTTTGCTTCCCACTGGCTGAGGTGACCCGGCTGCTCCATGAGCTCATAAATCATAATACCTTTAATATGATTTTCACCTCTATTCTTATACAAATATTGAATATTATTGACCAAATAGGGTCCCACTAATATATCCATATTATTTTCTTCGAAAAGGTCCATTATACCGTTTCCGTTTCCGGGAAGAAATGGAATATGCTGCGGATTAAGCTGCACCATATCAAAGTAAGAAGGAGCCATATTGTATTCGCAAATTATAATATCCTTACCGTAACGGTCATACATAAATTTTGCGACACTGTTCAAGCCGTCTATGGCGGAAGAATGGGTTGTCCTGTTGTTTTCCATAAAGGAATACCAGTCCCAGCCGATAAGGTCGATGTCAACGCCCGCTTTCGCAAATTCCTCAAAAGCATAATCAAGAAAAGCGTAATGTACACCTGTTCCATTGATCAGGATCTTCACGTCCGGATCATCCGCGCGAATTATCTTGATGGTTTGGATGGTGTTGCTGATCATGACATCCAAATATTTCTTATCCGCAGGCAGAGGTTCTGTATCTGTCGACATCCAGTAATGGCTTATCTGAGTTCCATTGCCAGATTTTTGCGCCTGAAGATTCATCTCGTTACCCACCTGATAGTATTTGACTCTTCCTTTAAACCATCTCACTACGCTTGAAGGGGTACCGCCGGTGATCAGCAGAAGTTCAATACCGTATTTTTCACAAAGTGTGATTATCTTTTCCAACTGGTCTATGGGAGGATTAGAGTCCAATCGGTAAATTTTTGCACCCATCTCAGCTAACAGGTGAATCTGTTTTTCTATATCCGCATCACCATGCCCATATCCTGTAAAAGTTGTGGATGGATAGACTGGATTGCCTGGATGACCCGCAACACCAACTAAAAAATCAGGATCATTCGGCCATGGATTTCCCGCATAAACATCGGAAATGAAACATTGCGCGCTCAGGAACAGGGCTAAAGCGAGTAAACGGCAATTACGAATTACGAATGACGAATTACGAATCAAAGACAAAAAAGTATTTTCCCTTGCCTCTTCTTGCGAAGCAAGAGGGTGAGGAATTGCCGTTGATTCATAATTCGTCATTCGTAATTCGTAATTGCCGTTCATTTTCATATTTATTTAAAGTATAAGACTACATCATTGGACATGCAAGTAGTTTTATATACAATAAATAAAGCCGGGCTGATTACAAAAACCAGTCCGGCTTTATTGTTTTTTAAACAAAAACTATACAAACCTTTTTATCAATTCTTCTTTATCGCCGTAAAGCATATCTATCATCGGGATTTCAATCATGGTGTAGCAGCCCGGCTTTTGTTTCATTGAAGCGCGAGCAGCGGAAACAAGTATCTGCGCCGTGAGAGCGGGATTATTTATCTTCATGTTAAACTCAAACATCTGATTGTGCGTTTTTCCAGAAACGCCTTTGCGCATAAGGTTTACTCCGTGCCCCATATCTTTAAGAGCGTCAACATCTTCAACTTTTATGACATGCGTTTCATCGCCGGCAAAGTAGGCGTCAGCCTTGATTTTTTTTGCGATATCGTTAAAATCAAAACCTTCTTCTGTTTCAACGTAAACCATTCTGCGGTGTATGGAAGAGCCGAGCGGAATTGTAATTGAAAGCGCTTTTTTTACGCCTTTCACAGCTTTAACCGCAACGGAATGCCCCATGGACATTCCCGGTCCGAAATTTGTATATGTAATTCCTTTCGGAGCGGCAGCTTCAAGCAAAGCTCTCACAACGGAATCCAAGCCCGGATCCCATCCGGCTGACATTATGCTTACTTTTCCGGCTTCTTTCGCGGCTTTATCGATTTCCCTGCGGACGTTCACTATACTTTGGTGCATATCAAAAGAATCAACCGTATTTATTCCGTTTTTCAAATATTCCTTTGCCGTGTCGGCAATATCTCGCGACGGAGAGCACAAAATCGCTATGTCGGGTTTTATTTTGAGTTCGGAAAATTTTTTCACGACTTGTATATTTTTAAGTTCCGGATTTTTTTCGGCATCGGCATGAGAACTTACTATCCCGGCTATTTCAAAATCTTTCGCCTCAAACAAAGCTTCAAGAGCAAACTTGCCTATGTTGCCGTATCCAACTATTATTGCTTTAATCATTTGTCCTCCGGTTGTTATTTGTTAATTGCCGCTCTGCCTTTGATTCGTAATTCGTACTTAGTAATTTGTAATTGCCGTTCTATATTCTTCCCAAACACATTCGGTAAGCCGCATATTTGAAAACTCCGCTTCAAACGAAGAATCCAAAGGACTTGACGCGTATATTCCGAAACTTACTTTTTTACACCCCTGAAACAAATGAAACATTCTCATCCGATAAAACTCTTTTCCGTCTTTTGACCACTCCGTAAGAAAATCATTATGCCTTCGGCTTAAACGGAAGTACAGCTCTTTTATGTCAGCGTTAATATCCTGCGAAGCTAAATCCGAAAAGCCGTTATTTGTTACAACGCTGCAGAGTTTTTGTATTTTTTCATTTTCATATTCAGCAGAAGCTTTAAACCAATTATTGCTGTTTTGATATATGACAACGCCGCATTGGTCAAAACGTTTTTTATAATCAAATTTAACTTTTGCGTAAAAAGAAAAGTATTTTTCATAAGTTTCAAAAACAAAAGCATGGGCATTATCATTTTTTAAACCGCAATATGTTTTCTGCCAGAAACCGGTATTCGGATTTGTAGTTATTTTGACGCTGTCTTCGCCTAAAATGAATTTTTCAGGAGGTTTTATCCATGTTCCGTTTTTTATATTCGTAATTTCCGACATAGAAGCCCCAAATATTTTATTTTAGCTTATATTCAAATCCCTGCTTGCCGTCTCTTTTTATTCTTGCAATTCCGGGGAAAGCAATATGAGCTCCGGCAATTTCCGTTTTATTTTTTGCCGCTTCCGAAAGAATCTTTTCTCTTGTCAGGGCGGCTTTTTCGGGATTCATGTCAAACCTGCTGCTGATATCCGGCCTTGGCAGCTGCAAAAACGGAGCATTGATAATATCCCCTATAAATTGAATTTTTTTGCCGTTTGATTCAAGTATATATGAAGTCTGTCCGGGCGTATGTCCGCTTGCGTCAATCGCCGTTATACCGGGCGCGACTTCGGCGCCGAATTCAAAAATTTCTACGGCGCTTCCGTACGCTTCAGCTACTTTTTTAGCGAGTTCAAAATTTGCTTTGCGGTCGGGAAATTGCCCAACAGACTTGTCGTCAATCCAAAAATCGCGCTCTATTCTTCCGATTTTGACTTTCGCGTTGGGAAAAGCAATCTTATCTTCAAAAAGCAAACCGCCGATATGGTCGCGGTGCATATGCGTTATTAATACAATCGTAATATCCTCAGGTTTTATGCCGGCTTTGCCAAGCCCGTCCATCAGCATGCTTTCTTTATTGCCAAAACCTGTATCAACCAAAATAATGTCATTACCGGTTTTTATTATAAAAGTCATGACAGCCGACTCAAGAGAACCTGATTTTAAATATTTTTCGTACACTTCAGGGCCTACGCTAAAAATTCCAGGGTCGGATTTTCTTATACTGTCGGCTATTGCCCACACTTCAGCTTTACCGAATTTAAACATTCTCGGCTCCTTTTTATTTTCCGCATACGCGCCGGCATATAAGAAAGATATGACACAGACGAATACTAAACAAATTATTGCCGTCTTCTTCATTTTTCCTCCGGTAAAATTTCGGCAGTCTCTCATTGTGCGGATTTTGAATTTGAAGCGATAAGCGCTCTGAAATTTCCGCTTGTGGGATTTTGGAAAACGTAAAGTTCAAATTCTTCCATAATAGATAACAGATGGTCGAAAATATCAGACTGGTAATTTTCATAAGGTATCCACTGGGTGGTTGACGTGAAACAATAAATTTCGAGAGGCAGTCCTTCAGGGCCTGGCTGTAGCTGGCGGACCATCAGGGTAAGCTTATCATTTATGTACGGACGGCTTTTTAAATAGGCTTGGCAGTATGCCCGGAAAGTTCCTATATTTGTCAGATATCTTCCGTTGTAAAGACTTCCTTTTACATCGTATATTTTATTGTATTCTCTTATTTCATTTTCTTTTGCCGTAAGATAATCTTTCAATAATGCGATTTTTTTCAAACGCGCGAGCATCTCTTCATTCACGAATTTTATGCTCTGCATATCTATATTAATCGCTCTTTTGATTCTTCGGCCGCCGGCTTCATCCATCCCGCGCCAATTAATAAACGACTTGGATATAAGATCATACGCGGGAATTGTCACAATAGTTTTATCCCAGTTTTGCACCGAAACGGTCGTCAGCGAAATATCTATGACATTTCCGTTAGCATTGTGCGACGGCATTTCTATCCAGTCGCCGATATGAAGCATATTGTTCATCGACAGCTGCCAGCTTGCGGTAAGCCCGAGAATCGTATCTTTAAACACTATCATCAAAACAGACGCGACAATACCAATGGCCGATATAAAATAAGTGGGCTCTTTGCCTATCAGGAAAGCGAATATTATCAATATACCGAAAAAGTTTACGAATATTTTTAAGAATTGCCCCAGCCCTTTGACGGGAATATTGGGATTTTTGCCGAGAACAATCATTGTAATGGTCAGCACTTCATTGATAATTAAAAGAATGCAGATTTGAAAATATATAATGACAATATTGTGCGCGATAAGATTATACGCGCCGTAGGTTTGAGGAAAAAAAACATCTACAAACATTTTGGCTATTATTCCGGCACCAAGATATCCGAAAGATGCAAGAAAATTCGTATCTTTTATTGCCTTGTACCATTCCGGATTTTTCAGGTGGAAGTATTTACTTTTAAGATATTTTTTGGAAGCCGTCTTAAAGATGAGCCATGACAGGCACAAAAGAGCTATAAACAGGAGAATCGTAGAGACTCCCGCAGCAGGCATGATATACTGTTCCGACACATTAAGAAATTTTAAAAACCTTATTACAAGTTCCATAAAATTATTATATATAAAATCCTTTATTTATAAAAGTTTATTCTTCTGCCGCGTTATTTGTTTCAGGAAATACTCTTTCGCGGCCGGAATGATTTTCACGTTTTGATGCTTCTTCATTTTTTTTGGCGTACGGGCATACTCCGCCTTCATGAAGATGCGCTTGCCTGCCGTGATGATAGTGGTATGAGCCTAAACCGCTGATATTTTTATTGTCCTTATGCCCGCCCTGCGCATCCGTTTTCCCCGGATGAGAAAACACATTGGAAGAAAAAAACAAAAGAAGCAGTATTAACAGAAAAATATTTTTAATCATGTTATCCTTTTTGAACTTTTCATTTTGCCGTTGATTCGTAATTCGTCATTCGTAATTCGTAATTGCAGTTAATAATAAGTATGCCGCCTTGCATGAATAGACGTAAGTATTCCCACAGCGCACACCGACGAAAGCATTGAAGAGCCTCCGTACGAAATAAACAGAAGAGGTATTCCCGCTACGGGCATCATTCCCGTAACCATGCTTATATTTATGACCGCGTAAAAAGTAAACATCGCGGCAATGCCGAGAGCTACGTATGAACCATATTTGTCTCTGGCTTCACGCGAAATAACAAAAGCTCTCCATATAAATATGAGATATAAAATTATGGTCAGCTGTGAAAAAACCCATCCGCCTTCTTCGCCGATCACCGAAAAAATAAAATCCGTATGCTGCTCAGGAAGAAAGCCGAGCTGTGTCTGCGTGCCTCTTAAAAATCCTTTACCCAAAAATTTTCCCGACCCCATGGCGATTTTTGACTGTATTACATTGTATCCGGTTCCGCGCGGGTCTGTTTCAGGGTATAAAAAAACAACCATTCTTTTACGCTGGTAATCTTTCATGGATTTTTCAACGGACATTGCCGCCAGGCTTCCGAACAATACGGCAAAGGCAAGCAGAGCCGGGTATATTATTGAAATTCTTATTCTTAGTTTCCACAAAAACCACCAGACAAAAAATATTATCGCGATTACGGCAACCGCGACATAAAAAATTCCCATAACGCTTGCCTGGAGCGAATTAATAAACATGCCTGTTAACGAGCCGTACTCGGAGACAAAAGGCTGAAGTCTCAAAAATTCAATAAACAGCGGCACACCGACGCTGAGACCTCCGAATATGCCTATGCAAAGAAGATAAAACGGTTCAGTTCCCGCGGCATATAAAAGAACAAGCGTAACAAGAAAATATGACAAAGTCGACGAAAACGCGGGCTGCATCATTATCAGGATAAAATGCCCTATCAGAAGCAAAAAAGTATATATAAGGATTGAAGGTTTTTTTATGCTTTTCCAATGTTTATCAAGAAATGACGCTATCACAAGTATGTATAAAATTTTTGCGGCTTCAACCGGCTGAAATGAGGCAAACCCGAAATTAATCCATCTTTTTGCGGCGTTTACCGTCGTCCCGAAAATTAATACAGAAACAAGGAGCAAAATAGAAATTATATAAATTTGCTTATCAAACTGCCTGTAATATTGATAGTTTACATTTGCAAGCAAAAACATAAACGCCAGCCCAAGCCCGAAAGCAAAAAGCTGAACGCTTATATATTTTGCAGAAACGCCGTAATTATAACTCGCAGAATAAACCGATAAAGAGCCTATTGTCACCAGCGCGAACAGCGAAGCAAGCAGCCATATGTCTATGCCGCCGGCAAGCTTATATAAAAAACTTTTTTCTTTTTTCATTAGTCCTCTTTAAAAATTCAATGATTAATGGTTAACGATAAATGATAAATTGTTGTGCGGGGCAAAGCCCCGCTTATTAACAGGCGCACTTCGCGCGCTCCTTCATTAACCATTAACCGTTAACCATTTATCATTAATAACCGACTAAGATTATTACTTTTTTTCCTCTTCCGCCGGGACTTCCACGTTAAAGTATGCCTCGTATATTTTTCTCGCCACCGGAACGGCGTTAAGCCCGCCGCCGCCGCCGTTTTCAACTATAACCGCAATCGCTATCTCAGGGTTGTCCGCGGGAGCGTATGTCACAAACCACGCGTGGTCATCGCCGTGAGGATTCTGCGCCGTGCCTGTTTTTCCGGCAACTTTTATCGTGACAGGTTTGGGATTGCCGGCAATAAAAACGTCTTTAAGCTGGCTTCTCCTGCCGGTTCCGTTATCAACGGCTTCAATAAGCGATTTGTGCAGCAGTTCCCAGGTTGTTTCCGAAAGCTCAATCGGCTCGTTTATCCTTATAGTATGTTTGTAAAGCTGCACGCCGTTTGTATCCACAACTTTATCTACGACAAAAGGTCTGTAGTATATTCCTCCGTTGGCAACGGCGCATATCATACTGGCCATTTGCAGCGGCGTAACCAAAAGCCCGCCCTGTCCTATTGAAAGAATAACCGTGTCGCCCTGAAGCCACGACATTTTCATTTGAAGCTTTTTCCATTCCGGATTGGGAATAACCCCTCTTTTCTCGCCGGGCAAATCAATGCCGGTTTTTTCGCCTAAATAAAATTTTTTGGCGTATTTTTCGAGATTTCTTACGCCGAGTTTCAAACCAAGCTGGTAAAAATAAACATTGCACGACTGCGCCATCGCCGAAATAAGATTCATTTTTCCGTGGCCTGTTTTTAGCCAGCAATTATACCATCTGTCCCCGAGCTCAAAACTGCCTGTGCAGTATTCCGTTTCTTTTAACCACCCTATATTCAGCAAATCTACCGCAGCCGCAAAAGTTATAATTTTGAATATTGACCCGGGAGGATACAATGCCTGTAAAGCTCTGTTGAAAAGAGGAAGATTTTTATCATTTAAAAATTTATAGAAATCCCTGGTATTTACTCTGTTGGTATCAAAACCCGGACATGACACCAAAAATTTTACAGCTCCGGTTCTTGTGTCTATGGCTATGGCAGCGCCTCTTCCGGTAGGGCTATTCCTCAAAGCTTCATATGCCGCGGACTGAAGTTTCATATTTATCGTGGTATATACTCCCGCGCCTATCTGCGGAGGAATATACCGGAAAGCTTTTGTCTGGTATCCTTTAGCGTTAACTTCAATCTGCCATCCTCCGTCAATGCCTTGCAGGAATCTGTCGTACACCTGCTCTATGCCGCCTCTGCCGACAAAATCGCCTATTTTATATCCGTAATCCGACAGTTTTTCTATTTCGTCAGCCCTTATTTCTCCGGTATAGCCCGTTACGTGGCTGTTGGGTTCCGCCAGAAAATAAACTCTTTTAGGCTCTTTAACAACCGATATCCCCGGAAGCGAGATTTTTTTTTCCTGTATTTTAAACATTTCTTCCGTTGATAAGTTATCGGCAAGTTTTACCACTCTTCCGAAGCGCCGCCCTTGCTCAATATTAGGCTTTATATCTCTTTTTAAAATTTTGTTAAGCTCTGCTATAGTTTCTTCAGACGGCATTTTCTGCTGCTCAAAAGGATAGAACAAAGCGACATAAGTAAAATCATTGCCTACCATTATGCTGCCGCTGTCCGAATAAATAATGCCGCGCGGAGCGCGTTCCCGGGTATTGTGCATTCTCTGCTGTTCTGAAATTTTCCTGTAATTTCCGCCTTTGATTATCTGAAGGTAAAAAATTCTCAAAGAAACAATCGCAAATAAAAACATAAAAAACACAAGTATTATCTTGTGTTTTTCCAAGAACATTTCATATGAAAATTTATCTTCTCTCTGCCAAACCATTTAAAAATACCCTATGAAGACAATTACGAATTACGAATGACGAATCAACAGCGAACGACAACGGCAATTACGAATAAATTGTAATCTGTAATTATTTTTTTGTTTTGTCTTTGATTCGTCATTCGTAATTGCCTTTTATATGTGTTTTCTTCCAAACTTTGTCATAGCGTTTAAAATATAGAAAATTACAGGCGTGATTACAACGGTAACGGCGATTTTTATTGAGCCCTGCATTGTTATGACGAAAGGTGTATAGCTGCTTGAACCTTCCGGGATTATGTAATATAAAAGGCTAAAGCCTGCCCAGTAAATCACATTAGCAAAAAATACGACTATAATTTGCGTGAAAATCTGGTCTTTGTCAAAACTTTTATTCATCATGCCGGCAAAATATCCGATAACTGTAAACATTATCGCCCTCACGCCGAAAACATCGGTTGAAAAAGCGTCCCATGTAAGACCCAGAAAAAAACCCATTGTTTCACCGGTCAGTCTGCCTCTTGAAAGACCAAGATACACAACCGCTATCAAAATGAAGTTCGGAAATATGCCGTAAACATTGATATACCTTCCGAAAAAAAACTGTAAAAGGCAGAACAAAACATAAAAGAAAATGTAGTATAGTATTTTCCTCATTCCGTTTCCTCTTCTTCCGGCACCAAAACAATAACTTCATAAAGCGAGTCCGAATCAAACATAACTTCGGCAGTCGCAGTCTGAAAATCAAGAGCCGGCTGTGTAGCAACGCTTGTTACTACTCCTATATATATGCCTTCTGAAAAAACAGAACTTAAAGGGCTTGTTACAATTACATCGCCGACTTCAATGTCAGCCTGAAGCGGAAGATAAGTTATTTTTATTAAACCTGAGTTAGAACCTTCGGCAAGACAATCTATTTTTTTATTTTTAATTTTAGCAGGAACTGCCGATAAAGCATTTGTAATAAGCGCGACTTTTGCCGAATTCTTATAAGTTTCGACTATGCGTCCCAAAGCCATCAAAGTACCGTCAGGTCCAGGAACAACAACGGGAAGTTCGTTGTAAAGATTATGATTAAGACCCTTGTCAATAATCAGCCATTGATACCACTCTCCAGGCTCTCTGACTGAAACTCTGGCAAAAACCGACTTTGTTTTTTTCATTTTAGCAATATCAAGAAGATGTATAAGCTCATTATATTGAGCGCACATAGCCTCATAATTTCTAAGCTTATCAATAAGCTCCTGATTTTTTTGCTTATAGAAATTATTTTCCTGGCTGACATAAACTATTGATTTAATATTACCGGCGAAATTGCCTGCGGATTGAAATATTTGGTTTGCGGCATTGACATTATGGTAAGCGGCATAGTAAACAAAATTTTTAATTAATTTTATGGGAGGAGTCATGTTTACGGCAATGAAAAGAAATCCTACTAAAAGAAGTATTATTAAAACTATATTTGAATATTTAGAGTTGTGATTTTCTTGCATTTTCTTAGGACAGTTAGAAGTTTGGAGTGTGGAGTGTGGAGTTAATGTGTTTTTGCGAAGCAAAAACCTAAAATAAGTTTCGCCGAAGGCGAAACACAACAACTTCACTCTTCAAACTTCACACTTCACCCTGAAAATAGTATTCCTAAAAGTTATTTTTCTTGGAATTTTTTATATTGTCCAACTCTTCCAGATATATGCCTGTGCCTCTTGCAACGCATGTAAGAGGATCGTCCGCCAAATTTACTGGAAGCTCGGTTTCCCGCGCTAAAAGCTCCGGCAAGCCTTTTATAAGAGAACCGCCTCCGCTTAAAATTATGCCGCGGTCAACAAGGTCTGCCGCAATTTCCGCCGGCGTTTCTTCCAGAGTATTTTTCACTACTTCAATAATCGCTTTAACAGGATCGGAAAGAGCCGATCTCACTTCTTCAGACGTAATTTTTACCGTTTTAGGAAGACCTGTAACCTGGTCTCTTCCTTTTACGTCCATGGTCATCTCTTTTTCAAGAGGATAAACCGAACCTACTTTCATCTTCACGTCTTCCGCCGTATTGTCGCCTACTATAAGATTATATTTTCTTCTGAAGTACTGCACTATGGCTTCGTCCATTTCATCGCCGGCTATACCAAGCGATTTCGCGACAACCATTCCGCCAAGCGAAATAACCGCGACTTCAGTCGTTCCGCCGCCGATATCGACTATCATGCTGCCTTCCGGTTCCTGAATAGGTATTCCCGCGCCGATTGCCGCCGCCATAGGTTCTTCTATTAAAAAAACTTCTCTTGCTCCCGCCTGCTCGGCAGACTCTCTTACGGCGCGTCTTTCAACTTCCGTAATTCCGGAAGGTACTCCGATAACTACCCTGGGATGCAAAAGACTTCTTCTGCTGTGAACTTTTTTTATAAAATATCTGATCATTCTTTCCGTTGCTTCAAAATCAGCGATTACGCCGTTGCGCAACGGCCTGACGGCAGTAATATTTGCGGGCGTTTTTCCAAGCATTCTTTTTGCCTCGATTCCTATGGCCAGCACTTTTTTCGTATCTCTCTCCATAGCGACGACAGACGGCTCTCTAAGCACTATATCCTGCCCTTTTATATAGACCAAAACAGAGGCCGTACCCAAATCTATGCCCATATCATTTGAAAACAAACTTAATAAATAATTAAACACTTTATAACTCCGTTATAGAAGCTCAGAGAGCTTGGAAGCTTGGCAGCTCAGAGGAGCTTTGGTTGTTTTGTCTTTGACATTGCCTTTGTCTTTACCGAACTTCCGAGCTGCCAAACTTCCGAACTTCTGCCGTTTATATTACCAATCTAACAATAGCCATTTCCGCGCTATCGCCGCGTCTCGGGCCGACTTTAAGAATCTGCGTGTATCCGCCCTTTCTTTCTTTGTATCTCGGAACCAAAACTTCAAAAACTTTCTTTACAACATCTTTATTATTTATTTCACCGTTAATAGCTCTTATCGCGTTCAAATCTCCCGGTTTTGCTTTTGTGACAAGTTTTTCCGAGTAACTGACAAGCTCTTTCGCTTTCGGCAGCGTTGTTGTTATTTTTTCATGGAGAAACAATTCGGCGGCCAAGTTGCGAAGCATGGCTTTTTTATGCGAACTTGTGACTCCGAGTTTGCTCCCGTTATGATTCTTTATCATTTCTTTGCTCCCTTCTTTATTTCCATGCCGAGCGACAAACCGAGCTCAGCAAGCTTTTCCTTAATTTCTTCAAGCGAGCGTTTGCCGAAATTATCAAAATTCATCATATCTTCTTCTTTAACTTCCACAAGTTCTCTGAGCGTTTCTATGCCCGCGTTCTTCAAACTGTTTGACGATCTGGTTGAAAGATCCATAATACTGAGAGGCTGGTCTAAAAGATCGGAAACCTTATCGTCTTCTTTTTTCGCAGGGTCTTCTTCGATCTCTTCTTCCGGCGTTACGCCGGTAAATATGCTCAGGCTGTTTTTCAAAATTTTCGCGGATTCTATCAGCGCGTCTTTCGGCGCTATTGAACCGTCCGTCCAAATTTCCATTACAAGTCTGTCATAGTTAAGCGTTTGCTCAACGCGCGTATTTTCAACTTCGTAATTTACTTTCGTTATAGGAGAAAACAATGAATCAAGAACTATAGTTCCGACGGAATATTTATGATTTTTTATTTCATCCGCGAGAACGTATCCCTTCCCGGACATAACTTCCATTTCCATTTCAAGCGTTGTTCCGTTATCGATATTGGCGATTTCCTGTTCCGGATTCATTATCTCGACATTCGCGTTAGCTTCGATGTTTTTCGCAGTAACTTTTCCGGCTTTCTTTATTTTTAAATAAAGTTTTTCCGAAGCTCCGGAGTGAAGCTTTACTCTTATTTTTTTGAGATTCAAAATTATCTGCGCCACGTCTTCTTTAACGCCTTTTAAAACCGCGAATTCGTGCAAAGCTCCGGTAATTTTGACGGAAGTAATTGCTGCGCCCTCAAGGCTCGAAAGAAGAATTCTGCGCAATGAATTCCCTATTGTATGACCATAACCGCGTTCAAAAGGCTCTGCGGTAAAGCGTCCGTAATATTCGGTCGCCGTTTTTTCATCCATCGTAAGTTTACGTAATTTTTCTAAATCTGGCATTTTCATGCTATATAACCTCACTTAACAAGCCTTATTGGCTGTTAGTTTATTTTGAATAATATTCGACGATAAGCTGACTGTCGATAGGATGAGACGTTTCACCCGGCATCGGTTCGCTTACCACTGTTCCGATGACTTTGCCCTTGTCAAGAGCAAGCCATCCCGGAACATTTGTCGATGTTTTTTCAAGCATTTTTTTCAAAACCGAATTGTCTTTATATTTCTCCGGAACCGTTATAGTGTCTCCTGCTTTTACCTGATAACGCGGAACGTCAATTTTATTGCCGTTAACAATTACATTGCCGTGGTTGACAATCTGTCTTGCCTGCTTTTTTGAGCTTGCGAATCCCAGGCGGAAAACAACATTGTCGATTCTGAGTTCCAAAAGTTTCAAAAGATTGTCGCCGGTAGAACCTTTCATTCTTTCCGCGGCTTCATAATAATGTCGAAACTGTTCTTCGGTCAATCCGTAAACTCTTCTTGCCTTCTGTTTTTCACGCAAATGTTTTGCGTAGTCCGACATTTTGCCTTTTGCTGATCCGTGCTGTCCGGGACCGTTCTTTCCTCTTTTTCTGTCAAGAGTGCAGTTTGTAGTGCATCTCTCGCCTTTAAGAAAAAGCTTTTCCCGTTCTCTGCGGCACAACTTGCATACTGATTCTAAATAACGTGACATCTATTAAACTCCTGTGCTTATTTTAATCCTATATTTAATTTCCCGCGGCAGCCGTGACGCCGAAAATTTATTTAATTACAAATTTCTGTCTTTTCATTCGTAATTCGTAACTGACGTTTACACTCTTCTCGGTTTAGGAGGGCGGCAGCCGTCGTGAGGAACAGGCGTAATATCTTTTATCGCCGTAATTCCCAAACCCGAACTCTGCAAGCCTCTTATCGCAGTTTCTCTTCCCGGCCCCGGGCCGTTTACAAAAACCGCAACGCTCTTAACACCCATATCGGACGCTTTTTTACCTACCGCGGCAGCCGTCATCTGAGCTGCAAAAGGAGTTCCTTTCTTTGTCCCTTTAAATCCCGAGCCGCCTGCCGATGCCCAGGCCAAAGTGTTTCCTTTTTCATCCGTTATATTTACTATAGTATTATTAAATGAAGACAATATGTACGCTCTTGCTACTCCGCCGGTATATTTTTTCTTTTTCGACGCTCCGGATACTTTTTTTTCTTCTGCCATGCTATGTTTCCTCCACATTTTTATACGAACCTAAACACCGACTGTTTGTAAATCTTTTACAACGCGCTGTTATATTCTCATTTCAGAGTGAAGAGTTGAGATACTGCTTTTGTTCGTTTTATCTTCACTTTTCACTCTGCCGTTTTACTAGCCTTTCTTTCCCGGAGCCGGCGCTTTTCCCGCGCCCACGGTTTTTCTCTTGCCACGTCTCGTACGAGCGTTGGTTTTAGATCTCTGCCCTCTTACGGGAAGATTTCTTCTGTGACGCAGTCCTCTGTAACTTCCGATTTCGATAAGTCTTTTTATATTGCCCTGAATTTCGCGTCTCAAATCACCTTCAACTTTAAGGTTTTTTGTAATTAAGTTATTGATTCTATTTACTTCTTCTTCCGTTAAATCTTTAACTCTTTTTGCGGGGTCCAAATTAAGTTCCGCAATCATTTCATTTGCTATAGCAGGCCCTATTCCGTAAATATACCTGAGCGCTATATCAAGTCTTTTATTCTTAGGTAAGTCAACTCCAGCTACACGCGCCATTTATTTTCCTCCGAATTCCTTACTTCCATTATTTTTAATATCTGCAAACATCCGAACAACCCACTTATCCCTGTCTTTGTTTGTGTCTGGGATCCGAACAAGTTACTCTTACTACGCCTCTGCGTTTTACAACCTTGCATTTCTGGCAAATTGGTTTTACTGATGCTCTGACTTTCATTACGCTGCTCCTATTGCTAGTTACTAAAATTAAAACGGATCCCCGATACAACCTTCGGGTTCGGGGATGACGCTTTGCGTCATTTCTCTCTATAAGTTATCCTTCCCCTTGTTAAATCATACGGAGAAAGCTCTAATTTTACTTTATCTCCAGGCAAAATCTTAATGTAGTGCATTCTCATTTTGCCGCATATGTGCGCCAAAATAACATGCCCGCCTTCGATTTCGACTTTAAACATCGCATTCGGAAGAGCTTCTAAAATTTTGCCTGTAACTTCAATTTTTTCTTCTTTCATTATAACTTGCCTCTTGCTGTCGGCTTTTGCTTTTGCCGTTGCCAAACTTCTTAGTTTCCGAACTTCGCCGATTTCAACGGCTTGCCGTCAGGATTTCATTCCCGTCTTCCGTTATCGCTATCGTATGCTCAAAATGAGCGCTCAAGCTGCCGTCTCTTGTAACAACCGTCCAGTCGTCACCAAGTATGTTGACTTCATATCCGCCGACATTAACCATGGGCTCAACAGCTAAAACCATGCCTGGCTGCAGCTTTACTCCGGTACCGGCTTTGCCGAAGTTCGGAATCGGAGGTTCTTCATGCATTGATCTTCCGATGCCATGGCCTACAAAGTCTCTTACTACCGAGAAACCGACATCCTCAACGGTTTTTTGAACCGCATAAGAAACATCGCCGAGCCTTTTACCCGGCAATACCTGCTCTATTGCTTTCTGCAGTGAAAGTTCCGTAATTTTCAGAAGTTTTCCGGCGGTGTCGGAGATACTGCCGACTGCGTAGGTTTTTGCCGCGTCGCCATAATACCCTTCGTAAATTACTCCCATATCAACAGAAACTATATCGCCTTCTTTAAGCACACGGGAAGCATTCGGAATCCCATGCACAACTTCGTCGTTTATCGATACGCATGCCGATGCGGGATACCCTCTGTATCCGAGAAACGCCGGCGCCATCTTCAATGATCTTACGTACTGTTCGGCAAACTCATTTATATCTTTAGTCGTAACGCCGGGCTTAATTATATCAGTGAGTTTTTGCAAAATCTCGCCTACGACTCTGCCTGCCGTACGCATTTTATCTAATTCTTGTTTTGTCTTAATTTCAATACCGCTTTTTTTGAAAAACACCAATTTTGCCTTCGGCAGAAGATGGGAAGTTGGGAAGCTGAGAAGCTGAGCAACGGCAAAGACTTTAACGACCACAGCTCCTCTCAACTTCTTACCTTCTCAACCTCTTATCTTCTTTTCTATTTGTTTAAAAACTTCTTTTTCGTTTTGCTGTCCGTTTATTTCTACGAGTATTCCCGCTTTTTTATAATAATCTATCAACGGTTTTGTCTGATTTTCATAAACAGTCAGTCTGTCTATGACTACATTTTCTTTATCATCGCTTCTCTGCACAAGCGCTCCGCCGCAGGCATTGCAGACATTTTCTTTTTTAGGCGGCAAAAAATGCATATGATAACTTTCGCCGCAAGCGCAGACTCTTCTGCCTGAAATTCTTTTTACGGCTTCATCATTATCTATATATATCGAAAAGACAGCGTCTATTTTTATATTTTCTTTTTTAAGCATTTCATCAAGAGCCGCCGCCTGGTTCAGAGTTCTCGGGAAACCGTCTAAAAGGAAACCCTTTTTAACATCGTCTTTTTGAAGACGCTTCTGCACCATTTCAACAACTGTTTCGTCGGGTATAAGCTTTCCGGAAGCCATCAAAGCGCTTATTTTTTCATCGCTTTTTTTAGCTTCCCTGAACATATCTCCCGTAGACAAATGAACGATTCCGTATTTTTCAACGATTCTTTTAGCCTGTGTGCCTTTACCTGCTCCGGGAGGCCCGAATAATATATAATTCATAAAAATCCTTTTTTCAAGACAGAGAATAGATAATAGAGAAAAGATAATAATTTTTTGCTGTCGTATCTATTCTCTCTTCTCTGTACTCTATTATCTGTCTTTAAAACAGCAACAAACGCGGTGCGTAGTGAGGTATATCACGAATCAATACGCGCGCGTTTTAGATTCAATTTTATATGTAACTTATCAAGTTTATCAAAATATTTAACGTTTTGCAATTAATTACAAATTTCAAATAATTATTTTACGTTAAACCATCTTCCTTTTATGCGGCCTTCTTTCATAAATCCTTCATAATGGCGCATAATAAGGTGCGATTCTATCTGCCCTATCGTGTCCAAAGAAACGCCTACGACAATAAGAAGCGAAGTTCCTCCGAAGAAGAACGGAGCGCTCATCACTGTTCTCAAATAGTCAGGAAGAACCGCTATACAGGCAACAAACAAAGCGCCGCCCAAAGTGACTCTGTCTAATACTCTTTGTATGTAATGAGCAGTAGGATCGCCGGGTCTTATTCCCGGGATAAAACCGCCTGATTTTTTCATATTTTCAGCCAAATCTTTCGGATTGAAAGTTATTGATGTATAAAAATAACAGAAGAAAATAACAAGCGACGCATATACCATGCTGTACCATACGGAACCGTGATTAAACAACTCTGTTATCTTTTTTGCCACAGGAAATCCGAAAACCGTCCAATCCGGAACAAACTGGGCTATGGTCAACGGCGCGGACAATATAGACACGGAGAATATAACGGCTATAACGCCGCTTTGGTCAACCTTCAAAGGAAGGAATGACGTTTGCCCTCCGTACATTTTTCTGCCTACCATTCTTTTTGCATAGTGAATAGGTATCTTTCTTTGGCCGGTTGCAACCCATACTACCGTAACAAGAACTCCCAGCACCAGAATCAGAAGGCCTAACGCATAAAGTATTGAAAGCTCATCCATTTGTATAAGCTTTATAACCCCCAGCACCGCATGCGGAAGCCGCTCAACTATACCGGCGAAAATGATAAGAGAAATACCGTTTCCGATACCTCTTTCGGTAACCTGTTCACCCAGCCACATTATTAAAACAGTACCTGTAACAAGAGTCGTTACGGTCATTATAATCCATGACATTGAAGGGTCAACAACAATGGGCATGCCAGAAGGGGTAGGCATTCTGCTTATTGCCATAGTCAAACCAAACGATTGCACCGCGCCCAATATGAGCGTGGCATACCTTGTGATTTGAGTAAGCTTTTTTCTGCCCTGCTCGCCTTCTTTCGCAAGCCTGTCAAGATAAGGAATGACATGCGCGCCCTGCATTAAGCTCATAATAATGGATGCGTTGATATACGGCATAATACCCATAGAAAAAACCGACATCCTGCTGAGAGCGCCGCCTGAAAACATGTCAAGAAAGCCAAGTAACCCGTGACTCTGCGCGGTAAACAAAGATTTTATCGCTTCGGCGTTAATGCCGGGAATAGGAATCGAAGCTCCTATTCTGTAAGCGATAATAATAAGCAATGAAAAAAGAACTCTTCTTTTTAGCTCAGGAACTTTAAAAATATCAGCGAAACTGTTATGCATATTGTATTCCTATTTAGAAGCTTAGAGGCTTGGATGTTTAGAAGTTTAGAGGAACTATGGTCGTTTTGTCTTTGACGTTATCTTTGTTTTTGCAAAACTTCCAAGCTTCCAAACCTCAAAACTTCCGCCTATTTTATTATTTCAGCCTTTCCGCCGGCTGCTTTTATTTTATCCATGGCGGACTTTGAGAAAGCCGCCGCTTTGACGGTCAAAGATTTTTTCAAATCTCCGACGCCTAAAATTTTCACAAGCTTTACGTCTGAAACCATTCCCGCAGATTTAAGTTTTTCAGGAGTAATTTCCGTTCCGGCATCAAATTTGTTCAATTTGTCGACATTAACGATTTCAAATTCTTTGCGGAACATATTATTAAAGCCTCTTTTGGGAATTCTCCTCAAAATCGGCATCTGACCGCCTTCAAAACCTATCTTCTTTGATCCGTCGCCGGAACGTGATTTCTGACCTTTACTACCGCGCGTAGACGTACGCCCATGTCCGGAACCGAGTCCGCGTCCGACGATTTTCTTTCTATGCTTTGAGCCTTTTGCGGGCTTTAAACTATTTAAGCCTATCATATTTCCGCAACCTCTTTATTTCTGATTTTTGCTACGTCCTCTTTCGTGCGAAGGTCTTTAAGCGCTTCCAGCGTGGCATAAACCACATTGAAAGGATTTGAGGAACGCATTGACTTGGTAAGAATATCTTTTATTCCTACCGCTTCAAGCACGGCTCTGACAGCTCCGCCGGCAATAACGCCTGTTCCTGGCGCCGCGGGTTTAAGCAAAACTTTTCCAGCGCCGGACACTCCGATTATTTCATGAGGTATGGTACTTCCTTTAAGCTGCACCGGCACCATATGTTTCGCCGCATGCGTGCTGCCTTTCTGTATCGCAGCCTGGACTTCGTTCGCCTTACCGAGCCCGCAGCCGACTTTTCCAGCGCCGTCGCCTACTACTACCAAAGCGTTAAAAGAAAATCTCTTTCCGCCTTTAACAACTTTCGCGACTCTGTTAACCGCGACGACAGTTTCTTTTAAACCGCTATCATTCTGATTTTGTTTTCCAAATTGTTCAGCCAACTGATCCTCCTAAAACTACAATTAATAATTAACAATTTATAATTATCGTGCGGCGAAGCCGCTATTTTTAGTTAAAACGGATTCCCGATTAAACCTTGCGGGAATGGCAGACTCGAGCATTGCCGTATCTTCACTCTCCACTCTTTACTTTTAACTCTGTCTTTAAAACTCCAGCCCGCTTTCTCTTGCGGCGTCGGCAAGAGCTTTAATCTTACCTGTATATTCATAACCTCTGCGGTCAAAAACAACTTTTTTTACGCCTTTTTCACCCGCTTTTTTAGCAATCAAATCGCCGACTGATTTTGCCGCGGAAACCGTATCCGTAACTTTCAGCTTCCCCTTTAATTCAGGAGACAATGTTGAAGCCGCGGCAAGAGTTACGCCTTTGCTGTCGTCAATAATCTGGGCGTAAATATGCTTATGCCCGCGGTGCACCGCCAAACGCGGCCTTTCCTGCGTTCCTTCTATTTTACTTCTCACTCTTTTTACCCGGTAATCAAATCTTTTTGTTGAACCTTTCATCTAAATCCTCTTATTGAAGCTCGGAGAGCTCGGATGCTCAGAAGTTCGGAGCAGCTCCGGTCGTTAAAGCCTTTTGCCGTTGCCGAACTTCCGAGCTTCCAAACTTCTAAGCTTCTGCCGTTATTATTTTTTGCCTGCGCCTGCTGCTGCTTTGCCGGCTTTTCTTATTATGTGTTCACCGACATATCTGACTCCGAAACCCTTGTACGGCTCCGGGGGTTTAACCGCTCTGATTTTAGCGGCAAATGCTCCGACTTCATATTTATCTATTCCGGTTATTGTAACAAGCGTATTTTTATCCGGCGTAAGAGCGGAAGTAACTTTTACTGCCGCCGGAATCGGAAGCGAAACCGTATGCGAAAAGCCTACGGACATCACAAGATTTTTTCCGCCTTCCACATTCGCCTTATAACCCAAACCTATGATTTCAAGCTCTTTCTTAAAACCTTTTGTAACGCCTTCTATCATATTATTTGCCAAACCTCTGTAAAGACCGTGCATCATATTGTGCTCGCGGCTCTCTCCGAGGGCTTCCAAAAGCACTGAATTTTTATCAATTTTCACGGATATCTTTTTATCAATTGCCTGTGAAAGTTTTCCGCCGGGACCGGTTATTTCCAAGACTCCGTTTTTGAACTCTGCTTTTACTTTTTCCGGCAGTTGAACCGGTTTTTTACCTAAGCGACTCATTGTTTATTCCTCTATGTAAACTTAATGGATTGCTTCGTCGCGTCTACGACGCTCCTCGCAATGACGGCTTTGCCGTTGATTCGTAATTCGTCATTCGTAATTTGTAATTGCCGTTACCAAACGTATCCTATAACTTCTCCGCCGACTTTGTCTTTTCTGGCCTGCCTGTCCGTCATCAAACCTTTTGACGTAGAAACGATAGTAACGCCCAAACCGCCTACGGTTTTAGGCATGTCGGCATAGCCTTTGTATATCCTGAGGCTTGATTTTGAAACTCTCTTTATTCCCTGAAGAACCTTTTTTCCTTCGGCTGTGTACTTAAGATAAACTCTTAAAACGCCCTGCTTGTGGTCTTCAATATTTTTGTAATTAGCGATATATCCTTCTTCTTTAAGGATTCTTGCCAATTCCACTTTCACCTTTGAAGACGGGACATCTACTTTTTCATGCAGCTTGGTATTCGCGTTGCGAATACGTGAAAACATATCTGATATTGGATCCGTAATCATTAACCGACCTCTTTAAAAAAAATATTACCAGCTTGATTTTGTGACGCCTGGTATTTCGCCATTATGCGCTAACTTGCGCAAACATATTCTGCAAAGCCCGAAATCCCTGTAATAGCCGCGCGGTCTTCCACACAGGCGACATCTGTTCCTGTACCGTGTTGCAAATTTCTGGGGTCTTCTCATCTTTGCTTCTGCTGAAGTTGTTGCCATAAAAAAATATCCTTTACTTTATTTATTATCTCTTTTTTTGAAAGGCAGCCCGATAAGATCAAGCAAAGCTTTCGCGTGCTCGTCTTTTTGCGCCGATGTGACTATAGTTATATTCATCCCTCTGGCTTTATCGGATTTCTCAACGTTGATTTCAGGAAATATATACTGTTCGGTAAGCCCGAGATTAAAATTTCCTTTTCCGTCGAAACCGTTAGGTTCTATGCCCCTAAAGTCCCTGATACGCGGAATAGCGACATTGATAAGCCTGTCCAAAAATTCGTACATCATCGCATTTCTCAGAGTAACTTTTGTGCCTATAGGCATATTTTCACGGATTTTAAAGTTTGAAACCGACTTTTTCGCGCGGCAAGTCGCAGGTTTCTGGCCGGTTATAAGGCCGAGCTCGGAAATTGCTATTTCCAAAGCCTTAATATTTTCTTTTGCTTCGCCAACGCCGATATTAATTACGACTTTTTCAAGTTTTGGAACCTGATGAACATTCTTAAACTTAAACTGTTTCAGAAGTTCCGGTGTTACGTTTTTTTGATAAAATTCTTTTAAACGAGGTTGATTCATTATTATTTCCCTTTTTGTTTCTTTAAGCGGACTGTATTCCGCTTCGGCTATATGCTTATCCGGTCGTGTCAGTGTGACGGGGCATTTGACATGTCTGTCAACTCCCCCGTCCCCCAGACACTTAAACTATCATTTCACCGCATTTGCGGCATACTCTTATTTTTTTTCCGTCTGAAAGCGCGTCAAACTTCGGCCTTGAAGCCTGATCGCATTTAGGGCATATGAGCTTCACTTTGCCGATAGCCATAGGAGCTTCTTTTTCGCGGATTCCTCCGGGATCTCTCTGCGTAGGCTTCGTGTGTCTTTTCACGAAATTGACTTTCGCGACTATAACCTTCCCTTCTTCCGGATAAACTTTAAGAACTTCGCCTTTTTTTCCTTTATCTTTTCCAGATAAAACCACAACTTTGTCTTTCTTCTTAATATTAAGCATTTCTTGCATCCTTTATTTTTTAACAATTGCAAGCCGCATCGTAGCAGCTGCGCTGCGAAGACGGGTAAACTGCCGTCTTTATATCACCTCGGGAGCCAAAGAAATAATTTTAATATAATTATTTTCCCTGAGCTCTCTTGCGACAGGCCCGAATATGCGCGTTCCCTTAGGTTCGCCTTCGTCATTGATGATAACGGCTGCGTTGTCGTCAAACTTTATATACGTTCCGTCAGTTCTGCGGATTTCTTTTACCGTGCGCACTATTACGGCTTTAACCACGTCGCCTTTTTTAATATTGCCGTGCGGTATCGCGTCCTGAACAGAAGCATGTATAACATCTCCGATACTGGCATAACGGCGTTTCAAGCCTTTTGTCAGCCTGAAACAGCGTATTGATTTTGCGCCTGAATTATCTGCTACATTTAAAATCGATCTTTCCTGAATCATTTTCTAATTCCTTTTACCTTATTGTCATTCTGAGGCAATTTTATTGCCGAAGAACCTAGACTGTCGCCATTTCGTTATCCGTTTCGCCTTCGCGCCTACCCTGCTTATCTTCTAGATTGCCGAGCGGACATTGTCCGCTCGCAATGACAGACTACTGTGCTTTGTTTATCACTTCAACCATTACCCACCTCTTTGTTTTTGAGAGAGGTCTGCATTCCATTATTTTTACCGTATCGCCAATGCGCGACTCATTGTTTTCATCATGAACCGCAAACTTTCTTTTGGAACGTATTACGCGGTCATATAAAGCATGACGGTATGATCTTTCAACTGAAACCAATCTTGTTTTGCTGCTTTTGTCGCTTACTACTAAGCCTGTACGATATTTGCGTTTTCCACGTTCAACCATTTTTCCTTCCTATTATTTCGATTGTCATCCCGAGCTGACACGCTTTGCCGTGTCATCCCCAAAATCAGTAATCGGGGATACCTCCGGAAACTTATCCTTTTTTCTGCGCAAGAAGCGTTTTTACTCTTGCAATGTCTCTTCTCAAGCCTCTTATCTCAAGGGGATTTTTCACAGGAGTCGTCGTGTGACGAAATTTCAATTTAAAAATTCTGTCCTGCATATCGTTGAGCTTCGCGTTGAGTTCCGCGTCCGACATACTTTTCATTTCCTGCCAGTTTTTACTTTTCATCTTAAATATCCGCTCTCACTAAAATTTTTGTGTTTATCGGAAGTTTATTGGACGCAAGTCTTAACGCTTTTCTTGCTTCCGCTTCGGGAATACCTTCCATTTCAAACATTATTCTTCCCGGTTTTACTACCGCGACCCAAAACTGCGGATCGCCTTTACCCTTACCCATTCTGGTTTCTGCAGGCTTTTTTGTGATTGGTTTATCAGGGAATATTCTGATCCAAACTTTTCCGCCTTTTTTAGTGAACCTGGCAAGAGTTATACGCGCTGCTTCTATCTGATTGCTGTTTATCCAAACAGGTTCAAGAGCTTGAAGGCCGTATTTGCCAAACGCCAAATAAGTGCCGCCTTTGGCATTGCCTTTCATCCTTCCCCTATGGGTCTTTCTATATTTTACTCTTTTTGGCATTAACATATAAATGTCCTTTAACTTTATGTCTTAATTTATTTAGACGCTTCCGGATTTGCAACGTTTGCCGACAGCGTTTCAGCGTCAACAAGCTTTGCTTCTTCAAGAAGTTCTTTCGCGGTTTTCTTAAAGTGCTCTTTTTTAAATATCCAAACTTTTACGCCTATCTGTCCCATGGTTGTATAAGCTTCCGTAAAACCATAGTCTATGTCGGCTCTGAATGTCTGCAAAGGAACTCTTCCTTCTTTAAGCCATTCCGTTCTTGCTATTTCAGCTCCGCCGAGACGGCCTGCAACCATAACTTTTATTCCCTGAGCGCCGGCTGCCATTGCTTTTTCAATGGTTTTTTTCATTGCTCTTCTGAAAGCAATCTGCTTTTCCAGCTGAAAAGCGATTCCTTCAGCCGCAAGCTGCGCGTCCGTTTCAGGTCTTTTAATTTCCATGACGTTCACGAATGTTTTTCTTGACGTCATGCTTTCAATTTCTTTTCTCAGCGTTTCGATTCCCTGCCCGCCCTTGCCGATAACTATGCCGGGACGCGCGGTATAAATATTGACGCGAAGATATTTTCCCGCTCTTTCAATACCTATTTTTGAGACGGAAGCCAATTTGAGTTTTTCTTTAAGAACCGTCCTGATTCTGCGATCTTCTTCAATAAAATCCGGCATTTCTTTAAGATTAAACCACTTGGAGTCCCAATCTTTAATATACCCTAATCTTACGCTTTTAGGATGAACTTTATGCCCCATATTTTTGCCTTACCCTTTTTTAGAAGCTGAGAAGCTGAGATGTTGAGAGGAGCTCCGGTCATAAAAGTCTTTGCCTTTGCCCGCCTGCTCATCATCCCGTCTTCTGCCTTTCTTTATTTTTTTTCTTCTTTTTTAGCGCCTAAAACATTTTTTTCTTTTTTTATTTCAGGCTTTACCGCTGTTGTTGTATTTGCGCTTACCGGTTTTGCGACAGCTTTTTTCTTTCTTTTGTCCGGCGTAACGCCTACGCTGGTAACAACTATCGTTAAATGCGATGTTCTTTTTTTTATGGGCATTCCTCTTCCCATCGGTCCTGGCCTCATTCTTTTAAGAATAGGACCGTTACCGACCCAGGCTTCTTTTACTTTAAGACCCGAAGGATCTTTAAGTTTGCCTGAATTTGCCGTCGCGCTTTTCAAAACTTTTTCAACAAGCGTTGCAGCGGATTTGGGAAGAAAAGAAAGTGTCTCGAACGCTTTCTCAACTTTTTTGCCCCTTATAAGCGTGCAGACCTGATTAACTTTTCTCGGCGTATATCTTACAAATTTTGCTGTTGCTCTTGCTTCCATCTTAATTTGTCCTTTTTTTATGTAAGTGAAGTTTCCTGCTTGGTCATACCGCCGTGGCCTTTAAATGTCCTTGTGGGAGCAAATTCGCCAAGTCTGTGTCCGACCATTTGTTCCGATATAAAAATCGGCAGAAACTTTTTACCGTTATGTATGGCTATTGTGTGTCCTACAAATTCCGGAGTTATCACGCTGGCTCTTGCCCACGTTTTTATAACCTTTTTTTCACCGGTTTCATTAAGCTTCTGCATTTTTTTCAAAAGCTTCTCGTCTACATAAGGTCCCTTTTTAGTTGAACGACTCATTTTTATTTCCCTTTTAACATCAGAGATTAGAGTTTAGAGATTAGAGTTTAGATAAAGAGTTTTCGCGAAGCGAAAACCTATAAATACGTTTCGGCTTCGCCGAAACACAACATCTATACTCTACACTCTTCAATCTACACTCTGTCTTTTTTAACTACGCCTTCTTTGCTTTATTACGATGGCTTACGATAACCCAGTCCCAAACCTTTGTAGGTCTTGTTTTAAAACCTTTCGCAGGCTGGTTCCATGGGCTTCTCGGCTGGTTATTACCTTTAGATCTGCCTCTGCCTCCACCGTGCGGATGGTCGACAGCGTTCATTGCAGTTCCGCGGACATGAGGTTTAAATCCCTTATGGCGGTTTCTTCCTGCAGAGCCTATCGTAATGTTTTCATGGTCAATATTTCCTACCTGACCAATCGTCGCATAACATTTTACCCGAACAAGTCTTATTTCACCGGAAGGCATTCTTATATGAGCATAGTCGCCTTCTTTCGCAAGAAGCTGTGCAGCAGCACCGGCCGAGCGAACCATCTGCGCGCCTTTGCCCGGAACAAGTTCGATGTTATGTATAAACGTACCTACGGGAATGTTTATTATAGGAAGAGCATTTCCCGCTTTTATCTCGGCATCCGGACCTGACATAAGCGAGTCTCCTACTTTTACACCCACAGGCTGAATTATATATCTTTTTTCACCGTCCTGATATTGCAGAAGCGCTATTCTGCTGGAACGGTTCGGATCATATTCAATAGCAATAACTTCAGCCGGAATATTTATTTTATCCCTTTTGAAGTCTATCATTCTGTAAAATCTTTTATGGCCGCCGCCTCTGAAACGCACCATTACCTGGCCGGTATTGTTGCGGCCGCCTGATTTTTTTATGATTGATACTAATGATTTTTCCGGAGTGGTTTTTGTTATGTCTGAAAAATCCGAAACGGACATCTGTCTTCTGGACTGCGTGTACGGCTTAAATGTTTTAATCGGCATTGTACTTTCTTCCTATTGTCGGGTGTCTTCGACATTTTTTTCAGTTATGAACACCCATATTTGCTTCTTGCTTCGACAACATTAATTATTAACTGTTAGTTATTAATTTAACTGCCGTTAAGCTTCGTCGACCATTTGAATTTCTTGGCCTTTGCCAAGTTTTACGATTGCTTTTTTCCAATCGCTTTTATATCCTGAGTGCACGCCCATTCTTTTTGCTTTTCCCAAATAGTTTGCAGTGTGCACGCTTTCAACTTTAACTTTAAACAAAGTTTCAATCGCCTGCTTAATCTGAAACTTGTTCGCGTCTTTATCAACCATGAAAGTATATTTATTGTCTTTTTCTTTCATTAAGGCTGCTTTTTCCGTTACTATCGGTTTTTTAATAATGTTTCTGATATCCATTTTATTCCCTGTCTAATTAATAAAGACAATCTTTTTATAAAGACTGTCTTTCTTTTATGCTTTCTATCGCTTCGGGGGTGGTGATAACTTTGTCAGCCCAAAGAACCTGATAAGCATTTATATTTTTTATATTTTCTACAACTACGTTCTCGATGTTGCGAGCGGCAAGTTTAAAATCGGAATTGGCGTTTATCGCAAATACGACTTTCTTACCTTCAACTTTGAGATTTTTAATAAGTTCGACAACTTTCTTTGTCTTAGCTTCTTCGACTTTAACGGAATCAACGACTATAACATTGCCGTTCTGAAACTGCGCCGAAAACGCCATATTAAGAGAAAGCCTCTTTTTCTGCTTTGACATTTTTGTGTAATAATCTCTCGGTTTCGGCCCGAAAATCACTCCGCCTTTTCTCCAAAGAGGAGAGTTTCTCTGACCTGCGCGAGCATTGCCCGTACCTTTCTGTTTCCAAGGCTTAGCTCCCGAAAAAGCCACTTCGCCTCTTGATTTTGTTTTTGCCGTTCCGGCTCTCTGATTATTCAAATAGGCTGTAGTTATTTCATGCAAAAGCGTGTTTGACACTTCTGTATTGAAAAAAGCAGGAAGCTCTATCTTTCCTTTTTCCTGACCTTTGGCATTATAAACTATCGTTTCCATTCTTCTCTCTCTCTTATAACAATTAATCCGTCTTCGCTTACGCTAACCGCGAGCGATGTTATTTCTTTTTACTTTTTTTATCCGCCTGCGCTACCTGCACAACGGGTATTCTTTTTATTGTATTGTTTATATACAATGTGCCGTTTTTTACCGCAGGCACCGCTCCCTTAATAAGCATAAGGTTTTTTTCGGCATCGACATTTACAACCTGTAACTTTTGGATTGTAACATATTCATTGCCTAAATGTCCAGACATTCTCATGCCTTTCAAAACTTTCTGAGGCCCCTGACCGCCGCTTGAACCTCTTGCGCGCGTTCTGTCGGACTGGCCGTGGGTGGTGGGCTGTTTTCCGAAATTATGTCTTTTAATAACTCCCGAATAGCCTTTGCCTTTCGTAACGGCAGAAACGTCGACATAATCGCCGGCTTTAAAAGCGTCAACTTTTATCTCCTGCCCGACTGAGAAAGGAGCTATGTCCGCGACTCTTATTTCTTTAAGGACTTTTTTAGGGGCGATATTGTTTTTCTTAAAAAAACCCGTCTGAGCTTTTATAAGCTTTTTTTCCGCAATATCTCCGAATCCGAGCTGAACAGCGGTGTATCCGTCTTTTTCAGAAGTGCGTACTCCGGTAACAATGCAAGGACCCGCTTCAACGACGGTCACGGGAATAAGATTCCCTTTATCGTCGAACACTTGTGTCATACCTATTTTTTTGCCAATTATTGATTTTAACATATTTTCTCTCTTAATGGAAGCTTAGAGGGCTTGGAAGTTTGGAAGTTTAGCAACGACTTCGCCTTTGCCAAACTTCTAAGCTCTCCAAACTTCTAATCTTCTGCCTTTATTTACATTTTTATTTCAATATCCACGCCTGCCGGCAAGTCGAGCTTCATCAGCTCTTCTACCGTTTTAGACGAAGGTTCGCGTATGTCAACCAATCTTTTGTGTATTCTCATTTCAAACTGTTCGCGCGATTTTTTGTCCGAATGAACGGATCTGTTGACCGTGTACTTCTTTATATGCGTCGGCAAAAGAACAGGACCTGTTATAGCGGCCCCGGTACGCCTTGCCGTCTCGACGATTTTCGCGAGAGAATCGTCTAGCATTTTATGATCGTACGCGCGCAACTTAATTCTCAATCTCTGAGTTGGAACTGCTTTTTCATTTGACATGTTTTCAATCCTGTTTATTTTTTTGCTTTTTCCTGCAAAGTTTGCGCTGCCAGACTATGTATCTTTTTCAAGATACGGCAACTCCCCGCCAGAGGATAAACTTTACAGAGACAGAGTAGAGATTGAAGAGTTGAGAGTGAAGATAACAACTCTGGATTGCCGCGCTGGCTTTGCCCGCTCGCAATGACAACAAATTATCTGTTGCCGTATCTTCACTCTTCACTTTTCACTCTTCACTCTTTTTTATTTATCTATTATTTCCGTTACAACGCCGGAGCCTACCGTTCTTCCGCCTTCTCTTATCGCAAATCTCAGCTGCGGCTCCATCGCTACCGGCATTATCAATTCTATATCCATCGTTATATTGTCTCCGGGCATCACCATCTCCACTCCCGCAGGCAAATTCGCTATCCCCGTCACGTCCGTCGTTCTGAAATAAAACTGCGGCCTGTATCCCGTAAAAAATGGCGTATGTCTTCCGCCTTCTTCTTTTGTCAATATATATACCTGCCCTTTGAACTTCTTGTGCGGCTTTATGCTTCCAGGCGCTGCTATTACCTGCCCTCTTTCTACCTGATTCTTTTCTATTCCTCTCAGCAGCATACCTATATTATCTCCCGCCTGCGCTTCGTCAAGCAGTTTCCTGAACATTTCTATTCCGGTAACTACCGATTTCTTCGTATCCGTTATTCCTATTATCTCTACGTTATCTCCTACTTTCACTTTTCCTTTTTCCACTCTTCCCGTAGCTACCGTTCCTCTTCCCGTTATTGAAAACACGTCTTCCACGCTCATCAAAAACGGTTTATCTATATCTCTTGCCGGCAGCGGTATTGTTGTGTCCACCGCGTCCATCAAGGCCATTATCGAATCTACGCCTTCTTTTATTCCCTGCAAGGCCTGTAGCGCAGAACCTCTTATTACCGGCGTCTTGTCTCCGGGGAAGTTGTACTTCGTAAGAAGATCTCTTACTTCCATTTCCACCAAGTCCAACAAGTCTTTATCATCTACCGCATCGCATTTGTTCAAAAATACTACTATCGAAGGCACGTTTACCTGTCTTGCCAACAA
>WRJZ01000052.1 GCA_009778325.1 Candidatus Endomicrobium neocapritermitis | reverse complement strand
GGGGGGGGGGGGGTACAAAAATCTTGTAACACAACAGTAACCATGTCAAAAGCGGCTTTAGAAATTAACGCGTAATAGCCTGATATACCGCTATTTACGCATAAAGACGTGACCTCTTTTGCATTCACGCTTTTTGCTAAACAAGGAAAAATTATAAAAGAGGCTACAATAATTGACACAATTTTTCTTATTTTCATAATCAGAATTATATATTAGAAAATAGAAATATATATGATACCAATGTGAAAAAATTGTGAAGTTACTAAACCTTTTTCTTTTCCATAAATATTCTAATCAAATTTTTTGTTGAATCACGGTTGGAAAACCTGCTCTCATTTTAGCCCGAAGATATTGTTTTTAGCAATTCCCCCCGCTTCGCTCGGATAAATACAAGTTTTTCGGAATCAGCAACACTATTGGCAGTTTTAGATACAATAACAAATGCAAGGATATTATAAATATCCTTGCATTTGTTATTCTGCGTCCTTGCGTCTATTTATTTCAGTCCTAAAACATCCTGCATATCATACAATCCTGGCTCTTTGCCTATAATCCATTTTGCCGCTCTGACGGCTCCTGCGCCGAAAGTGTCTCTTGACTGAGCTCTGTGGGTAATTTCTATTCTTTCTCCTGTTCCCGCGAAATAAACGGTATGCTCGCCGACTATGTCTCCGCCTCTGACCGAAAGCACGCCGATTTCATCTTTTTTTCTGTCGCCCATAATTGTTTTTCTTCCGTAAACGCCGACGTCATTTATGTTCTTGCCTACCGCCGAAGCTGCAATTTCCGCAAGTTTCGCGGCTGTTCCGGAAGGCGAGTCTTTCTTTTTATTGTGGTGAAGCTCTACAATTTCAATGTCATAATCGGGAATCAGCTTTGTAACTTCTTCCACAAGTTTGAATAAAATATTTACGCCGACCGACATATTCGGCGACAGCATAACCGGAATTTCTTTCGCGGCCTCGGCTATTTTTTCTTTCTGCTCGGAAATAAACCCTGTAGTTCCTATTACAACAGGAATTTTATACTTTTTGGCAATTTCAAGATTTTTTAACGCGGTTGCGGGATTTGTAAAATCTATCAAAACTTCGGTTGTGGGCAAAACTTCTTCAATTTTTGAAGCCGGTACAATAGCGGGATTGCCCATGCCTATCGCAGGGCTGCTCTCATATTCTACGGCTCCGCAAACCTGAACCGTCTCGTCAACTTTTGCTATATCCAATATAGACTGCCCCATCCTTCCGGCAGCACCGCATATAGTAATTTTCATTTAAAACCTCCCGTTAGAAGCTTAGAGAGCTGAGAAGTTGGGAAGCTTAGAGGAGCTATGGTCGTTTCGTCTTTGCCATTGCCCTTGTCTTTGCTCAACATCCCCGCTTCCCAACTTCTCAACTTCTTTTTTTATATGAGTCCAAAATCTTTCATAGCTTTTTCCAGTTTGGATTTGTTTGCTTCTTCCATTTCGCACATAGGAAGTCTTAATTCCGGCCCGCAAATTCCTAAAATATACGCCGCTGTTTTCACCGGTATGGGATTTGTTTCGATAAACATGGCCTTTACCAAAGGTAAAAGTTTGTAATGTATCTTTATTGCTTCTTTTATATTACCCTTTTCAAAAGCCTTAACCAAAGCGACAACTTCGGCGGGAATTATATTTGCAATGACCGAAATTACTCCCTGTCCGCCGACTGACATCAAAGGAATCGTAAGAGCATCGTCTCCGGAAAGCATTTCTATTTCCGGGCACAAAAATTTTGTCATGCTCACCTGTTCCAAAGATCCGGACGATTCTTTTACCCCTATAATATTTTTACACTCTTTACAAAGTTTCTGCAAAGTCGCAGGTTCAACATTGACGGCGGTTCTTCCGGCTATGTTATATACGACAATAGGTATATCAACGGTATCGGCAATCTTCTTAAAATGAAGATACAATCCTTTCTGAGTAGGTTTGTTGTAATAAGGAGAAACTACAAGCGCGCCGTCGCAGCCTGCTTTTTTTGCAAACTGCGTAAAATGTATCGCCTCGTCGGTTGAATTTGAACCGGTGCCTGCCAAAACTTTCAATCTTCCTTTAGAAGATTTAACCGCGAACTCTATGACCTCTTCATGTTCTTCATAAGATAAAGTCGGCGATTCCCCGGTAGTTCCGCACGGGACAATACCGCTTACACCGTTTTTGCACTGATTTTCGATTAAAGCTCCAAAAGCGTCATAATCGACTTTGTCATTTTTAAACGGCGTAATTATTGCCGTATAAACGCCTGAAAACATAAATCCCCCATTTTAACTGCAATTACAAATTACGGGGACTGCGTCCCAATTACGAATTACGAATCAACGACAAAAGGCTTTTTAGTCTTTTATTCGTAATTCGTAATTCGTAATTCGTAATTGTCTTTTTAAATTTCATTTAAAATCAAATCTTTATAAGTTGCTCTTTTTCTTATTAAATAAGTTTTATTGCCGTCAACAAGAATTTCCGGAAGAAAAGGCCTGGAGTTATATTCGGATGCCATCGCCGCTCCGTATGCGCCGGCGTTTTTCACCAAAAGAAGTTCGCCATTGTCCAAAACCGGAAGCATTCTGTCTTTCCCCATGAAATCGCCGCTTTCGCATATCGGTCCGACCACGTCGGTTTTAACTTTTCTTGCGGCTGTCCTTTTAACGGGAACAATATCGTGATAAGCGTTATATAACGTAGGCCTTATCAAATCGTTCATTGCGGCGTCGGTTATAAGAAAATTTTTATCTCCGGATATTTTCCTGTAAAGCACTTTTGTCAGAAGATGCCCCGTATTTCCTATAATCGAACGCCCCGGCTCAAAAATAAATTTTTTGCCGGTGCCGAAAACTTTGAACATTTCGCTTAAAAGCCGTTTCGGAGCAGTAGCAACGGTGTCATCGGCATATTTAATCCCCAGTCCTCCGCCGCAGTTAATATATTCTGGTTTTATACCGGCTTTTTCAAGGCTGTCGATAAGCTTTTTCATTTTTTTTGCCGCCAAAATGAAAGAATCTATCTCCAAAATCTGCGAACCGATGTGCATATGAATGCTTACGGGCTGAACATTTTTCATTTTAGAAGCTATTAGATAAGCTTCGAAAGCTTCTTCATACGGAATGCCGAACTTAGTGCCTTTTTTTCCTGTAACGACATAAGAATGCGTATCCGGATCAACGTCCGGATTTATTCTTAACGCGATTTTAGCTTTTGTTTTAAGTTTTCCGGCTATTCTGTTTATTGCTTCAAGCTCTTCAAAAGATTCGACATTAAACATAAGTATTTTATTTTTTAAAGCATACTCTATTTCTTCGGCGGTTTTGCCTACGCCCGCAAAAACTATCTTCGAAGGAGCAAATCCGGCGTTAATGCATCTGAAAATTTCGCCGCCGGACACAGTATCAGCGCCTGCTCCGTGTTTTGCAAGAAGCTTTAGAATTTGTCCGTTCGAGTTCGTTTTACACGCAAAACAAATAAGCCCGTCAACGGGTTTTAAAGCTTTCTGATAATCCTGCAAATTGCTTATTATCTGATTTTTTGAATACACATATGCGGCCGTACCGTATTTTTTTGCAATGTTTGAAAAAGATACTTTTTCTATATGAAGTTCATTATTGACATACTTAACCATTTTCTTTCCTTTTATTATAAGTGTAGTGTATTGTTATTATGATACAAAATAGGATTATATGCTGTCAAAAAAAAGACAGCAGCTCGGCAGCTCAGAAGCTCAGCAAAGACAAAGGCTTTGTTGTTGCCGTTACCGAGCTGCCGAACTTCCGAGCTGCTGAGCTTCTACTTTTCTTTGTTAAAATAGTCCTGCATGCGCTGCGCCTGCTGTTTCACGAAAGGCGTTTTTGATTTTAGAACGGCGTTTGCCGCGTATCTTCTTGCTTCGTATAACCTTCCTTTTTTATACGCTATCCTTGCGTACATCATATCAACCGCCGCGGTATACGAATTTATGAGGTTTGCCTTATCAAGCATTTCTTCGGCTTTTTGAATATCGCCGTCATCCAGATATATTGCCGCAAGATATACGTAAGATGAAAAATTTGAAGGATCAATGCTGATGGATATGAGATATTGCTCTTTGGCTTCTTCAAGTTTACCAAGTCCCGAATATAAAGACCCTAACAGCAGGTACAAGTCGGAATCAGGGTTTATATTTATGTAATCGTTAACCAACTGCACGGCTTTATCCAGATTATTCAAACTTTTATAGCCTGCCGCCATTCTTATAATTAATTCTTTATCATAATATGTCCGGTTTATGCTTTCATAGTACTCCAGCGCCTTTGAATATATTGTTCTGCTGTAATAAATATCGCCTAGTTTCCTTTTTGCATAATCGGAGTTTTTATCGTTGGCGAGAATATCCTTGAAACTTTGCTCTGCAAGGCCGTAAAGATTGCTTTCTAAAAACATATCTCCGATTTTCTTTTTTATATCATTATTTTTTTTGTATAAGGCTAAAGCGCTGTTATAATAATCAAGGCTGGTATTATAAGATTTTTTTTCCGCTTCAATATCGCCAAGCTTTATATAATACTCCGCTTTTTTCTTTTTGGGCGGATTTGATTCCAATAGTCTCTTGTATATATTCGTAGCCGCGTCGTATGCCCCGCTGAGAAAAAACATCCGGGCAAATTCTTCGTAAAATTCAGTTTGTTCTTTTTTATTTTTCGCGCCTTCAAGCTTTACGGACATTTCATTTATTTTTGACATAATCTCTTCATCGCTCATTACATTTTCAATATAACGAGCGTCCGCAAAAAACGCAAAAACAAACATAAAAATAATTGCCGCGAATATTTTATTCAATCAGGTACTTCTCCTGTGTTTTATCTATAATAGCTATTTTTATGCTTTTGAGCGCGTCTTTTGCCGCCACAAAACCTTTATCAATGCTTTGATGAGCGTTTTTAAGGTCAACCGCCGACATTGCGTCGACATCCGGGCGGATGATAACATCCGCCATGGCAAGATTTTCGTTGTCCAATGCCCGTCCCTGAATATATATCGCCTGCATCAGAGTTGTTAACACATTATTAGTTGTATTTTTCGTTATGTCGGCAGAAACCGGAACGGCAATTATAATGTCAGGGCTGAAAAGCTTCGCAACGCCTACCGGAATATTTTCCGCGAGGCCCCCGTCAACCAAATATCTTTGCCTGTACTCTACAGGCCGAAAAAATCCGGGAAGAGTGGAGCTTGCTCTCGCGGCAAAAGCCACACTTCCGCTTCGGAGCAGCACTCTTTCCCCGGTGTTTAAATCAGTGGCTACGCATACAAGCGGAATTTTAAGCTGCTCAAAACGCAAGTCGCCTATATTTTTTTTCAAGAATTCTTCCATTTGGACATTTGAAAGCAGCTGATCGGATAAAAGCATCGAAAGTATTGACGCCGCGTTGACATTTGATATTGATTTCCAATTAATCTCTTTAGCAAGGTTTTCAACTTCATCCATTGAAATGCCCGCGCAGTAAAACGCACCGGCTATTGAACCTATGCTGGTGCCCACAACCAAATCTATAGGCACTTTTTCTTCTTCCATCGCCCTGAACACGCCTATATGCGCAAATCCCCTCGCTCCGCCTCCTCCGAGGACAAGCGCGACTTTAGGCCTTTGCTCTTCATTAAGACGTATGACTTTATTCCATAGCATGTCTATAACAAAGTCTTCTTCATTGAACTCAATAGAAGAAGCAATGCAGAATGAAGGCAAGGCAAGCAATAAAAATGTGTAAATTATTTTTTTCATGATGGAAAGTTCACCTATTTTAGAAGCTGAGAAGTTGGGAAGCTGGGAAGTTGAGCAAAGACAACGGCAACGACAAAGATATAACGACCAGAGCTCCTCTCAACTTCTCAGCTTCCGCCTTAATATGAGTCAAGCTGTACGCCAACGGCAAGCTCCAAAGCATAATAACTTCTGTTAAGATTGTAAACAATATCAATTTCAAGCTCTGTGTACGGAACTTTTGACAGATCTTTTTCCGACATGCCGGCTTTGTAAAACTGGCCTCTCCAGAAATTATACTCCAAAAGCGCTTTGTTTACCTGCAGTTTTATCTCTTCTTCAATCTTAGATCTTTTCAAAGTAGTTTCTCTGACATGAATTCTGCCCTGCTTTACTCTGGCGACTCCTCCTCCTCCGTCAAAAATAGGAAGATTTGCGTTTATGGAAACATACCAGCTGCTTTTATCTCCGATTACCTGATCGCCCATCCACTCCTGTCCGCCGCCTACGGAAATAGTCGGAAATCTCTGCATTGAAAGAAGATTTACCATCAATCCGTCTATAGTCTCCTGCGCCTGGGTAGTCTGCATTTCGGATCTGAACTGATACGCCAAAAGCATGCTCTGGTTTAAATCAAACTTTTTTAATTTAGGAACCAGTTTTCCGTCAAGTATGACAATAGTGTCAAGCTCCAATCCTATGACGCTCAGCAAATTTAAAACTTCTCTGTCATAATTAAACTTTACGAGATCTATTCTCCTCTGTATCTCCAAAATTTCAATTTGCGGTTTACCCTTAGAGTTTTCAAGCTGCCGCGAAAATAAATTCAGTTTCTCTTTATACATAATACACGTATTAAAAGCGGTTTTAACCTGATTTATTACATTATTTTTAACGGCGTTTGCTTCATTTTTAACCTTATTCATATGTATATCGGCAAGCTTATTCGTAGTTTTAATTCTGCCTCCGGCATAAATGCTTTGCCAAACCGACAGACGCGTTGAAAAATAAATATCTCTGTTTTCTCCCGGCAGATACACTGAAACCGGAGAAAGAGGACCGGAAAGAACAAGCGGTTCCATATTGTTAAAACGCGAGGCGTTGAGGTTAAAATCAATCTTCGGAAAATATAATGATTGCGACTCTTTTATCCTTTGGTACGCTAAATCTATGCTTTGCGAATGAATGAGAATATCATGATTAATATTAACCGCGGTTTGCACGCTTGAATCTTCCGTCAGTATTTTTTCATAGACCGCGGAATATGCCATGCCCGCGAACGTAAAACATAATGCGAATAAAATTAACGGCTTTTTCATTTATTTTTTCCCGGTACTTTCTTTTTAAGATTTTCTATTTGTTTTAAAACCGACTTTTCAGAAGTTCCGCCGTACGAAGATTTCATTGAAACAACCTTTTTTAAATCGATATATTTATAAATGTCTTCTTCAAATATAGGATATCTCTCCGGATAAAGCTTGTTAAATTCGTGAAGCGTAAGCTTATTAAGAGTTTTGGAATTTTCTTTACAATATAAAACAATCCGCCTTACGATTCCGTGAGCTTCCCTGAAAGGAACGTCTTTTCTTGCCAGATAATCGGCAATTTCAGTCGCGGCGATGAAACCTTTTTCTATGCTGCGTAAAGTGTTTTCTTTAACAAACTTCATGCTTGCAGCCATTTCGTTCATTACTTCCATGCACATTTTTATATTATCGCAAGCATCAAAAACAGGAGGTTTATCTTCCTGCAAATCCCTGTTGTAAGCCAAAGGCAAAGATTTAACTATTGTAAGCATTGCCATTAAGCTGCCAAAAATTCTTCCGGATTTTCCTCTTATAACTTCCGCGCAGTCGGGATTTCTCTTCTGCGGCATAATAGACGAGCCGGAAGTAAATTTATCGGAAATTTTTATATATCCGAGTTCCGGATTCATCCACAAAATAATTTCTTCGCAAAACCTTGTAAGATGCAAAGATATCATTGAAACGCAAAACACAAACTCTATCGCAAAATCCCTGTCGCTGACTGCGTCAAGAGAGTTTTCGGTTATCGAATCAAATCCCAAAAGCTTCGCCGTATAATATCTGTCTATTTTAAATGAAGTTCCGGCAAGCGCCGCGCTGCCCAAAGGAGAAATATTTATTCTTTTGCGGCAATCTTCAAGCCTCTCTTTATCTCTTTGCAGCATCCAGCCGTAAGCCAGCAGATGATGCGCCGCCAAAACAGGCTGCGCCGGCTGCAGATGCGTAAAGCCCGGCATTATAACGTCAATATTATCTTCGGCTTTTTTTATAATTATATTCTGAAATTCATTTATAAGTCCGACTATTTCATCGGCCTGCTGTCTTAAATATATTCTTAAATCCAAAGCAACCTGATCATTACGGCTTCTCGCCATATGCATTTTGCCGCCGACAGGCCCGATTCTTCTTATCAGCTCTTTTTCAACGGCAAAATGAATATCTTCTTCTTTAGGAAGCTTCCATCCGCTTTTTATGCTTTTAAGAATCGAATTCAAACCTGAAACTATCTTCCTGCCGTCTGAAGATTTAAGTATCCCGGTTTTCATAAGCATCTGTACATGCGCAACAGACCCTGCTATATCAGCCTCGGCAAGCCTTCCGTCAAAAGAAAACGAACCCATAAACTGTTCAAAATCTAAATTTTTCATTTATTTACCTTTTTATTGTCATTGCGAGCAACAAAGTTGCGAAGCAACCTAGAAAACAACTCTATTACTACTCTAGATTGCCGCATCGGAATACTGTGTATTCCTCCTCGCAATGACTACTATTTCTTAATTTTTATTTTTTTCTCATAATCGCCTGCACCTTCGTCGGCAATCCAAACAAATTAATAAATCCTTCCGCATCTTTCTGATTGTAAACTTCATCTTTCTCAAATGTCGCAAGCTCTTCCCAATAAAGAGAATATTTGGCGTTCCTTGAAACAGTCTCCATATTGCCTTTGTAAAGTTTAAGTTTTATCTCGCCCGTGACATATTTTTGAGTACTGTCGATAAAAGCGTCGAGAGCCTCTCTTAAAGGCGAAAACCACTGTCCGTAATACGCAAGATCAGCCCATTTATGCGAAAGATCCTGCTTGTAATGCAATGTGTCTCTGTCCAAAGCAAGCTCTTCAAGCTTATGATGAGCTTCATATAAAAGAACAGCCGCCGGAGATTCATAAACTCCTCTTGATTTCATTCCCACAAGACGGTTTTCAACCATATCCGTTCTGCCTATGCCGTTTGTGCCTGCGATTTTATTTGCAGTTTCTATAAGCTCAACAGGGGCAAGTTTCTTGCCGTTTATAGAAACGGGGATACCCCGTTCAAAACCTATTGAAACATAAGCCGGCTTATTCGGCGCGTCTTGCGGAGAGACGGTCATTTTAAACATGCTCTTGTCATATTCGTTTTTCATGTCTTCCATAATGCCGCCTTCATAAGAAACATGCCAAAGATTTGCGTCCGAAGAATAAGGTTTGTCCTTTGTTACGGGAACCGGTATTCCTCTCTTTTTCGCGTACTCTATCGCCTCTTCTCTGGAGCGTATATTCCATTCTCTCCACGGCGCTATTATTTTTACGTTCGGTATTAAAGCTTTAAACGCAAGCTCAAAACGCACCTGGTCATTGCCTTTACCGGTAGCGCCATGGCATACGGCGTCAGCTTTTTCTTTTTTTACGACTTCGGCAATTTTTGCCGCGATAACAGGCCTTGCCAGCGAAGTGCCGAGATAGTATTTATTTTCATATAAAGCTTCCGCTTTAATCGCAGGATAAATATAATCCGTCACAAACTCTTTTTTCGCGTCTATTATATAAGACTTTGAAGCGCCGGTCTTTTTGGCTTTTTCATTCAAGCCTTTAAGCTCTTTGCCCTGCCCCACGTCAACACAGCACGCGATAACTTCGCATTTATAATTTTCTTTTATCCATGACAAAATTATCGAAGTATCAAGCCCGCCGGAATAAGCCACTACCACTTTTTTTATTGCGCCTTTGTCTGTAACTTTGTTGCCTGCTTTGCTCATTTTACAATCTCCCTTTAACGGCAATTACAAATTACGAATGACGAATTACGAATAAAAGACTAAAAAGTCTTTGCCATTGATTCATAATTTATTTTACTTTTGAAAACGCATCATTTAAAATTTTAACAGCCGCATCAACATCTTTTTTTGTGATGGTAAGCGGAGGCAGCATCCTTATAACAGTCTTCTGAGGACAATTTACAATCAAACCTTTATTAAGGCAGTACTCTAATATATCTTTTCCTGCGATTGAAAGCTCAATGCCTGTCATCAGACCTATTCCCCTTACTTCTTTTATTATATTATACTTTTTTTTCAAATCATTAAGCTTTGCGTACAAATATTTTGCCGTTTCCAAAGAATTTTTTAAAAATTTCGGACTCATTTCTTTTATAACAGCCAAAGCAGCGGCGCATGAAACGGGATTTCCGCCGAAAGTCGTCCCGTGGTCTCCGTATGTAAAAACTTCGCCGAACTTTTTATTTGCGATAGTCGCCGCGAGCGGCAAACCGTTGGCTATGGCTTTTGCCAGAGTTATGACGTCAGGTTTAACCCCGTAATGCTCAAAAGCAAAAAACTTGCCCGTGCGCCCTAAACCGCACTGTATTTCGTCAAAAATTAAAACAATATTATGCTTGTCCGCCAAAACGCGTAAACCTTTTAAAAATTCTTTCGTTGCAACATAAATACCGCCTTCGCCCTGCACCGGCTCAACTATTATCGCGGCCGTTTTATCATTGATAAGTTTTTTCACGGATTCAATATCGTTAAAATCCGCAAAAACAAACTTCGGCGGCAAAGGTTTCAAGTATTCGTGAAACTTTGCCTGTCCCGTGGCGGCGCTCGTCATAACGGTACGTCCGTGGAAAGAATTGTTAAACGCTATAATTTCATAACGCCCGCCGGTAGTATGCCCGTATTTGCGCGCCAGCTTTATAGCGCACTCGTTCGCTTCAGCCCCGGTATTAGACAAAAAAACCCGTCCGCCAAACTTTTTTGCAAGCTCTTTACCGAGTTTCATTTGCACGGGAGCGTAATAATGAATTGAAACGTGCGCATATTCGTCAAGCTGTTTTTTTACGGCTTTGACAACGGCATTATTCAAATGCCCCAAATTGCAAACGCTGACGCCAGTAAAAAAATCCAGATACTTCTTCCCTTTCTCATCCCAAACAAACTGCCCTTTAGCTTTCTTAACTACCAAATCTACCCTCTTTGTGGTAGGCATAAAATATGTACTTTCCATCTGTTTTATATTCATTGTTCTTGGCTCCCATAATAAGAAGTTGGGAAGCTGGGAAGTTGAGAAGCTGAGCAAAGGAAAGAACTTTAACAACCATAGCTCCTCTCAGCTTCCCAGCTTCTCAGCACTCTCAGCTTCTAACAACTGTTCCTTTTATTTTTTTTATACCGCTGACTCCGTCGGCTATCCATACTTCTTTAACGCCTTTTTTAACGGATTGCGCGCAGCCTTTTATTTTCGGTATCATTCCGCCGGTTATAGTTTGATCTTTTATCAAAGGCTCTATTTCTTTTATTTTTATCTCTCTTATCGTGTTTTTGTTTTTATCAAAAACTCCGGCAACGTCGGTAAGAAATACAAGTTTGTCGGCTTTAAAAGCAACCGCTATCGCCGTGGCCAAAGTATCGGCATTAACATTCATAACATTGCCTTTGGCATCCGCAGCTATTGAAGCTATGACCGGCAAAAATCCCGCCTTTGTCAAAACCTCTATAAGCTTTTTATTAACTTTCACGGGTTCGCCGACAAAACCAAGCTTTTTAACCTGTTTGCAGACAACGCTGCTGCCGTCTTTGCCTGATATTCCTACGGCATTGGCTTTATTTTTTATAAGCCCGGTAATAAGAACTCTGTTAACTTTTCCGCTTAAAGCCATTTCGACAACTTCTAAAGCCGGAGCGTCGGTAAATCTGAGACCGTTCACAAACTTGCTTTCAATTGAAAATTTATCCAAAAGCGAGTTTATTTCGGGGCCGCCTCCGTGCACTAAAATTATATTTTGTTTTCGTGAAATTTCCGCAAGCTCTTTAAGAAATTTTGCCTGCGCAACCGGATTTTTTGTCAAACTTCCGCCGAATTTCACTACAGTCATCGATTTCATTTTTCTCCTGCCTCATTTTTATATGATGAAAACTTGCATTTTAACTTAAAATCGCAATTTCCGCATTTTGTCGTGTCAGCATCAAAGTTATCCGACATTATATTCTCAGCCGTATTCAGGGCAAGATTTATACTGTCTTCAATCTCTTTTGCGGAACGCTTTGTATACATTTTTGTATTGTTCGACAAAAAATACACGGAGATTTTATCGGGATTAAACCCGAAAACATTTTTGCACGCGTAAGCGTAAAGAGTAAGCTGCAAATCTTTGTCGATTCTTTCCTGTGTCCACACTTTCGCGTGGGTTTTATAGTCCATTATCTCTTTCTTGCCGTCAGGATGTTCGTCTATCCTGTCAATAATGCCGACAAATCTGTATTTGCCGATATTCGCGTCAAAAGATTTTTCCGTATATAAAATTTTTACGTCGGAAGTTGAAAACGACTTAAAATAGTTTTCAAGCATCTCCATCCCGCGCCTGTAATATTCAAAACTCTGCTGCGGGCTTTCAAAACCTTCATTTTTCCACGAAGCGTCATAACACTCCGTCAGCTCCGGCAAATCTTTGCCGTTACGGCTGTGATACTGTTCCAGAGTTTTATGTATAATCTGCCCGAAAATTATATCTGCGTTTACCGGTATATACTGATTGTCAATATAAATAAGTTTATATTTATACGGACAAAATAAGTACGTACTGATTCTCGAGTAACTTATTTTAAAATCTTCCCAAACCACAAAAAAACTCCAATTACGAATTACAAATTACTAATTACAAATCAACGACATTTAACGACACCAATTACGAATTAAAACAAAGCCATCAATCATTGCAGTAACGCCTTTGCAGTTGATTCGTAATTAGTAATTTGTAATTCGTAATTGTCGTTTTGTTTTACGTTCTTTTGTAAAACAAAACGACTGTATCGCCGTATTTTTCAGTTCTGAAATTTTCAAGACCCGCTACGTTTCCAACGGGTTCCTTAATATGCTTTTGCGCTATAAGAATTGACTCATCTTTTAAAATATCATACTTTACTACATTTTTAAGAGCCGGGTATGTAAGAGCAAGCGCTTTTTTGCCGCTGTCAACATAAGGCGGACCCATAAAAACTATGTCATATTTATCGGCAATCATGTCAAACTGCGTTATAATGTTGCATCTTACTATTCTGGCCTTGTCATTGTAGCCTAGCATGTTTACATTATGTTTTATGAGCTTTAAAGAAATATCACTCATTTCAGCAAAAACACACTTATTTGCGCCGCGCGAAATAGCTTCTATTCCAACCGAACCGACTCCGGCAAATAAATCGAGAAAATCGCATCCGGGAATTCTGAACTGTATAATATCAAAAACCGATTTTTTCATTCTGCCGAGCATCGGCCTGATAGATAAATCATCCTGCGGCAAGGTTTTCAGTATCCTTCCGCGAGCGTCGCCTGCTATAACTTTTAGAGTCACTTATTACTCTCCGAAAACCTGCACGAATACTTTTCTGCTTCTGGGTCTGTTATCAAAATCAACAAAAATTATCTGCTGCCATGTTCCCAGCAGCAGCGATTTTGATGTTATTGGAATAGTTTTTGATGTGCCAACTATAGATGAGCGTATGTGGGAAAAACCGTTTCCGTCATTCCATTTTTCGTCATGAGCGTAAACGCCTTTTTCAGGAGCAATGATTTCCAAAGCTTTGCGTAAATCGGATATTAAGCCGGGTTCGAACTCAATAGTAGTAATTGCAGAAGTAGAACTTGAAACGCTTACCGTCACAAGTCCGTTCTGAATACCTGAACGCGCAACTATCCTTTTGACATCATCCGTAATATCGGACATGTCAGTATAGCCTTTTGTTTCGCGGTTAATATACTCTGAGTAAATCATAATTTTGTCCTTATATATTAAATTGCCGTATTGAGAGATAAACTGAATAACGGCATGATGTACGCCTTTCGGCGCATGATGTTGCTTCGCAATGATGTGTTGCTTATCGCAACATGATGTAATGTGTCACTACGTGACACATCATTGTTGTGTGCGGCAAAGCCGCACTTAATTAATAGGTGCGCTTTGCGCACTCCTTAATGTATGCCTCGGCATACACATCATGTCTCGCAGAGATACATCATGTACGAAGTACACATCATGTCCCGTAAGGGACTCATCATTGTCTTTATGGAGGTAGACGGGATTGAACCGACGACCTCTTGCATGCCATGCAAGCGCTCTCCCAGCTGAGCTATACCCCCATTAAAAACTTCTATTCAATTTTCAAACTTGTCGTCGGCACACTCATCATCTTGCATGCCATGCAAGCGCTGTCTTCCACTTCGTTTCAGACCCGGGGCGCTCACAGGAACTAAGTTCCCTCGCGCCCGCTCGTGACACGTGCTCCTTATTCGTCGCACACTCGCCCAACTGAGCTATACCCCCGTAAAACGAGAATTATTGTATCTTTTTATATATTTTTTGTCAATTCAAATTTTATGTATAAAAATGAATATGTTTTATGTTTTTATTTTTCAACATAAATCCGGTTATTTTAAAAATAATCTTGGGTTTCGTCGTTCATATTAACATCGCTTTTAATCCATCTGCGTATATGCGCGATTAAAAGCCAAAAACCCAAGGCTGTTGTTAACGCGGACGCAATATAAAAAAACTGCTGCACATAATACTCTTTACCTTCAGTGCCGAACCATTTGTGCATATAATCCCAATCAGGCACGGAGTTTGCGCCGTCTACCGCGTTTACAATCATTATCTCCCCGACATACAATGAAATTCCCGTATAAAACCCGATAGATTTGAAAGCGATTGCCAAAAGCAAAAGACAAACATCAGCCTGTATTTCCCACCCTTTGCGCTGAAAATAAAGAAAAGCGGAAAGCGGAACCATTATCTCAAGAAGCGTTCCGCCCATGATAGTCCAAAAATGATTTCCCCGGGAAATTAATCCGAACAGTTTATGCCCGAATTCATGAATTCCTATCGAAAGCCATGTTATAATCCAGCCGAATGCCGTACTGCCGTCAGCAGTTATAAGACGATAAAAAACAAAACCGACAACTGCAATAAATATAATGCCGGCAATGCCGTAATTTGTAAATAAAGGCCCTCTGCGGTGCGGATCAAAAAAATCAACCGCTTTATTTAAAATATTTTTCACATTCATATACGTATTATACAATAAATAAAAAATTGCAGATACCTCTAAGACAATTACGAATTACGAATGACTAATTTTTATAAATGCAATAAACAAATTTACTTTGACGTTGTTTTTGTACAAGGGAGGATTTTATGAAAAAAACTTTAATTGTTCTGTTGTGTATGTTTTTGCCGATTTGCGTATCTTTTGCACAAACTGTTGAGACAAGAAAAAATTATTTCGGCGACACTGTTACAACTTATAGAGATAGAAACGGCAACGTGACCAGAACTGCTACAGAATCAAAAGATTATTTCGGCAATTATGTTGTAACTGAGAGATACGAGACAGACACAAGAGGAAATAATAGGGGGTACACTTACAAGATAGATGATTGGGGGTACGCTTACAAGGACTATAACGATCGCTATAGAAATGGCCATGAAAAAACATATCTAAAAAAGTCGCGGGCACGGAGGAAATAATCGTTGTTCTGACATAGTTAAACTTTTTTCGTAATTTTACAAGTTGACTTTTATAATTGGGTTTCTCTAAAAACTTTATCCAACAGTGTCATCGAGGAAGGACGAAGTCCTGACGCGGCAATCCAGCGTCGCAAATCTCGAGATTGCTTCGTGTACTTCGCTCCTCGCAATGACAAAATCAGGGGTTTTTAGAGACACCCAAATAACAATAAATAGTATATGAAATTTTAAATTATTTATTTATCTGATGATGTTTTACGACAACACCCTCGGCAAGATAAATAACGTCTTCGCATATATTTGTGGTAAGGTCGGCTATTCTCTCAAGGTTTGAAGCAATATTAATAAGCTTTAACGCTCTGCTTACGGTTTTCGGATCTTTGCTCATAATGCCGGTCAATTCGTCGATAACCTGAATTTTTAAATTGTCAACTTCGTTGTCTTCTTCCAAAACTTTTTTTGCAATGCAGATATCTTCGTTTACAAAAGATTTTATGGAATCTTTCAGCATTCCGACGGTTACGTCACTCATTTTCGGTATATCGATAAAAGGTTTTATAAAAGGATGCGAAATCAGAAACAAGCCGTTTTGCGCTATATTTACGGCATGGTCGGCCATCCTTTCCAAATCATTGCTCATTTTAATCGCGCTTACGATCATCCTTAAGTTTTTTCCGACCGGCTGGTACTGCGCGATATAATTTATGCATGTCTCGTCAAATTCTATTTCATATTTATTCGCGACAGCTTCTTCTTTATCAATGACATTATGAAGAATTTCCTCATTTCTGTTTATTGTTCCGTCAAGGCTTTTAACGAGCATTCCTTCGACATGCTCTGCATAATCTATTATTCCTTTTTTAAGTAAAGCTATTTTTTCATTAAACATTTTTTCCTCTCTATAAAATTAAATAGGTTTAAAAAAACATGCTATGTTTGCGAAATGCAAAGGCATAACAACAACGGCAACCCCTCACCCTCAAGCTTCGCTTGTCCCTCTCCCGCAAGGGGCGAGGAATAACGACAACTTTTTTATTTTTTACTTATTACTTTTTACTTGTTACCTGCCGTTCTCAGCCGAATTTGCCTGATAAATACTCTTCCGTCTTTTTCTCTCTCGGCACGGTAAACATTTTATCCGTGGAATTAAACTCAATAAGCTCGCCGAGATACATAAAAGCGGTATAATCCGAAACCCTTGCAGCCTGCTGCATATTATGCGTTACAATGACAATAGTATAATTTTTCTTTAAATCCAAAATCAGCTCTTCAATTTTATTTGTTGAAATAGGGTCAAGGCTTGCGCACGGTTCGTCAAATAAAATAACATCCGGGGCTACTGCAAGGCATCTTGCTATGCATAGTCTCTGCTGCTGTCCGCCGGAAAGCCTCAAAGCATTGTCGTGAAGTCTGTCTTTTACTTCATTCCAAAGAGCCGCTCTCACAAGCGATTCTTCAACCGCCTGCGCTATAACTTTCTTATTTTTTTCTCCGTTTACTTCAAGGCCGTAACTTATGTTTTGAAAAATAGTTTTTGGAAAAGGATTGGGTTTTTGAAAAACCATTCCCACTTTTCTTCTGATTTTTACAACGTCAACTCCTTTCTCCAAAATATTTTCGCCGTCAAAATGAATACTTCCTTCAGCCCTTGTATGAGGAACAAGGTCATTCATTTTATTGAGCATTCTTATAAACGTTGATTTTCCGCAGCCTGAGGGCCCGATAAAAGCCGTGACTTTTTCGTCATAAAAGTTCATGCTCATATCTTTTATCGCCATTTTATCGCCATAATAAAAATGTACGTTTTCAGCTTTTATTCTTACATTATTTTCAGTGGACATATGCGCTCCTGTATTTATTTCTTAAAATTATTGCGACGGCAGACACTAAAAGGACTATTACCAAAAGTATTAACGCACAGCCGTAAGCTATCGGCGTTTGCAGGTCGGGTTTTGTGCCTTCCGTCATCAAAGCATATATATGATAAGGCAAAGCCATAACTTCGGAAAATATGGAAGTCGGATAGCCTCTTTTATAAAAAGTCGCCGCAGTAAAAAGAATAGGAGCTGTTTCGCCGGCTGCCCTTCCGATGCTTAGAATAACCCCGGTCATAATGCCCGGAATTGCCGCCGGAATAACGGCTTTTCTTATTGTCTGCCACTGCGTTGCGCCGAGCGCCAAAGAAGCTTCTCTTATGGACTGCGGAACCGCCATCAGCGCTTCCTGCGACGCAGAAATAATAGCGGGCAATATCAAAATCCCCAGCGTCAGGCTTCCTGAAAGTATCGAAACGCCGAAACCCAAAAACTTCACAAAAACCGCAAGCCCGAACAATCCGAAAACCACGGAAGGAACTCCCGCAAGATTATTTATGCTCATTCTTATAATATTTACGATAAATCCTTTAGGGCTGTATTCGTTTAAATAAACAGCGCACGCAAGCCCCAGCGGCAAAGCAAACAGCACGGCGCCTACGGTAAGATAGAAAGTTCCGACTATGGCAGGAGCAACTCCTCCGGCTGTCATTCCTTTACGCGGAACCGAAGTCAGAAACTCCCACGATATTACGGATATTCCTTTTGATATTATAAGATATATTATCCCGACCAAAAAAATTAAAGTTATAATTACGCTTAAAGTTATTAAAGAAAAACCCAATGCCTGAATAATTTTATTTTTCATCTGTCTAACCCCAGCTTTATCCTGTATTTTCTGCTTATCATTTCCGCAAAAGCGTTAAATACCAAAGTTACTAAAAAAAGTATAAGCCCTATGGCAAACAGAGAATGATAATGTATGCTTCCGACCGCGGCTTCGCCCATTTCCGCAGCGATAGTGGAAGTCATCGGCCTTACGGGGTCAAAAAAAGATCTCGGCATAACGGCAGCTCCGCCGGAAACCATAAGAACCGTCATCGTTTCGCCGACAACTCTGCTCATGCCGAGTATTATTGAAGTTGATATTCCTGACGCGGCAGCCGGAATGATTACTTTTATAAGAGTCTGCCATCTGTTCGCTCCGAGCGCATAAGAAGCTTCCTTAAAGCTTTTAGGCACAAAACTTAAAGCGTCTTCCGATATGCTGGCTACGGTAGGTATCGCCATTATGCCGAGCACAATACTTGCGGTCAAAGCATTTAATCCCGTAGGAATATTGAAAATTTGTTGAATAAGCGGAGCCATGATAAGCATTCCGAAAAATCCGTAAACAATTGAAGGAATGCCGGAAAGAATTTCTATTACGGGTTTTAAAAACTGCTTTTGGCGTAAAGAGGCGAGCTCATTTACGTATAAAGCCGTTCCTATTCCCAAAGGAATACATACGAACATTGCTCCTACCGTAACCCACAAAGAAGCCATCATAAGCGGAAGAATTCCGAATTCCGCAGGCTCATGAGTAGGATACCAATGCGTGCCAGTAAGAAATTTAAATATATTGAGTTCGAATACAATAGGCAGGCTTTCTTTAAATAAAACAAAAACTATTCCGAGCAAAAAAAACAGAGAAGCAAACGCCAATACCGTAAAAAGTATTTTTATTAATCTTTCTTTTAAATTGTACATCTACATTTCCCCCCCCTACCCCTTAAAGACAATGATGTGTCCCTGCGGGACATGGTGTGTGCTTCGCACATGATGTATCTCTGCGAGACATGATGTGTATGCCGAGGCATACATTAAGGAGTGCGCAAAGCGCACCTATCAATTAAGTGCGGCTTTGCCGCACACAACAATGATGGTCACGTAGTGACACATTACATCATGTTGCCGAAGGCAATACATCATTAGCGAAGCGACATCATTCGCCGAAGGCGTACAGCATGCCTTTAAAATTTGGAGAAGGCGGCGGGGGTTAAACGCCGCCTTCATTTTGCTGCACCTGCACAACGTGGATCCCCGATTACAACACTCGGGGATGACAAAAGATAGGAATTACAACCTGCTGGATTGCCACGTCAGGGCTTTGCCCTTCCTCGCAATGACAAAAGAGAGGATTTAAGACCTGCTTTTGTCAACTACTGTAGCGCAACGAAACCTTCTTCGCTCACTATTCTCTGTCCGTCTTTGCTCAAGACGAAATCCATAAAATCCTTTACCTGGCCCTTAGGTTCCCCGTTGGTGTACATAAACAAAGGTCTTGAGTAAGGATATTTTCCGGTTAATACCGTTTCAGCGCTTGGCATAATTCCGTCAATAGAAACAGCTTTAATGCTGCCGCTGATATAGCCTATGCCGACATAACCTATCGCGCCGGGCGTTTTTGAAACAGTAGTGCTTATCGCCTGATTAGAAGCCTGCATAAGAGCGCTGCCTATTACTTTCTGTTTATTGAGCGCGAGCTCGCTGAAAGATTCGAAAGTTCCGCTTGCGCTGTCTCTTGATACAACAACAATTTTTTCATTCTTTCCGCCGACTTCCGACCAGTTTGTAACTTTGCCCGTATAAATATCGGCTATCTGTTTTTTTGAAAGAGATGAAACGGAATTACTGTTATTTACGATAACGGCTATACCGTCCATCGCCACTACAAAAGCTTTGGTTTTTCTGCCCTTTGCGTCGGCATTCTGAATTTCGGTATCTCTTATAGCTCTTGAAGACATCGCTATATCGCAGGTTCCCGCGATTAACGAATTGATGCCTACGCCAGAACCGCCACCTCTTACAGTAAGATCAGCTTTAGAATTTGCGTCCATATATTCTTCAGCCGCTCTCTGCGCTATGGGCAGAACCGTTGTTGACCCTTCAAGCACTATTTTTTGTGCAAAAACATTCCCGGCAAACATCGTTGCCGCAAAAACAACCGCTAATACTTTCTTCATTTATTTCTCCTTTTAACGACAGTTTGGAGTTTTGAGTGTGGAGAGTGAAGTTGTTGTGTTTCGGCTTTGCCGAAACCTATTTTTAGGTTTTCGCTTTGCGAAAACACATTAACTCCACTCTCCACACTTCAAACTCCACATTGTCTTTTTTAGAATCTGTAAACCAAATCAAACTGCGCTAACTGCTCCGCATTTTTTCCGTCGGGGTTTGTCATATCATAGAAAGTGATTACGCCGTTCAAACTTTTCAGAAGTCCGGCTGTGAGCGAATATTCAAAACCTTTTCCAGGGTTTGCGCTGTAAGCATCGGTATTACCGAAGCCTAAGGGCATTGCAGCTATGCCTACGTTGCGGTACGCGCCTTTAACCTGCCAGGTTCCAAAACCGGATACTCTGTCATCGCCGAAACCAAGGCAAACTATATAGCTTTGTTTATCTTTCCCTTCGGCATTTGTAAAATCTTCATTTACATTAACGCTGTAATCTCCGCTCAAACTGACCGCATATTTTGAAACAACTTCTCTATACTTAAGATCCCAGCCGGGATTTATAAGAGTATAATCCGCAGTCTGGCGTCCTGATTGAAACCAAACTCCGGCTTCATTAGACCTTACAAGCCTGTCTTTCAAATAAAATTGATGAAGAGCAATACCGACTTTTGCCGAGAATTTGTCATACTTATAATCTATTCCGGGCTGCGCTATGACTATAGCCGGCATATTTGTTAAATTTGAACCTGCTCCGGAACCTTTTCTTGATTCTCCCAACACATAAAGACCCACATTACCGAAAAAAGAAAAATCTGAATTCAATTTTCTTGTAAAGTTAAAAGCTAAACCGTCCGGATTCACGTCGTTTTTCCATATAAGCTGTGAAGGCATCCAAGCGTGAATTCCACTTTTGACTTTTCCTATTGATATGCGCATCCAATCTGCCGCTTCATATTGCAAATATGCAAAATCTAAAAATATCGGAATTTTATTGAAAGCTTCAAAGGTATGGTTTCCCGAGGTGGGATTTTTATCGCCTATATTGGCAAGATCTCTTCCTGCTCCCGCGCCTGTTGCTATACCGAAAGCTGCTTTAAGCCCTTCGGAAGCCATAGTTTCAAAACCGAAACGCACTCTTTCACGCACACGGACTCTTTCCGCATGTGTGTCGGCCGCGTCATTCTTGTTTGAATTAGTCTGAACTCTGATACGGATATCTCCGCTCATCTTAAGAGTCTGAACCCAAAGCGGAACAGTTTCGTTTTTCCCTGTTGCCGTAAGCTGTTTCATATCTTCTTTAGTTTCTGTAATAATTCTCTGCGCTTCACCGTAACTGATTATGCCTTTTTCTGCAAGCATTGTCGCAAGTTTATCGACCTCTCCCGCAAACGCCGCACTACCCAAAAATAATACTGCCGCTAAAACTACAACCGACTTCTGCAACACTGCTGCTTTAAACTTCATTCTTTTTCTCCCCCGGCATTTTCATGCCCTTTATTTTTGACTTTGTGCCCGGTACTTTGTACCTTTGCGCAAAATCATACAAAACGTAAATTAAGGAGAAATAAAGAAATTGTTAGTTTTTTGTTAAGAAACTTTTTAACGGCGAGAACGGCAGAAGGTAAGATGATAGGAAGTTATGAAGATAGGTGATGGCAAAGGCGAAACAAACCTTGTTTTTCCTATCCTCCTATCATCTTATCTTCTTACACAGCTTCTCTTGCAGGGCTTTGCCATCCGTCTTTGCCGAAAGTAAATCCTTCCCGGTTACAATAAATCGACTACAAAAACATATTGCATGTCCAATGATATATACTTATACTTTAAGAATCGAAAGTTCGGCTGATCGGCAACAGCAAAAAACAAAGACAAAGCGACCGGAGCTTCTCTGAGCTGCTGAGCTTCTAAAAAAGGGAAATTTTTCATGAATATCAAAGCACAATGGTCAGGGGTCTTTTTTTCACTCGCTTTAGTAATGTTTCTGAGCGCGCAATGTTTCATTTCTGATGCTCATGCGGCTCCATGGCCGAATGACCCTGATTTTGTAGTTGGCGCTGTGGGTCATCACGGGAAGCATTCGCCATATGTGATAGAAACCTCCACGTACTGGAGCGGATATGGGTATAAGGATACGGATATAGAAAGACAGATTCATCTGTTAGCTGAAATGGGGGCAAAGATTTACCGCATAGACGGCGGTAATGCTGGTCCCGAGTATGCAGAATTTGTGGAAAAGGCGCTCACTCTTTGTGAAAGATACGGTATTGATCTTATGCTGATCACCGGCGGCAACAGCAGCAGCTTACCATTTATCAGAACCCAAGTGAGACAATTTAAAGGAAGAGTCAAATACTACCAGATTGGTAACGAGATGAGCAGCAGCATTAGTACGCTTAAATCAAGCTCGTACGACGGAACTGAGCTAAGCCATTTCTGGATGTCGACAGATACGGAACCTCTGCCTGCGGGGATGAGATATTTGGATGATCGGATCAATGAAACTATCGATGTCATTAAAGTAATTCGCGAGGAAGATCCGAACGCAAAAATCCTGGTCAACGGAGTAGCGACACATTACGCTTTCTTTGATTATGCTTTTGAAGAATTCAAAAAAGCGGGCGTAGATATCGACCTGATTGGCTGGCATTGGTATTCAAATAGAGAACGACTCAGAGACGGCTACCATTTTACTGTCAGTGACGGCTTTAACAGTGTTGCGAAATATGTATATGACCGTTACGGTAAGGATATCATAGTTGGCGAATACAACATGGATATGTGGAACTTTGACAGACCAAGTCTAATCGGATCTCAATATGTTCCATTTCTTCCCGGAAATGGGAACAATATACTCGATCCCTTCGAAGAAGACAATATGGATACATTAGTAGGGCCGTATCTGGTTAATAATATTCAGAAACTATACAGAGACAGAGCGGAAAATGGAATAATAGGGATTATGATTTATGAGCTCATAGAAGAGTGTGCTGACCCCGACCGGTTCTTTGGAAAATTCGGCATAACGTATTCCAAAATGCTTACTCCAACCGGAAGGAATTATCAGATATTGGGGCCAAAAGTGGCGTATTACCATGTCCAAAAACTCCTCGGCGGCGGTTTTGTACCGATACAAAGATTAAATCCTTCCGCCGCACTTCCCGAACATACTATAACAGCGTCTGTTATAGACGAGGACATAGACGGCACAATTCTGTCATCGCAAGCAGGCGGTACAGTTACCGGAAGCGGGATATACAGAGAAAACTCTGTTGTTACCCTTACAGCCGCCGCCAAACCCGGATACGAATTTCTGGGCTGGTACAGAGGCGGAATCAGAATCAGCAGAAATCCGGTTTACAAATTCACAGCTTATGAAGACGCCAACAATAGCGACAGAGACGGCGCCGAAGGAAAGTTTGTGTATGAAGCAAGATATGTTTTCAGGGGAGCGTATGAAGGTGAAGAAATAACATTTACGGTAATATCAAAAGACGGCGCTAAAAATACAGGCAAGTTGATAGTACCTGCAAAAACATTCGGCGCGAATGTGGAAATCGATGTGAAACAGTATAGCAGTCTCATTTTAGCGCCGTCAGAATCGCACGTGAGAGAATTGAGCCATACGAATATAGGTGTGATAATAGACTCGCAGGGAAAGCCGGAAAAGGAGATGGAGCTAAGAATACCGTACAATAATTCGGACATAGCAGGAATGAATGAAGACACTTTAGTGATAGCAAGATATGACGAAGAAAAGCAGGTATGGGTACCGTTGCAGTCAACAGTAGATAAGGTAAACAAACAGATAATAGCGTACATAGATAAAATATCGATATATGCCATAATGGGAACAGTAAATACGGCAAATGCGTTTGAGAATATGAAATATTATCCGAATCCTCTGCAGCCGTCAAAAGGCATGAATTATGCAAAGATGAATTTTTCAAATATGCCTGCCGGGACGCGCATAAAGATATACACAATGCTTGGGCAGGTAGTAAGAGAATTGGAAGCAGACGCAAGCGGAATGGCAGTATGGGACGGAAGAAATAATGCCGGCGAAGCAGCAGCCAGCGGAGTGTATATAGTATATATGCAAGACGGAAATGGAAATAAAAAAAGGATAAAACTAGCGGTGGAGAGATGAACGGCAATTACGAATTACGAATCAAAGGCAACCCCTCACCTTCAAGCTTCGCTTGTCCCTCTCCCGCAAGGGGCGAGGGAAAATACTTTTTTGTCTTTGATTCGTCATTCGTAATTGCCGTGATAGTAGGAAGTTATTAAGATATGTAACGGCAAAGAAAAAACGCTGCCGCGTTATAACTTTCGCGAAAGCGTTTTTTTCTGTTTGTGAGCAGTTCTTGTTTATTCCAAATCAAGATAATCGTAATATAAATTTAAAAGCGTGTCTCCCAATTTGTCTTTAGGATGCCAGTGGTCAACAATATGAAGCGGATAACTGGGCTGGAATTTAATTGTAGAAAGAGCTTCCCGCATCTTTTCAACTTCTTCTTTTACATACACCATATTATCTTTCGGGTGATGGGTAGGATTTTTAATTTCGCTCTCAATTTTATCAAGCGTAACGCCGGCAAAAAACAAAAACTTTTTCTGTTTCAACTTCATCGTCTGAGGCTTTACTTTCTTTTTTTCATTATTCATCTTTTTGACTTCCTTTGTTATTGGAATGCCGGACACATATAAATAATAACAAAAGAAAGATATTTTTTCAACTTTACAAAATGTAAACAATATAAAACTGTTTACATTTTATCCTATTCAGGGTGTGCCGGCATATATACCGCGCTTGCGTTTGGTCAAAAAAGGGCCAAATCCTAGGCGCGGGGACGAAGCAATAGCGGTGCCTATTGATAGGAGCCGCAACAACGGAGTTGGCGCTTTTTTGACCAAACGCAAGCGCGGTATATATCTCGTCACACCCTAACAAAACACGGAAGTAAAATTTTAAATTTACTGCCTGCGCCCTCAGCGCTTTCAATTGATATGGAGCCATGATGCAGCTGCACTATATGTTTAACTATGGAAAGCCCCAGTCCTGTTCCGCCGCTCTTTTTGGAGCGCGACTTATCTACCACATAAAATCTTTCAAACAATCTTGAAATGTGTTCTTCAGGTATTCCTATTCCGGTATCCGACACGGTAACGGACACAAATTCCCCTGCATTCTCCGCTTTTATATTAATTTCGCCTTTCTCGGTGTACTTCAAAGCATTATCCACAAGATTTATAAAAAGCTGTTCCATATTGAATTCATTAGCGTAAATATTTTTTAAATCATGCTGCGCGCTTGAAGTTATTTTAATGCCTTTTTCCGCGGACTTTTTAAGGTAAAAACTAACAACATTATCTATTACATTAACAATATTAAGCTCTTTTTTTTCCGACTCTTTTATATTTTCAAAAGACGAAAGAGAAAGAAGGTCATTTATTATATTCGACAGCCGCTGGGCCTGCTTTTTGATAACTTCAACATAACGCCTGTCTTCTGCGGAAAGTTCTTCGGCTTCCAAAGTTTCCGCAAAGCCGATAATCGCCGTGACCGGAGTTTTCAGTTCATGCGAGGCGTTTGTTATAAAATCTTTTTTCAGATTTTCAAGCTGCTTAAATTTTGTCACGTCTTTAAGCGAAATTACGAATTTGTCTTCATTTTTAACCTTTGAAATAACAAACGTAAAATCCTTGCCCGCGGAAGAAAATTCTCCTGATATCATATTATCCGTTTTGCTGTCCTTCATCTTCCGTAAAGCGTCTTCAATTGCTTTGCTTCTTAAAAATTCCCAAAAATGCCTTCCTGTTTGGGTATCGGGAAACATACTTTTGAACGCATCGTTAAACAAAAGTGTTTTATCGCTCTTGTCTATCATTATTATAGAGTCGGAAACGGAAGCCAGCACTTTATCAAGCATTTCCTTGCCTTCGTTAACTTCTTTAAATAAAATGTTTATTTCGTCGGACATTTTATTGAAAGACTGGGCCAGCGCGCCTATTTCATCTTTGCTGTCTATATCCACTCTCACGCCGAAATTACCGGAAGCCATTTCCATTGCCGCATCGCTGAGTTTAGATATGTTTGACGCTATTTTTTTTGATATTAAATAAGAAGCCGCCAGCGCGATAAGTATTATCAAAAAGAAAATAAACGCCATATTTTTGAACACTGCATTCGTAAAAACGCTTATCTCATTTACGGGAACGCTCAGCCTTAGAATAGCAGCCAGCTCCCCGTCGACATTCACTGGTAAAGCCATATAAAGCATATTTTTCTGAAGCGTGGAACTGTATCTCATTGATTTTCCGTGCGGGTGTCCGTCGATAACGGCTTTTATTTCTTCTCTGTTTGCATGATTTTGCATTTTATCCGCGTCATGCGCCGAGTCCATCAAAACATTCCCGGCAGTATCAATAATTGTCATCCTGTTGTTTGAGTTTGACGCCATAGCGCGCACAATGCTGTGTAAAACGGCATGTTCTTTTGTTATCAGAGACTCTTCTATAACCGGAATTATAATGTTCGCGTTACTGATAAGCTCATGAGTAAAAAGTTCCACATTTGACGAGTGGACATATTTTTTCGCCCCGGTAAATAAAAGCATTCCTACAACAGAATATTTGATTATAAATATTATAAGCAACGTTTTAAATAAAGATTTTTTATTCTTCAATTTTATACCCCACTCCGCGTACATTCTTTATCGTCTGTCCCGGCTCCCCGAGCTTTTCCCTCAGATTTCTTATGTGCACGTCTATTGTTCTGTCTATAACAAGTTTATCATCGCCCCAAAGATAATCCAAAATCTTTTCCCTTGAAAATACGGCTCCGGGTTTTGATAAAAACAATTCCAGTATTTTAAACTCGGTTGTAGTAAGTTCTATTTTCTTATTTCCGGCTGAAACGGTAAATTTTTCTTTATCTATTTTTATTTTTGAAGAAACAGAACCGGTCTCTTTGCTCTTTATCGCGTCCGCAGCTGTGGTTCTTCTCAAAATTGTTTTGATTCTGACAATAAGCTCTTTAACCGAAAACGGCTTTGTGACATAATCGTCGGCGCCAAGCTCCAAGCCTATTATTTTGTCGCTTTCATCCGCTTTCGCACTCAAAAAAATTATCGGTATTGCGGCAAATTTAGAATCAGCTTTCATTATTTTAGATACTTCAATGCCGTCAGGATGAGGCATCATGACGTCAAGTATAACTAAATCCGGTTTCTGTTTATTCAGCGCTTTCAAAAATAAAGAAGAGCTTGTAAAAGTTTTAACCTTAAAAAAATTCTTTTTCAGGTTTACTTCCACAAGTTCAAGTATGTCTTCTTCATCATCAACCATATATATTAAATTATTCATGATATCCTATTTCCTGAACTTTGCAAAAGGCTGAGAATTGTCTTTCTTAAATATTTTAGCATTTTGCCGTTTACTATCAATATGCTTTACCGTACCGAGCCAGTCTTCCATGGAAACCCAACCGTCATCAACGTAAACCGCGTAAGGAGCAAAAGGAATATCGTCCGGTTTTTCGCCGCTTTTGCAGTAATCGTTCCACTCTCTGGTTCCGCCCAGATGCAAATTTCTGACAAATTTTCTTGCTTCTTCAAAAGGTCTGTATTTAATATTTTCCGATTCTCTTGATGTGCCTAGCCAGTCCGCATAAGATTTCCAGCCTGAATTTTTGTAAGCTCTGTCCGGATTATACGGTATGTTTTTCGGCCTTTTGCCGCTGTCGCAATATTTAAACCATTCTTTTACATTCCTTATTTCCAAAAGATGTACAAATTTTCTGGCTTCTTCAAAAGGAAGATATTGTTCGCTTTTTGTATTTTTAATAAAAGGCTTCGCCTGAGGCTTTGCCTCCCATACGCCGAACCAGTCGCCGTAAGATTTCCAGCCTTTATTTTTGTATATTCTTTCGGGTTTATGAGGAATTTCATTCGGCTTATTTCCGCTTTTACAGTATTCTATCCACTCTTCAACATTTTTAATGCCGAGAGTATGCACAAAAGCTCTTGCTTCCTCAAAAGGTTTGCATATCTGCGAATATGGAATTTTAGATTCTTTTTCTTTTTTCATTTACTTTCCAAAAATTTTCTTAAAAAAATTATCATTCTGATAAACGGCATCTTTAGGAATTTCGCCCATTGATTTGGCATATTCAAAAAGAGCTTTTTTCTGCACATCATTCATAGACTTTGGCACTTCCACGCTTATTTTAACATATAAATCGCCGCGCCTGTCGCTTCTTCCGAGCTTTGGAAATCCCTGCTCTTTTACCCTCAGCGTGGTGCCTGGCTGCGTTGAAGCTGGAACTTTAATTTTTACGCTCCCTTCAACAACCGGAACATCAAATTCCGCGCCGACAGCCGCCTGCGAAAAAGAAACTTTTGCTTCGGTATGCAAATTATCTCCTTCCCTGCGGAAATGAGGATCGCGTTTCATATGTATTACGACATACAAATCGCCGGCTGGAGCGCCGTTTGAACCCGCATTTCCGGAACCTGCAACCTTTAACGAAGTTCCTTCATCAATGCCCGGCGGAATTCTTACTTTTATCGTTTGCTGCTTCTTAACTGTTCCTTCGCCTCTGCACACAGTGCACGGATTTTCAATTACGCTGCCTTTTCCATGGCATTTCGGACATTCCTGGTTGAATGAAAAAAACCCCTGCGAATAACGCACTTGCCCTGAGCCTTTACACGTAGAACACTGCTTTGGCCTTGAGCCGTCTTTCGAGCCTGTTCCGTGACATACATCGCAAACGCTTTTTTTAGGTATATTTAAAGAAACTTCCGCGCCTTTCATCGCGTCAAGATATGAAACTTCTATATCGTATCTTAAATCCTCGCCGGTTCTTTGCCTGCTTCCTCCGCGCGCGCCTCTCTGCCCGCTGAATATATCGCCGAATATGTCGCCGAAAATATCCCCCATGTCGCCGGAATACTGCGTATAACCGCCCTGTCCGCCGAAGGGATTTCCGCCACCGCCAAACGGATTGCCGCCACCTGCGCCCATCGCGTCATGCCCGAAAGTGTCATACTGCTGTTTTTTCTGCGTATCGGACAAAATTTCGTAAGCTTCGTTTATTTCTTTAAATTTTTCTTCGGCTTCTTTGTTACCCTGATTTTTGTCCGGATGATATTTTAAAGCCAGCTTCCTGTAAGCCGACTTAATTTCATCGACAGATGCCGTTTTTCCTACACCAAGAACTTCATAATAATCGCGTTTTGCCATTTGCTTGTTTCCTTTACCTATTGTCTTTCAACAGATTCAAAATAATCTTTATTACCATATCTTTTTCTTTTGGATTACTTTCAGCTATCATAAGCGTAAGTGCCGCCAGAGAATTGTTGTCTATTATGCGCTCTTTGTTCTTATTAAACAATATTTTATTTGAATCAAGATAAACAACAAACATTGCTGCGGCTATTCTTTTATTACCGTCGGTAAAACAATGATTTTTAACGGTAAAATATAATAAATACGCCGCTTTTTCCTGAGCAGTAGGATAAACTTCTTTTCCGCTGAAAGTCTGATAGATGTCTCTCAATATCGAATAAAATCCTTTCTCTCTTTCCTGCCCAAACAAAGCAGAAGTAAAATCAGATTTCATTGCATTGATAACTTTTTGGGCTTTATCATACGTAAACTTATATTTTTCTTTATTGCCTTTTGGAATTTCTAAAGATTGATGATCGTATCCGTCTAAAACTTCTAAACCCTTTGAATAAGATTCTAAAACTTTTACAATGCCTTTTGCTTCTTGGGAAGCATCAGCAGACTGCGCAATATTTTTTGAAAACAACGCAATAGCATTTTGAAGTTCTTTGTATTTTTCTTGAGCAGCTTTTAATCTCTGCTCATTTATCGTATACCCGTTAACTAAATGTTTTTTCAAAACGCTTGTTGCCCATATACGGAATTGAGTGGCTTTTTGAGAATTTACTCTGTAACCGACAGAAATAATTACGTCCAAATTATAAAAGTCAACCAAACGTCTAATAGCGCGCCCGCCTTCTGTTTGAACTATTTCCATTTTGGAAATAGTTGCGGCAGAATTCAATTCTTTTTCATCATAAATATTTTTAATGTGCTTATTTATAGCTGGAATATTAACATCAAAAAGATTTGCTATTTCTTTTTGCGTAAGCCAAAGCGTATTTTCTTCCAACTTTACTTCAATTTTACCTTTATAAATAATAATATTTAGTTTTTTATTCATATAAAAATTCCCTTGTTTTTCACGATTATTATTTCAATTTTTTCTTAGCCGGCTTACTTGTTTTCACATCTACAAATTTTACATTAAAGTTTTTCTCAAAAAACTCCATAAACGATTCCGCCATTGGATCTTTTACACTTTTAGGCTTTTGCACTGTCTTGCTCATATTAAATTCCTCCTATCAAATTTTGATAGGTTATATTATAGTATACAAATGTATCCCAAATCAATTTATATTAAATATATAATATGATATATTTGACAATATGATTCATTTTCTATCATCTCTAGAATTTTTGTGTCAAAAACAACGTCACTCTGCAATATCATTTCAAATGTCCGCTGCTTTCTGAAATTATTTTTGCCGCATCAAAAACCAATTCATAACACGGACGTTTCTTTGTTTTCTTTTCGGTATTTTGACAATTTTCTTTCAATCCGAGCAATTCCGCGCAGACTATTGAGCCGTTCTCTTTTTCAAATTTTTTTGCGGTTTCCTGAATTAAAGAGTACAGCTTCTTTTTATGTTCCTGATTTTTTATATCGGAATATCCGTGCTTTAAACCGATTATCATAAACGCAGCGCTGACAGCCCCGCAAACCTCGCGAAGCCCGCCCATTCCCGCTCCGAACGATGACGACATTCTTAGCGCTGTTTCTTTATCCAAACTCAAATCGTCGGCAAACGCCAAAATAACCGACTGCGCACAGTTGTAACCCTTTAAATAATTTTCCTTTGCATGTTCCGCTTTATTCATATTATTTTACCCTTCTTTTATCTTGCGGTAAAAAGTTATCACCGCTAATTATGTGTCATAGGGACACTTTACCATTTAATTCAAACTCCGCTACGCGTTTGTACGGTTTAGAATCTATTTGCATTACACATAATCCGTCAACCACAACATCGAGAGGCAGAATATTATTTTGCTTTAATATTTCAAATGCTTTAAGCATTTCAGAGTCTGTAATTCCGTCTGCCAATGTGCAATGCGGAACCCATTTTTCGATACGCCAGTACCGCTCCATATTGTAAAAATTCTTTGTCATCTTATTCAAATATCTTTCGTGTACCGCCTTGAGTTCATTTGTTACAATAGGTGCATAAAACACAACATTCTTCTCAGTAAAAAATGCCGATACAGAGGAAAGCGTTGTCGTAAAAGAGCTTTGCTCATTTGCAAATTTCCTGGAGACTTCAACAACCTTGCTTTCGTCATCTGCGTCAAAAACGGTTATTGTAATATGATTCAACTTGAAGGCTTTCTGAGCAACGCCATTGTTCGCAAGATGTTCTCTCACTTTGCCAATCTTTGTTTGACTGGCTTTGTCTAATACTAACAAGATTGCGTATTTCATTTCGCCTCTTATGCCATGTCATAGGGACGGAGGAATTGACATTAATTTTCTTAATCGCTCCCTATTGACTGCCAAAATATTTGCAACTTTTCTTATGCTCAAACCACATCGCACTTTTAATTCTCTCGCTGCTGCAACAAGCTTTTCGTCATCTTCTTCTAATTTTGCTTTTGATAACCCGTATTTAATAACCAACTCATCTAACACTTTTTCTTCATCTTCTTCAACATTATCATCATGTTTAAGCCAATCGCTATGGCTTCTTTCTTTCATAATAGCTTTTATGTTTGACGGCGTTATATCATAATACTTTTTAGCCTCATCAAAATCAACAATTCCGCGTTTTGTTAAATAGTTTGTATAGCTTGAAAATCTGTAGTCTTCAGACTTTTTAACGATACCTGCTTTAGCAGGATTATTATGAATGTACGCAAGGCAACTCAGCAGATACTTTTCATCTTGTATAACCTCGCTTTTAAACCTGTCTCTGAAAACATAACCAATGCGGTTATTTTCATTGTTATAATATCTTGCATATTCAGAATTTACGATTTTCATATATGCGGCGATAACGGCTACATTTTCAGCAGAAAGCAAAAGATGTGCATGATTATCCATAACGCAAAAAGCAAATATGCCTACAGGTTTCTTACTTTTAAATTTTTGAAGACAACTTAAATAGTAGCCTTTTGCATTGTCGTTAAGGAATATATTTTCTTGTGCTATCCCTTGAACCATTATGTGAAAATATTTCCCGTCTAAATTTTTTCTCGCCATTCTTGCCATAATGTAATTTTATATTTCTAAAATATTTATGTCAATTCCTCCGTCCCCTTGACATATATTTATTTTTTCTTTTCCGTAAAAGAAATATTTTTGTCTGCGTCAACTTCAAAAATATAGGTTTTGGTTTCTATCGGCTTTATGTCTTTTTCCCAAGGGCGCAAATATTCAAAAATCAGTTCCGTTTCGCCTTGATTAATCCCTTCAAAAATAAAAATGAAAGTTCCGCCACTTCCGACAAGGGCAGATTCTTCCGTTTTATATTCATTTGAAACTTCTTGTACAATTCCCTCTTTTGTCTGTCTGTAAGTCCAAGAATAACCTGTTGTCGGATTCCCATCTAAAGAAATAACAGCTTGCTTATCAAAAGAAGCACAAGCTGATGTTCCTAAAGTACAAAATACGATAAGATAAATAAAAACAAATAGTTTTTTCATATTATATTTTAATCTTCCAGCTATACTTTTCATATTTATCAAATTTATCACACTCATACTGTGTTTCTAATTCATATTTATTTTTACATCCCTCACAATTCATTATCCATTCTTCTTTTATTTTACTATAATCATCCATCAAAAATTTAATACTATATGTTCCTTTGCCACACAGACAAGGCTCTTCTTTTTTAGACATTTCTTGCATACCCATCTTTTACTCCATATTCTTTCTTAAAGCATTCATTAATATCACTTCCGTTATTTTTGACACACTTATTTCTTTTTATTTGAATTACCTGTCACGGGCTTACTTGGACGACTTTCATTAATACTTCCCTTTATACTACCATTATTACTTGGTTTACTTGGTCTTGATTCATTCAAACTGTCAAATATTCCCGCTCCTCGATTCTTTTTTTCTGTCATTTAAATTCTCCTTTTAAGATCTAAATTTATCTATATTTATAAAAAACGAATGTGCAAATAGAAATAGCGACATCAAAAATAAAATATACGAACTAAATGAAAATCGTTCTATCCAATTGCCTATCTTTTCTGATTCACGACCTAATTCATCAAACTTTTTTTCATCATAACTATTATTGTCAGAATAAGCCATAATACCTAACTCTTGCATCTTTATGTTTTTTTGTTTTTGCCACTTCGATAAAAACATTGAGAACAACAAACAAATCAAACTGATTGAAATACATTGAAAAAGCAATATAATTGTAAGTGTTGTAACTATATGAAAATGTTGATATGCAAAAATTATTGCTCCAAAAACAACTGTAATTAACCAAAGCACGCTTTTATCAAGCTCTGTTGCATAAGTAGAAGCTCTGTCTATCCTTTTTGACAAATCATCTTCTCTGGCTTTCTTTTCAACATCTTTGTTATCAACTTGTTGTTCTTTATCAAAAATATCGATAATGACCTTCAAAATCTTTATAATTTTTTTCATTATTACTTTTTACAAAACCTCTAACTTAATTTCTAAAAGGGGACAGAAGAACTGACTTCTTCCATCCCCTTATCAATACAATCTTATTTATTATTATCATCAACAACTTCTGCGTCAACAACCTTCCCGTCCTCTTCTTTCTGCTCAACTTGCGGTTCACCCTGCGGCTGCCCTTGTGCGCCGGCCTGCTGTTGCTGCTGGGCAGCTTTGTAGACGGCTTCGCCGAGTTTTTGGCTGGCTGTCATGAGTTTTTCTTTTGCGGTTTTTATTGTTGCCGTGTCGTTGCTTTTTAGAGCGTCTTTTGTGGCGTTTAACTCTTGTTCTACGGCAAGGCGTTCGTCGGCAGAAATTTTGTCGCCGTGGTCTTTGAGGCTTTTTTCTACGGAATAGACCAAGTTATCGGCTTCGTTTCTGGCTTCGATTTCTTCTTTTCTTTTTGCGTCTTCACCTGCATATTGTTCTGCTTCTTTTACGTATTTGTCTATATCGTCTTTTGACAACTTCGTTGATGATGATATTTTAATTGACTGCTCTTTGCCGGTGCCTTTATCTTTTGCGCTTACGTGCAGGATGCCGTTTGCGTCTATGTCAAAAGTAACTTCAATTTGAGGCATTCCGCGGGGAGCAGGCGGTATTCCGTCAAGCATAAATCTGCCGAGCGATAAGTTGTCTTTTGCCATAGGTCTTTCGCCTTGCAGCACATTAATTTCAACGCTTGGCTGATTGTCTGCGGCTGTTGAAAATATCTGCGAACGTTTTGCCGGAACCGTAGTATTTCTGTCAATCAAAGGCGTTCTTACGCCGCCCATTGTTTCAAGACCAAGAGTAAGCGGGGTAACGTCAAGCAACAAGATGTCTTTGACATCTCCCGTCAAAACTGCGGCTTGTACGGCGGCGCCAAAGCATACGCATTCCATAGGGTCTATGCCGCGTTCAACTATTTTGCCTACGTGGTCTTCAACAAATTTCTGCACTATCGGCATTCTTGTAGGGCCGCCGACAAGAATAATTCTTGTTATATCGCTTACTGAAAGTTTTGCGTCTTTTATTGACTGATCTATTGAGCCTTTGCATCTTTCAACGATAGGCCTTACGAGGTTTTCAAGCGTTGCTCTTGTGAACTTCATCGTCAAATGTTTAGGGCCGGAAGCGTCAGCCGTGATAAACGGAAGATTTATATCGGTTTCCAAAACGTTTGAAAGTTCAATCTTTGCTTTTTCAGCGGCTTCCTGCAAACGCTGTACGGCCATTTTATCGTTTCTCAAATCTATGCCGTTAGTTTTCTTAAAATCGTCGGCAATATAATCAATTAAAGCTTTGTCCATATCTGTTCCGCCGAGCTGTGTGTCGCCGGAAGTTGAAAGAACTTCAAAAGTGCCTTCAGCGCCCATTTCCATTATGGTTACGTCCAAAGTGCCGCCGCCAAGGTCAAAAACAAGTATTTTCTGCTCTTTTCCTACTTTGTCTATACCGTAAGCAAGCGATGCCGCGGTCGGTTCGTTAACAAGCCTTACAACTTCAAGCCCGGCAATTGCGCCTGCGTCTTTTGTCGCCTGTCTTTGATTATCGTTAAAATATGCGGGAACTGTTATAACAGCTTTGCTGATTGGTACTCCCAAATAAGCTTCCGCGTCTTTTTTTATCTTTTGCAAAATGAAAGCGGAAAGCTGCTGAGGCGTAAAATCTTTGCCGTTAATGTTATATTTGAAATCCGTTCCCATTTTTCTTTTGAAAGCGCTTACCGTACCGGTCGGATTTGTAACTGCCTGCCTTCTTGCAGGCTCGCCAACCAAAAGCTGGCCGTCTTTTGTGAAAGCTACATATGAAGGAAACGCTTTACCGCCGAGCGTTGTTCCTTCAGCCGACGGAATCAATGTTGTTTTTCCGCCTTCCATAATTGCCGCTGCCGAGTTTGATGTTCCTAAGTCGATACCTATAATCTTAGCCATGAGACTGCTCCTTTTGTAATTATTTTTTATATTCTTGTTGTTTTTTAATCTTAATTGTCTTGCGCATGCGCGTTTTTCGCCACTTTTACCTTTGCCGCTCTAATCAGTTTTCCATTCATCTTATAGCCCTTCTGATATACCTCAAGAATTGAGCCGTCTTCTTCTTCGCTTTCTACCGTGTCTAAGGCTTCGCAGACATTCGGGTCGAATTTTTCGCAGGTTATTTCTTCAACGCCTTCTTCTTTAAGCATTTTTGAAAACTCTTTGCTTATCATGTCCAAACCGACGATTATGTCTTCAGTTTTACCTCCGGATTTTGCGCTTTTTAAAGCTTGCTGCAAAACATCGTCTATAGAAATCTGCTTTAAAAGGATTTTTTCTTTTCCCCAGTCCAGATAATCTCTTTTTTCTTTTTCCGAGCGCCTTCTGAAATTTTCAAAATCAGCTTTCAGCCTTACAAGCTGATCGTAATAATCTTCGGCCTGTTTTTTCTTTTCATCAAAAGACTGTTTTAAAATTTCCAGTTCGGAAAGTTTCGCGTCTCGTGCGTCTTCTTCGCAGCAGCAGTTTTGTTCTTTTACGTTCTCTTCCAACTTAGCCCCCTTTTTTAAAAACCTCGTTCAGCATTTTGGAAACGGCGCTTACCAGAGACATCATTTTATCGTACGGCATTCTCTTAGGACCGATAATGCCCAAAACGCCGATTGTGCGGTTTCCGTCGTTGTATGATGTAGTTATTATGCTTAAATCTTTAAGTTCGGCAGGAAGATTTTCAGAGCCTATTTTCACGTTTATTGCGCCGGAATCAAAATCTTCGCTGATTAATTGTATTAGTTTTTCTTTATCTTCATTAAGCTTTATAATTGATTTTATAGGTTCAAAATCAATAAAATCCGGAATTGAAGCCGCGTTTGACGTGCCGTCAATATAAATATCATCCTGTATCGCGTAAAATATATCTCCTATTTTTTCAACGACCTGATATATCTCGGCTCTTTTTTGCTTAAAGTCCGCAACTTCCTCGGAAATTATCTTATTTGCCTGCGCCAAAGGCACGCCTCTGAGCTTTTCATTTAAAAAGCTTCTCAGTTTTGTAAGCTGCTCTGGCGATAAAGACGCATTCACTTTTTTATGTTTAACCATTCCGGTATGAGTAAGCAAAACTATCAAAAGCTGATCCGGCGCTATTTGTAAAAGCTCTATATTGCTGATTTCGTCATACTGGGCTTTCGGGGCGAGAACAAATCCCGTATATTGGGAAAGTCCGGAAAGTATTCTTGATGTTTCCGAGAGAAGAGTTTCGATTTCTTTATGCTTTTGCTCGTACTCTTTTTTTATTCTTTCCTCTTCTTCAATCGCGAACTTCTGAAGCTTTACAAGAGAATCCACATATGCTCTGTAACCTTTATCAGTAGGAATTCTTCCTGCAGAAGTATGAGGCTGCGTTAAAAACCCGTCTTCTTCAAGCTCGGCCATAAGATTTCTTACCGTTGCAGGAGACAGTTTAATATTGTACTCATCTATCAAAACATTCGAACCTACGGGCTTCCCTGTTTTTATAAAATGATGAATTACGGCATTCAAGATTTTACTTTTTCTTTCATGAACTACTTCAATGGCTACCTGACGCATCTTTCCCTCTTAATTTTGAACTACTTTAGCACTCGCAATAGCTTAGCACTCAACAAACACAAGTGCTATTTTAGTAATAATTATATTTTTTGTCAAATATTTTTTTGTCTTTGATTCGTAATTCGTCATCCGTAATTTGTAATTGTCTCTTATAATTTCACATATATTTCACTTATTAAATTTTTAAAATTTATATATAATATATTATTATAAAGGTGAATTTATGAACAAAGCATTTAAAATTCGAATCATTTCTTATAGCATCTTGCTGAGCATTTTATTAAATATTTCTATAAGCTCAATAATTTTAAATAATGATAATCTTGATTTGTCTGTCACGTTTTCCTCTATTGCCAGCACAATAACATATTCTTACAATCCGATTCAGCTCACAAAAGAATTGCAGGATAATTTATTAGGCGGATTATATAAAAATACCGTCAAGCAAAATAAAAAAGAAGAGAAAAGAAATACGGATGAAGATAAAAGAGAGTTTTTATTCATTGACAGTTTGGGGCGTAATGCTGAGCGAAGCAGCGTAGCTGCGAAGTCGAAACATCTGTCTTTTGACAGCAGGTTCTTCGGCGGAGTTTACGCCGCGCATAGTCACAGCGCCCAGGATAATATGCTTTTCCGATCGGCAAGTCATCAAGATATTCCGGCTGTTTTTTACCTTATGCTGTTGGCGTGGCTTGTAATAATTTTTAGAAAAAAACGAAATGTTTTTACGATATTCTCAAATAAAAACATATAATTCGGCAGGTTAGAATTATATGTTTTTTTATTACTAAAACGGTGCCATTCTGATAGGGTGTTTAAAATCGGAGAGTTGATGAAAAGTACATTATTAAAAAAATTTATCGCATTATTTGTGGTAACGGCTTTTTTATTTTCATCGTTAACGCCGAACATCAGCGCGGCTATTATTAGCGCTGCCAGCCAAACTGCCGATAATACGTTTGACACAGCAATTTTTTTCTCCGTTATCCCGCTGTCTCAAGGCAAAATAACCTCCGTCAACAACAAACAAAGCGATACCGTGGTAATAAACATCCAGGACCTTCATTCCCACGCTGAAACTCAAAGAAACATTTCAAAAATTATAGATTCAATATCATCAAAATATAATGTTTCCGTAATTTATACGGAAGGCGGCTATGGTAAAATTGACGTCAGCTGGATAAATGCCGTAAAGGACGACGAACTTAAAAATAAGATAATAGAACAGCTTTTAAATAACGGCGAATTAACCGCAAGCGAATATTACGCCATGACCTGCGCAAACCCTAAGCCGGTCAAAGGCATTGAAAATAAACAAATACACATAAAAAACATAAAAAGACTTGCCGATATAGAAAACAGCAAATCCAAATATGAAGAAATCATCGGCAAAATGAATAAAGAAATAGGCATTTTAAATAAACTTTACACAAACGGCAGAAATATTCGCTTTAACAAAGCGCTTGCCAAATATGAAAACAAACAAATATCCGATTCAAAATTCTATTCAATATTGGAAAAATACGTTTCCTCTATCAATAAAAACCCCTCGAAATACAACAATACGACAAGAATCAGCATCGACAGCTATCCGAATGTAAATCTTTATTTAGGCATGATAAAAGAGTCCAAAAAAACAGACGCAAAAAGAGCATCGCTGGAACTTCAGGCCTTAATCGAAAATCTTAAAAATACCATTCCTTACAGCCAATACAAACAATTGCTCGATGACACAAATAATTTTCAGGACAACGAAAAAGTGCTGGAGTTTGTCTTCGCGCTTTTAAAAGCAAATTCCGTCGCAGCGCCAAAATACGGAAATTTAAACAAACTCGCGGCAATAAATGAATATACAAAATTACTAAACCCCGTAGATTTGCTGAACGAGCAGCGTAATCTCACGGAAAAAATAAAATTCGCATTGTCTTACAATAATACGGAAGCGGAAATAGCTTTTATCACTGACTTTAAAAAATATTTCAAAGATTATCTTACCGCTTCCATTACTTATGACGATTGGTCATATGTCAAAGAAAACTTAAATTTATTTTTATCGATATACGCTAAATATTCGGCATTTAACAATTTAAAAGAAATAGAATCCGATTTTGCCGAATTAAATAAATACTACGATATAAATACCGAAAGAAATGAAATATTCTTATCTAATATTTTTGACAAATCTTTCATCCCATCGCGCCTTGAAGTAAATGACAAAGCCGATGATATTTCCCCGGACAATATCCTTAAAAACGCCAAAGACGTAAAAATAGTAATAACCGGCGGCTACCACAGCGAAGGCTTAAAAGAGCTTCTGTCGCAAAAAGGAATAACGTCCATAGTAATAACTCCGAATATAACTACGGACATCAGCAAAGCGCAGGCAACATATACCGAGCTAATTAAAGAACAGGCGCAATTTCAGTCCGAAGCATTGGCCAAGATCTTGATGTCAAACATTTCCGACATAAATCAGACTGTAAAAATACTGCGAGCCGCGTACGCTTTGGGCTTAGACGGCGCTCAAATACTTGATAAAATAAAAGCAGACCTGGAAAATATTTCTGCTGAATCGGAACTAATTGACAAAATAAAAATAAGACTCAAAAATATTTCTATTGAAGGCGATGATATAGTTATTATCGATAATAATAATAAAATAACAGCACCTTTGAGCGGCGTAAAAAAAATTGATTTAAAAAATATTGAAGAAGCCATAACAAGCATTCCGGGACTGTCTTTGGACAAAATAGGAAATTTATTCAACTTGCAAAGATTACAAACCCCGCTTGCAACGCTTAATAATATCGAATATGAAGTTTTAAAACAAATCTCCCTTTTATTGTTCAATGCGGGAATATATTTTGCAGAAGGGCCTATAGCAAAAATAGAAGCAACTGGTTATTTAGGCGAACGTTTAGACGAAATCTCACCGGATAGATACGTATATTTTATGCCTTTTATGCAAAATTTATTGCTTAGAGCACAAATGAAAAAAGATATTACCGTACATATTGCGGAATCAGATGATGATTGGAATGCCGCTTTTGAAATCTTTAATAATGAGCTGGCTAGTAATAAATGGTCACAGGAAACAATACGCCAGTCGCAATCGTATTCTAAAAGGATTGGAGACCTTGTTATAGTCGCTAAAGTAAAAGGATCCGCAGCATCTGCAGCGTTGATACATAGTGATATGCATATTGCAGCTTTTGCAACAGCGTCTGATTTTAAAGGTGTAGGTTTAGGAACTTTGATTATTAATAGGATAAAAGAGCTCGCGGCGGAAATTGGATTGAATAAAATAACATTATACAGTAAAACCAAACATTCCTATGAAGAAAATGGTTTCAAACCTGTACCATATAACACTAACGATATGATGGAATATAATGTCGATTTATCGGCATTTGAAGACGTAATAAATAGGTGGGTAGAAGCAGGCCATCCCGCCAATGACTTGGATTCTTACTCTCGCTCGTTTCGCGTGAATAACCCGTCAGATGAAGAAACAAATAACATCGTAAATAGGCTAACATCTAAATATCCTGATTTGGATATAACAGTGTTCCATGAACACAACTACGCAGATATTAGAGTTTCTCTCAAAGAATCATCCGGCAGGCCCTTAAGTATCAACGGGCGGGTAAGAAAATTTTTAGGCTGGGTTTTCTATAAACCTGCAACCGATAAAAACGGACAGCCGGATAAGCTTAAGAGAACAAAAGGCCAAAAGTTTTACGATGAAAATCTTGCTCCTGTATTTGAAATGTTCAAAATAGCGGCAGTCGCGTCAGGCAAACAAACGCGGGACTGGTTTTTAGGATTCCATCCGGAATATAACGAAGCGCTTGACATTGTTTTGAGCTACGATACTTGGGAAGGGAACCTTTCTGAAGCTTTTCTTGCCAAAGCCCAGCCTGAGCAATATAAAGAACTTATTGAAGAGCGAGAAACTGTTTACGGCTTCGAAAAAGGATTAGCCGATATTATCTCGGCGGCTCAAAAAAATGCGTTTTATAAAGGACCTATTAAATTCATAGCAAATCTGGCATTGGCTATAGCAAGCGTAAAACCGCACAGACAGCATAATATAGAACATCCCGAAACGGCAATGAGTGCCGGCAAATATCAGAAGGACGGCAATGTAAAAACAGTACCGGCAGCATCTAAATCAACACCTTACGATGGACAAGATACAGTACAATTTATACGGGAAAAGCTGGAAGAATTAGACAAAGATCCGAAAAATAATCATGCGACCAGATCGCAGTATTTGGAAAATGTCCGGGCAAATATTGATTTATCTCAAGAACAGCTTGAAGGGCTTTATAAAATAGCTTCGCATCATCATCGGGGCCAGACAAGAGAAGATTTACATACGCCGTATATGGCGCACATTTTAGGCTCCGTGGCAATACTTATAAAAATGGGTATAACCAAACCCGAACTTATTGCCGCGGAGTTTCTGCACGATGCTATGGAAGATTCGGCAGATTACGAGAGCGTTATGGAAAACGGTAGAATTAAAGATGTGAAAACTGCCGAAAAGAGCAGAGATGCCGTACGAGAAAATATAAAAGACGGTCTTTACAAAGCCGGGTTTGATAAAGAGCAAGTTGATGAAATTATATCATATGTCACAGCAATGACAAAAAAATCCCCGTACGACTTAGCTATGCCAAAACAACAATCAAAATTCAACCCATACCGTTATTACTACGGACTTATAACCAAAAATTTAGTGGAACCAAAACTCGCCGATAGAGCCAACAATATAGGCTATTTGAAAGCCAGGCCCCCTGCGTCTATGGTAAAATATTTATTCGAAACAATGAAAGAATTTTTACATGTACAATACGGCAAACCGGAAAAGGCTGCATCATTTCTTAATGCGCTTAAAGGAAACGATCCTGCAAAGGAGATATTTATGACGGCGTTTTTGGAGGCGATAACAGATAATATAGAATATACATTCCTGCCGTTTATTAAACTTTGTTTAGGTTTTTTCTCTACAATATCCGGTGAGGCTGCGGATACGGCGTATGTTGTATATGCTACAAGCGAAGATTTGAAAACACCCGGATTTATTGAAAAATATAGTTCTATTCCGGAAACTATTTTTGTCGTAAATGATTCTATTGAAGGAGATTATATCGGAAAAGCAGGTGATACTCCTTTGAGAATGAGAACAATACCAATACTAAACAGCAAAGGTGAAAATGTTAAAGTTAAAGTATTTTCGGCAAACAAAGTTGAATACTATAAAATAACTCAAGCCTTGCAAGGCAACAGAAATTTGGAAAAAATATCGAGTTTCGTTGTTATTGATAAAGACAATGACAACAAACAAAATATAAGCTTTGAAGGCGATATCATAAAAGTAGGCATTGACTTGATAGAAGACCTTAAAGGCAAAGAGTTTGAAGATTATATAGCTTCACTCTCGAGAATCCAAAAAAAGTTGCGCAATGCTCAGGCGGATAAAAATATTCTTGATATCGCAAATCTAAATGCCAATGACAAAGCAGTCAAAGACGTTTTAAACGCTCTTTCAAAGCAAACTGATTATCAAAACGTAAAGATTATGCTGAATTCCGACCAGTTGGATAATTTAATACAGCAATTAGAACCCGGTAAAAAAAGCCAGAGAACATTAAGGGATTTACGTTTACTGGGTATAGAAATATTTTTAGCTGTTGACAGTATAGATAACCCCGCCAAATCAGGATATACAAATATAGGCATCAGCGGCATTCTGGTCGGCAAAACTACTTTTATGGACTTAAACACCGGCAAAGAAATTCAGGCAAGACTGTTTTTAACAAAAGAAGATTTGAAGAACTACAACGGAAAGCTTGACCGGGCATTGAGCGATAATTATCAAGGATATAACATAATAGGTTTAGATCTTATAAAAAACGAGATAAACAATACCAGAAGCATTTTGCAAAACAATAATATTTTAGCTGTGGCGCTCGGCTGGTTTGGAAAAACCTTTAAATTGAGCGAAGTACCAGAGCAGGACGCCGTCAATATGGCGCAGCAGCTGGAGTTCGGCAAGGAGTTAAACATAAACGGAGATTTAACAAAAGAAGCTGCGGAAAATATAATTAAAAATTTGCCGGAAGCGCAAATAATGCTTGGTCAGCTGGACACGGACGAAAAGAAAAAATCTTATACTCAAGCCCTCACGTCAAAAATTTTAGTTTTAAATATGATAGAACGCAAAATAGTTGAACTGAAACTTGAAAAAGGAAAAAAAATGATTATAGAACAGGATGCGGGAATGCAAAACACACTTACGGCATTGATACAGAAAGGAGTGAATAAAATAGAAAATTTTAATGCTGCCGACTATTTGCAAACAATACAGGTTGAATTTGACGCGGATCTGAAATTCGGCGAAATAATATCTCATGCGTTAAAAGACGACGCAGCCCCAAAACAAATCGAACAGGCGATAGCTGTTGTGGTAAACGACACTTTTACCCTTGCGCCGGTTTTTGAAACAATCTCCGGGAAAGAAACGGCAAAAAAAGAACATCAAAAGATGGCAGGCTTAAAAGCAATGCTTACTGCAGCGTAATAATAGATAATAATTAACAGTGAATAATTTTAAATAAAAATCTGCCGGAGGTGAATGCCATCCGGCAGATTTTGCAGAAAAACAGCGATTTATCAGATTTAACTAAATAAGAGGAAATGAAAATGAAGACAGAAAGAGTATTGATATTAGTTTTGACGCTAGTCATGCTGACCTGCCTGACAGGTTACAGCAGCGGCGGAAACAATGATCCGTCCGGCGCTCCGTCCGACACTTCCCCATCGCCACGAAAATTAATTGTCGGCCACTGGGAATATGCAAATGCTCATGGAGAGAGGCTTGTGTTTATTTTTAAAGAAGACGGAACATGTATAGATTATGCTCCAGATTACAGCGATCCTTACTACGGCAGCTACAAAAATTGCACCTACTCAATTAAGAGCGATAACAGTTTAGTTCTTGACTATATAGACGATGATGGAGAGGATGCCCGGGAGATATACCGGTGGCGTGAAAGAGGGAGTTGGATGGAATGGTATGTTACAGGTGATAAGCTGAGATTTGCTAACAATGAATACTCCAGAAAATAAGAGATTTATGGATATGTATTGTCATTGCGGGCTCCGACCCGCACTCTCGCCGTAAATTGTAGATTGCGGGTCTGAGCCCGCAATGACGAACTTAATTTACCTGCTGTTAAAGATTTCCTTCATATCTGCTGGAAGTTTTGCGTGAAATTCTGCCTGCTTGCATGTTTTGGGATGTGTAAAAGTTACGCTGTAGGCGTGAAGCATCTGCCTTCTATACTCTTTACCTTCAACCGTTTCAGGGCCGCCGTACTGCGAATCGCCTATTACGGGATGATTGATGTATTTCATGTGGCTTCTTATCTGATGCGTTCTTCCGGTTATTATTCTTACTTCAACAAGAGTGCAGTCTTTTTTTCTTTCAAGCACTTTAAATTCCGTTATAGCCATTTTCTTAGCCGCAGGATTAACAGACATTATTTTTCTGTTTTCCGGGGACCTGCCCAGCGGAGCCTCTATTCTTCCCCTGTTTTCAACAATTGTGCCTTTAACCGCGGCATAGTAAATCTTTTTAACGGCTCTTTTCTGCAGTTGTTTTGAAATGCTTATTTTTGCTTTTTCGTTTTTGGCAAAAATTATTATTCCAGACGTGTCTTTATCAAGCCTGTGAACCATAAAAGGTATGTATTTCCCCTTGGCATGGTACATCAGCGCGTTCAGAAGAGTGCCTGAAGGATGCCCGTATGAAGGATGCACGACTATTCCCGGCTGTTTATTTACAAGAATTATATCGTTATCTTCATAAACAATATCAAGCTTTATCTTCTCCGGTTTTATGCCCTCATAAGCTTCTTCTTTTTCAAATATAACGCTTATTTCATCGCCTTGTTTAAGTTTGCGGCTTGGCAAAACAGCTTTTCCGTTAACGGTAATTTTTTCTTTTTCGGCAAGTTTTTGAAAATAAGAGCGCGAATACTCTTTAAAATGAAGAGCTAAAAAAGAGTCTGTTCTTTCTTTTTCAGGTTTATCAAATATTATTTTTTCTTCCATTTTTTATTAGCCCGCAAAATTATGATTGAACCGGCCGCAAGTAAAATTATAGAAACCAGCTGCGCTATTGAAAGTCCGGCAAATGTAGCTCCCCTGAAATCTCCCCTGAAAAACTCTAAGCTGAATCTTAAAACAGCGTATATAATAAGGTATAAAGCAAAAGTTTTTCCCGCAATGTGTTCTTTTTTATTATAGAAATGCAATATTACGAAAATCATTAAATTGCCTAAAGCTTCATAGATCTGGACAGGGTGCAGATGAACGCCTCTTAAAGCCAAAGTGTCGGTATTATTAAAAACAACAGACCATGGCAGCGAACACTCTTTGCCGTAACAGCATCCGGCAAAAAAACAGCCTAACCTGCCAAAAAAATGTCCCAATCCCAACGCGGGAGCTATCGCGTCGCTTAAGCGCGCCAAAGGTATTTTTTTTCTTTTCGCGTACCATATTACATATAAAACAGCGACTATAAAACCGCCGTAGTAAACAAGGCCGCCCTGCCAAATTTTAAAAATATCCAAAGGAGCGCCGGCAAACTCGCCTAGGTTTGTCAAAATATAAAGAATCCTCGCGCCGACTATTGCCGCGACTATCGTATATAAAAATAACGAGTATAAATTATCCTGCGAAATAATATCGGATTTTACTGTTTTAGCGACATACAAAGTAGCGGTAAAAAAACCCACCGCTACAAAAAGACCGTATGTATAAACGGTAAAATTTCCGAAACTGAAAAGTATAGGATGCATAAAAACCTCTTAACGGCAGAAGATAAGATGATAGGAAATTATGAAGATAAGTAACGGAAAAGACAAAACGAACCAAGCTTCTCTTATCTTCTTATCATCCTACCCTCTTATCTTCTTCCCTGCTTCTTTCTTTTTAAAAATGTCTATCACAATAATGGCGACTCCGATAGATATACAAGAATCGGCGATATTGAATGAAGGCCATCTTAAAGAGTTTATTCCAAAATCCAAAAAATCCACAACAGCTCCCCTGAAAACTCTGTCCGCCAAATTCCCGAAACCGCCTGAAATTACAAGGCAGAAAGCGTATTGCTGGAGTTTTGTAACTTCGTTTCTGTTTCTGTAAATCCATACGCAGAAAAACAAAAGCACAGCTGCCGTAAATACGGAAAGCAAAAAATTTCTGCCCTGAAAAAAGCTGAACGCAACGCCGGTATTGTGGATATTCGTTATATTAAAAAAATCAAAAAACGGGATAATATTTATCGAACTTCCGTAAACGACAAAAGTATTGATTAAAATTTTAGATATCTGGTCTGCGATAAAAAGAATAACCGCTAAAATTATCGGCTTTTTCATTATTTTAAAGCCTCTGCGCATCTCGGACAAATTGCGTTTTCATCGACGCCGAATATGTGTCTCCAGCATCTTTCGCACTTTTTATAATCGGATTTTGACGATTCGACCGTAAAAATATTTTCATCGCTTCCGTCTTCCACAAGGTCTATGTCCCAGCTTCCGAACGCCAGCTTCACCAGTTCTTTGTCTTCAAAAACTTTATCGTATTTTGAACCGTATTTTATTTTAAGCGCGGCTTCCAAATTTGAACCTATAATTTTATTCTGTCTGAGTTTTTCATTCTCAGCCATAACGGCTTCCCTGCCGGCAAGAAGTTTATCCCACTTTTCAAGTATTTCGGCCTGAAGGATATATTTGCTGTTTGTATGCGGAAAATCCGTAAGTATTACGGATTTTGGCAAGTCCGGCATAAGTTTAACCATTTCGCGCCAGGCTTCTTCGCTTGTAAACGCAAGTATGGGAGATATAAGCCTTATCAAAACGGAACATATCTCGCACATGGCAGACTGAGCGCTTATTCTTTCTTTGCTGTCCAATCTGTTACAATAAAGAGTATCTTTCTGCGCGTCCAGATAAAAACCGCTTAAAAATACAACGCAAAAATTGTTTACGGCGCTTACGGCTTTATGAAACTCGTAACTTTCATACGCGGCAATCGACTGGTTTATCAAATCCTGCAGCCTGCTCAAAGCGTATTTGTCTATCTCCTGCATATCTTTGAAAGATATTGCTTTTTTAACGTTAAAATCGCCGATGTTTCCCAACAAAAATCTTATCGTATTTCTTATTTTTCTGTAAGCGTCGCTCAAGCCTTTGAGAATTTCATCCGATATTCTTATATCTTCCCTGTAGTCGCTGGAAGCGACCCAAAGCCTTAAAACGTCCGCTCCGTATTTTGATATTATTTGTTCCGGAGCTATCGTATTGCCTACGGATTTAGACATTTTTTTGCCTTGCCCGTCTACGACAAATCCGTGCGTCAAAACATCTTTATACGGAGCCGTCTCTTTTACGGCCACGGCGGGTATAAGCGAAGTCTGAAACCAGCCTCTGTGCTGGTCGCTTCCTTCAAGATATAAATCAGCAGGAAACTCTAAATCTTTATAATCTCCGCTCGACAAAACAGCTTCCGATGAAACGCCGGAATCAAACCATACGTCCAGAATATCCTCTTCTTTTCTGAAACTGCTGCCGGAACAGGACAGACATTTCGCGTCAGTTCCTTTTAAAAGCTCTTCAGAGCTCATTTCAAACCATACGTCGGAACCCTTTTCTTTAAATATTACCGATATTTTGTAAATTATTTGCGGATCTATCAAAGCCTCGCCGCAATCTTTGCAGTAAAACACGGGTATCGGCACTCCCCACAAACGCTGACGGCTCAAACACCAGTCCGGGCGGCTTTCAAGCATGCCGGTTATTCTGTTTTCGCCGTATTTGGGTATCCAGTTTACATGTTTAACCGCTCCCAAAAGTCTTTTTCTCAAATCTTCATGTTCAACGTCCAAAAACCATTGAGGCGTTGCGCGGAAAATTACGGGTTTTTTACATCTCCAGCAATGCGGGTATGAATGCTCTATTTTAAGTTTTGCTAAAATTTTTCCTTCTTTTTCAAGCTTTTCAATTATCAGGGGGTTCGCTTTAAATATATTAATTCCTTCAAACTCCGGCACTTCTTTTGTGAACTGCCCTCTGTCATTGACGGGGGATATTACTTCAAGCCCGTATTCAAGACCTGCCTGATAATCTTCCTGTCCGTGCCCGGGAGCTATATGCACTATTCCGGTGCCGTCTTCCATACTTACAAAGCCTGCCAGAATGCCTTCGGACATTCTGTCTACGACAGGGTTTTCACATTTTATGCTTACAAAATCCGCGCCTTTGGCTTTAAGTTCTTTTGTAAAGCTTTTTGCTTTAATTTTTTCTTTTACGTTTTCAGCCAAAGTTTCGGCAACTATTATTTTTTCATTTCTGCCGTCTTCAAGCTCAAAAACCGCCGCTATATATTCGGCGTCGCCTTTAAAAGCAAGCGCGACATTTGCGGGTAATGTCCACGGAGTCGTTGTCCATATAAGCACTGAGTAATCTTTAAGTTTGGATTCTTTATTTTTTAAAGTTTTCGGCAGTTCTTTGATTTTAAACTTTACAAAAATAGAATCCGACCCGTGATCGGCATATTCGACTTCGGCGTCAGCCAAAGCCGTTTCGCATGACGGACACCAGTAAACGGGTTTTTTCTTGCGGTATATATAGCCTTTTTCCGCAAGCTGTCCGAAAACTTTAACTATTGAAGCTTCGTATTTCGGGTCTAAAGTCAAATACGGATTATCCCAGTCGGCTATAATGCCAAGCCTTTTGAATTCGCTTTTTTGTATGTCTATGAATCTTCTCGCGAAATCCGCGGCCTGCTTTCTGAAAACAAGCCTGTCAACTTTATTTTTATCGGTTTTTAATTCTTTTAAAGCCTGCATTTCTATCGGCAGCCCGTGACAGTCCCAACCAGGAGTAAACGGAACATAATGCCCGGACATAGAACGGTATTTCACTACAAGATCTTTCAGAATTTTATTTAAAGCTGTGCCCGTGTGAATATGCCCGTTGGCATAAGGAGGCCCATCGTGGTAAATAAATTTTTCTTTATTCTTATTTTTTTCGCACAGCTGCGAATATATTTTATTTTTTTCCCATTCTTCGACAAAAGCAGGCTCCCTCTGCGCAAGATTCGCTTTCATCTGAAAATCCGTTTTAGGCAAATTCACGGTTTTCGAATAATCTTTTTCGTTAGTTTTGTCCATTGTAATCCTTTTTTAGAAGTTCAGCAGCTCGGCAGCTCAGAAGCCCGGAGGAGCTCTGGTCGTTTAAGTCGTTGCCGTTGCTTATCTTCTTATCATCCCATCTTCCGCCGTTCCCGCCGTTGCTGAGCTTCCGAGCTGCCAAACTTCTGAGCTTCCGCCGTTTCTACGGTATCGTATCCAGCACTTCGTCGAGCTCTTCTTCGGAACGTCCGCAAATTTCAATTGTTTTTTCTCTGCCGCGTTCGCCTTTTCTTAAATAAACCATCGAACGGTTCACGTCAAAAAAATCAGACAAATATTCGCACAGATCTTCATTAGCTCTGCCTTCAACCGCCTGAGCGGAAATTTTTACCCTTAAAATGGAACCTATCCTGCTTACTACCTCGTTTCTTTTTGAATTAGGTATCACTCTTACTTTTATAATCATTTCCGAGCCCCCTATTTGCTCAACTCTTTCGATCTTTGCGCCGCCTGTTCCATGGCTTTAAGCACAATATCTGAAAGATTTTGAGATTTAAAGTATTTTAAAGCCGCCTGCGTAGTTCCGTTAGGCGACGTAACATTCTGTCTTAATACGGCCGCGTCAGCTCCCGCTTCGGCAAGCATTTTGCCCGCTCCGAAAACTGTCTGTACGGCAAAATCCCTGGCATTCATTTTATCAAGCCCGAGCTCTTCTCCGGCATTCTGCATAAGCTCGCATAAATAAAAAACATATGCAGGACCCGAACCGGAAAGAGCCGTAACAGCGTCAATTTTATCTTCGCTCATAAGGCGGGATATGCCCATAGCGCCGAATATAAATTTTGCCGACTGCAGATCTTCGGTATCGGCAAATTTTCCGGAACACAAAGCAGTGGCGCCCAAGCCTACGGCAATAGGAGTATTAGGCATTGCTCTTACAACCGCGATCTCTCCGCCTAAACTTTCTTCTATAAATTTTGTGGTTATGCCGGCGGCAATGGAAATAACAAGCGCGCCTTTTTTTATAAAAGGCTTTATTTCCTCCAAAGTCTGCGCTATATTCTGCGGCTTCACCGCTAAAAAAATTATATCGGCTTCGGAAACGGCTTCGCTTTTATCGGCCGAAACATAAATGCCGTATTTATCCTTAATAGCGTCAAGCTTTTCCTGCATAATGTCATTGCATATTATTTTTTTAGGACGGGCAAGCCGTAAATCAGCATTCAGCATCGCGCTTATTATCGCCTGCGCCATATTGCCCGCGCCGACAAAAGTTATTACTTTATCATGCATTTGCGTAACTCCTGTTTCCAAAAATTGCCGAACCTATACGCACAATATTTGAACCTTCTTCAACGGCAATTTTATAATCGTCAGACATACCCATCGACAAAATAATAAAATCGCTTTTCCCAAACGATTTTTGAATATCCGTAAATAAATTATAAACTTGTTTAAAATAAGGCCGAGAATCTTCAGGGTTGCCGCTTAAAGGAGTGATTGCCATTAATCCTTTAATACAAATATCGGGCATTTCCAAACACTGTGAGTAAAAATCGCGGATATCTTCTGGTTTTATGCCGGTTTTAGTTTCTTCTTTTGAAACTTTCACTTCGATAAGGCAGTTTTGCATTTTACCGGCATTGCGCGCGTGCCTTGATATCTCTTTCGCAAGGCTCAAACTGTCTAAAGAGTGAATTAAATCAAAATTTTCAACCGCTTTTTTTGCTTTATTAGACTGTAAGTGGCCTAAAAAATGTTTCGTAATGCCGTTTAAACTGTTTCCGAGCCGTTCAAACTTAGGCAATGCTTCCTGAATTCTGCTTTCGCCTATATGCTTTATACCGCATTCCAAAGCCTGCAAAACATTCTCAAAAGGAAAAGTCTTTGTAACGGCTATAATCTCAACATCCTGCCTTTTTACAGACTCAATATTTCTGCGGACAGAATCAATATTTTCGCATATTTTATTCATATCATAATTTTATTGAGAAAATTAATTGTAATTATAGCATATTTTTGATTTTTTTGAAAATTTTTTTAACGGCAGATGCAGAGATGCAAGGATGCAGGGATGCGAAGCAACAGCGAACAAACGGCCGATAACAAATTTGTTATCGGCCGTTTGCTGTTTTTGTCTTTGCTGTTACTCTGCCTCTCTGCGTCTGCGCATCACTGCCTCTTCTTTTTAATATTCCGGCATTGGAGGCATTCCGCCGCCCATAGGCATTTTAGGATTTTTTTCAGGAATATCGGTAACCAAAGTTTCAGTTGTAAGAATAAGCCCTGAAATTGAAGCTGCATTTTCCAAAGCTGTTCTTGTAACTTTTGCGGGGTCAACTATTCCCGCTTTTATCATATCGACATATTCATTGGTATCCGCGTTATATCCGTACGCCGCGTCTTTGGAATTTTTGATTTTGTCTACGATAACGGACGACTCAAGTCCCGCGTTTTCAACTATCATTCTCAGCGGTCCTTCAAGCGCTTTAAGAACAATAGAAATTCCGGTCGCTTCGTCTTCATCGGCGGCTTTCACTTTTTCCAGCACTGTCTGGGCTTTAAGAAGAGCTACTCCGCCGCCTGCGACTATGCCTTCTTCAACTCCCGCCCTTGTTGCGTTCAAAGCGTCTTCAACTTTGAATTTTTTCGTTTTCATTTCGGATTCGGTTGCCGCGCCGACATTAACAACAGCTACGCCGCCTACAAGCTTTGCGAGCCTTTCCTGAAGTTTTTCTTTGTCGTAATCGGATTTTGTTTCTTCAATCTGTTTGCGTATTACCGCGATTCTGCCTTCGATCTCTTTTTTATCGCCCATTCCGGAAACGATTGTCGTGTTTTCTTTATCAACAACAACTCTCTTTGCCTGGCCGAGCATTTCGATTGTGGCTTTATCAAGTTTCAAACCTGTTTCTTCCGAAATTACCGTTCCGCCGGTAAGAATCGCTATATCCTGAAGCATATCTTTTCTTCTGTCGCCGAACCCCGGAGCTTTTACAGCCATAACTTTCAGCGTTCCTCTGATTTTATTGACAACCAAAGTCGCCAAAGCTTCGCCTTCAATATCTTCGGCAATTATTATGAAAGCTCTCCCTGTCTGGACTACTTTTTCAAGCAAAGGAAGAACTTCCTGCATTGTGGTGATTTTTTTATCGGTTATTATTATGTAAGGCTCTTCAAGAATTCCCTGCATTCTTTCCGCGTCGGTTACGAAATAAGGAGAAGAATAACCTCTGTCAAACTGCATTCCTTCAACGACATCCAAAGTAGTTTCGGAAGATTTTCCTTCTTCAACGGTAATAACGCCGTCTTTTCCGACTTTTTCCATTGCGTCGGCAATAAGATCTCCGATTTCTTTATCGCTTGCAGAAATTGAAGCAATCTGCGCTATTTCTTCTTTATTTTTTACCTGTTTAGCGGTTTTCTTTATTTCATCTATAACAGCCGCTGTCGCTTTTTCAATACCTTTCTTTATGTGGTTGGCGTTTGCGCCGGCCGTTATATTTTTTAATCCTTCGTTTATCATGGACTGCGCCAAAACCGTAGCCGTTGTTGTTCCGTCGCCCGCGATGTCATTGGTTTTTGAAGCGACTTCTTTTACGAGCTGCGCGCCCATATTTTCAAAAGGATCTTCAAGTTCGATTTCTTTTGCTATGGTCACGCCGTCGTTTGTTACGGTCGGCGAACCGAATTTTTTATCCAAAACTACATATCTGCCTTTGGGTCCGAGCGTGACTTTTACCGCGTTAGCAAGTTTGTCCACGCCGTTTTTCATAGCCTTGCGCGCTTCATCATTATAAATTAACTGTTTTGCCATTTTACTTTCTCCCCTTTTTAACGACAGATAATAGAGTAGAGAGAATAGAGAATAAATATTGTGTTTCGGCTTCGCCGAAACTTGTTATAGGTTTTCGCAAAGCGAAAACTCACTATCTATACTCTATTCTCTATTATCTATTCTCTGTCTTTTTTATTCAATTATTCCCAAAATATCATCCTGAGTCATTATAAGATATTCCGCATCATCAATTTTTACTTCCGTTCCGGAATATTTTCCGAAAAGAACTTTATCGCCCGCTTTAACGTCAAGGGCAATAACTTTTCCGTCATCCGTTGTTTTACCTTTGCCTACGGCTATAATTTCGCCTTCCTGCGGCTTTTCTTTCGCCGTATCGGGAATGATAATACCGCCTTTTTTTACTTCTTTAGCCTCCGCCGGCTTAACTAAAATTTTGTCGCCTAATGGTCTGATCATCTTCAACTTCCTCCTTATTTTTTTATTTCTTGTTGTTTGTGGTTATGGTGCTCAAAACATACTAGCACTTACACAACACGACTGCCAAGTATATAAATTAGAATTAGTTTTGTCAATACCTATTACAAAAAGATTTATTGTCACTTTATTATAAGCATTTTAAATTTGCCGTTTCCGCTTGGTTTTTCCACATAACAAAGATACGCGCCATTATATAACATCTTTCCCTGATTATCTCTGCCTCTGTACTCGTACTCATTTGTACCTGCTACGGCATTGAAGCTGTCTTCAAATACTTTATCCCCGTAAAGCGAATATATCTTTATTTTTACATTCTCATTTCCTTTTGCCGAAAACACTATCTTTGTTGTTTGACCTCTTGCGGGGTTAAACGGATTTGGCGCATTAAAAACTTTCCCTGCCGATATGCTGTTTGCAGAATCAAACACTTCAAATGTTCCTTCAGCTGGCACAGCTTCCATATTATGTATGTTCTTTGCTTCTATTTTATATTTGTATTCTCCCACCGCAAGCATTCCTATATTATATTGATGCACTCCTTCGGACACATGTGACATCCACACGCCGCTATATATCAGACTGCCGTTGCTTAAGCTATACAATGATAAAATAGGATAGCCGTCCGATAAAGCATGGTTGTTTGGGTCTTTTACCCTCACTTTCGCAATTAATGAAGTATCTGCATATTTACCTTTAGGCAATATATGGGTATTGCCTTCAAAATATAATATTTGTGGCAACTCGTCTGCAGTAAACGCTTTTACTTCAAAACTTCCTGTTGCGGGCTGTGCTTCTACTCCAAACGTGTTTTTAGCTTCTATTTTATAGCTGTAGCTGCCAACTGCCAATGTGCCTATATCAAAATAATATGAGGAGTTTCCGGAAAATATCATTTTGATGTTTTGAATCACGCCATTAGTACTGCTGTACAAAGTAAAAACCGGGGAATCTCCGTGTATTGCAAATCCTCCCGGGTCAGAAAACTTCATCTTTACCGTAAGTACAGTATTTATATTTTTGTTGTCAGTATCAGGAAAAATATATGAGCTGCCTTCAAAATATTCTATTACAGGCGCGTCTCCGAATCTTGGAAAGAAATACTCATCCGATGTAAAATAATCAGTCCCGTAACTTAGTTCTATCTTATAAGAATACCTTGGTTTCATAACTAAATCTTTTTTGAAAGAATAAACTCTGCCGTCTGTATAATTGTTAGTACTGCTTTCAATGCTCATAATGCCGGAGCTTATGAAAATTCCGTTATCGTAAACAGATAATTTCGGATACCCTGACGCAGGCGCTTCATTTTTATAATTTACATATTTTACTCTGTACGTAAATGTATCGCTTGAATTAAATGTGACAGCCGGAGAAACGGCGTTATCCGTGCCGTCGGGATTATACAGATAAGAAGTTCTTTCGCCTGAAGGAATACTTGTAAACTGCGCGTTTTTATTGCTTAATGAAGTAAGTACAAATACCGCGGAAGAAGGCGAATGGACAAATACGGCGTCATTTTGCGTGGTTCCGGTTGAGGAAACAATAACAAACTTATCTTCTTTTAAATTTCCTGAAGGGTCATATCTTTGATAACCTGACTTATTTTCGGAAGAGTATCCGGCATAAACACCGTCTTGATTGGCGTATAATGAGCTAAAGTTTAAACTGTTAAAATCTTTATACCAAAAGTAGTCTAAGTCGTTCATTTTTATTATTTTGTATCTTGTACTGTTGGATTGATTGTATAAAGCATAGACATCTTCATCGTTATAACTTGTAGCCCTTACTATTGAAACGAAACCACCATTGTTGGTTCCGAAAGTATGGTCTCTGCTCCCCTTGTTTACTCCGTTAAGATCATATTTGACAATATATGCAACTATCATGGGGTTAGCCATCCTAAGCCTGCCGCCATAAATATAAATATAATCTTTTAAAGCAACTATTGCATTAAAATATGGTTCATTAGTACCATTACCACTAGGTATTTGAGATGCAAAATTTGATACGCTTTGACCATCTGACGGTATTTTTACAATGTGAAATTTTGCTTGATCGCCACTTTCAGATACCAAAAGATATAAATTACCCTTATAATACACAGAATCCAAAGGCACATATGTTGACGCGCTGTTTGGTTTATAAGGCACATTCCAAAATATACTCTTACTTGGCATGTAAATTTTTGCGGTTTTTATTGAGCCGTCTGAATATAAGTATGTAATATAAATATTTTGACTGTCGTCAACACAAACACTTCCTATACCGCGTAAAACTAACGTATTTACGGAATATGTGGAACAAACAATTTCTTCATTAACAAGCATATATTCTTCAAGCTTCATATCGTTTATTTTATTTATCGCAATTCTGTTATCTTTATTTAAAGCTACAAGATATGAAGTTGTTCCGATTTGAACAATTTCATTTAATCCTCTAAATAAATTATTTGTGTCAATTCCATATTCCGTCAAAACAATACTTTGAAATTTATCTTGAACCAAAGGCGCGGAATAAATATAACATGTAAATATGAAAAATACACCTGATGTCATAATAAATTTTTTAAACATTTTATTCTCTTTAGCGTAAAATTAATAGCTTATTGTTCGGCAAACTATTGCTTCACTTTTGTTATATACCTACAAATGTTATATACCTACAAAAACTCCGAAGCTTATATTCGGCAGGTTATCGTACATTGAAACTGAAACGCTTATATTTAACATATCCATTTTGATATTCGCGCCCGCTCCGTATCCGAAACCTTGAGCCCGCGCGGAAAGATGAGAATAATATGATGAACCGGGGTTTAAACCCATGAAATCGTATGTGAGAAAAACATATGGCTGAATATACGGAATAAGCCCGAAAAACGCGGTTGTTCCTGTTTTTAAATTCCATGCGTTAAATTTCCCTAATTCGCCGTCGCTGTAAAAAATATGAGTATATACCGACTGAACCGAAAGCGTAGGGATATAAATTTCGTCTTCGCTTACTAAAATCTTATATCTTAAACCGCCGCCGAAAAGAGCAGAACTGTTAAAATATGAGGCTCTCGCGATGGCATCATACCTTTCCGCAAATGCGTATTCGGCATGAATGATAGGATAAGTGATTGATGTCTCGCCGCTTGTTCTTACTATAAAATTGTCAGTTGCAACGTCCTGATAAGATACTTTTAGACTGAGCATAAGGTTTAAATCGCTGATCCGGAGATTTCCGCCTACGCCGTAAGAGCCTCCGGATATTGCCTGTCCGACGTCTTTTGCAAGTACGTCAAGATATCTTTGAGCAAGTCTTTCACCATCTTTTGAACCGCCGGAATTATAAGCTATTAAATTTAAAACATGATTAAAAGCATCAAACGGGCCTGCCTTTGCAAAACCCGCGCAAAATGTGATTAAAAAAGCCGATAATAATAATTTTTTCATTATACCACCTTTATAAGAAGTTTAGAGAGCTTGGAAGTTTAGATGATTGGAGGAGCTGTGTACGTTTCGTCTTTGCAGTTGCCAAACTTCTAAGCTCTCCAAGCTTCCAAACTTCACTCTTTTTATTATAACATCTCCAAAAACACGCTAATATTGTAATTAGGCACATCTCTGTACATAGTAATACTGCCGCTAAAACCAATTGCCAAAAGTTTGACATTTACCCCAAGTCCGTACCCCGCGCCCTGTACGCTTGAGGAAAGATTTGAATAATCCGAAGATTTGGCTTTCAAGTCCGTTGTGTCAAAACTTACAAACATATAAGGTTTTACAATAGGAATTTCGTTAAAATAAAACATTCCGGAAGTTTTCAAATTCCACGCGTTAAATTTGTTCCCGTTATCGTTAACCTGAACATGATTATATACGGACTGAACGCTTATTGCAGGTATTATCAAATCATGCCCTTTCAGTACTTCCCACCTCAAACCGCCGCCCAAAACAGTCGAATTATAGAAATGAGTGCCTCTGATTATTGCGTCTAATCCGTACGGAAGTCCGAACTCAAACTGAAATACCGGATACATAAGATAATTGTAGCCGGCTTTATCGACAATTTTATTGCCGCCCGAAACCTGCCGTATTGATAAATTCAAACCCGCATATATGCCGAAAAACCCAATGCTTTCGCCTATGCCGTAAGAGCCGCCTGAAATTGCCTGACCGACATCTCCTGCCAAAGCATCAAGATACTCTTGGGCTTGCGGCTTTGAAATTTTATTTTTGTCCAAAACATTATTAAACTCTCCAAACGGATTGGCAAACAAAGCTGATGAACAAAATAAACATATAAAAGCTGAAAAAAGTATTTTTTTCATTTTTTGCGTTTTCCGCTTTTTTGAGATTTCTCCCAAATAATTTTTATACCTTCAAGAGTCAGATCAGGGCACACAGCTTCAATATCTTTTATCTCTCCTGACATTAACTCCGCAAGTCCGCCTGTAGCTATAATATGATTAACTTTCATCTCTTTTTTTATTCTTGTTATTATTTCTTTTATAAGCCCGACATAACCGAAATAAAGCCCTGACTGTATGCATTCAACCGTATTATTTCCTATTGCCCTCAAAGGTTTCTTCATCTCAACCTGCGGAAGCTGCGCTGTTTTTAAGCTTAAAGACTGCGCCGATATAGCCGGCCCCGGAGCAATTGCTCCGCCTAAATATTTTCCTTTTAAATCTATGCAGTCAAAAGTTGTTGCCGTGCCGAAATCTATAACGATTGTACCGCCGCCATAATCTGAATAGGCAGCAACCGCGTCTGCTATTCTGTCAGCGCCGGCTTCCTTAGGATTACCCGCAAACTTCAATCCGCCGCTGTTTATATGGTTAATAAAAAATATCTTTTTATTGAAATATTTTTTTACAAACTCTTCAAAAACAGTATTTAAAGACGGAACCACGCTTGCCGCCGCAATATGGGAAACATCTTTGGCGTTAAACCCCGAATAATAGAACATATCCATCAAAATTATACCGTATTCGTCTGATGTCCTGCCTTTAGCAGTAGCTATTCTCCATACTTTTACCGGACTTTTTTTTACTTTTCCGTTTTCAAACACAAAAAGCCCTATTGTTATGTTTGTATTTCCGATGTCAAATGCTAGAAACATGCTCCGCTCCGCTTCGCAGAAGCTGAGAGAGCTGAGAAGTTGAGATGCGGAGAGGAGCTTTGGTCGTTAAAGTCCTTGCCGCTGCTAAACTTCCCAACTTCCTGTCTTCCCATCTTCTGCCGTTTTTGTTTTTGCTCAACTTCTCAGCTTCTCAACTTCCCAGCTTCTGCCGTTTAAAAATATCATTCCCTTCACTGTCAACTGCCACAATAAGCGGTATATCTTCAACTTCCAATTTATATACTGCTTCCGGACCTAAATCTTCAAAAGCTATAGTCTCGGCTTTTTTAACTGTTTTAGATAACAATGCCGCGACTCCGCCTGTTGCAGCAAGATAAACAGCTTTATGCTTCTTTATTGAATCTACGACAAAATCTTTCCTTGCGCCTTTCCCTATCAAAATCTTAACGCCTTTTTCCAATATTTTTGGAGTAAAAACATCCATTCTTGCTGACGTTGTCGGACCGCACGCGCCTATCGCTTGCCCGGGTTTAGCCGGCGACGGGCCGCAATAATATATTGCCGAGCCTTCAAGCTCAAAATGTGATTTACCGCCGCTGTTTATAATATTAACAATTCTGGCGTGGGCAGTGTCTCTGGCTGTAAAAATTGTTCCGGACAAATAAATTTGTTGTCCTGCTTTAAGAATACCTGTATTACAAGCTAAATCCTGAACATTTATTTTCATAACACTATCTTCTTTCTTCTGCACGAATGACATTGTATGCTTACCGCAACAGGAAGAGACGCAATATGTGCCGGCTTTACTTCAATAAACACTGCCAATGCGGTTGTCCTGCCGCCCATTCCCATCGGGCCTATTTTGAGGTTGTTTATTTCTTTAAGGAGTTCCTGCTCTTTAGCGGCATACGAATCATCCTGATTATGAGAATCCAATTCTCTAAGCAAAGCTTTTTTCGCCGACAGTCCTACGGATGCAAAATCGCCGCCTATTCCGACTCCGACTACTAAAGGCGGACACGCATTTGCGCTCTTATCTTTAACAACTTTAAGAACAAAATCTTTTACGCCTTCCCATCCGGCTGAAGGTTCAAGCATTTTCAAAGCGCCTGCGTTTTCACTTCCGCCGCCTTTAGGCATAAATGTTATTTCGATTTTATCGCCTTCAACAATATCAACATATATATTCGCGGGCGTATTATCGCCGGTATTTTTTCTTTCCAGCGGGTCTGAAACTATTGATTTTCTCAGATAATTCTTTTCATATCCGGCAACAACGCCTTTGTTTACCGCGTCATAAATATTGCCGCCGCTAATTTGCGCGTCTCTGCCGAGCTTTATGAAAAAATTAGCGGTTCCGGTATCCTGACATAAAGGAATTTTCTCATTTTCCGCGATTTCGGCATTTTTTATTATTTGGTTAAAAATGTCTTTTGCGATTCCCGTCTCTTTTTCGGAATTCTTTTTCAAAGATTCCAAAACGTCCGAAGGAAGCGAATAATTCGCATCGGCGCAAAGTTTCTCAACTGCATTTGATATTTCGATTGATTTTATTGTTCTCATCATCTAAATTTTTTTATATAGCCTTTAGACATCATTGTTTCCGTAATGCCGCGGCTTCTCTTTATCATTTCCGCAGCCTGATTAAAAATAGCGTCCCTGCTCATCTTTTTTCCGGCAAGCTTTTCTTTTATGGCTCTCATGCCTACAGCAGCCGCAACCTGCGGAAATATTTTCCAGTCGTCCATTGTCGGAAGAATTTTGTTTGCCCTTATTTTATTATCTGCAATACACGCGGCAAGCTCAACCGCGGCGGTTATCGCCATTGTATCGCTTATTGTTGAAGCTCTTACGTCTAAAACTCCGCGAAATACACCGGGAAATCCCAGAGAATTGTTAACCTGATTTTCAAAATCGCTTCTGCCGGTTGCTACAACAGCCGCGCCAGCTTCTTTTGCTTCCCACGGCCATATTTCGGGAACCGGATTTGCGCAGACGAAAACTATAGGATTTTTCGCCATTGCCTTTATCCATTCTTTCTTAATAATATCCGGCCCGGGAGTTGAAAGCGCTATCACCGCATCCGCGTTTTCCATTGCTTCTTTAATATATCCCTGCACTCCGTTTTCATTAGTTTCCTGACACATTTCCCATTTTTCAGGGTATGAATTCTTAAGTTCTGTCCTGCCTTTATGCAAAGTGCCTTTTGAGTCTGTCATGATTATACTGCCGGGTTTTACTCCGTAAAGCATCAAAAGCCTTGCTATGCATATGTTAGCCGAACCGGCTCCGATTAATGCGACTTTAACTTTGCCGACTTTTTTACCGACAACTTTCAACGCATTAATAAATCCCGCAAGCGTTACAAGAGCGGTTCCCTGCTGGTCATCGTGCCATACGGGTATACGGCATTCTTTTCTGAGCGTTTGAAGAACCGGAAAGCATTTTGGCTGCTCAATATCTTCCAAATTCACCCCGCCGAATGAAGGCTGGAGAATTTTAACGGTTTCAATAATTTTATTTTCATCTTTTGTGTCAAGACAAATCGGATAAGCGTCAACTCCGCCGAGATATTTATAAAGAAGGGCTTTCCCTTCCATTACGGGCATTCCTGCTTCGGGGCCGATGTCTCCGAGCCCCAAAACTCTTGTACCGTCGCTTACAACCGCAACGCTGTTCCATTTATTTGTATATTCATAAACAAGTTCCGGATTTTTGTGGATGTCAGTGCAAACAGCGGCTACTCCGGGACTGTACCAAACCGAAAAATCGTTAAAATCCTTAATTCTGCACTTTGGAACAACTTCAATTTTACCTTTATAAAAAGGATGCATTTTTCTTGCAAGATTTGAAGGTTCATGCGCGGCTTTTAAAAGTTTTTTTACATCTTTTTTCATTATAAATCCTTTTCAACGGCAAAGTTCAGAGTTCAGAGTTCAAAGTGCAATTTTGGTGTTTTCACGAAGCGAAAACGTATAAATAAGTTTCGACTCTGTCGAAACACAATATTTGAACTTTGAACTCTGAACTCTGCCGTTCTTATCTTTTATAAAGGGTAATCCCAATAAATATAACTCCTTCTTGTCGGATCATCGCTTCTTATATAATACGCTTCGTCTTTGGTTAATGTATAATCGGCTGTAAAAGTACCCGGAGGCAAAGCCTTAAAAATACCAGCTGCCGCATCGCTTGAATAATTCAATGTTATTTCATAAGAAGGATTAGGAAAATCCGGGTCTGTACCAGTGACAACTATCTGCCCGCTTTCTATAACAAACTCTGCCGCCGGGCTTGGAACAAAATTTCCTAAAATCCCTTTTATTGAACCCTGTACATTTACGGTAACCCCAAAACGACGAGTGTCGCCTGAAGCCATATGAACATCAATATCAAAAGGAACTGCAATATTTATGTCTGCGCCTTTTGCGGTCAAATGACCGGCACTGGAAAAAACAACTGAAAAAGATAATAATTCTCCCAAAATATCAGTGCGGGTAAAGTCAATATTATACTGGTATGTTTCAAATGATGTTTCAGCCAGCCCTATAAAATACTGTCTTTTGAGTTCACTGCTATAAAAGTTATTAATCGTTGAATCAGGTATCATTACTTGGGAGGAACTGCTAGATACATCATAATACAAATACCAAAATATAGGACCGCTTATGTGGGAAGTAAATACTTTTCCTGTTATAGACGCCTGCCCAAACTCCAAACTATTCACATATTTATTATCTCTGCCGTATCTTCTTCTTACAACGCTGTTATCGGAAAGATAGCCGTCGGCCAAATCAAAAGATAGGCGCACATAAAAATCCGCTTTCTTTGCCGCCACTGCTACGGCGTCAATAAAATTGTCCGGCTTTGGAGCGGGAGGAACCTCTTTGCTTGACGCAGGATTATTTGAGCAGGCATATGCGGTAAACGCGAAAACAATAACAGTGAAAACAAATAAAATTTTCTTCATGCAACTAGATAACCTTAGAACCGTCTTTAAGTTCATATAAGTGGCTTTTGTTCAAATTAAATACAAGCTCAATGAGCTGATTCGTTTTAGCCTGATTATGCGCGTCAACTTTTGCCACAAGCGTATTTTTACCGGTATTTAAATGAAGATATATTTCGCTTCCGAGCGGCTCTACCAATTCTACGGTAGCGCCGAAACTTCCGACATCTTTATTTACACGGTTATAGAATAATTTATCGTATATATCTTCCGGCCTTACGCCCATAACCATTTTTTTTCCGGCGTAGGGCATAACTTTATCTTTATGCTGTTTAGGCAAAGATATCTCAAAAGTGCCTTCGTTTAAAAATATTTCGCCGTTTTTATTTATAACGTCAACTTCAAAAAAGTTCATAGGCGGGCTTCCTATAAAACCAGCGACAAATTTATTTGCCGGCTCATCGTAAAGCTCCAGCGGCCCCGCAACCTGCTGTATAACTCCCTCTTTCATAACGCATATCATATCGCCCATGGTCATGGCTTCTGTCTGATCATGGGTTACGTATATCATTGTGCTTTGCAGCTTTTCGTGAAGTTTTTTAAGCTCCGCTCTCATCTGAATTCTGAGTTTGGCGTCAAGGTTTGAAAGAGGCTCGTCAAATAAAAACACTTTAGGTTTTCTTACTATAGCTCTTCCTACGGCAACTCTCTGCCTCTGTCCGCCGGAAAGCTGCTTAGGGCGTCTTTCAAGAAGATGTCCTATGCCCAAAATTTCAGCCGCTTCGTTTACGCGCTGCTGTATCTCTTTTTTGCTGTAACCTCTGAGTTTCAATCCGAAAGCCATATTATCGTAAACCGTCATATGAGGATATAAAGCGTAACTCTGGAATACCATGGCTATATCGCGGTTTTTCGGAGGAATATCGTTAACTTTTACATCGTCAATATATATTTCGCCTTCGGATATTTCTTCAAGACCGGCAATCATGCGCAGAGTAGTCGTTTTTCCGCATCCTGAAGGGCCTACAAGTATGCAAAATGATTTTTCCGGGATTTCGAGATTAAAGTTTTTTACAATATCCAGACTTCCATATCGTTTCCAGACATTTTTCAGGACAATGCTAGCCATCTTTCCCCCAAGCAAAAATTATTGATTTTTTAATATAAAACAGATTATTTATTATATACTTTTAGTATATTCAAGTCAAATAAAAAGAAAAGGCAGAAGTTCAGAAGCTCGGCAGTTCAGAAGCCCGGTAACGGCAACAACAAATCTTTTGTCTTTGCTGAGCCGCCGAGCTGCCAAACTTCCGAGCTTCTGCCGTTCTTGCCTTTAACTTGAAACTCCGCACTCAGTGAAAAGAACTACGCGGTTTCTTCCGTCATTTTTGGCTTTGTATAAAGCTTTATCCGCGGCATTGATTATCTCATGCACCGTTTTGCCGCCTTTCGGATAACAGCTTATTCCGGCGCTTATTGTAACACTAAAAGTTTCTCCGTTTTCATGGAACTTTTTATTATTAACCATGGTATTTATTTCCTGTGCGACCGACCTTGCCTCATATTTCGTCGCCATAGACATAAAAATAGTAAACTCCTCGCCGCCGTACCTGCATATTAAATCCCCCGGACGGGCGCAATCCGTAAGAATTCTGGCAATGGCGCACAAAACTTTATCGCCTGCAAGATGCCCGTATTTATCGTTTACGTCTTTAAAATGGTCAATATCAAGCATAATTATAAAGAAACCGCCCGAATAGCGTTTTTCCCTTTGAAGTTCGGACTGAAGCCTTTCCATGAAATATCTTTTAAGGTACAGCCCTGTTAAACCGTCATTTCTTGAACGCTCGCTGACTTCCGCAAAAAGATTGGCTCTTTTTGCCCCTAGAGATATCTGCGGTCCGAAAATTGAACCTTCTTCAACATAACGGGACGCATACGCCCTCTCGACAACTATAAGCATGCATCCCAAAAGTTCGTTTTCTATTTTCAAAGGCCAAAAAACAACGCTTTCCTGAAAAGTGCAGAAAGAAGAGCTGTTAACTACGGCATACCTGCGTTCATTTGCAAGCTGTTTATTGTCAGACATATATTTTACCCAGTCGTTTTTCTGATAAGGTTTAGAAAAAGCCAGAGGCATCCATTCGCCTTTGCCCCTTTTAAACATACTGACGCTGACAACTCCCGCGCGCCTTGTAATGGCCCTCAAAATTGTCTCGGTATAATCTTCAATAAAAACATTTTTTGACAAATCTCTTCCTATAATATAAAGCTGCATAATGCGCTCAATATTATCTTCATATTTTTGCCTTTCTTCCAAAGCAAAAGAATGCTCGGCAAGAATATCGGTATATTTCTCTTTAAGCTTAGAATTTTTTGCGGACAGTTCTTTTTCTTCTTTTTCGGTTTTGTAAATAAAGTAATACGGTATGGGAATAACCGAAATAAAAAATATGATTGAAGCTATACACGCAAAAGGATATTCGTTCATATGGTTGAAAATTACAAAAGACGCCAAAAGACTGCCGACTATCACGGATTCTTTTATCCACCTGCCGTAATATAATCCGGAAAGCATTATGAAATATGACAATACTATCGTGCCTATGCCTTTCGGTATAAAATAGCCAAGCGCTCCGAGAACGGCCGCAATTACAAGTGAAGGAAAAATTTTATTATTCATTTTCATATCTCACAATACAGTTTCTTCCGGATTCTTTTGCCTTATAAAGCGCTTTGTCGGCTTTTTTTATAAGTTCGTCTTCAATAGCCGCGGAGACGCCTTTCCCAAGTTCGACAAATCCTATGCTGACCGTTATTCTCACCTGCACCGGATGATAGCTTTCTACCGGAAGAAAAAAACGTTCTTTTTCTATGCTTGCTCTTACTTCTTCCAGCACTTTTTTAGCTTCTTCTTCATTAGTGTGAAGCATTATTACCCCGAATTCCTCTCCGCCGTACCTTGAAATAAAATCCGTTTCCCTGAAGCGTCCGCGAAGAAGATTGGCAACCTGGCTTAAAATAACATCGCCCGCCTGATGTCCGTACGTATCGTTAATTTTCTTGAAAAAATCTATGTCGATTAACGCTACGGAAAGCGGAACTTTGTTGCTTTTCGCGCGTTTTATTTCTCCTTTGATTCTTTCTTTAAAATAGCTTTGCGTGTATAAACCGGTAAGCCCGTCCGTAATGGCAAGGCTCTGTATTTTTTGGTAAAGAGAGGCGTTATTTAAAACCGCGCTGACTATTCCCGCAAGAATCGAAAGAAGCCTTAAGTCAGCATCGTCAAACGCATTTTTCTTAGGAGAAGTGCCCCTGAGAATGCCCCAAAACGCGCCGTTAACTTCAACCGGCACGGCGATCACGGAAAAATACCTGTTTTGCGTCATGGAAAAACGCCTGTCGGCCGACAAATCGGTAATAATCAGCGGCAAGCCGGTCGTTTTAATATATCTGGCGAAAACATCCCCTTGCGCGTTTTTCTTAAGCTTCCAGTTTCCGCTTCCTATAAACTTAGACGCAAGCTCTCCGGATTTTTCTATTATTTCAGACTCGTCCAGAGAAGCTTCAAATGTCTGAAGCATTCTTCCCATTGTCTGAAAGCTTTCAATCTGCTGTATAACGGCGTTTGTCCTCTTATTGTTTTCAATTATTTCAGAGTCTTTAAACGTTATGTCTCTGTCGAGAATTTCATACTCTTCCTTCATTCTGTTTTTCATCAAAACATATTGGTTTCTGTACATTTCGAGGATGAAATAAAAAGAAATCAGCCATACAATTTCAAGAATCACCAAAAGCGCGGAAAACGTATCGCCGATAAACCTCATTCCGAACATAGCCGAACCAACGGCAAAAGCAGCCATCACCCCGCCGTAAATCGGGCCTGAAAAATAATATAAGCTGATTACAAGGATTGCTGCAAGAGGAAATATAAATACCGGATTTTTAAAAAAATAAATTATCCAGACAATAAAAAGACCTCCCGATATCACGGGCAGTCCTATTGACGATAATATATCAAGAACGGTTTTTCTTATTTTATTTTCTTTCATCTTTTTTATTATATTTCATTATTAAAGCGTCTTCAACGCGTTTTTTTAAATCTTTGTCGCTAAAAGAAAAATCAGGCTTCCAGACGCCTTCTTTTTTATTTGCGGGCCAGGCAACCCAGAGTCCGTTTTTACCGTCCATTATCCTGCATTCAACTTCTAATCGGTCTTCAAAAATAACGGAAGCGAAAGCTTTTATATTTCCTTCTTTTTTTAATTTGGAAAATTTATTTATCTTAAAATCCGGAGCGGCCGCATAATCGGATTTTTTATTTTCTTTTAAAGAAGAAATCAAATATTCGTTATAATCCCTTCTCAAAACGGAAAACTGTTTGTATATTTTTCCGCCTGCCTCATAAACCGGAAATTCAACGGCATTTTTTCCGTCTTTGTTTTTTAAAACAACGTTATGAACGGAAATCGAGTTATTTATTGTTATGTCATAATCGGAATTATTTACCGTCTCAATCCGCGTAATTTTAAGTTCGCCGGCAAAAGAAAACTTAAAATAACACAAAAACAATGATATAACACACAGCGCAGTGATTATTATGTTTTTCATTTTAAATAGTATAGTTTAACTACGGCTTAAGTTCAATAAAATTAAAGTTGAAAATATTTTATATTTGTGCTAGTATAAAAAACATAATAATGTGTGTAATAAATAAAAAAGTCAGCTGTTGACTTAATTTTTTAAAAAACATATTGTTTAGATTCAGGAATACTACAATGCGTACGGTATATATAAGTTATCATAAGCATTGAACTATGTCAACGGAGACAATCATGAAAAAGTTTAATTCAAAAAAGCTCGAACTGATGAGAAGGGAGCGCCATCTTACGCAGGATGAACTTGCCAAAGAACTTGACATTTCCAGAGTGACGGTAAATTACTGGGAAAATGAAAAGCGAACCCCGAATGTTTATGAAGTTTCCAAACTCGCGAAATTTTTTAACGTAAGCGAAGAGCAGCTTATATATGATTCAAAAAGTAATGAAGCTATCGTAAGAAAAAACGCCGCGCTTGCTTTAAAAGATCTCGACAAAAACGCCAAATGGCTTTCTGAAAAACTGAAACTTCCGGCCTCATCGATTGAAAGCTGGCTTGAAGGAAAATATCCTTTAAGCAGACTTCAGATTGACAGAATTATCAGCGCGATAAAAGAAGCCGGCATTAATATAATTGAAAGCTTTGAAGCAACTTACAGCATGCCGATTCCGACAAAAATAGTCAATGTTCCGCTTATGAGCGTTCATGAAGGGAAAAAAGCCGGCTTTTTCAAATATTCCGATAACGAATACGAAGATTTTGTGGAACTTCCCATCAGTCTCTTTTCCGACGCGACATTCGTTATCAGATATACAAACGAAAATATGTCTCCGGAAATTCCAAAAGATTCGTTTTGCGTAATAAAGAAAATGATAACTCCTTTAAATGACAAAAATATGCTGATTAAAACCGACTTCGGTTACACGATAGCAAAAATTTCAGTACAAAAAGGCAATATAACGGCCGCGCATATAGATTCAAAAGACAAGCAGATAAAAACAAATAAACTTGAAATTATAGGAAAAGTTTTGGGATATTTTTCAAAAGATAATTAATTCTTACAAAACAAAAAAAGACAGGCTGAACTTTAAAATTCAGCCTGTCTTTTTTTGTTTTGAAGATAAGAAGATTAGATGATAGGATGATAAGTAAACACAACAGTTGTTAATTATTACTTGCCGCTTACCTTCTTATCTTCCTACCCTCCTATCTTCTTACTTTTGAAATGATTATAGAAGCGGCAAGTATGCTTATTAGGACGGCAAGCGACGCCGCCGTAGGAAAGTGATAAAAATGGGAAACAAGCATCTTTATTCCGACAAAAAACAGTATCACGGCAACTCCGTACTGTAAAAACCTGAACTGCTCGGCCAAATTTGAAAGTAAAAAATACAATGATCTTAAGCCTATAATCGCGAAAATATTTGAAGTATAAATGATAAAAGTATCTCTTGAAATTGACAGCACCGCGGGAATGGAATCTATGGCAAAAACTATATCGCTCATCTCTACTACAACAACTGCCGCAAGCATGGGAGTGGCATACAAAACGCCGTTTTCCCTTAAAAAGAATTTATCCGTACCGTGATCCGGCTTAAACGGATATATTTTTTTCAGCATTTTATAAGCTATGTTTTTGGACGGATCCATTTTTTTATCTTTTTTGACAACCATTTTAACCGCGGTAAATATAAGAACCGCACCGAAAATATATATCAGCCACGCAAAAGCGTTTATCAGCTGAACGCCTACAAAAATGAATAAAAATCTCAAGAGCACCGCGCCAATTATGCCGTACATTAAAACTTTGGGCTGATGGTGTTTCGGGACCGCGAAATAAGAAAAAATCATCAAAAACACAAACATATTGTCTATGGAAAGAGAATATTCCACAACATAAGCCGCAGCATATTCCAAAGCTCTTTCCGGAGTAAAAACAAAGTATATTGCCGCGCCGAAAGACAGCGCAAGCCCCACCCAAACGCATACCATCACCGCGGCCCCTTTCATCGTCACATTGCCGTGATGTTTGTTTAAAATTACCAAATCTATAAATAAAGCCGTAATTACAATGACCCAAAAAGTAGCCCACATTGTAAAATGAATGTCCATTAAATCCCCACTACAGAGTGAAGATTGAAGAGTGGAGAGTGAAGATATTGTGTTTCGGCTCTGCCGAAACCCGTTAATAGGTTTTCGCTTCGCGAAAACTCGTTATCTTCACTTTTCACTCTTCACTCTTTCCTTTATTATATCTTCAAAACCATCTTATAATCGTCCATAACAAAACCGTTGCCTATGTCCTGTTTTATTTCGCTGTCAATATAAAATCCCATTTTTTTATAAGCTTCTATTGAATTTAAATTATTTTTATTGACCGTCAGCCAAATATATTCGGAGTTGTTATTTTCCGCAATCTTTTTTATAAATGAAAGCGAAGCTTTCCCATACCCTTTGCCGCGGCTGTTTTTACGAATATAAAATTTACTTAAAAAAGCGTCTTCTTTCAGAAAAACAACGGCAAAATAACCTTCAATTTCGCCGCTGTCAGCTTTTATGAGAAAATATTTATGATTATTTTCCGATATTTGCCCTGCAATGGCTTCGGCCGACTGAAATTTTTCAAGCATGTATTCAATTTGCTCCGAAGTGATTATGGAAGCGTAATGCTCGCGCCATATTTCAAAAGCAAGCTTGGATGTTATTTCAATCAATTCTTTTTTATCAACGGATACTATTTCCATATTTTCACCTAAACTCAGCGATTTCTTCCAAAGCCTTTCTCGGCGTAGGTTTTATGTCCGAGTCTTTAGCGTATCCCAAAGTAATTAAGCATTCAACCTTATATGATGACGGAAGATTTAAAATCTTTTTTATTTCTTTGCCTCTGAACCATCCGATATAACATGTCCCAAGCCCCAACTCTTCGGCTTTTAAAACAAGATGCTCGCAGGCTATACCCAAATCTATCAAATGATAATCGACATCCTGAATTTTCTCCGCTATATTATGCACAAAAAATTTTGTCTGACTGCACACAACTATTATAACCGGAGCGTCGCCTGCCCATTTGTTCGGAACAACAAGATTATTGAGTCCCTCTTTAAAAACGCCATTTTTCAGTTCCGGAGTTTCGACAACTATAAATTTCCACGGCTGCGCGTTGCACGCCGAAGGTGCGAGTCTTGCAGCTTCAAGCATCTGCATAATTTTTTCTTTCTCTACAGGTGCTGTTTTATAACTTCTCGTGCTTCTACGGTTTTTTATTATTTCATCAAGAGTTTTCATTTACCTCTTAACCATCCTCTGCCGTTATTTTTGTCTTTGCCGTTACCCTGCCTCTCCGCCTCTCTGCATCCCTGCATCTATTTCGTAACATTAAACCTGAATTCTATTATATCCCCGTCTTTGACAATATAATCTTTGCCTTCGCTCCTTAGAAGCCCGGCATCTTTAACCGCTTTCTCGCTGCCAAGCCTGTACAAATCATCATAACTCATAACTTCCGCTCTGATAAATCCTCTTTCAAAATCCGAATGTATAACGCCTGCCGCCTGGGGAGCGAGAAAACCCTTCTTTATCGTCCACGCGCGTGTTTCTGTTTCGCCTGCCGTTAAAAATGTTGCAAGCCCCAAAAGAGAGTAACCTGCTCTTACAAGTCTGTTTAGCCCGGGTTCTTCAAGACCCAAATCTTTTAAAAAAGTTTCCTGATCGCTGTCCGAAAGCTCTGAAAGCTCGGCTTCGATTTTCGCGCATATGGGTATTGCCTGAGCGCCTTCGGCCTTAGCTTTATCTTCAACAATTTTTGTATATTTATTTTCAAGACCGGGAATGTCATTTTCAGAAACATTGCAGGCGTACAATACAGGTTTTGCGGTTATAAGAAAAAACTCTTTCAGCATTACTTTTTCATCTTCGGTTAAGTCCAAAGTTCTCGCGGGACTTCCTGATTCAAGATGCGCTTTAACTTTTACGGCAAGCTCTCTTTCAGCCAAAATTTTTTTGTCATTTAACCTTATGCCTTTTTCAAGCCTTTCAAGTTTTTTTGCCATGGCTTCCATGTCGGCTAAAATCAGCTCGGTGTCTATTATTTCAATATCTCTCAAAGGGTCAACTCCGCCCATAACATGCGTAATATCGCCGCTTTCAAAACATCTTACAACATGAACTATAGCCGCTGTTTCCCTTATATGCGCCAAAAACTGGTTGCCCAAACCTTCGCCCTGCGAAGCGCCTTTAACAAGCCCTGCAATATCGACAAACTCTACGGCTGCCGGAACTTTCTTTTTTGAATTATAAACTTTTTCAAGAAAATCCAGCCTTTTATCCGGCACGGCCACAACGCCCACATTAGGGTCTATGGTACAGAAAGGATAATTAGCTACTTCCGCCCCGGCTTTAGTAATAGCGTTAAACAATGTTGATTTGCCAACATTCGGAAGACCGACAATACCAAGTTTCATATTTCCTCTTTACTATTTCTCATATTCAAATTCAAGTCCGCCGATTCTTACCAAATCGCCCGGCTTACAGCCCATTCTTTCAAGTTCATCTTCAAGACCCATTTTTTTGAGTATATTCTGATAACGTCTCAAAGCATCCTCTTCGCTGAACTTTGTCATTTCCGTTAAAGTTTCAACTTTTTTGCCGGTGACTACAAAAACGCCGTCTTCCATATGAATTTTAAACTCCGGCTCATAAACATATTTCTTTACAGGAACAACTTCTATTTCTTCTTCGGCGTTAAATTTCAACGGTTTATCAAGCATTTTTACGGTCTCCGCCAAAAGTTTGTCAACGCCTTCGCCGGTTGCCGCTGAAATCATTATGAATTTTTTTGTTTTTAAATGTTTTTTGAATGCTTTTATATGTTTTTGGGAATCAGGCAGGTCGATTTTATTCAATACTATTATAATGTGTTTTTTAGCAAGATATTTTGAATACTTTTTAAGCTCGTTATTTATGGTTTTATAGTTTTCATAAGGGTCGCTTTCGTCAAAACCGCTGACATCTATTAAATGTATAAGAACTTTTGTGCGGCGTATATGCCTCAAAAACTCTAAGCCCAGCCCTTTTCCTTCATGCGCGCCTTCAATTATTCCGGGAATGTCGGCAGCTGTAAAATGCCTGCCTTTATAGTCAACAACTCCTAAGTTCGGAGCAAGAGTTGTAAACGGATAATCAGCAATTTTAGGTTTCGCGGCGGAAATTTTGGCAAGAAGAGTTGACTTTCCAGCATTTGGAAGACCTACAAAACCCACATCGGCAATAAGACGCAGTTCTAAATTTATCTCCGCGGTTTCTCCGGGCTCGCCATTTTCCGCAATCCTAGGAGCGGTGTTTTTTGCCGTTTTAAAAGACGCGTTTCCCCTTCCGCCTCTTCCGCCTTTTGCGGCTAAAATTTTTTCACCGGCTGTTTTTAAATCGGCGAATAATCCGCCGTTTTTAAAAACGAGCGTGCCTGCCGGAACTTTAATTATTAAATCTTTGCCGTATTTTCCGTATTTATCGCTCGGCTGTCCTTTTTGTCCGTCATCGGCTTTAAACTTAGGTCTGTATGAAAGGTCTAAAAGAGTTGTTTTATGAGGGTCTGCTTCAAAATAGATATTGCCGCCCTTTCCGCCGTTGCCGCCGTTGGGCCCGCCGTAAGGAACGCCGGCTTCCCTTCTAAAAGAAATACAGCCGTCGCCACCGCGCCCGGCTGTAAGAAAAATATTTGCTTTGTCTATAAACATTAGCTTTTATTTTACGGAAGAATATTTACGTAACATCTGTCGCCGGACTTTCTTATAAATTTGACGGTCCCCGCGACTTTAGCAAATATGGTATTGTCTTTTCCCATTCCCGCGTTTACTCCGGGAAAAAACTTCGTTCCGCGCTGACGCACTATAATCGCGCCTGCCGAAGCTTTTTGGTCTCCGTATATTTTTACGCCTAGCCGCTGGCCATGCGAATCGCGGCCGTTACTAGACGATCCTTGCGCTTTAACTGTTGCCATTTTGTGTCTCCTGATTTAATCTTGCTAAGGGTTAAGCCTTAATCTTTGTTATTTCCAGCTCTGTTACATACTGACGATGTCCCTGCATTTTCTTGTAGCCTTTTTTCGGTTTTCTTTTGAACACCAAAATTTTAGGAGCTCTTTTCTGAGCTATCACTTTAGCTACAACGCTGGCGCCAGCTACGGTAGGTTTTCCTACGGTTGCTTTTTCGCCGTCTGCAAGCATAAGAACTTCGCCGAGAACAACTTCCTGACCTACTTCGGCTTCTCCAAGCTTCTCTACTACTAAATTAATTCCTTCTTCTACTCTGTACTGTTTTCCGCCCGTCTTGATTATCGCATACATTTGACATACTCCTTTGTAATCTGTATAATCTACAAAAATTTAAAAAAAATGTCAAACACCGGCATTCAGCAAGTTGAAATCAAACGGCGCCCAATATATTTATAAGGGGCGTCTTTTATTAGGGGGAAGAAAATGTATCTTTCAAAAAGAGTTCAGGCAATTAAGCCTTCTCCGACTTTGGCAATAGACGCCAAAGCGAAGGCATTGCAGCAGCAGGGAGTAGACGTAATAAGTTTCGGAACCGGAGAGCCGGACTTTGACACCCCTGATAATATTAAGGAAGCCGCCGTTAAAGCGATAAACTCCGGCTTCACTAAATATTGCGCGGTGCCGGGAACGCCTGAAATAAAAAACGCCGTTATCAATAAGCTTAAAAAAGAAAACGGGCTTGATTATACTCAGGATGAAATTATTGTTTCATGCGGCGCGAAACATTCGCTTTACAATCTTTTTATGGCGGTATTTAACGACGGCGACGAAGTGATAATACCCGAGCCCTACTGGGTTTCTTATCCCGATATGGCGATTCTTGCCGGAGCCGTGCCCGTAATAATCAATACCGACGACAAAAATAATTTCAAAATTGACCCTGTCGAAGTAAAAAAAGCGATAACGCCTAAAACAAAAGCTATAGTTTTAAATTCGCCGTCAAATCCTACGGGCGTGACGTATTCATGCGATGAGCTCAAAGAAATCGTCAAAGTGTGCGTGGAAAACAAAATTTTGATAATATCCGATGAAATATACGAACACTTAGTGTACGATAATTTCAAATTTTGCTCGACCGCGTCGGTATTGCCGGAAGCAAAAGCCTGGACAATAGTCGTAAACGGAGTTTCCAAAGCGTACGCGATGACGGGCTGGAGAATAGGTTACGCTGCAGGACCTAAAGACATTATTTCGGCAATGACAAAAATACAGAGCCAGTCAACGTCAAACCCGACGTCAATATCAATAAAAGCCGCGGTTGAAGCTTTAAACGGCCCGCAGGCCGAAGTTGAAAAAATGAGAATCGAATTTGAAAAAAGAAGAGATTATATACTTGAAAGGCTTAATAAAATGGAAGGAATTTCCTGCATAAAGCCGAACGGAGCGTTTTATGTTTTCCCTAATTTTTCAAAGATTATAGGAAAAACTTTAGGCGGAAAAGTTATAAAAAATGATATGGATCTTGCCGATTACCTGCTTGAAAAAGCAAAAATAGCCGTTGTTCCCGGTTCCGCTTTCGGAGCCGAAGGCTGTATAAGGCTCTCTTACGCCACTTCAATAAAATCAATAGAAGAAGGAATGAACAGACTGGAAAAAGCTTTAGAAGACAGATAATAGAGAATAGTTAAAGGCAAAAAGCACGTTTATTTTTAAACGTGCTTTTTTGTTTGTTACCCTACCGCTGCCTCCCCGCATTGCCGTTTATTCATTTTTCCCTTCAAATTTTAGGTACTTTCTGCTATATTTTATATGAATAGCCATAATAGGTTTTTTAGAGAAACTCAATTATATATTTGAGAGAAATGAAATGAAAAAAATAATTTCTATAATACTTTTAGCATTCATTTTTGCGATTTTTTCGGAAGTTCCCGCGTATGCCCAAAATGTTTCCCAATCGCAAAAAGGTTCCAGGGTTAAGAGGAAAATAGTTATTGCCGACGGAGAATTGGAAGCTGAAAAGAGGCTTAGAGAAGAAGCGGAAGCCAAGAGACGAGCAGATGAAAAAGCCAAAACTGCCGCATCAGCGAAAAAAGAGAAACTGGAAGCGGATGAGGCTAAAAAAATAGCGCGGAAAGAAGCCGAACGCAAAAAAACGGAAGCTGCTAAAGCAAAGAAAAAAGCGACAGAAGACGCCAAATCAGAAAAAGAAAAACAGAAATTTCTTGAAAATGAGAGAAAAGAAGCTGAAAAAACAGCAAAACGCGAAGAAGGCGAAAGAAACGCGTCTGAAAAAGCAGAACAGAAAATATCGAAAAGAGAAGCATCGGAACAAGCCTCCAGGCAAAAAGCCGAGTTTGAAGCCGCTCAAAAGGACGCTGTTGAAGAAAAACGAAGAATTGAAATAGAAGCTAATCTGGAAATTGAAAAGCAGAGACGCGCTGAAGAAGAAGTAAATCGGCTTGCAGTAGAACAAAAGCAAAAAGAATTGGAAGAAAGAAGAGCTGACGAAGAACGTTTAAAAATAGAAAAACAGAGGCTGGAGGAAGAACGGAAGGCAGATGAAGAAGCGACGGCATTAAAAGCGCGTGAAGAGGCAGAACTAAAAGCGATAAGAGAAGCTGAAGCGGAACAGGAAAGATTGAAAAAAGAAGCGGCTGAACAAGCCGCCATGCAAAAAGCGGAATTTGAAGCCGCTCAAAAGACTGCAGAAGAAGAAAGGCTGAAAAAGATAGATGAAAAGTTGAAAGCCGAAGAAGAAGCGAGAATGTTTGAACAGCAGAAAAAAAGAGAAGCGGAAGAGAAACTTCGCGCTGAAGAAGAAGCCATGCGTATCGCCGAAGAAAAAAAGCAGATGGAAATTGAAGAAAGGCAAAAGTTTTTTGAAGCCGAAAGAATAAGAAAGGCGAAAATGGAAGCTGAAATTGCCGAGTTTGAAGCGAAGTTGGCGGCCGAGCAGCGTAAAAAAGATGAAAAGGCAAGGATTGCCTATGAAAAAGAATCTGCAAAGCGCTCTGCGGAAGAAGCTAAACGGCGCGCCGAAATCGAAGCGCATGAAGCAAAAAGAGCCGAAGAAATAAGGTTAAAAGAAGAAGCCGAAAGAAAAGCCGCCATGCAGGCAAGAATAAAAGCTGAACTGGAAGCGAAAGCCGCCGAGCTTGCGATAAAGAAGGCTGAAGCGGAAGAAAAAAACAGAGTAACAATAGAAAAACAGGCTGCCAAAGAATTGAAAGCAAAGCAGGAAGCCGGGCTAAAAGCAAAAAGAGAAGAAGAGCAATATCAAAAGAAAAAAGCAGTTGAAGAAGCCCAAGCCGCAAAAGCTGCTGAGAAAGCAAAGCAGGAAGCCGAACTAAAAGCAAAAAGAGAAGAAGAACAATCTCAAAAGAAAAAAGCCGCTGAAGAAGCCCGAGCCGCAAAAACTGCCGGGAAAGCCGAACAGGAAGCCGTCACCCGGAAAGCGGCCGATGTAAAAAAGTCTGTTCAGCCAAAACAGAATATGAAAGATACAAAAAAAGAAACAACTGCCGGCGCGGCCGGTGTGCCCAAAACGAAACAGGCAGGTCAGTTAAAGCTTAGTTTTGTTTTGACGCAGGATAAGCTTTTTACCGGCAGCGCAAAATTTGAGCTTTCGGCAAACGGAGTAAAAGAAGTTATGAAGGTCGCATCCGAAATAAATAAATATATTTCAGAGAATCAAGGGCAAAAATTCAAAGTTTTGGTTGAGGGTTACACTGATTCAACCGGAAGCGATGAGATTAACAAACAGTATTCTCTCAGGAGGGCGGCTCTTGTCGCCAATGAGCTCGCTAATAACGATGTGGATTTTGAGATAATTGAGCCTAAAGGATTAGGAGCGTCAAACTTTGCGGACAAAAAAAATACCGCTGCTCCAGAAAACAGACGGGTTGAGATAAAAGTCATATCAGAGGGCCGTCAAAAAGGGAGGTGAGTTGACCTATACCTACGCCCGCCCGTACGGCCTTATCTTTGTTGCTGATTCGTAATTGCCGTTGCAGTTTGCCGTTGATTCGTAATTCGTCATTCGTAATTCGTAATTGCCGTTCTATCTTCCGTTAAGTATTTTGCCTACGAACAGCAAAATTTTTCCTCCGATAAAATAAGCCAGAAAATATTTCCACATTTCAACGGCAGGAGCGGCGAACCAATGCCAGAACAAATCAATAATTCCCGCAAGAGGAGCCATGAAAAAAGTCAAAAGCCCGATAACAACGGATATTTTAAAGTTTCCTATAAGATAGTAAGCCAGCCAATATATATACCATCTTACGATGACATAAGCCGCTATTCCAATGCAGAGCACTCCCAGCATTTTTAAAATTGCTCCGGCCAAAGCTTTCATTGTCAGCCCCCCTCTCCGGCTGAAAAATATTTATTTGTAAACTCTTTGAAAGTGCATTCGTACTTTACGACTTTATTAAAGTAAGTGCCGAATTTCGCGAATACATCCCTGTTTATATTTACGACGGAAACTTCGGTATTGCAGCCCACCGCCTTTCTGTAGTTGTAAGCCCGCGTCAAAATATACGTAAAGTACCTGTCGGCTTCGGGAAGAGAATAACCTATGAAACACCATTTATCGGCCTCCATCAGAAGTTTTTCCGTACGGAGCCAAATCTGAATCAGATGTTTGTTCTCATAAATCCTGTTGTAGCTGGGATAAATAATATAAGGCTCGAGATTTGAAAGCTTGCAGTTATAACATTTGGTGCTCTGTATTATATCGGCGACTTTATTCTGCCTGGTAAGTTTTGAAAACACATTTCCGCATGAACGGCAAAAAAGCCAATTTACCGAACCGTGAGGCCGCAGAAGATACATCTTCCTGCTTCTCGGTTTTCCGAACCACAGTTTGCGCCCGGGCTCCAAAGCGTAATTCCCGAGTTCAATGCCGTAATCCAGGTCAAAAGATTCCGATTCTTTTTTATCGTGCATTGAAAGCAAAACTCTGTCGAGACATATGTCATAATTGAAATTAACGAATGAAAAACTTATTTTGCCGTATTTATACTGTTTGTACAGTTTAGCGCCCATTTCGGTATACGGGCTCTTAGGCTGCTTTTTTCCGTCAAGAAAGTTTTCGACTTTATGGTCTTCAAGTTTGGAGTCTATTCTTGTGGCGTACATTATGCCTTTTATCAAATCGGCATAATAAAGTCTTATTTTTTTAAGTTCAAGCCCGCCTATATTTTCTCTTTTGTCCAGAGCCGTTTCTAAAATATTAAAAAGACTTTCAAGGCTGAGGTTTTTCTGAGCTCCGTCGGCAAAAACAATATTCACCAGCTCGTTAATATTGGATGATATTTTGGTGTACTCTTTGAAAGTTACCGAATCGTCTTTTTCAGGAGGAAATGAAAACTTGCCTTTTATTATTTTATCCAAAATCTCATTCTGAACGGCAATACCGTCGTCTTTGCTTGCTCCTGCGCCCATTATAAAAACAGTTTTCTTATCGGGAGATACCGTGAAGTTTTCCACTTTGAATATCCTTTCCCTACTCGTTAAAATATTCAATCACTATATTTGCCTTATACGAATAACCCTTTATCGCGTTTCTGAAATCCGCGAGAAAATATAACCTGACTTTTTTATCTTCGATAGGAACTCCCCTTGTCATGCCCCATTGGTCCCATTTAAAACCCTGCCTGTCCCAAATTATAATTTCATCGCTTCCGTAGCCGAGAGAACCGGGCGTATTTGAAAAAGCGGCAACATCCCTTAAAGCTCCCCACACCATAAGCCCTGAACCGCCGTCATCGTTGACGAGCGTCTGACTCGACGCGTTCAAATCAAAAATTCCATGGTCAACGCGCCACATAATCGGAATCATCGCAGTATTTGCACTGCTGATATTTACCAGACCGGAAACGGTATCCGAAGATATATTTCCGCCGTATTGAAGATCATCGCCGGTATTATCAGTATAAATTTGAAGACACCAGCTGTTTCCTTCGGAATTATTTAAACCGATCTCAATATACTGCTGCGCGACCGCGTATCTTTGCCTAAAATCCGAATGCGTCCACCCTATGACCGATGCAGGCTCATTGTCGGCGCGATTTTTTAACTCAGCCGAAAAATAGGCGGACAGCTGCAGCTGTGATTCGGATTTTTTCCATAAAACGGAAGAAATATTTACCGGGATATCCCACTCGTTTGACGACCTTGAAGACGAGCCGGCATTATGCGCCATCATGAAAGGAGTCGTAACATAGCGTAAGCTTCTTTCCGTTATATATTGGTCGCTTAAAGGTATTGATATCACCTGCCAATCGGTTGAATTTTGATTAAATCCCAAACTTCCCAGAGCAAACCAAACCGGGCCGAATGCCGTTTCAAGGCCTATTTCAAAATCTTCGGCGACATTGGAAGCGGAATCTATTTTGATGCTGACTTCTATTTTGCCGTCATGAAAAGAAGACATGTCCAGCGCGCCGTCCGCAAACTTGAATCCCCATCCTCCCCAGCCGGCATAGGTTCTTTTTGCCGACAAATAATTTACGCCTTCCATACCTTCGGGAGAAGCCGAAGAAGAAGAAAACGTAATTTCCACGGTAGTTATGCTTCCTTCTTTCCATAAATCCAGCGTAAGGGCGTCATTATAAGGGTCATTATAAATGTGCCCGTCGATAACAGCTCCCAGAAAATTATCCGAGAAAATACTATATGTATTGAGCGCGGTATTTGTGCTCGGAGTTATGGTAATTTCCGACGGAATAAGATCATATTTTAAGCTTTGAAAATCTTTTGTCTGGGCGAGTACTTTCGGAGGTATTGTCATCTCGCCGTTGTTCGGAAGGGAAGAGCCTGACCTCGGAAAGAATTTAATCTTTTTTTCGTTATCGGAATTATTGTACGCTATAAACGTATGCTCGCCGTTTGATTTTTCCATAACGGTAAACGCAACGGGATTATTAAATTCATCCAAAGCGTAATAATCCGTACTCACATATCCTAAAGCGTTAAAAAAGTTTATAAAATGATAGGAATACGATAAGCTGCTGCCTTCTTCCGCTGTAATCGGCTGAGAGCTCCAGTCTGTTAATGCCTCCGAAGCGTTAAATAAAGATTTATATCTGAGAAAAATGTCTCTCCATATGGAAGGATCATTGGCTGCCGTCGTGTCGTTAAGCATTCTGTTATAATAATCTTGTGCGGCTGACGGATTGTACCCCATATATAACATAGAAGGGGTAAGCGGCAGTATCCATATGCCGTATCTTTCCTGTTTCGTAGTCGCTTTCGGATTTACCGTGCCTTCATACTCCCAATGAGTATAGTATCTTAAAGAGTTGTCAAATAAAATACCTCCGCGGTGGCTATAATCGGACGGATAAGTTTGGTTATGTATATCAAAATAATACTCTTCCGCGGCTTTGCTTTCCGTAGTATATCCGTACATGCCAAGCGTTATCCAGTCGGTATTATTTGTCATGATACCCCAAAGATATATGCCCGCCCACGCGTTCATCGCTTCGGATATTGACTCCTGATCGTTGCCGTCATCAAGGCCGCCTCCCCAATCACCGGCGCTGGCCCCTCTTCCGTTTGCCCAGCTTTGTCCTGCGTAAACGTCAAAATTCCTTAAAAACGGAAAACTTCTTTCCTGAAATTTAATGTCATTATGCCTGTAAGGGCTTGCAAAATTTCTTATAAGCAAATCCACCATTCCTTTATACTGTGAAGCTGAAGCAAATTCAGGATCATACATCGCGAGTATTGCCGAAGCGTAAACAAAATATCCGTAATGAAAGTGATGATCGCTATAGAGCTGGCTTCCGTAAGATCCGGGAGCGCCGATAATCCCTCCCCAAGCGGCATCGTATGAGAAAGAGCGTCCGCCGGAACCTTCATACCACAGTCTAAGCTCTTCTTTTAACTTTTCTTTCATTAAGTCCCGTTCCGCTATTTTTCCCGCCTGATGAAAAACAGGAATAAGATTTGCCGCTTTCGCCAGCGCTTTGCCCTTGCGGTAAGTATCATTTGCAGCTCCGGCTATGCTAAAATTATTATCGGCGGCAATATAATCTTCAAACGCCGAGCGGTTTGCTTCCGGAACTTCATAAGTCAAACTCGGCAGTATTCCGTGAAACTCATATCTTGTCTTAAAAGAATCGCCTTTATAAACTTTAAGCTTGCCGCGTATGGTCGTGTATTCGGGATTTGAACTGCCGGGAACTGTAAGAGGAACTGCCGGAGAGCCGGGCGCAAGATATCTCCATTGGTGAGGATACAATGCAAAAAGCGTTTGCCCTTCAACAAAATCTCCGGACGGCCTTTTCGGGAGAACAGTTGTTGCATATTGAAATTTAGTTGTAATTGACGAATCGTCATTTTTTTCCCAGGTAACTTTCGTGTCAGTTATGAAATTATATGCGTATTTGCGGTATTCTAAAAATAAAGGCAGAACATCGGCTTCCGTAGGATACATTGTCTGATTGCCGAGATAGGCTATGATCACATATCGTTCTTCTTCGGTTTCGGCATCCGGAGGAAAAATTAACCTCATCCCCCAATAGCAGTCACCATACAAAGGAAAGGAATATGAGGTGTTTGCGGGAAGATATATAGCAAACCATTGTCCGTTTTGGCGTATAATTGCTCCGTCATTTTTCCATCTGATTGAACCTGAGGCGTTGGCAGCATCATTAACAGTATAGTTCCATGTTTGCCATCCAAAACGCAAATCCGTATATGTTCCGCTGGAAAATTTGAGGTATGTAAAAACTCCGCCTTTAACAAATGTCGCCGTCATTTTTAAATCAGGATTTGCCTTATCGCGGATTTCCGCGGTTACAGCCCAATCCGAAAAGTTTGTTACCGTCAATGAAGAAGGATTTATGAAATAAGGCGTATACGGCTTAGTTGGATCCATAACCGGATTTGAGCTGACGGACAACTGTATAAATCCGGTACCGGAAGTAATGCCGTTAACTCTGCCATACCCATTACTATCCGGTATCGTGGCGACATTCGGAGCAGTCAATCTGACGCCTACTACTGAGCTTTGGGCATTAAAAAATCTTATGGAAGCGGGGCCTAAAAACATCATTGTTGAATACGGAGGGTTGGCTGCGCCGAAATCCGGGTTGGTAATATATGCCGACCCCCACCATCTGTTTGTAGGATACGCGTAAGGCTGGGCAGACATTCTTAAATCAGGATCCGGCATCCTGTTATTAGGGTTAGAGCTTGGCATAAAATTGCCAAGATTCCATGGCACGCCCGCATCCGAAGGTTTTTGGGGAGCGGCAAACGCAGCGGTAACCGCCGCAAGAGATATTGACAGAAAAAACGCTGTTTTAATTATTGCCTTCATATTCAATACCTCCTGATTATCAGCAAATTTTTATATTTCCGTAATATTTTTTACTATTCAAAAATAATCTGGTAGTCTTCTCTGTCTATGTCGGCGTTTGAATGAATGTCAAAGTCCATCTTAAACAGCTCTTTGAGCCTGGCCCGGCGTTCCTTAAAATAATCAACAACGTCGGGATTAAGTTTTATTTTCACTTTTCCGTGATGCATATCTACGTTCATCTGCTCTATATCGTCGCATACGTTTATAAAAATAGATTCTTTTGAAAGCACAAGCCCGAGCCCGTGGCATGTAGGGCAGGTATCGCCGAGCAGGGAAAAAAGAGATTCTCTCTTGCGTTCTCTTGTCATCTCAATAAGCCCGAGCCTTGTTATAGGCCAAATTTTTATTTTAGCTTTATCACCTCTTGCGGCCGCACGCAGCGCTTCAAGCACTTTTTGTCTGTTTGAGGCTTTTCTCATGTCTATAAAATCTATAACTATAATGCCGCCGATATTTCTGAGCCTGAGCTGTCTTGCAATCTCTTGCGCGGCTTCAAGATTTGTAATAGCCGCGGTATCCTCCTGGGAAGTTTTGGAAGTAAATTTTCCGCTGTTGACGTCTATCGCGCAAAGAGATTCCGCTTCCTGTATTATCAAATATCCGCCGGATTTAAGCCTCGCCTTATTCGAACGAAGCCTCTTTATCTCTTCTTCTATGCCGTAAGCTTTAAAAATCGACTGGCGGCCGTCATAAAGAACTAATCTGTCAAGCAGCTCCGGAGAAATAACTCTCACAAACTCAGTAACGTCTTTAAGCTCTTTCGGAGAATCTATATGCATGAGAACAACGTCTTCCGTAAAATAATCCCTGACAGTCTGAAACACCACGCCCAAATCTTTATGAATAAGGCTCATGGGTTTAGCGTCTTCAAACCTGTGCACTATCGAAGCCCATAAACGCGTAAGATACTTTATCTCTCTTTTTATTTCTTCCTCTGTGGCGTCCTCCGCTTCGGTGCGCACTATAATGCCGCCCGGAATATCGACTTTTAAATCTGCGACTATTCTTTTAAGCCTGTCATACTCTTTCTTATCGTCGATATTTTTCGATACGCCTATATTGCTGCTGAAAGGCATATAAACCAAAAGCCTTCCCGGAAGAGATATTTCCATTGTGGCTTTAGGACCCTTGGTGCTTATGGGCTCTTTATAAACCTGAACCATTATATCCTGTCCGGGCTTAATCATATTTTCGATATTTTTCTCATTTTTTTGGGCTACAATATCGTCTTTGCCCAAATACGCGCTTTTGCCAAAGCCGATATCAATAAACGCCGAATTTAACGCCGGCACGATATTTTGCACTTTTCCTTTATATATATTGTTTAGGATTTTTTCAGACTCGCGCCTTTCGATAAATAAATCGAAAAGCCTGCCGTCTTCCAAAACCGCTACTTTGGTTTCTTCCAAAGTTCTGTTAACTACTATTTCTTTTTTCACTATAATAACCTACTTTTTAATTTTATTATTTATAACTTCCATGACATTCTTTGCGGCATCGGCAATCGCGGAAGAATCCGTGTTTTTTGAAACGGATCCGTTATCCACAAAAACAATATTGCCGTAAGACAAAGAGTTTCTCAAAAACGCGCCCGATTTCGCGTCTAAAGGATACTCCGCAGCCAGCATTTGGACTCCTTTGCTTTTGCATAAAGAATCAATTCTTTTTATATCGCTTACTATCCATTCGTTAACAATAAGCGTTTTTTCGTGATAATCAGCCGTATTAATCGCCGTTATGGCGTTAATTTCGGGGATTAACTCTCCAAGGAAACTTTTCATCGCTCTTGCAAAATACAGTATTTCCGATATTATTTTTCCGTCATAAGACATATACATTACGGCCAAACCTTTGTAAGACTGATTTGCTTTATCAAACGGATTTATTAATATGCCGTCTTTGAACATCTTCAAGGCTTCGCTGACTCTCGGATTGCTTTCCGCAAGATATAAAGAACCGAGCGCGTAGTATAACCCTGAATCAAACGGATTATTTCTTAACATTTCTTTAATCACTGTTTCGGCTTCTTTAAACTTGCCGGCGTTTATCAAATTCCACGCAAGCCTGTATCTTGAAGCTGACGAAGCGTCACCGTCATTACGCGGATTATCTTCCGAAAGAACCAAAAATGACGGTATTATTTTAGGAACATACCCTTCAACTTTTTTTGGAGAAGAGCCCGCTATTGAACGATAAGCGGCGGCAAAAAGGTACTGAAGAAAAGCTTTGTTTGAAAATGCCGCCGGCGAATTATAAATACCGGCAACTCCCTCATTAAGTTTTTTTACGGCATCAATATCATTTTCATTTATTAAAGCATTTTTAGGATGATACCTCCCGGCAGAAGCAAGGTAATCGGTCAAACCGTCCAAATTATAATAATTAGCTTCTCCCGCCATAATTACCACAAATTCGGTATTATTATCAGGTTTTGAAAGAAGATCGGTTACAAGCCTGAGGCATTGGGCGGTATTCATGTCAAAAAACGAATAATTATATACCGAAACTCTGTCCGTTCCGTATTCTTTATCAAAAAAAAACTGAAGCTTATCGGAAAATATAGAAGCCCCTCTGTTGCCTAAAACTATGGTATCTCCTACGTAAAATATTTCAGTTTTTTTGTTTGCCGCTCCGTAAACAATACAAAAAAAAACCGCAGTAAGAGCGCACGAAAGCATAATCTTGAAAGAGCTACGGCTCATAAATCTCCCCGTTGGATACCTCTATATATAATTTTATTTTTTTTATACTGTATATATTGTATATTTTGGCATAAATTTCATTATTTTCCAATAGTTTTTTTAAAATCATTTCAGGTTTTACCGTTTTTCCGCTGCCAAATCTTAACTGCATTATCAGCGAACCTTCAATATTTTGAATCTTTTTTATTAAAGGCTTAGCGTCAATTTCGATAATTTTGCCTTTTTTGGACTTTTCAACCGGTATTGAACTTTGGTTTATAAAATTATCTATCTTTTCCTGCGCTATATCCGCATTTTCTATTAAAAATTCAGCAACATTTGCCAAAACATCTATTGAAGGGAAGTTAAGAGGCACCCTTTTCGCGTCCAAAATAGAGAATCCGTATGGAAGATTTGCGCTAAATTTTTCAATTACTTCACCGGCATTCACTTTTTCCGTAAAATAAAGCTCCATGTATTCGCATAAACTTTCATGTCCTACCGAAAGAGGAGGTCCGTAAGATGATTTTACCTGCGGGCTAAAACCCGCGGTATATGCCACAGGCAGCCCGGAACGCCTTGCCGCCCTTCTTAAAACTTCAATCTGTTCAAGATGCGAAACATATTTAACCATGCCCGTTTTTGAAAAACGAAGGCGTATACGCATTACGGGCGGCAAAACCGAATTTTTAGGTTCTTCATAATTTTCCGGCAGCAGGCACTGCGTTTTATCGAATTTTTCACTTTCGGCTTCGGCAGTTTCATTTATGCCTTTTATATAATCTTTATATAAAAATTCTTTTGTAACTCCGAAATTAATATGATCCCACGGGAGGACTTCGCCCTCTTTTATTGCCCTGTAAACATAAAAATCAATACTCAGCCCGCTTTCGGCAATCGCTTCGCTCCAAATATCATTGCCGAATTTATCGGCCCACTGGTCAAACCGCGCGCCCTTTTGCCACGCTTTGTAAATCGCCCGGGAAACGCGCCGGTCTCCCTTTGCGATAAAAGCTTCCAGCACGCTTGCTCTGTAGTTATGCGCTTTTATTTTTGCTGGAAGAATCTTATTTAAATAATCAATTTTCTCTTTTATTTTCTCGGGAGCCGTCATAGGCGCCCACTGGAAAGCAGTCTGCGCTTTCGGCACAAACGGAGAAACAGTAATATTAAAATCGAGCCCTTTGCCTTTCGCCGTTGATTCGTAATTCGTAATTCGTAATTCGTAATTGCCCTTTTTGGCCTCTTTTTTAACAAAACGCACTAAAGTATTTATACCTGCTAAATCCTCATCAGTTTCAGTGGGCAACCCTATCATAAAATAAAGTTTTATGACTTTCCAGCCCATGGCGTTTGCCGAAAGCAGCGTTTTGACAATCTGTTTTTCGGACAAATATTTTCCGATAACATTCCTTAGCCTGTCAGTGCCGGCTTCAGGCGCGAAAGTCAAAGTAGGCCTTTTGCTGCGGTTTATATACTGCGCGACTTTCAGCGAATGTTCATTACAGCGCAAAGACGGCAAAGATATGCTCAAATTTGAACTGCCGTACAAATTATTTGTTTCCATCAGCAGCTTATCAAGATTTTTATAATCGCTGCATGAAAGCGACGAAAAAGCCACTTCCTCATAACCGGTAGACGCTAACCCTTCTTTTACAAGCTCCAAAAGATTTTCAAGGGGGCGCTGCCTCCACGGGCGATAGTATTTTGAAGCCTGGCAAAATCTGCACTGTCCGGGACATCCGCGCGCAACTTCAATATTGAGCCTGTTGTGCACTGTTTCGGCAAAAGGAACTATTTTTTTCTTGGGAAAATATGCGTTTTCAAGGTTTAAAACGGTTTTATTCACAACAGCTTTAACTTCGCCGCTTACCGGCAAAACTGATTTTACCGTATTGTCTTCATTGTACTCGACATTATAAAGCGAAGGAATATAAACGCCTTCTATTTCGGAAAGTTTTTTAAGCCTTTCGGCTTTAGGCATGTTTTTTGTTTCTTTCCATGAATTTATTACAAGAGGCATCGCCACTTCGCCGTCGCCGATAACAAAAGCGTCAAAAAAATCGGCAAAAGGCTCGGGATTTGTCAAAGCCGGGCCTCCGCCGAGTATAAGAGGGTCTTCTTCTTTTCTGTCTTTTGCAAAAGCGGACATACCGCTTAAATCCAGCATATTAATAATATTTGTCGCGACAAGTTCGCATTGAATGGTAAATCCCACGATATCAAAACTATTTAAACCGCTTTGGGATTCAAGCGAAAAAAGGCTTATTTTTCTTTCACGCAGTATTTGCTCCAAATCCGTATCAGGGGCAAAACATCTCTCGCACCTGGCCAGCTTTTTTTCATTTATTAAATGGTAAAGAATCTCAAGCCCGAGATTTGAAGCTCCTACTTCATAAATGTCCGGAAAGCACAGGCATACGGAAAAATCCGCAGACATATCAGCCTGATGAGAGTTGAGCTCGCTGTTGATATATCTTGACGGCCTTTGCACAAGGCTTAGTATTTCGTTAATTTTCTGATTTTTCATTTTTGTTTATTTCCATATCGTAAACGGAGGAATATTATCTTATTTTTCACTCAATAACCAATCAAAAATATTTAATTGCTTTATGCCGTTATGTGATGTTTTAGGTTCAAAATCCCTTGTCAAAATAAATTTAGGATTATGGTCTTTTATAGCGTCAAGCGGGGCAAGTTCGCGCTCAAGCGTTTTTTCCTGGATAAGCGTATCGGCAACTTGGTAATATTCTATGCCGTCAGCGCCTTCAACTGCAAAATCTACTTCTTTATCGCCGACTTTGCCTATATAAACCTTATAGCCGCGCCTTAAAAGCTCAAGATATACTATATTTTCAAGTATATGCCCTCTGTCAGTCTTTCTGTCGCCCAGAAGATAATAACGCAATCCCATGTCCACTAAATAATATTTATCAAGCGTTTGAAGATATTTTTTACCTTTTACGTCATATCTGCTTATTTTATAAAGTATAAAGCTATTGCGAAAAGCGTCAAGATAATTTTCTATTGTTATAGGCAGCATTTTTATGCCGTCTGAAGTCATTGTGTCGCTGATTTTTTTTATAGATGTCACATTTCCGACATTATCAGCCATAAATTTTATGACGCTTTCAAGCCGGCTGACATCTCTTATTTTTTTATTCTCAACAATATCTTTAAGGACTACGGTGTTATATATCCCGCCCAAATAATCCCTTATTTGTTTTTTATCGCCGTCCAGCTGCAAGGCGTACGGGAAGGAGCTGTTTTCTAAATAATTACGGAAAGTTTCTTCTAAATTTCCTGTATAAGCCGCAGAATGATATTCTTTGAAAGATAACGGCAGCATATGTATTTCAACATAGCGTCCGGAAAGCAAAGTAGCCCACTCGCCGGATTGCATTTTTGAGTTGGAACCGGTTAAATACAGATCAACATTCTTTTTTATAAAAAGCCCGTCTGCCGCTTTCTCAAAGTCCGCAACGTTTTGTATTTCGTCAATAAACACATAGTTTTTCTTTCCCGGAACAAGGCGTTTGTTTACATAATCGTAAAGTTTACGCCAATCCATAAGCTCGGCATAAGCAGGGTCTTCCATATTTATACTTTGGATTTGTTTGGACGGGATTTTATCTTTAAGCAGTTCTTTCTGATATAATTCAAATAAAGTTGATTTACCGCAACGGCGCACGCCCGTTACAATTTTTATTAATTGTTTATCTTTAAAGCTAAATAAATTCTTTAAATATTCCGGTCTTTTTATCATACTATACCCCCCTATTGCAAATATAGTATAATATAAAAAAAGACATAAATCAAATTGTTTTATATTCTATAATATAAAAAATATGTTTGTTCACAATTGCCGTTTTGCCCTTGCCATTGATTCGTAATTCGTCATTCGTAATTCGTAATTGCCTTTACTGCAGCATCCATTTCTCAGAATTATCAAACGGAGAAGTTGAGCTTCCTTCGGCCGTATTAACTTTCTGAACGGAGAAAGATTCGCGTTTTTCTTCCATTATCTTGTCGTACTTCAAAGCATTGGCTTTATCTGCACCGTGCTGTTTAAGAAAATTTATCATTTCATCATTTCCGAAGGCATAATCAAGAGCGGTATATCCGCTTCTTTTTTCTTGCGCGTTCACGTCAGCGCCGTTATTAATCAAATACTCCGCAATCTTGATATTGCCCCTCATCGCGGCTATCATCAAAGCCGTCTTTCCGCTTTTTCCGGTTTTGTTTCTGTCAGCCCCGCTCCTTACCAAAAATCTGACCATTTCTTCATCGTCGTTCGCAACTGCGACATTAAGAGCCGTTCCCCAGTACGAACTGTCAATATTTATATTCGCGCCGGCAGACAATAAAAGTTTGGCCATTTCCGCGTTTTTTGCCTCACTGGCCAGCATGAGCGACGTAAAACCGTCTTTTTTTGAAGCGTTGACATCAGCGCCTGCGGAAATCAGCGCTTGCGCGGATTTAATATTTCCTTCATAAGCCGCAAGCATCAATGCGCTCCATCCGCTTTTATTTCTAAAATTGATATTCGGCTTAAGCTCTATAATCAGATTAAGAGTTTCCATTTTGTCTTTGCCGTATTTTGCAGCAACCATAAGAGCTGTCCAGCCGTCTTTCGTTGCAGCGTTTATATCCGCTCCGGCTTCGTACAGCTTTTTTACAATGCCGGCTTTGTCATGATAAGCCGCAATAATGAGCGGAGTCCAGCCTTTGTTGTTTTTAATATTTACATTCGCGCCTTTTTCTATAAGAAGAGCGACCATTTCCGGTTTGCCGTTATATACCGACATAGCCAAAGCCGAAAAACCGTTATTGTCTTTCATATTTATATCCGCGCCGTTTTCAATTAAAATATTTACCGCTTCTTTATTTTCTGCGTCGGCGGCAATCATAAGCGCGCTCTGTCCGGATTTATTCTTATCGTTTACTTTTGCTCCGCTTTTTATCAATTCTTTTATTATGCGCTCATTTCCGTTTCTCGCGGCATGCATCAGAGGAGTCATCCCCTCAATATCTTTTTTATTTACATCGGCTCCTCTCGCAATCAAAACGTGAACTCCATCTATTCTTCCGGCTTTTATTGCCGCCGATAAAGGCGTCAGCCCTTTTTTATCAGCCAAATTTACTTTTGCGCCGTTATCAAGAAGCAGATTTATCATTTCAGGCGATGCGCCGCGCGCCGCAAAAATCAAAGCCGTAGAACCGTCTTTAGCGGAAACGTTGACTTTCACTCCTTTTTCAATCAAAAGTTTTGCCATCTCAATATTATCTTTTGACGCGGCTATCATAAGCGGAGTAACTCCCAGCGGTGTTTTCTCTCCGGCGGCTTTTTTACTTGCTGATAATTTTTCTTTTACTTTTTCAATATCGCCGTCATAAGCGGCAAGCAAAACCGGAGTGACATGGGTGTCCATTCCTTCGCCTTTATTTATTTCGGCTAAAACGCCTTTTGCATTATCGGCAATCTCGGCTCTGAGCAGTTTTTCAAGTTCTTTATGTCCGTTTTCTACGGCATAAGCCAAAACATTTTTTCCTTTATTGTCGCTTAAGTTTATATCAGCTCCGGATTCAATCAGTTTTTTCACGGTGCCGATTCTGTTATTTATTACCGCGAAAAACAAAGCCGTCATATTTTCATTATTTTTATCGTCAACATTTGCGCCTTTTGAAAGCAAAAGAGAAACAAGGCTGTCGTATCCTGCGGCTGAAGCAAACATAAGCGCGGTCATATATATTTCGCCGGCTTTCGCATTTACGTCCGCGCCTTCCGCGATAAGAACAGCAGCCGTTTCCGGATGCTTATTTTCAATCGCTTCCATAAGAGCAGTCCTGCCGTTATTATTTTTAATCTCGGTATCAGCGCCATTTTCCATGAGTATTTTAATAAACTCCCCGTTGCCGGCGTAAGCCGCGAGCATAAGGGCAGTCCAGCCGGAATCATTCTTGGCGTTAACATGCGCTCTTTTATTTATAAGATCCGAAAATACTTCCGATGAATTGCCGTACCTTGCCGCAAACATCAAAGCGTTCCAGCCTTTAGCGTCCGTGGCATTGACATTCGCGGTTTTGTTTATAATTTTACGGGCTTCTTTAACGTATTCGTTCCTCAGAGCAAGCATTAGAGCGGTCATTCCGTTATTATTTTTTATGTCTACGTTTGCTCCGGCGTTAATGAGGAGGTTTGCCGTTTCGGCACGCTTATTGTCCAAAGCAATGATAAGCGCGGTTGAATTTGAATCGTTTTTCGCGTCAATTCCTGCATTTCTGTCTATGAGAAGATTAACGGTTTCCTCGCTGCCTGCTTCAGCGGCAAACATCAGGGCCGTCCACTTATTTTCATTTTCAACGTTAACATTCGCTCCTGATTCTATAAGAAGTTTTGCCGAGGCCTGATGTCCGCTTTTAATTGCGATCATTAAAGGAGTCCAGTATGAATTATTTTTTGCGTTTACGTCGGCTTTCTCGTCAACTAAAAGCGTCATGATAAAATCGCTTCCGTTTTTTGCCGCAAACATTAACGGCGTCCATCCGTTATTCTGCCTTGCATTTACATTAGCGCCGTTTTCAATCAGCATTTTTACTATGTCTCTGTGGCTTTTCTCAACAGCCTGCGTGAGAGGAGTCTCGCCGGCATAGTTTCTGGCGTTTACATCAGCCCTTCTGTCTATCAAAAACCTTGCCATACCTGCATTGCCGGAACGCGCGGCAAAAAGCAAAGCCGTCCATCCTTCATTGTCTTTAGCGTCTATTTCAGCGCGTGCGTCTGCAAGCATAATCGCGATATCGATACTTCCTTTTTCAACCGCCGCCATTAATGCCGTAATGCCTTTATAACTTTTCGCGTTAATATCTGCATTTTTATTTATAAGAGCCCTGACCGCCGCAGCGTCTCCATGTTGTGCGGCAATGATAAGAGGCGTATACCCCTGCTCGTCTTTTGCATTTATATCAATGCCTTCGCCGCGTTCTATTAAGCTCACGGCCTTATCCGTCTCTCCGGCAATTATCGACGCGGCAAGCTCATTTGCAAAAACAACCCCGCGCGAAAATACGAAAAACATCAAAATAAAAAAAATCGTCTTTTTCATTTTTTTACTCCTTGAAATCTAATTTAAATTAAAACTGTATATATTATAGGTATTATGAACGCAAAAGTTAAGCCTTGCTTATTTCTTCCCTGATCTTTTTCGCAAAAGCGCCTAAAATAAGCTCATACGAAACATCTATCATCTCTTTTATGACTTTTTCCGGGACTTTTCCGTCAAGATAAACCGTATTCCACCAATTTTTGTTCATGTGGTATCCGGCAGTTATATCTTCATATTTCTGGCGCAGTATTTCATTTTGAAAAGGCTCTCCCTTTAAAGTAATAATAGGCCTGTCCTTATAATCTCCGGTGTACGCCACAAGTTTATCTTTTATTTTAAACTGGAATGCTTCCCAATCCGGCTGATAATTTTTTGTCACGCCCTTTTTTGCCAAAAAGTATTTATCAATCCATTTATAACGACTTACTTTTTCAACGCCGATAATTTTACTCATTTTAAATACCGCCTTTTAAAGGTATTCTACAGGCAATCTTACTGCCATTCTGGAACTGCGTCTTCAACTATCACGTTTCCCAAATCTCCTCTTTCAATCTTGTAAAGATAAAAATCTTTTTCCTTTACGGCAGGCAGCTTAATCGCAGTCGTATATTTTCCGTCATTATAATTCCAGTTCCTGCTGGCGCCTAAAATACTTCTGAAATCAAATTTTTCAACCCGCATCTCTCCCGCGGAAGATTTGCCGAGCCTTATATAAGTTTTAACAGGAGGATCGTATTGCACATTCTCATTCTTTATCCGCGCGCTTTTTACCTGAAGAAAAAGCGTATCGCCTATAAGATTATATTCGCACTCATACTGCGAATCTATGCCAACCCCCTGCTTATTTTCCGTGTAAAAGCAATTACCCTGCGGATCAAAAGAAAATTCATAAGCCGTCGTATAATTCGTAAGCGTCCATTTTTGTTCTTTTATCCTTCCGATATGTCTTTTCATAACGCCGTCAAAAGCATTACCGGCATTTTTATTCGGCTTTTCGTGCGCGGCATTAATGTCTATTCTGACCATGCCGTTGTCCGTAAACTCAAGGATTTTGAGCTCTTTAGGGGCAGGCACTTTCGGACTCTTTGAAAAATCTCCGGTACTTCCGCTTTTAACGGTGCTAAAAATAATTTTTTTCATTTCCGGGTCATAAAAATAAGACCCGCTGTGCCACCCTACGTAATACGCGGCGCTTGCGGAATAACCCCAGCTGAAAATAAAAGTATTATCATCGGAAAAAAAATAATTTTTAAAAACCAGAGCGCCGGAATTGCCGTTATCCCAGCTCCAGTATTCGTTTCCTATGCTTTTGACTGCGTCGTCCGCCGCAGCGGTTAGCGCAAAAAATAAAAATAAGGCCGCTATTATCTTTTTCATTATATTTCAAAGCCCCCTATGTACGACAGCGTTTCAGCCGCTGATTCGGAACCTTTACGCATGGCATTTTCAATATTTTTACTCTTCAAATATTCAACGATAAACCCGCCCTGATAGCTGTCTCCGCATCCGGTCGTATCAATAACTTTACCGACTTTCGCCGCATTGCATTCGTATTTTAAGCCGTCTTTGAAAGAAACGCTTCCAAACTCCCCAAGAGTAGCGGTAAAGACCGCGTTAAAATTTTTTGACCACTCTTCAAGCTTTTTGGGATTTTGATTTTTCCCGCTTATAAAAAACAAATCCACCGCGTCAAAATATTCTTCCCATTCCGGATTTATATTTTCATCGTGAAAATCAACGGACAACAGAAAAGGCGCGTCTCTTTTTATTTTTATTATATTTTTAAATTCGGGCTCGCCGATAGTTGTAACTACGGCGTCCATGCTTTTCATAAACTTTTCGTCATCGGCATTTATGCGCCAATCAGCCCAAACGCCGCCTATCCATGAATTTTCCTTAAAATATCTGTCGCCTTTTTCGTCAATATGTATCATATGGTTCGCTGTCTGCCCTTCAATTTCGCGTATTCCCGCACGGTTAATCCCGTATTTGTCAGCCGCTTTTTTAACAATTTCACCGTAACCGTCTTTACCTATATTCCCCATAACATAAACGTTTTCCGCTCCCGCCTTTTTACAGCTTACGGCAAGATTCAAAGAATTACCTCCGGGCAATATTTTGCCCGTTTCCGGAAACAAATCAACACAGCAGCATGTCATCGCCAATATCCTCATTTTATTGTCCTTATCAATAAGAATCTAATTCTAATATTATAACAAAGAAAAGCCGGAAGTTAACCAAGCAAAACGCGCGGTGAAAAGATAAGTGAAGCTCCCGCGGCAGGAGTCGGGGGAGCTTCACTTTTAGAAAATTTTAATGGAATTATTTCTCTGTTTCAGTTAATTACCGACTTGATCTATTGAGCCGGATTGCCTTTTTGACATAGTCAATTAGACAGAATTTGCTGCCAATTCCTTTTAGCGTATAAAAATCTAACTATATAAATCTTTTTTCCTTTTTTATTAACTATATAAAACGCCATATAATTTTTGATTATTGCCGCTCTGATTTCGAATGCCGACAAATATATATCGTTTAATATCGGACATATTAAAGGATTTATTTTTAACAGTTCTAATGTCTTTTCTATTTCATCAATAAGCTTATCCGCTGCTTGTGAGTTTTTTAAATTGTTGGAAATATAATCAATTGCCGCTTCTATATCTCCAACCGTTTTCTCTGATACGATGATTTTATACATTATTTCCTCATACGCAAAGCGTTAAGCTTGCGTTTAAACTTATCTTCAGAAATGTTCTTCTTATTTTTAATATCTGAAAGCCCCAAGTCTATAGCTTCATATAACTCTTTTCTGCTTGCCAGTTCTTCATATGCTTCTATACTCATTACAGCAAGATCGCCCTCGCCGTTTCTTGTAACAAAAACAGGCTCGTTATATTTGTGACAAATATCGGAGACTTCGGAATAATTATTACGCAAATCAGCGCTTTTTTTTATTATAGGCATAAGCCCTCCTTTTAACGACAGAAAATATGTAATAAATAAAAGGTAAAAGTTTCTTCAAATTTCACTTTTTTTATTATAACATTTTTTATATATCATTATTATATCCATAAATAGATATATTGTCAATAAACATCTCTCGCCGGATCACGACAAATCCCCCGCGGAAGCATGATTACTGTCCGTGGGAGATTTTTTACATTTTACTTTTTATATTTTATATGCCGTTTTTATGCTGCGGCTAAAATTGCTTTATATCCGGTTTGTCTGTTGGAATTATAAAGCTGTTCTTTATACTTATTTATGTCTATAGCTATGCCATGATACAGAAATATCATTTCTACAACATTTGCCGCTGCCTGTTTAGTATTCTTTTTTGACTCTTGTATTATATAGTCATTGTAATGCTGTATATCGCCAAATTCTATATTGGGGCTAATATCTGTTCCGTCCAACTGAAATAGCGCTTTCCCTAGTAAAACTTCCATTTGTTTGTCATCTATCACCGTTTTTTTGCCGGAAGTTTTTAATCCTTTTTTTGCAAGAAAATTTGCAATTAAAATTCTTTCTATTATTATGTTGTTTACTTGTCCATCAGTATCAAATTTCTTTACCGTATTTAACAACGTTTTTACAGAGTGATTTGAAGGCAATGAATCTAGCAAGCCCTGCGCATGTTCTACATTAAGATTTTCTTCTGTTTCCAAAATAGGCATATTGTTTAAATCCAGCCTATATGCCATGCTTATCGCTTCATTCAAATTTATTTCAGTAAGTCCGAACTTTACTTTTAAGCTGCCTGTCAATGCCGCGAAGTTATCGTTTAATTGCAAAATATTTCTTCGGCTTTTAAAATTGTTATTTATAACATCTATATCTATTAAAACAAAACCTTCCGCTTGATTTAGCAGATTTTGAAAACCTATTGCATCCAAACCGCCGGCATCATCTGCAGTGTTAACTTTTATTGTCTGTCCAGTATAATAATCCATCAATAAACTGCCGTTTATTTCTCCGCAGAAACCCAAGCTTTGATAGTTTTCAGCCGTTTCATTTCCCGCTACAAACACTTCTACGCCCAATAATCTTAATGCGGATAAATTAACCTTTTGCGCAATATCCTTGGCATCTTTAGCCGAAACAGCTAATTTCATAGAAGAATAAGTTTTTACGTTTTGTAAAGCTTTTACAACGTCATTTACGCTTTTATTAGTAAAATCCGCTATAGCTTTATCTGTTTTTGTTTCTTTTAAGTTTCTCGCTATTTCTCTGGCATGATGCAAATAATAACTTAGCGCTTCAAAACCTTGAGAGTATGCTGACTCATACTCTTGGGCATTGACCTTTATAATATCGCCGTCAACTACAATATCGCCGGCTTGAATATCCTTGTCTGCTGCAATCCCCTCTAAAGACACATTTGTAAGATCGGCTCCCGTATGTTCTTTAATTATTTTTTTTAAGGCTTTTGAACCGTGTATTTCTTTAACTGCAGTATCATATTCAATTCCGTTTGCATATATTACTATTTGCCCGTTGACATTTTCATAACGTATATTTGTGCCTTCTACTTTTATACCGGTAGCTTTACCTGCAATAGCGTCATTTACAACTAAAACCGTAATTTGATCTTCCTGCTTTTGCAGAACCTGCCGCGCTTTATAGAGATCCGAATTTTTAATATACACATAGTCTATTATAAAATGCAATGGTTTGTGAGACAGCAAGCCGCCTGCTATTCCTATCGTTATTGCGGCGGCTATACCCGCGCCAACAAACATAAATCCCGTAATTGCCGCTATCAACAAAGTCCCGCCGTATAGCGCAAGTACGCCTCTTTTGTCTCTATGAGCTTCAAAGAAACTACGCGGTTTAAACGAATCCATCTGTTCGCCTCTCGAACCCTCTAACTTGCCTTCTTTCCGGCTGAACGCTATCCAAGCCGCAATCTTCCACACAGCCTCTCCTGCTCTTATTCTTCTATTAACTTCTTCACGGTTTTTGTCCATTATTGCGCTAAGTTCATTTATTTTATTTTTTACAGCCTCTGCTTCTTCTGTAGGAACCATAAGTATAGTTTCGCTGTCAGGGTCTCTACCATCCACATTGTGAAGATAAAGAATGTTTTCAAATTGTCTTATATAAGACATTAGTTCTTCTTGCCTATCCGCTATCTCTGAATAATTAAATATGACATATTTATATCCTTCCTCATCACAGTCTTCAATTCTGGCATTCTTGTTTACATCCGTTTTAGGTTGCGAAAGTTCATTTATTTTATTTTTTACAGCCTCTGCTTCTTCTGTCGGAACCATAAGTATAGTTTCGCTGTCAGGGTCTCTGCCATCCACATTGTGAAGATAAAGAATGTTTTCAAATTGTCTTATATAAGACATTAGTTCTTCTTGTCTATCCGCTATCTTTGAATAATTAAATATGACATATTTATATCCTTCCTCATCACAGTCTTCAATTGTGGCATTTATATATGCTTGCTGTGCCTCGTCAATTTTAATTACGCTTTCAGAAGGGGAATCGCCATATATATCTTTAAGCAATCTGTCGAGTTCGGCTTCCCCTTTAATTACGCCGTCAGGAATGTAATCTTTCTCAGCTTTTTCGTTTTTTTGGATTTGACTTGCTTTATAGTTTGTCCAAACTTTCCAAACCAGCCAGCCGGCTGCCGCAACACCGCCTGCAGCCAACAAAACCGGCAGCCAATGCGCTTCTAAAAAAGGTATTAAAGCAAACGGCGCAAAACTATATAACTTCTTGCCTTTTTTACCATCCGAAGTCAGCGCAGTTCCCTGCGCCTTCACTTTTTTAAAATTACTTTCAAAAATTTTCTCCATATTATTAATTACAAAATGCCAGTTACTGCCATCTATATCCTTATTCTCTCTCGGAAATGATCCAGGGTCAAGTTCGCTAAACAAAAATACATTCAACTCGACACCCAAAATTTTTCCTATTTCTAATAATTCCTTCTTTTGGAACTCTTCAAATGTTATTATAAAATCAGGAATTTTATTTAATAAAATCGCAACTATAAACTCGGACACAAAATCGTCTGATATTGCATTTAACATTTTTTTATCTTCTTCATTATCTCTTTCGTATTTATTGTCTAATTTTTTCCTTACTTGGCCTGATAATTCTCTGCCAAACATTTTGTTTAAGCCGGCTGAAAAAACTTCTACTTTTTCTTTGCCGTTTTTGTACAATAAATATTTAAGTAAAACTTCTGCCGAAGCGCTTCGAAGTTCATTATATGAACAAACAAAAGCAATTGAAGTTTTTTCATCGTTAGTGACGGCATTTCTTAAATCAGCAATAGTTTTAACCTTTGTTTCTATGCTTTTGCCTTCAGCATCCGGAGTTGACATATCCCACATTCCCTTTAACAAATCTCCTGATTTTGTATAACCTTTTACTCGCCACTCATCATTGCTTATTTCTACGCGTCCGTTACTATATTCATATTCCATCTTGGCCGATTCCGCGGCATACTTATTTATACTCTCTTGCGTTATATTTAACCCTGACAGCGCTTTCATAAATTCGTTTCTATTCAGAAGCAAAGGATATCTTTTTCCTCCTTTACCTATAACATAATCGGCATTTTTAAACAAAATTGCTGCAATCAATCTTAACGAATCTTTATAATAATCATATTCGCGTTCCGATTTAGGCTTAAGAAGTAATTCCAATTTTTCCATAAAAGGTTTCAGGTGTTCGGGGATTTTGACCTGACTGCTCTCATAATCTTCTTCATATTTTTTATTAGGTGTCTCTGAAGCCTGCGACACGGCTGAAAGCAGCCATTTAATGGCCTGAGAATAATCTGCCTCTTTCCGATTGTTAGCTTTTGTTTTTAATCTTTCAGCAAATTTATCCCACGTTACATCTTCATTAATAAAACTCTTTACCTGCTTTGATAAATCAGATGTGTATACGCTTTCTGCTGCATCATAATCTTTACCGGAAACCAGCCATACGATCCCTTTAAAAATATTTATGTCTTCTTGAAAAATATCCCCGCCATATAATAAATCATCTAATTTATGACTAAGTATATACCACTCAAACCCCTTTATATTACCGCTATTTTTGCCTCCGTCGGTTGTAAGCGGATCGGGATGCTCTTCATTCCACTGCATATGCGGAGCAATGCTTTCACGCGCAGCTGTTTCTAAAGCTTTTTGTCGAAAAAAAGGAATCTTAAACCACAACGCGGCAATTTGTACAGCCACAGGTTGACAAAAAGGTATCACAAACCATGGCAATGTAAACGGCATGCTATAACTTAAAGCATCGATTGTCTTACTAACTATGTCGTATAATCCTTGATGATATAATTCTTTTGCATCAGGATACTTTGAATGGTCTCCGGATAAAAATTTACCGACAATCGAATCTGCCGGAAATGTGCCCGACAAAATTTGTTCTAATGTTATCTTACCGACAAGCACCGCTTCAACTATTTGAGCTATTATACCCGCTTCCTTTTCAGGAGCAAGAAGCTGCGAGATGATCCTATAATTTATTGCTTCTTCTTTTTTCTCTTCCGAAAGATCTTGGAATCCAACTTCTTCCATTGTCTTTTTTATTATCTCCCCGATTATCTCCTTGTTGGCTTTATCTTGTTTGACTTGCCACAGTTCCAGCAGTCCTTCCAAAGTTTTTGTGTAATACTCTATCGTAGAATCCGAAACCAGCGCCGCGCCTTGCTGTACAGCCTTCAGCCGCTTAATATGTTTTTCTAATTTTTTGACGCTTGAAATATCATTTTCTGAAAAGTTAGCTACCTCTATAAGTTCTTGAAACGCAGGGTTGGACTTATCTTTATAATATTCTGAGAGTACTTTTTTTGCATTACTCCAAGCTATAGCGGCTTCATCATATTGTTTCCGTTGATTGTCGTTAAAGCTGCTATTGCTATACTGTTTTAACCTTAGCACATAGCCTTCTAATTCTTCAATCTTTGCCTGTTTTGCTCTGTAAGTTTCTTCTGCTTTTCTTTCAATATCTCTAAAATATTTTTCATCTTTATCGGAAAGTTTCAATTCGCCTTTAGATTTTTTCCATAAACTATACAAGCCTGATTTCATAACAAAATCCAACAGATTTTTAAAATATTTTGGCACATTAACATTATCGAATGAAATCATTGCGCTTGTTCCATTTTTCTCATAATATACTTCGTTCCCAATGAGCGGGATCAGCAACTTCTCTAAAGCCCCATTATATTGATATATCATTGAAATAGTGCCGTCTGCTCCCACTCTTACGGTAACAATTCCTTTGGCAACATCTGCAATCTTGCCGGCAATATTATAATCGCTTAACAAAGAGCCGTTAAGTTCTCCGATAATTTTATAAATTGTTTTAGCGTCATATCCTAACAACGCTTCTCTTGCGGTCGGTTTTATCTGTTCGGCAAGTTCATATTGAATGGGAACAAGTTCCGAGGCTTCAGCATTAACTATGTGCCATGAACCGTCTTCGCTTATTGCAATAAACGCGCCTGAAAGAGTTTCCTGCGCGCCTGCCGAACTTTCCACTGTAATATTAAGGCCTATGTCTTGAGCGCGAATCATAGTTTCGGGCTGCTGTTTATCAATTCCTTCTATCACATCTGTTCCCAAAGACGCTATATCTATTCCCATTCCAAGCAGTCTGTCCTGTAACGTTTTGCCCGCTATTTTAGTTTTTTTATTTATTACATTCCAATCGATGTTTTTGTCGTATTTTTTGTTGTAGGTTCCTTTGCCTATTATGTAAACATCAAGGATTCCGTCTGAAGAAGTCTGCAGAGCTATCACCGAACCCGCATCTTGTTTAAATTGATACAGTATGCCGAAATTAATCAGTTCCCCATATTTTTTTGCAAACTTATCATACTCGCCCGATTTCCATTTATCAAATTTAGACATGGCTTTAGCGTATTCTTCTTTATTTTTGAAATTCGCCTCTTTCGGCTTTTTTTCTTTAACTTTTGACTCAATCGCACCCTTATCGGATCTTGCGGCTTTTATTGCTTCTATCACATCCTTTTCTTTACCGTTTATTTTTACTTTATATTCCGAAGCGAATGATTTTATAGCGTTTATTGCGTCTTCGTTTAATTCCATATAAGCCGACAAAATATCAAAATATACCGCATTGTCTACTGAACCTATCTTTTCTAAAAATCCTCCGGGAAGAGTTGAGGCAAACTCTTTCGCCTCTTGCAAAGTTGTTATCGCTGCTGAAATCTTATATCCGAATAAAGATTTTTTCTTATAGTTAAAAGCTTGCGGCTTATATTCTTTTATTAATCTCCACAAAATATTTGAAGTTAAACCGGATGACATAAAACTTACCGGAACCTGCTCTCCGTTTTCATCCCAACGATTGTTTGCAACGGCTAAAACATCTGTGGTCGCTTCCCCAGCAAATTCATACATTATTGGCATTATGGAAGTTCCTTGAGAATTCACGACGTGATAGCTTTTCAGTTCGCCGGTTTTATCATAAGTCAAAGCCAAAAATGCGCTGTTTTTAGCTTCTTGGCTAAGACCATTGCTATTTATGGTATGTATGTTTAGCCCCAAAATGTCGGCTCTAATCATTTTTTCCGAAACTTGTTTGTGAAGTCCGGTTAAACCTTCTATTTGTGGCAAAGTTGTTCCCGTGCCGAACAAACCTGCCAGCCTGCTCTCCAAAGATTTGCCTTGGGCATCGGTATTTCTTTTATTTACCTCGTCTCTTGATATGTGCGGAACTTTATCGTTAACTTTATATTTCTCCAACCCGTCCAAGCCTATAATATAACAGTCTAAAACCTCAATTTTTTTGCCGTCTTTATCAACTTTGTCCGCAGTCTGTACAGCTATATAACCTCCGGATTTTGCCATAATTTCCGCGGATAAAACTTTGAATCTGAAATTTTCAAAACCTTTTAATGTTTCGCGCGCGCTTTTTGCAGCTGATTCATCATTATCTTTTATAGCTTGCTCCAATGCCGCATTTGCCTCGGATATCAACGCATATTCGTCAGCTAATTCCTTGTTTGAACGTAAAACGGAAAACCATTTCATTCCGTCAACGGAACCGATAGCGCTTATCAGTCTGCCGTTAAACTTTTTGTCAATATCCGACATCCACTTTTGCGCATCCTCCATTGCTGAAAACTTTGGAATTTGTAATCCGAATGTCGGAGCCTTGATATAAGTTTTTATGTCTTTCTCATGTCCTCTTATTAAAGCTTTAACTTCTTCCGATGAAACATCGAAAACAGATTTTATTTTTCCACGAGCTTTTACTTTTAGACCTGTTTCTATTTCCAATAAAAACATTTGTAAAAATCTAGGATATCTTTGCCAATTTGAAATGCCAGCTAACTTTTCTTTATTTTGCAAAGCCTCTCTTTCTATTTCGGTAATAGGACCCGGTTCGTCTTTGCCAAATAAACTTACAAAATCAAAAAAAGTCTGTTTTGAAAATGTTCCCGCAAAAGCATCAACTATTTCTTGTAGTTTGCCTTTTTTGTCTGCGTCAATAACATTAATTTGCGCGGCTGTAATTTCAAATTCTTGCCCGTCAATAACAATTTTAGTTTTGTCTTCGCTAATTGAAGCTTTGTCAGCTTCTATGGCTTTAGCTATAGCCGCTTCGTCTAAATTTATTGCAACTAATGTTTTTATTATTACAGCTTTTTGATATGGCGGAATTGAGCTTGACAATAAAATATAAGATAACGCATTTTTGGGGAGTTTTGACTGCTCTTTTATTATGTTTTCATATGCTTTTTGTGCTTCCGTTATGTCTGCGGTGACGTTCGGCGTTATTTGGATTAACGATATGTTTTTATCGGATAAGAGATTTTTTAATCCCTCGCTGTGGTAGCCGCCGGTAATCAGTATTTTGACATCTTGAGCTTGTTTCAATAATTCGAGAGCTGTCATTGTAGTGTCATTCCCAAGCGCCTCTATCGGGAATCCATTTTGGTTTTTTAACGCGGATCCCCTATTACTGTCTTCGGAGATGACAGATACAGATAATGACGACGAAGAAGAAACTCCCAACTGTTGCAAAAATATTTCGTTTCTTTTGGTGTTTAAGTCGTAGTATGCGGTTATTTCCGCAAAATCATCTGATATTTCCGCCAAATAGTTTCCGGCTGCGTATTTGTTAAATATTTCTATAAACTGCGGCAGATTGTCTTTTACATATATCCAGTCATCCTGCGTTAAATTTGCCGACATATAATCTTTGAAATATTTGAAAAAGTCAGTTATAAAACTTATTTCCGCTTCGGTGTCGTCATACGCAAGCGCGAATTTTATTCTTTCGGTAAGGTTTCTCTGCTCCGTAATCAAATCTATCGGGTTTAACTCTTTGGCAAGCTTGTTTAACTTTATCAGCCTCTCAAGGTTTGGAAGCTTACGCAGCGCCGATGGGTCTTGCCCGATAACCAGGGACAAAATTTCTATCGTTTTGTCGGTATCCTGAAAATTGATTGTTTCATCAAGAATATATTTATAATCTACGTATGAAAGCGACGACTTTAAATCGTTTACAACTCTTTGCAATTCCATTGACGCGGCTTTATTGTCTATTTCACGGCTGTTGTAAAGTATTTCGGTATAAGCGTTGACATTCGGGTAATTTTCCAGCGATATTTTTGTAAAATTGTTATACCTTTCCGGGTTTTTGTTTATTGCCTCTACGTATTTCGCGATCACTCTGTAAAATTTCGCGTCTGCAATTTCCTTGTTTTCATAATCAGACAATATTTTGTTGAATTTAACATTGCGCCTGTTGGTATAAAGTTTATTGAGAACTTTTATTTCTTTTTCTATTTTCGCAATACTGCTTTCGTACCTTTTTTTGTTATCTTGTATTGCCGCCAGCCTTTTTAAATTTATTTGATGAATCTCGCGGTCTTCTATTCCTTTTAACGGAATATAGGCAGCTGTTGCAGTTGATTCGTAATTGCCTTTCATCTTTGCCGTTGATTCGTAATTCGTCATTCGTAATTCGTAATTGCCTCTACTAGTCATGGCGTAATATTCGGCAGCCGTAAGTATGCCGTCTTCCAAAAGCTGTTCTATAACGCGGGAGCGGAGTTCCTCATCTTGTATTTGTTTTATCCAATCAACGCTGATATCGCCGACGCCGCCTTCGGCGTATATTGCCGACACTTTATAGTTTGAAACAATCAGGTTTATTATCTGATTGATATTTCTTTGAGTTTGGGCATGGCTGTGCAGGTCTTGAATATTTATTATTACTTGCGGAGACTGTTTTACATGAAGGTTTGTTATTTTGCCGAGCGTTAAAGGTAAAACGCTCTGCAGCCGCAGCGTATTTTCCGCCGCGAAACTAGCAGGTAGGGGGGGTACTCCAATTATGCCGGTCGCAGATACACTCTGTGACAAAGTCGTAACCGTAAAAATTACGGCTATAAAACTCGCCAAGATTTTTTTAATTAATGGTTTTTTCACAAATTCCTCCAATAAAAAAACATATAACCCTAAATTGCCGAATTATATGTTTTTTATTACAAATCTTATATTTTTAAAAAAGTTACGTTCCTTTCTGAAAATTACAGCAAACCACGCCAGCAGCATAAAACTAAAAGCAAATACGGAAGAATTCCCTTCTAAAAATTTGCCGTATAAGCTGTATATTAAGAAACTGTTTATATTTACGGCTGATTTATCAATATAAAATTTATTAAGCTGTTTAAAATTTTTGATTTGCGGATGAGAAAAAACGGAAATCATAAAATCGTTCTTTTTATTACCAACGGGATTATTGCTTCCATTTTTCTTTTTATCTTGTTTATCCGGCTTTTTATAAAAACAATCCGATATTTTATCTTCTAAACCTTCGGCAAATTGAATGGGGTTATAACAGTATGTCAGCGCTCCCGCCACGGAAGAAAACGCTATAAAGAAATTTGTTTTACAGTTTAAAGTTATATGGCAAAGAGAAGCATTTAACAGTATGCCTAATAAAATAACATGGGAAATAATCCTGATTTTTGTTTTATTCATAAATATCCGTTTAAGCTATACTACATTATACCAACAAATATTTCTCTCCACAGTGAAATATTTGTAAAATTGTCTACAATATTACGCATTTCGGTCAAGGGGTCGACAGGAAGTTGGGAGGCTTAGAGTGTGTTCACACATATTACGCGCATGCGTTTGGTCAAAACAAGCTCAAATGCTAGGCGCGGCGACGAAGCAATAGCGAGACTATTGATAGGAGCCGCAACAACGCAGTTGGGCTTGTTTTGGCCAAACCCGAATGGCTGCGGCAGCTTTTTGGTAAATTTTCCTTTTTTTTGCTTCGCAGATACGTCTGTGTATCTTTGTCGCAAAAAAATGAAAATTTCCTCAAAAATCCTAGCAGCGCATGTGCGTAATATGTGTGAACACACTCTAATCTCTTGCTAATGTTATTACATATACTTTGCCGCTTCCGGCGGCTTTCAAAGCTTTTGTGCATGCCGAAGCCGTTGCCGAAGTAGTCGCTATATCGTCAACAAGTAAAATGTTTTTGTTTTTTATCAAATCTTTATTTTTTACCGCGAAAGAATCTTTGATATTATCAAATCTTTCCTGTTTGGAAAGTTTGAACTGAGGTTTTGTTATCTTCTTTCTTACAAGCGCATTTTTAACCACAGGCTTGGAAATTTTTTCGCTTATCTCGTTAGCAAGCAGTTCAGCCTGGTTATATCCCCTTTTTATACTTCTGACAATGCTCAAAGGCACGGGAACAATTATATCGGCTTCATTAAAGAAAACATTATTGCGCATTACCGAAATCATACCTTCGGCAAGCTCGCCTGCCAGAAACATTCTGTCCGAATATTTAAATTTTAATATAAGTTTTCTTATGTAACCTTTGTACGCATAAGCCGATCTCATTTTGTCAAAATAAAACTCTTTCGGATGTTTGCGGCACGTATAACAATGCTCGCCTCCGTCATACAAAGGAAGCCCGCATTTTTGGCAGATAAGTCCTTCAATAAGTTTTAAATCGTTTTTGCATGACGCGCATACTCTCCGCTTTGATACAGCGGAAATATCCTTCCCGCAGCATGAACAGGTGACGGGATAAATAAAAGCTGATAATTTTAAAAGAAGATTTTTCATAACAAAACAATAAAGACAGAGAAGAGATAATAGAGAATAGATAAAAAATCAGTTGTTGCCTTATCTATTATCTATTCTCTGTTCTCTATCCTCTGCCTTTCCATTCGGCGTTTTCCATTTGCCTTCAAGCATTATTTCTTTCGGCCAGTAAGAGCTTAGAATTATATAAAACCCGCCGTCCGGAGACGCAAGCCAGTTGCTCTGCCTGTCTTTTCCGGGATTGTCTTTCTGGATATAAATATCTAACGAATCGTCTTTATTGAATTTCAGCTTATCTCTGCTTCCGAGAGAAAAGCGGTTCAAAGTATTTTTTACAAAAAAACCGCTGACGTCGTATACGCTGACGCTCCAAAAAGCATTGACGGCGGGGATATTATCTTTATCAAAATGCAGAATATATTTCTTAGAGCCGTCGTATTTTTTGCCGTCTGAGTCAATATGCGAAGACATATAAATCACATCGTAGCCAAGATTCGCGCTCGTGCCGAAGTAAGCGGCTTTTGCTCTTGCAAGATAGTCGGTTTTATAATTTCCCAAACCTGATTGGCGAACCCATCCGTTATCAATACCGTCGTTCTTTAAACTTTCCATATATCCGTTAAACCATTTCGGTATTTCTTTAAATGCTTCCTGTGTATCAAAATCAAATGTAGTAATATCAAACCGCATTCCGGGAGCAACTCCCATATCGAGCATCTTATCCATAATATCCGCGTCGGCATGATACGGCGGATTATTTATCATAAGCTGGTTCATAATATTAAAAAAATCGTTTATATTCATCGTTATTACCTGTTCAAGATGAGGTTTGACGGTTATTGTTTCATCTGCTCTGCCTTTGGGAGCATTATATTTTTTACCGTAAGCGCTTAATGGATAAAGTTTTATTTCATCCTGTATTTTTCTTACGGCCGTTTCCGCGTCCTGCTTCCCGTTTACCTGTACTCTTCCGACCAGCCATACCATGTTTGTCGCGGACCTGCGTTCATCAAAATCATCCGGAAGACTGCCTGCCCATCCCGGCCCTGTAAAAGCAATTTTTTGGCGCTGCGTTCCCGCAGTGCGTTTTCCGTCAGACGCAAAAATATTACCCCATGAGTTTACCGCGGTAAAAAAAGCGTATCTTTCGCCGGTATCAGGAATTTCGAGCAGCATAGGCTCTTTCGCCAAATCAAGCCATGCTAAAGAATAAAGCACATCCGCGCTCGGCTTAACGAAATGTTTAAGTTTATCATCCGCAAATAAACGGTTATGCCTGAGCTGGTTTACCGGAACATTGTCCGTGCCGGCAAGAGGATTTGTCATCTGCCTTTTTGAAATTTCCGCCAGGACCAGAGGAAAACCGTAAACATAGGCGTCTTTTGCAATCCGCACCGTATTAGCTCTTTCTTTTGCGGCATCGCGCGGTTCGGAAGAAATCTCTTTTGCGCATCCGGAAAATAATCCTGCCGTACAAAACGCAAAAGAAATAAAAAATAAAAATGCGTTTTTCATAAAATCCCCCGAAAATAATTAACAATGAATAATTAATAATTAACAATTATTGTATTTTTGCTTCGCAAAAATCTATTAATTAGGTTTCGCTTTTGCGAAACTCAGACATTATTCATTATTATTTGTTAATTGTTAATTGTAATACTAACCGGACAGTGGTCCGAACCATGCACAGAATTATGGATATCCGCGGATTTTAAATATTTAACAGCGTCTTGCGAAACATAAAAATAATCTATCCTCCAGCCTGTGTTTCTGGAACGCGCTGCCGTTTTATAATCCCACCAAGTGTAATTGCCTGGCTCTTTGTTAAAATGCCTGAAAGAATCTTTAAACCCGATTTTCTCAAGTTCGTCCAGCCTTTCCCTTTCAGCCGGCATAAATCCGGATACGCCTTCATTCTGCTTGGGTCTTGCCAAATCTATCGGATGATGGGCCGTATTAAAATCGCCGCATATAATCACTGTTTTTTTCTGATACTTTTTTAAATATTCAATAAAATAATCATAAAACTCTAATTTATATTCCAGCCTTTCTTCAGACGCGCCGCCGTTGGGAAAATAAATATTAAATAATACGAATTTTTCAAACTCAAGTTTCAAAACGCGGCCTTCACCGTCAAATTTTTCATTTTCTATGCCTGCGCTTACCGAAAGAGGTTTTATTTTTGACCATACGGCAACGCCGCTGTAACCTTTCTTTTGAGCCGAAGAACAGTAAAAATGATATTCCGAAGCTTCGGCAAGCTCTTTCGGAAACTGTTCTTTTACGGCTTTTGTTTCCTGAACGCAAACTATGTCCGCATCTTCGTTTTTAAACCATCCAAGAAAATTTTTCTTATAAACGGCTCTTATCCCGTTAACGTTCCATGACACTATTTTCACCGATATTCCTTTTTTAGAAGCTGAGAGAGCTGGGAAGTTGAGAAGCTGAGATAAGCTGTGGCCGTTTTAGTCTCTGCCCAACTTCCAATCTTCCCAACTTCTCAGCTTCCGCCGTTTTTACAATCCCCTCAAAAAATCAGGTTTTAAATCCGTTTTGTCTTTTCTTTTGAGAACATCTTTTAAAAGCTTTAAAATTTTTTCTTTATCTTTGGGCAGCCTAGCCTCAATCGGAACATAGTTGGACGCATGATTCGAAAAAAACAGGCACGGAAAATCTTCAAGATTTTCAATAATAGTTTTCAATTCTTCCAAAGATTCAAAATCATCCAGAGGTTCAAACTCTCCGCTTTCCATCATGTCAAAAAGAGGCGTGTTTTTAGCGACCATAAGCGTAAGCGCCGCTATTTGCTCGGGCTTTGAATCATTAAGTATTTTTGCAGTATTTACCGCGTGGGTGTATGAATGCTTCCTGCCGCCCAATCCTAAAATCACGGTTACATTGGATTTAATGCCGGCTTCCCTGAATTTATTAACCGATTTTATATTATCTTCGGGAGAACCGTATTTTGAAATCATTTTATACACAAGAGGATCGCCGGTTTCAAATCCTATATACACAAGCGACATCTTTCTTTTTTTCAGCTCCTTAAGCTCTTCGGCGCTTTTAACAGCGGCGCTTTTATTTGAAGCGTAAAGAGATATGCGCCTGACTTCTTTAAACTTTTCGATTATCCCGTCAAAAACCGCGATAAGCTGATTTTGCGGCATAATCAAAGCGTCGCCGTCGGCAAGAAATATTTTTCTTACTTCTGGGTACTCTTTTGACGCAAAATCAATTTCTTTAAATATTGTTTCCAAAGGCTTGATTTTAAACGGTTTGTCTTTATAGGCCGGGCAAAAAACGCACGAATTGTCGGAACATCCTAACGTAATTTGAAGAATTAAACTGTCAGCCTCGCTCGGAGGCCTTATTACCGTACCTTCATAGTCTAAAAACATTTATTTCTCCGTTGACGCCAATGATTGAGAAGCTTAGAAGCCCGGCAGCTCAGAAGTTCGGAGAAGCTCTGGTCGTTTTGTCTTTGCCGTTGCCGAGCTGCTGAGCTGCCAAACTTCCGAGCTTCTGCCGTTTTATGGCTTCTTCAATATTTGTTTCAACCTGCTTAATGCTTTCAGAGTCGTTCAATTCTTTGTGCAAAGCAAGCGACTCTGAAAACATTTCAAGCGATTCTCTTATTCTTTCCGCGTTTCCTTCTTTATCCGCCTCCGCAAAAATGCTCAAAGCCATGTTATTCTTTACTTTAGCGATAAGCTTTTTATTTTCAGGCTTTATTTTTTTTAACGCTTTTTCGTATTCTGCCGCGGCTTGCGCAAAATTTCCGCCGGCTGCGAATTTTTCGGCTCTGGATATTGTCCAAGCCGATGATATTCTGCCGGCGGAATTATTTACCGCGACTATAATATCTCCCAAAACTCCGGAGATTGCAAGACCGGCTATAAAACCGATTACAATAGTCGCTAAAACTTTCATTGAAAAAAGAGAATTACAGTTTAAGATTTATAAAAGGAAACACTTTATAAATCGATGAATCTCCAAGGAAGTTTACAAGCCCTATCTGCAAAGCAAAATCAGATCCCGAATCCGCAATATTGACAAAACCGAGCTGCAAACCGTTTACTGATTTAGCCTGATTTACGAATCCCCACTGCACGCCTTTGACGTTCCCTTGGTTAAGATTTACCAAACCCGACTGAAGACCGACAACATCTTTTGAAAGCGTTACTAATCCGGCCTGCCAGCCGACAGCGTCATCGGTTTTCGTAAAAATAAAATTCCATGCCACTCCTCTTAATTCAGGCGTGTAAGAACCTATACCGAGTTCTAAACCGTGAACAGCGTCATCCTGAGGAAGAGAAATTCTGTCCCACAGCGAAAGCTTAATGGGCGTAGCCGCAAAAGAAGCTCCCGCAAACAATACTACGGCACAAACTGCAAGCAATACTTTTTTCATTTTACATCCCCCTTTTTTTAATTACAATTAACAATTTATAATTAACAGTTAACAATTATTGTATTTTTGCGGAGTTTATTCTCGAAATTCGTAATTGGGGGCAAAAATCTGTTAATCCGGTTTCGCTTTTGCGAAACTCATATATTGTTCATTGTTATTTGTCTTTCACTGTTTTAAAAACTTTTCTATGTCAGCTCTCAATCTGTCAATTCCGTCTTTGTCTCTGGCGCTTATTGCAAAAACATTTTTTACGTCCGTTTCAAAATACTCGGCTATTTTATTTTCAACTTCAGGCATATTAACCTGAGGAATTTTATCGCACTTATTTGCCGCTATTTTAAAAGGAACGGAGTGTTCCTTCAGCCAATACGCCATATCATAGTCCAAATCGGTAGGTCCGACAAAAGCGTCAACAATTATGTAAACGGTCTTTTTTGATTTTCTTTCGGCTATGCAGCTTTCTATCATTTTCCGCCACAATTCTTTTTCTTTCGGGCTGACTCTGGCAAAACCGTAGCCGGGCAAATCAACAATCCACCGTCCCATTGAAACGCCGTAAACGTTTATCGTTCTGGTTCTTCCCGGCGTTTTGGATGTGCGCGCAAGATTTTTTTGCGAACAAAGCGCGTTTATCGCGCTGCTTTTTCCCACGTTGGAACGTCCGCAGAAAATAACTTCGGAAATATTTTTCGGAAGCGTTTGGGCCTCAGTTGTAGCTCTGAAAAAAACCGTTTTTTCAAGCATCAGTTTCTCAATCTCGCAAGAAGCCTGAGCATTTCAACGTAAAGCCATATAAGCGTTACCATAAGGGCAAAAGCGCCGAACCATTCCATGTACTTAGGAGCTCCTTGCCTCGCGCCGTTTTCAATCAAATCAAAATCTATAACAAGATTGAAAGCCGCTATCGTAACAACAAACAAACTTACTCCTATTCCGAGCCATGAAGAATCGTTAATAGTAAGAAAATACATTCCTGATCCGGTAAAAACCATCATTAATATATGTATGATATACACAAAAAGTATTGCTGAGGTGGCAAGAATTACCACTTTCTTAAATCTGGGAGTAGCTTTCAGCAAACCGGTTTTATAAGCGGCAAGCATGCAGAACAATACGGCAATTGTCAGAAAAATTGCGTTCATGACTATGCCGGGATACATTTTTTCAAAGATAAAAGAAAAAGCTCCCAAAAACAAGCCTTCGACTATTGCATAAAGCGGAGATAAAAACGGCGCGGATGTCTTTTTAAATATTATAATCATCGCCAAAACAAAACCCGCTATTAATAAAGGCCATATAAGATGGCCTGTTACATGAGAGTTCATCCACGACAAAACCGCGCTCACTGCGAGCAGCAGCCATAAAATTATACTTTTGTTAATTGCTCCCGAAACCGTCATTACCTCCGTTGTTCCCTGACTTCTGAAAACATCATCTCTTAAAAGCGGATTTGCCATTTTTTTCCTCCGTATAAACTGTCCGTATAAATCAGAGCAGTTCTTTTATTTTTTCATAAGCTTGTTTAGCCGTTTTTTTCTGGTTTAAAAAATAAAGAAGTTTTTGCATATCTTCAAAATTTACCCATCTTAAATCCGATATTTCTTTTTTATCGTAATTTTCAGGTTCTGATAAAGCTTCGGCTAAAAAGTAAATCGAATGCTTTTCCGCGGAGCTTCCTTTGGTTTCCGGCTGCGTCCCGTCAATTATATATACGTCTTCTTCTCTAAAGCCGTCAATAAACTTGATGTTTTTTATGCCGGTTTCTTCGAAAATCTCTCTTTTAGCGGCCTCAATGCCGGTTTCGCCTTTTTCAATATGCCCTTTCGGGAAACCCCATCGTCCGCTTCTTTTTGATTTTATCAAAAGAAACAACAGTTCATTATTGTCGATTTTATATATTACGGCGCCGTAAGAATATTCTTTCAGCATTTAAATATCCCGTGTTATTACTGAAACATATTAAATGACAGTCCTAGAGCGACATACAGCATCGTTTCAATATCATTCGGCCAGCTGTGCGCCGCGATTCTGGCTTTTTCAAAAAATACTCTGTAACCGAACTCCGTAGTAAACCACGGACCTGTTTTCAAAAACAGCTTATTATCCCATCTGAAATCTTGCCCGTAATCAAATGACTCGAAAACTCTTGCTTCCGAAACAAATTTAGCGTCTTTATGAAAAAGCAGACTATAATTTAAAACTCCTTCGGCGCCGGCGTCTTGTTCATTGCCTCTTACCGAATCATGAATTTGTCTCAAAGCACCGCCCGCCCTCAGCCTGAGAGTGTTTATTTCATTTTCAAACATTGTAAAACTTAAACCGGCAGATTCTATGTAAGTTACCGGATCCCAGAATTTATCATTCTGCGTCTGTATAAACAAAGAAGCATAAGGCTGCAAAAATCTGTATATTCTATAAATATATACCGTGCTGAACTCAAGGTAGTCCAGGCTTACGTCCGAAGTTGCTTCCGTATCGCTTTTGCCGAAGCCGTCTCTAAATGTCGTAAGCCAGTTTGATCTTTCAGAATCGCGTTCCAAGCTTAAAAATAATATCATCTGCCATGCTCTTGAAAATCTTTCGCTGCCGGTCCAATTTTTGCTCACTGCGCTCTGATTGTATGCCCAGCTCAAAATCCCTGACGTTCTCCACACGGGAGCCTGCGAAACTGCCTGCTGTTCGCTCTGCTCTGCCTGTTCTGTCTGAACCTTAACCGGCTCGTCTTTTGAACCACTTTCATCTTGCGCAAACGAAAAAGTACAGGCTAATAAAACCATAAACGCCAAACTCAACAGCTTCTTCATTACAATTACGACCCCTTTACCTTTATATTTTTTCTTTCGCCACTGTTTTGTCATTCTTAACAAGCATGTCACTTATTTTATATATTATTTCCTCTCTAGGCAACCTTTTAACTACAATTACGAATTACTAATTACAAATTACGAATCAACAGCGAACGACAAAGACAATTATTTTTTTGTTTTGTCTTTGATTCGTAATTTGTAATTCGTAATTCGTAATTGCCTTTTCGCGGAGTCGTTTAAAATTTTTCTGCGCAGCAAATCCAAAGCCGTATTGGCGGCTCTGTTTCTTACGTCTTTTCTGCTTCCGGGAAAAATATATTTAAAAGCCTGCATTTCTTTTCCGGACGCAATGCCGATATAGACAAGTCCTACAGGTTTATCTTTTGAGCCTCCGCCCGGACCGGCTATTCCTGTTACCGAAACCGCATAATCGCATCCTGCCGCGTTTCTTGCCCCTTCAGCCATCTCTTTTGCCGTTTCTTCGCTTACCGCGCCGAAATTTTGCAATGTTTCTTCTTTAACGCCAAGGTACTTTATTTTTGACTCGTCCGAATAAGTCACTACGGAACTTTTAAAGTATACAGAACTGCCGGCAATGTCCGTAATCTTCTCCGCTATAAGTCCGCCGGTACATGATTCCGCGAAAGTAACGGTTTTCTTATTTGCGGCTAAAAGCCTGCCTACGACGTCGGAAAGTTCGTCGTCTCCGTATCCGAAAACGCTGTCGCCTAAAACTTTTTCAAGTTCAAACTTTAAATTTCCGCAAATATCGTCAACCAGCATTTCGTCACTGCCGGACACCGAATACTTTACGGTTATTATACTGTCGGTTGCAAGTATGCCGAACTCAACGGCTCTGTTTTCTCCAAAGCCCGCGGCGTCCATAACAGGTCTTATCATTGCTTCAATGACGGATTCGGCGCCTCCGAATATTCTTAAAGATTGATTTTTTCTGATTCCGGAATGATAACTTCTGAAAAAAGGTCCGGCGTTTTCATCAAACATAGGCTGCATCTCTCTGGGAGGGCCGGGAAACAAAAACAAAGTTTTTCTTATTTTTCTGTCGCTGTCTTTATATTCAAAGTGAATCATCTGCCCAGGAGCCGTGCCGAAACGGTTTTCAAGCACTTTCGCTCCCTTAATTATATTCGCCTGTCTTTCGTTATTTTTTGGAATTTCGGTAATGCCGCGTTTCGCGAAACGCTCTTTTATTGAACTCAAAACCTTCTCGTCATTGTAAATTTCAAGCCCGAGACATTCTGCGGCCGTTTCTACCGTTATATCGTCAAAAGTAGGCCCAAGCCCGCCGGTAACTAAAATAACGCTGCTTCTTTCAAACGCTCTTTTAAATTCGCAGCTAAGCTCATCTTTTCTGTCTCCGATGCTTGTAATACACGACAAGTTAAGCCCGAGTTCCTGCAGCTTGGAACCGATATAAACCGCATCGGTATTAACCTTTCCGGTCAAAAGCTCACTGCCCGTACATATAAGTTCTATTTTCATTTTTTTGTTAAGGAAGCCTCTCACAGTGTCATTCCCGAATGTCTTTATCGGGAATCCATTTTTACTAATAATTTATTTTTTACCTTATGCCTTTAAATACCAACATGGATCCCCGATTACAAATTTCGGGGATGACAAAAGAGAGGATTTAAAACCTGCCGGATTGCCACGTCAGGACTTTGTCCTTCCTCGCAATGACAAAAGAGAGGATTTAAGACCTGCCGGATTGCCACGTCAGGACTTTGTCCTTTCTCGCAATGACAAAAGAGAGGATTTA
>WRJZ01000051.1 GCA_009778325.1 Candidatus Endomicrobium neocapritermitis | reverse complement strand
AGTTAATAGTTAATAGATAATAACTAATAGTTATTGAATTTCGGCGAAGCCGAAATCTATTAATAGGTTTTCGCTTCGCGAAAACACCGCAACTATTATCTATTACTTATTAACTATTAACTGTCGTTAAGGGAGGTTTTAATATGGCGGACAAATTTTCTTTTGACATTGTTTCGGAAGTTGACATGATGGAAGTTGAAAACGCGGTAAACCAGGCGCAGAAAGAGCTTGCGACGAGATTTGATTTTAAGGGCAGCAAATCTTCGATAGATTTAAACAAAAACGATAAGAAGATCACATTGGTTGCCGATGATGATTTTAAAATGAAAGCGCTGAAAGATATTTTGGAAGGACGTTTTGCAAAACGCGGCGTTTCCATAAAATCATTAAATTACAAAGCCGAAGAAAAAGCTTTTGAAGGACATATCAGGCAGGTTGCCGAAATTATTTCCGGGCTTCCTTCCGATAAAGCGAAAGAACTGTCTAAAATAATTAAAGATTCAAAATTGAAAGTTCAAACGCAGATTGACGGCGCGAAAGTAAAAGTTATTTCGCCGAAAAAAGACGATCTTCAGCAGGTAATAGCGTATTTAAAACAAGTTCCTTTTTCGCTTCCTTTACAGTTTACGAATTACAGATAAAGTCGAGAAGCTCGGAAGTTCGGAAGCTCAGCAGCTCGGCAAAGGCAAAGGCTTTGCTGTTGTCGTTACCGAAATTCCTAGCTTCTGAACTTCTGCCGTTAAATTGTTTGCAAAAAAAATATTAATTTTGTTATAATCTTTACTGTGTCTAAATAAATATTCAAATGGTGGAACGATGACAGTGCAAAAAGGAAGAATACTTATTGTTGACGATGAGCAGGGGATAAGAGAACTCCTTATAAACGAATTTGTAAAGCTCGGGTATGAGGTCTTCTCCGTGGTAAACGGAGAAGAAGCGATTAATAAATTGCAAACCGAAAAAGTTGACATAGTAATCACAGACATGAATATGCCCAAAGTTGACGGGCTTGAACTTTTAAAATTCATAAAAGAAAAAACTTCCGAAACCGAAGTCATAATAATAACCGGTTACGCGACCGTTGAAAATGCTTTGGAAGCAATGAGAAACGGGGCTTATGATTTTGTGCAAAAACCGTTCAATATAGACGAGCTCACCGCTCTTGTTGAAAAAGCTTTGGAAAAAACCGAACTTAAAATGCTTGTTGCTTTGTATGAAAGCAGCAATGCCGTTTTTTCAAGCCTTAAGCTTGAAGATCTGTTTCCGATAATGACATCCCTCGTAAAAAAAGTGACGTTTTCGCAGGACGCGTCTATTTTCCTCATTGATAACAACAATCATATTTATCTTGCTTCTTCAACATATTCAAGATATGCGCCGCAGAAAAAAGAGATAGAAGCTTTGGCTTTGAAGCTTTTTGGTGAAAATAAAAATGAGCCTCTTTTTTTTGATATAAACAATACGCCCTCTTCCTTGTCCGGAATATTCGAGCCGGACAGCGAAATAAAATCGGCAATGGCTTTTCCGATAATGCTTAACGGTAAAATGATGGGGTATCTGTTTTTGACAAAAACAAATCCATCGTCGCCTTTTGTAAGAGCGGATTTGAAAAATGTCGGCGTTTTTGTGTCGCAGATAGCGCAGTCCATAGCAAACACGAAACTTTATGAAAAACTTGAAGTTAAAATAGCGGAGCTTGAGCAGACTTCGAAAGATTTGGATCATATGAGAGGTATTGTTCAGCTGCCTTCTTCAAAAATGAATGATACCGCGCTTTTTATATCCGAAAAAGCGGATTATATAGTATCGCTGAAAGATGTTCCTCAGACAGTCGTAAATGTCATTGCCGAGATAAAAGACAAAGCCCTTCAATGCCTCAAAGATATAAAAGACCTCAAAGAGTGCCAAGAAAGAAAATAATGTCATTAAAAAATAAAACTATCAGCGTTAAAGCGGAGAAAATCGTTTTTCCGGGACGTTCTCTCTGCCGCTGCGAAGACGGTATTGCTTTATTTACCGAAGGACTTTTGCCGGGAGAAATCGCCGACGTTTTGGTAATAAAAGACAAAAAATCTTTCCGCGAAGGCCTTATAAAACAAATCACGCTTCTTTCCCCGGAAAGAGTTGAGCCGGTATGCCCTTCTTTCGGCAGATGCGGCGGATGCACATTTCAAAATACGGATTATGCCAACCAGTCGAAATATAAAAAAGAATATATAAACGAATTATTAAGCGTTTTCGGCGTGAAGATAGACGGAATTCTTCAAAGCCCTGAAATCTGGAACTACAGAAATAAAATGGAGTTCAGTTTTTTTAATAATGAAACTGCCGCTGATTTGGGCCTTCACTGCAGAGGAAGTTTTAACAGATATGTTTCGGTTCCGCCGTGTTTTATCGCCGACGAAGATTTTTTAAAAGCCGCTCTGATTGTTAAAAATTTTGCCGACAAAAACGGGCTTCCGGCTTACAATACCAGAACGCATGAAGGATTTTTCAGGCATTTGGTTTTGAGAAAAGCAAAAAATAATAATCAAATGCTTATTAATATCGTCACTAATATTTTGGAAGGAAGCCTTGCTTTTTTTGAGCCTTTGGTAAAAGAGCTCGGGGAGTTTGCGCAAAGCATTTATTGGACGCAGAACGGCAGGCAGTCCGACGCGGTTGTCTCAGACAAGCTTACTCTGCTTTTTGGAAAAGAACATATCACCGAAAAGCTTAATGTCGGCGGAAGAGATTTTTATTTCAATATATCTCCTTTTTCATTTTTTCAGACAAATTCAAAAGGAACAGAAATTCTTTATAATGAAGTTTTAAGGCAGCTCAATCCTTCAAAAAACGATGTTTTGCTTGATTTATACTGCGGTACCGGCACAATAGGAATATGTATGGCGGACAAAGTTAAAAAAGTTATAGGGATTGAGCAGGTTGAATCCGCGATAGAAAATGCCAAAACCAATGCCGGAATAAATAATGTCGATAATGCCGAATTTTTTGCTTCCACTGCTGAAAAATGGATAAAAGAAAACGGAAGCGTATTTGACGCTATCGTTGTTGATCCACCCAGAAGCGGGCTTACAAACGATGTGATAAAATTTTTGCTTGATTCGCAGTCAAAAAAAATAGTATATGTTTCGTGTAATCCGTCAACGCTTGCCAGAGATTTGACATCCATAACCGACAGCGGCAAATATAAAATAAAAGAGATAGCGCCTGTTGATATGTTTCCTCAGACTTATCATATAGAGTCTGTCGTTTCTTTAGAACTTAAGTAATTCATCCAGATTATCGCGTTTACCTGCAAAAACTTCAACTTTGCTTTGCTTTTTACTGTTTTAAACTGTATAATCAAGTCATAGATAGCGTAAACATCCGATAAGTCAGTAATAAAAACGGAGGAATTTATGGCAGAAAAAGCAAAGACGGAAATTAAATTTGAAATTGTGCAGACATTAGGAACGGTTTCCGAAGGAAGCAAAGGCTGGAAAAGAGAGTTAAATCTTGTAAAGTGGAACGATAGAGACGCAAAGTATGATTTGCGCGACTGGTCGCCTGACCGCACAAAGATGGGAAAAGGCATCACTTTGACTAAAGAAGAAGCCCTGAAACTTAAAGAGATATTGTCCGCAATTTAATTGTTTTATGAAAATAAGGGACGCATATACATGCCCTTTGGAATTAACGCATGATATTACCAAAGGGAAATGGAAACCTATTATTTTATGGCAGCTTGGGAAGGGAACAAAATCTCTTTCCCGGCTTGAAAATGAGATAAAAGGCATAAGCCAGAAAATGCTTCTTGAACATTTGAAAGAGATGCAGGGTTTTGGTATTGTTTCAAAAAATTCTTTTGAAGGTTATCCGCTTAAAGTAGAATATTTTTTGACGGAACGCGGAAAGAAGCTTTTGGAAGCAGTGTCAATTATGCAGAGTATAGGCGTTGATTTAATGAAAGAAAACGGTATGAGCGGTTTCTTGAAAGAAAAAGGTTTCATAGATTGAGGTGCTTACACACAAAAAAGTAAGTAATTTACCGTTTGCGCGGTAAATGTTACTATTTCCTTATAAAATTTTATAAGGAGCGTTTTATGAAAAATTTTACAAAAGCCGTATCTGGCATGATAGACGGCTGTACGGTTTCTTTTATAGGTTCTATCGGCAAAGACGGTTTTCCGAACATGAAAGCCATGCTTCCTCCAAGAAAACACACAGGCATAAAAACTTTTTACTTTACGACAAACACATCATCTTTAAGAGTATCGCAATTCAGAAAAAATCCGAAAGCATGCATATATTTTTTTGACGGGCGTTTTTATAAAGGCGCGATGCTGACAGGCATTGTTGAAATTTTGGAAGACTTAAAAAGTAAAAAGATGATTTGGAAAGAAGGCGATACTATGTATTATCCTCTAGGCGTTACTGATCCGGATTACTGCGTGATAAAATTTACGGCGCAGAAGGGAAGATTCTATCAAAATTTCGCCTCTGAAGATTTTGAAATAAAGTAAAAGGCATATAAAATATAAAAAGTAAAAGGTAAAAAAGTAATAGATGTATTTACACAGAGTATTTTCTGTTACTTTTTATTTTTTACTTTTTACATTTTACCTGCCTTTTTATTAATATACACATTTATAAGAATAATCTAAAAAATATTTTTTATAATGTTTTATAAGAAAAAAATTATAAAAAAATACAAATCAAAAAAATATTGAAAAATCAATTATTTTACAGTTTTTATAAAACATTATAAAAATTACCTCTTGACAAATTTATTATAAATGTGTATAAATATCAATTATAAAAAAAACAAAGGAAAAAGTATGTCAAGACCATCGCAAAATTTAGACCAAAAACTTATAGAGTTAGGTAAAGAGAAAATAGTTATCAGCGGCGTATCTAATTTAAGCGTAAGACAGATTTGTCTTGCTGCCGGAATAAACCTCGGTATGTTTTATTATTATTTCAAAACCAAAGAAAATTATATTAAAGAGCTTTTTAAAAGTTTAAATCACGATTTAACTGCAGGATGGCTTATTGAAGCCGCAAAGTTGTCAACTTCGGAGCAAAAATTAAAAAAGATGCTTATGCTGCATGCCAAAATGATGAGAGAACAGCGCGGAATGATAGAAACAATAATTAAGGATATTAATATATTCGATAAAATGTATGTGGAGATAGGCAAAGAACTCCATGATGCAAGGATGAAAATTTATTCTGATCTTATAAATGAGTGTAAAAATGACGGATATTTGGATAAAAATATTGAAACCGAAGAATTCATCGCTATTTTTACCGGCTCGGTTCACACTTATGCAAGAATATGCGAAGCTTATGAATACGATAATGAAAGATATTATTTAAGCATTGAAAAAATGGTAGATTTTTTAATGCAAAAATTCAGGGTGCATTAACACATATTACGCGCATGCGTTTGGTCAAAACAAGCCCAAATGCTAGGCGCGGCGACGAAGCAATAGCGGTGCCTATTGATAGGAGCCGCAACAACACAGTTGGGCTTGTTTTGGCCAAACCCGAAGGGCTGCGGCAGCTTTTTGGTAAATTTTGCTTTTTTTGCTTCGCAGATACGTCTGTGTATCTTTGGCGCAAAAAAAGCAAAATTTCCTCAAAAATCCTAGCAGCGCATGCGCGTAATATGTGTTAATACACCCTAAATAAAATAAAACGGAGAAAATTGTATGAAAAAGTTGAAGCTGTTGTTTTTGTTGGGTTTTGCGGTAATTGCGGCGCCGGCATCAGGTGAAATGCTGACCATGCAGCAGTATTTGGAGCTTGTTGCCGAAAACAACAGCGAGCTCAAATCCGTACAAGCAAATATAGACGCGGTCAAAGGAAAGCTTGCCGAAATAGAAAGAGTTTATTCATATTTTTTAAACGCCGGCATGTCTTACAGCGATGACTGGAGCGGAAGGCCTTTTGCCGTTAACAGCGCTACCATGGACAGGCTGTCGATGTTGAATACCGATGTAAATGTCGGCAGACAGTTTGAAACAGGCACGCAGGTTTCTCTCGGCGTTCAGGGTTTTTACGGAAACTATGATTATAAAGTGACCCCAGATTACCAGGTAACAGACATAGCTCCTTTTATAAGGCTTGAGCAGTCGCTGCTGAAAAACTGGAAAGGCGGTAACACAAAAGCCAGTATGTCGCAGGCAAGAGCCAACGCGAATTCTTTGCTTTATCTGCTTGAATATAAAAAGCAGGGAATTATTTTCAACGCGAAAATGGCGTACTGGAATTTATCGTATTCCAGAACGGTTATTAATTTCAGAAGATCTTCTTTGGACAGAACAAAGAGAATTTTTGATTGGAATCAGAGAAGATTCAATCTTGATTTGGCCGAACAGACCGACTTGCTTCAGTCGCAGGCGGCGTTTAAAATGAGAGAGCTTAATTTAAAGATTGCATATGAATCCGAAGTTAAGGCATCCAGAGATTTTAACAGGTTTATCAATATTTCGGATCCGAAAGTAAAATATGACGTCGAATCATTTATTACCGCAGGAAATAATTTCGAACAGGATAAGCAGCTGGAGAGAACCGGAATAAGGGCGGATGTCGCATCCGCAATGGAAGACGTTGCAAGCTCTATGTATGCGCAGTCTCTTTCAGAAAAAGGTATGGGATCCGATTTGATTTTTACCGGACAGTTTGCCATGAACGGCGTGAATAAAGACTTCTCATCGGCAAGTTCCGACTTATCGGAGTTTAACAGGCCTTCGTATTCCGTAGGATTGAAATACTCTCTTCCTTTGGATTTTTCTCTAAGAAAAACAATCATCAAAGGGTATGAGTCTGCAAAAATATCGGCTGAAAAAGCCCTGGAAAACGCAAAACTTCAGGAAAACAGCGACTGGCTTCAGCTTGTTGACGATTGGAACAACGCCAAATCAAGATATGCCCTTTCAATAGAGATAAGAAATATACAGCAGAAAAGAAATGAAGAGGAGCAAGGCCTTCTCACAAAGGGAAGAAGCACCACGTATCTTGTTTTGCAGAGCGAACAGGATTTGGACGACGCCTACCTAAGCATGCTCCAAAATATATTCGAACTCATAGGTATATACGAGCAGGTAGAAGCTTTTTACAGCAACTAATAACGACAGAGGCAAAGAGGCGGGATGCGGAGAGGCAGAGTAAAAACACAGGACGTTGCCCCGCATCTCTGCATCCTTGCATCTCCGCATCTTACGTTAAAGAGGTAATTATGAATTTAGCAAAATTAGCAATTAAGCGTCCGACGTTTGTCATGGCTATTTTGATGTCGCTGTTGATTCTCGGTTTGGTTTCAATGACTAAACTGAGCGTCAGAATGTATCCTGACGTTGAGTTCCCTTACGTACTTGTAATGACTTCTTATCCCGGAGCCGGAGTATCGGAAATCGAACAGCTTGTGTCAAAGCCCATAGAAGACGCCATGAGCGGCATTTCCGGTTTAAAACACGTTATTTCGATGAATCAGGATAATATGTCGATTGTTTTCGGCGAATTTGAGCTGTCAAAAAATCCGGACATAGCCGCGCAGGAAGTAAGAGATAAAGTCGGTCAGATAAGATTATTGCTGCCTGACGATATAAAAGAACCTATAATAATGAAAGCCGACATGGACAGCATGCCTCTGATAACGCTGAGCCTGAAATCCGATACTTTGGATCCGAAAAGGCTTTATGATTTTGCCGACGATATCGTATCAAAAGACCTTGCCCAGGTTTCCGGAGTTTCGCAGATATCCATTCTCGGAGGTTCAAGAAGAGAAATTCAGGTTAACGCAAATAAAGAAAAACTCAAAGAACACGAACTTACCCTTACGGCTATTGCGTCAAGAATACAAGCTAACAGCTTAAATATCCCTGCCGGAAGAGTTGACAGAGGCACAAGGGAAATAACTTTCAGGACAATGGGCGAATTTCAAAGCATAGGACAGATAAAAGGCGTTGTCGTAAGTTTTATGGGAAACGATGTTCCTGTTACCGTTAAAGACGTTGCCGTTGTTGAGGACGGCGTTGAACAGGAAGTTTCAAGAGCAAGGCTTCTTATTAAAGAAGACGGCGAAGTTATATCCGAACCGTCGCTGCTTGTGTATGTCTATAGGCAGGCAAAAGGAAACGATGTCGCTATTTCCGATGCTATAAAGTCAAGAGTCGCGGAAGTAAACAAAAGATACAAGAACTTTGAAGGCTCGCCGAAGCTTACGCTCATCTCCGATATGGCCAGAGGCGTAAGAATGAATATTACGGACGTTCAAAGAACGATAATGGAAGGCGTTTTTCTGGCGATAGTCGTAGTTTATTTTTTCTTGGGAAGCTGGAGATCCACGTTTATTACCGCGCTTGCCCTGCCGAACAGTTTAATAGGCGCGTTCGTATTTATGTATTTGGCGGGATTTAGCTTAAACGTTATTTCTCTTATGTCTTTGTCCCTCGCGGTCGGTTTGCTTATCGACGACGCCATCATTGTCCGTGAAAACATATTCAGGCATTATGAGGAGGGCTCCGACCCGATAACAGCGGCGGTTGAAGGCACTAATGAAGTTACGCTTGCCGTAATCGCCACCACAAGCACCGTTATAGCCGTGTTTCTTCCGGTCGCTTTTTTAAGCGGCATTATGGGGCAGTTTTTCAGAGAGTTCGGACTGACCGTCGTTTTTGCGATGGGTATATCGCTTTTAGACGCTCTTACGATAGCGCCGATGCTTTCGGCTTATATGATACCCGATCATAATAAAAAAGAGAAAAATAAACCTTTTATACTTACAAAACTGTCGGCCGTATGGAGCGGCGTAGTATATGTTTTCAGGCTTTTAACGGTCGGGTGGTTTAATAAGGTGTTCGGCGCGATACAATACATATACAGAAAGGCAATTTATTTTATCGTTACGGCAAATCTTGTAAAAATCCCTATAGGCTCTAAAAATAATCGCGAAAAGAAACGTTATTTTAAAATCAGCTGGAGATTTATAACGATAGTTATTGCAATTTGTATATTCGTAAGTTCGCTTGTAATTGCCAAAACATATTTGAAAACTACCTTTATGCCGTCTTCGGAATGGGGAGAATTTAATATTCAAATTGAAGCAAAGCCGGGAACTTCGCTTGATAAAATGGACGTGTACGCAAAAGAAATAGAAGCCGTTATAATGAGCGAGCCCGATATTGAAATGCTTTCTTCAACGATCGGTTCTGCAAATATGTTTACGAACCTTGCGAATCAGGCGGTTATGTTTGTGAAAATGATACCCGCTAAAGAAAGAAGCTTTACGACTTCCGGAATGCAGACTCATCTGCGCGAAGTTTTAAATGAAAAATACGGCCATGAATTGGACTTTTCATTTACAAGGGCCGGCGGGATGGGAAGCGGGAGGAGCGAATTTGTCGTTGAACTTGTCGGAGATGAGGTGGACGTGCTTTACGGAGCAGCGCAGGTATTAATGGAAAAATTCGGTTCTATCCCAGATTTTGTTGACATAAAATCAAATTACAGAGTCGGAAAACCCGAGATGCAGATACTGATGGACATGAAAAAAATGGAAAACCTGGGCGTAAGCTCCGTTATGGCGGGAAACGAAATAAGAGCGATGATTGACGGCGCCAATGCCGGAAAATTCAGGGAAGGCGGCACCGAGTACGATATAAAAGTCAGGCTTCAGGAAAATCAAAGAGACTTAATGAAAAATTTTGACTCGGTATTTATCAGCAACGTCAATAATAAGCTTGTAAGGCTGAAAAATGTCGCGACGATAAGAGAAACTTCCGGACCCGTGCAGATTTTCAGAAAAGACAGGGCTCGTTATGTTACCGTTGAAGGAAACATAGCAGCCGGCGGAACCATAGGTCCGGTGCAGAAGGAAGCCGTAAGAATTTTTAATGAAACAAAAAAATCTCCCGAGTTCGCTGAAAAATGGGCGAATATTGAATTCAGGCTTGCCGGCAATGCCGAAGAAATGAAAACAATGTTCCAAAGCATGTTAGTAGCCGGAACGCTTTCGCTTATATTCATTTTTATGGTTCTCGCAAGTTTGTACGAATCCGTAATAACTCCTTTTACGATTATGACGGCGCTTCCGCTTGCTATTGTCGGGGGCATTTTGGCTTTGCTGTTTGCGAACCAACCTATAGATATGTTTACTATGATAGGCATGATAATGCTGCTTGGCATTGTTGCCAAAAATTCAATATTGATGGTTGACTATATACAGCAGCTGATGAGAAGAGGGTTTGGAATCAGTAAAGCTATTACCAAAGCCGGTACGATAAGGCTGCGCCCCATACTTATGACGTCTTTTGCTTTGATTGCAGGCATGTTGCCTACCGCGCTGGGACTGAGCGAAGTGGGGAGTTTTAGAAAAGGCATGGGAATAGTAGTTATCGGAGGCATAATAAGCTCAACTGTTCTTACGCTGCTTGTCGTGCCTGCGATTTTTGAGTATATGGATACGCTAAGGCATTTCCTCAGGAGGCTTTTCGGAAGGCCGGACAAAAGAATGATTGACTATACTGACGAGGAACTTGCAAAGAAAAAACTTTAATATGGAAGTTCGGCAGCTCGGAAGCTCAGCAGCTTAGCAAAGACAAAGTCTTTGTTGTTGCTGTTACTGAGCTGCTGAACTTCCGAACTTCTGAGCTTCTAATTTGCGCTTTACGCAAATTAGCTTGTAATTTTTTTTATAATCTTGTACAATTTTCAATATGTTTATTGAAAAGGACACCGCATGGCTGATAATTGTCTTTTTTGTAAAATAGCAAAAGGCGAAATACCTTCCCGGAAAGTTTACGAAGATGAGACGGTATTTGCTTTCAGGGATATAAACCCCCAGGCTCCGGTGCATATAGTAATAATACCGAAGAAACACATAAAAGATTTAAACTCATTATCGGAAGGCGATGAGCTGATTGTCGGTTTAGTTCAGGCTGCCGCCGCAAAAATCGCTTTGCAGTTTCCTGAAATGAAAAACGGTTACAGAGTCGTAAATAATTGCGGCGCTGACGCCGGACAAACGGTATTTCATATTCATTATCATTTACTCGGCGGAAGAAGCTTTTGCTGGCCCCCTGGATGAAAAACAATTACGAATTAAAGACAAAACAAAAAAATAATTCTTATTCGTAATCGCCGTTAAAGCCGTTGATTCGTAATTCGTCATTCGTAATTGTCGTTAAAAAAACTTCTTTTTTAAGAAAGGGTGGTGTTTAGTAATATGGTCAACGTTAAAGTTCGCGACGGTGAATCTATCGAAGAAGCGATAAGACGCTTCAAGAGAGAATGCGAAAGAAACGGCATTATGCAGGAGATTAAAAAAAGAGAATACTATAAAGCTCCGAGCGTAGTAAGAAAAGAAAAGCTTGCAGAAGCCAAAAGAAAAATCCGCCGCAAAATGCTTAAAGACAACAGATGGTCGCGTTAATAAAGTAAAAATAAGACAATAAAAAGGGAGTTGTATTTGAGGCAGATTAATCTACTTTTAAATACAGCTCCTTTTTGCATTTGAGGTTTTATGAAACTAAAACAAATTTACGAATTATTTGTAAGAGAAGGAATTGAAACCGATCCCAGAGGAATAGCCGTAGCCGAGCTTGACCTTTTGAAACGCAAAGAAGAATATGACGCGCTTTCAGCTGAAAAGAAAGCGCTTTATGATATTGAAAGCCTTACGAATCCTTATTATGATTCAAGGATTTTAAACGGCGACCCTGAAACCGAAGTTAATACGGTTATGGTCGGAATAGATATAGAAACTCCTGAAATACTTTTGGCGGGACAGCTTAATAATTCCGGGAAAAAAATTGATTTGCTCATCGGGCATCACCCCGAAGGCTATGCTTATTCGACGTTTTATAACGTTATCGGCATGCAGTCCGATATACTTAACAAGCAGGGAATACCAGTTAATATTGCCGAGAAGATGGTTGCTTCGCGCATGAAAGACGTGAAAAGAAGCATTCTTCCTCAGAATAACGACAGAGTCGCGGATGCGGCAAAACTTTTGGGAATTCCTTTGATGACGGCGCATACTGTTTCGGATAATCACGTGGCGTCATTTTTACAGAAGCAGATTGATATCTCAAATCCGAGATATTTAAAAGATATTTTATCTTTTTTAAACACCCAGCCGGAATATCAATATTCCGCAAAAGCCGGAATACCTCCTTTCATACTTTTGGGCAATGACGACTCGCGCTGCGGGAAAATTTTTGTAGATATGACAGGCGGAACCGAAGGACCGGTTGAATCGCTTGAAAAGCTTGCCGATGCCGGAGTCGGAACTATCGTAGGCATGCATATGAGCGAAAAGTGTTACAAGGAAGCTGAAAAACAAAAGTTAAATGTTGTTTTGGCCGGGCATATATCTTCCGATAACCTTGGGCTCAATCTTCTTTTCGATAAACTTGAAAATAAGTTCGGATCTTTGGAGTTTATCGAGTGCTCGGGGTTTAGAAGATTCAAAAGGACAGTTAATAATTAATAACTAATAGTTAATAGTTTCGGTGTTTTCGCGAAGCGAAAACCTATAAATAGATTTCGGCTTCGCCGAAATTCAATAACTATTACCTATTATCTATTAACTATTAACTGCAGTTAAAACTATGGCAATACCGGAAGATATAATCGAAAGAGTAAGGCTTTCAAGCGACATAGTTTCCGTTGTAAGAGAGTATCTGCCTGATTTGAAGAGAGCAGGACGCAACTGGAAAGCATGTTGCCCTTTTCACAATGAAAAGACGCCTTCTTTTGTGGTAAGCCCTGAAAAAGGAATTTTCAGGTGCTTTGGGTGCAATGCAGCGGGCGATGTTTTTAAATTTGTTATTCTTATGGATAATATCTCTTGGTTAGAGTCTGTAAGAAAGCTTGCAAAAAAAGCCGGAATTGAAATACAAGAGACAAAAGATGAAGCGGTAAAAGTATCCGAAAAAACAAAACTATTTGAAATTTTGGAAAGTTCGGCTAGATTTTACAATAGGTGTTTCTTAGAAAGCTCGCAAGCCGCAAAAGCAAGGCAGTATCTTGAAAAGCGCGGTATAAACGCAGATACTGTCAAGAAATTTATGATAGGCTATGCCCCGAAAGGACAGCTTATCGCGCAGGCGGCAAAAAAAGGGTACACGCCCGAAGTTCTTTTAAAAGCCGGAATAATAACAAAGACCGAAAGGGGAAGTTATTTTGAGTATATGTCGGAAAGGGTAGTGTTTCCGATTTTTGACGTACAGGGCAGGGTTGTCGCGTTCGGAGGGAGATCTCTGAGTGATGACCAGCAGCCTAAATATTTAAATACTCCCGAAACGGCTGTTTATTCAAAGTCTTCGAATCTTTACGGCTTGTTTCAAACTTTGCCGGAACTGAGAAAAGAGCGGAAAATAATAGTTCTTGAAGGTTACATGGATGTTGTTATTCCATGGCAGTTCGGCATTACTGGGGCGGTTGCTTCCCTTGGAACGGCTTTTACGCAGAATCACGCGAAGCTTATCGCAAGATATGCAGACAGCGTGACTTTACTTTTTGACGCTGACAATGCAGGAAGGACTGCGGCGCAGAGAGCTTTGGAAATTTTGGTTGAAAACGGAACACAGTGTTCGGTTTCTTCTCTTCCGGAAGGCGTTGACGCGGATGAATATCTCAACGAAAACGGGAAAGAAAAATTTTTGGAGCTTGTTGAAAAAAGTTCTAAGAGCGCGATTGAGTTTATGATAGACAGGGTTTCTTCGGATATAAAGAAAAATATCCCCGAAACAAAAGCCAAAGCTGTTTCGGTTCTTTTAGATTTTGTTTCCAGAAGCGCAGACAATGTAATCCAGAGGGAATGGATAAAAACTTTTTCGCAGCGTATAAATATTGATGAAGAGGCTGTCTGGAGAGAGTTTAAAAAGAAGCAAAAGAATAAGCTGCTGAAGAATGCTTCTGCATACGCATACGTCGAAAATAAAATCTTCGCTGCAGACGAGAAAAAGATAGGTCTGTCTCTTGAAGAAAATCTTCTTAATCTTATAATGAGAGACAGAAAACTTATTGAAAATATTACCGGAGATATTTTTACCGATATAAGGTGTTCAAAAATATTCTCAATGCTGGCGTCGGGGCATGATGAAGCCGGAATTTTAAATTCTTTGTCTGAAAACGATTCAAAATGGTTCACGGCTGTGACTCTTTCGCCGATAGAATATAATAATATTGAAGAAGTTTTTAATACTATTTTGAAAGATATAAATGTTGATAAACTTAAAAAAAGACGTAAAGAGCTTGAAAAAGAAATTATTTTAATGAGTACGGGGCAGGCCGCGGTTGACAGCGGCAAACAGGAAGAATATAAAAAATTAACAGCCCTTTTAAAGGGGTCGGGGAAATGAAAATGGCAAAAAAAGACTTGTTTCAGGGCTTGATTGACATCGGGAAAGAGCAGGGGTATTTAACTTATGAAGAAATAAATAAAAGTATTCCGCAGAAATCCATGGTTGCCGAAAAGATCGACAGTTTTTTTGTTACTTTGGACGATTTGGGCATTAAAGTCGTAGATAATAAAGAGTATCTGTCCGATAAAGCGCAAAAAAATCAGGGCGAAGCGGTTGAGCAGACGGTTAAAGCCGCGGCCGATGATGAAGATATAAATCCCGTAAGAATGTATTTAAGCGAAATGGCGAAAGTTCCTCTTTTGGAAAGAGCGGTTGAAGTTGAGCTTGCGAAAAACATAAGAGAAAACGAGAAAAAATTAAAATTTATAGTTTTGGAGTCGCCTCTTATAATAAAAGAAATCCGCAATTGGGAAACGCTGATAAGCCAGCAGGAAATGACGCCGAAAGAGCTTATGCCAAGAGGAAGAAAATCCCAGGCGCAGCTGAGGGGAATGGGCGTAAAGATAAAAAAAGCCGTACAGAAAATTAACAAAATCGAGAAAAATATACAGTCGTATGAAGCCAGATTAAAGCTGAAATCTATATCGCAGAAAGAAAGAGAAAAAATCGGAGTAAAGGTTAAACAGCTTCGCACCGAAGTGATAAATCTTATCATCGGCCTCAATCTTAATCAGGATAAGATTAAGAGGCTTATTAACAAAATTAAAACTACGGCGCAAAAACTTAATGAAATTAAAGACGAGCTGAGAAGGTTTGAAAGAAAATTCAAGAATTCTCCGTCTAAAGTTCAAAACATGCACAGACAGTATAAATCCGGAAAAATCAAAGCCGCGGAATTTAAAAAGCATACCGGATGCCCTGTTTCTTCCGTTGAAGAAGCTTTGAGAAATATAGAAACCGCCCTTGTGAAGCAGGCGAATCTTAAAGAAGGTTTTGTGATTTCTCCGGAAGATATGATAGAGACGGATAAAAAAATAAGAGATTTAGAAGAAATAATACACAGGGACAAAATGAAATTGATTGAAGCCAACTTCAGGCTTGTTGTTTCCATAGCCAAAAAGCATGTCGGAATAAGCAATCTTGAATTGTCGGATTTGATTCAGGAAGGAAATCTCGGCCTTTCAAAAGCCGTTGAAAAATTTGAATGGAAACGCGGTTTTAAATTTTCGACGTACGCGACGTGGTGGATAAGGCAGTCAATAAACCGCGCGATTGCGGACCAGGCAAGAACTATAAGAATTCCCGTGCATATGAAAGAACTGATTTCAAAGCTTACAAAAGTTAAAAAGAAATACCAGCAGGATATAGGAAGAGAGCCGACTATCGAAGAGTATTCGAAAGTTTTAAGGCTTTCGACCGACAGAATAAGAAAGATACTGAAAATGATGCAGGAGCCCGTATCTCTTGCCACTCCCGTAGGGGAAGAAGAAGATTCAAGGCTTGAGGATTTTATAGAAGATCAGTACAGCCCCAGCCCCGTCGCGAAAACGCAGCAGTACAGGCTTCAGCTTGAGCTTCAGAAGGTATTGAACTCTTTAACTCCTAGAGAAGCTGAAATTATAAGTTTGAGATACGGCATAGGCGTCGGCTATCCAAGCACGCTGGAAGAAGTCGGCAGAAAATTCGGAGTTACAAGAGAAAGAGTCAGACAGATTGAAGCCAAAGCTATAAGAAAGCTGAGGCATCCTACCAGAAGTAAAACATTAAGAGAATATATAGACTAATGCCGTATATTAAAAAAAAGCCGCCGATAATTATTATCGGCGGCTTTTTTTTAATGGAATATTCTCTTGGCCGTTAATCTTTTATAATCTTCAGCCAGATTTTTCTGTTCCTCGGGCCGTCAAATTCACAGAAATATATTCCCTGCCAAGTGCCAAGTTTTAGCCTGCCTTCTTCAATAATTATCATTTGCGACATTCCGAACAGGCTTGCCTTAATATGCGCGTCCGAATTGCCTTCGCCGTGAAGATAAGAGCTTTTGACAGGTGAAATATCTTTTAATCCTTTTAAAATATCCGTGCATACGTCAGGATCGGCATTTTCGTTTATTGTTATGGCAGATGTTGTGTGCGGCGTATAAACAAGGGATATTCCCGATGAGATTTTACTTTTCTTAATCTCGTCATTTATAAGATTCGTGATATCTATTAATATTTCTCTTTTTGAAGTTTTTAAGCCTATTTCTATAAGCATGAAACACACCCTATTAATTGCCTTTGTCGTCGCTCTGCATCCCTGCGTCCCTGCATCTGCCTTTTTTATAAAGGTTTTTTTTCCGGGGTTCCGGGTTTTCTCGGAAATTGGGCAGGGGTATCTTTAAATTTTTTGAATATCAGAATACAGTAATCCAACTCCTGTTCGGGAAGTTTGTACGGTATTGTTTTTTCAAGTCTTGCGCCTAAATGTCTCAGAGCATTTTCTACGGAAGGAAGCCCTTCTTCTTTGCTTTCGGCGGAATTTTTCGTTTTGTGTACGATAAAATGCCCGCCGACTCTAAGCAATGGTATGGAAATTTCAAGATTAGGCGAAAATTTGCTTACCGCGCGGGAGAGAACAATATCATATTGCTGCCTGTAAAGCGGATTTTGTCCTACTTCTTCGGCTCTTTTGTTTAGTATTTCTATATCAAAACCAAGTTTTTTATTTGCGTTTTCAAGAAAATAACACTTTTTAGTTATGGATTCAACCAAAGCGAGTTTTATCTCCGGTATTGCTATTTTGACGGGAATTCCAGGCATCCCTGAGCCTGTTCCGAGGTCTGCAACTTTAAGATGTGTGTCATGAGTTATGCTTTTTATCGCTTTTGCGCTATATAACGAGTCGCAAAAATGTCTGTAAATCAAATCGGTTTCACTTTTAAAAGATATCAAATTAAATTTTTGATTCCATTCAATAAGCTCGTCGAAATATTTTTCAAATAATGCGCATTGCCGCAAAGTAAAATCGGGGATGATATTGTCTGTCACATAATTTTGAAAAAGTACAAACAATTTTTGTTTTTCCATGGGTCAAATAATATCAAATATTAACGAAAAAATAAAACCCCGTTTTAGAATAATTTTACAGGGTTTTATTTTTTTATCTTATCGTTTATTCGTAATCGTCGTTATCTCTATTTCGGTACGCTTTGCAAAAGAATGCCTGACTGTTTCTGCGCTTCTTTTTCGTTTTGTATCGCGACATTTACCAAATCGTCGGCTCTTTGATATGCCGCCTGCCTTGTTTCTTTTGCTTTTTGCGCCATTGCGTTTGCTTCATTCAAAGTTTCTTTCTGGTTACTTTTCGCTCTTTCTCTGATTGCTTTTGCTTGGTCTTCAAGCGCTTTTGCTTCATTGTCGGAGTGTTTTTTTTCAGCCGCGGCCTTTTCTTTCATTGTAGATACTTTGGCGGTTACGGTTTTCTCGTCATTTCTTGCCTGATTTCTTATGATTTTTGCGTCAGCTTCGGCTTTTTTTCTGGCAGTTCTTGCGTTATCAGTCAAGTCTCTTGCCTGTCTTCTTATCATGTCCGCGTTTTGTTTTGATTCTTTTCTTTGCGCGGCTGTCATTGCGTCGGCTTGCACTTCATTGGCCTCTATTTTGTCTTCAACATTCTTTGCCGCGGTTAATGTTACGGGAGCCGCAACTGCCGGTTCGCTTGTTTCATGAGAAGCTTCCGATGACATTTCAATACCTGTTGCCGCTTCCGCGTTTTCATTCTGAGCGAATACGCTTACCGTTGAAAACATAAAAACTGCCGTCAAAATAAAACTAAACTTTTTCATAACCACTCTCCTTTTTTTATTTTTTGTTTTTCTTATCATACTTAATTTTTAAGAAAATTTGAAGAGCCGCGAGTATAAATATTATTATATTTGAAACCAAAACAGCCGGCACCCCTTTTACGGCGCCGTAAACTATCCATAAGATTACGCCTGTTATGAATAATAAAAACATATGTATCGAAACGTCTTTTGCGGATTTTGTTTTCCACGTTTTGTACACCTGAGGCACGAAAGCAATCGTCGCGAAAGCTCCTGCCGTAAATCCTACTATTTCGATTGGAAACATTCTTTCATCTCCTTGTCGTCTAAAGCTCTGTATGTTTTTAAAACAAAAAACTTTTTTATTGCTTTTGTCGGACAGTAAGATATGCATCTTAAACAGAACTGGCATTTATTGCCGTCAAAAGCAGGATACTCGGAAAAAGAAATATTTTTTACCGGGCATATTTCGGCGCACAGTTTGCACTCGATGCATTTTTTCTTGTCGAGATTTAATCTCATCATTTTTTGGCTTAACTTCCAATTCCACATGTTTGTTATGAACTTTGAAATTGCGTAACAAAATCTTAAAAAAATATTTGATTTTTCGGCTTTTGACGCGCCGTTTAAAATATCAAGCGCGAAACTTTCAATTTTCATATAAGCTCTGTTAATCTTTTTTTTGTTATTATCATCGGAATTCACGGCTAGAAAATTATTCGGCATGCAAAATCCTTTTGTTCCGATAACGGAATATCCTTTTTTGGAAAGAACGTGTCCCGTGTTTGCCGCCATCTTTAAAGAAGAATCTCCCATGGTGGTGAATACAAAAAGCTCCGTGCCTTCGGCTTTCGGCAGGTTTTCAAAAAACTTTCTTACAAAAGGATATGTATTCCAACAGGCTATTGTAAATCCTAATCCTATTGTTTTTGATAAATCGATTTTTGACGGATCTGATTTTTCTATAGGCAGCAGATTTACCGAACATCCGTTGTTTGTAAATATTTCGGCTATTTTTTTTGCCGCCAAATAAGTGTTGCCGGTACCGCTGAAAAAATAAATATCAATATTTTTATTGTTCATCTGTTTTAGCTCCTTTTTAAAGGCAGAGTGGAGAGTGAAGAGTGAAGATACTGCAAAGATTTTTTTGTCGTCATTGCGAGGTACGAAGCAATCTAGCGTAGTTGCCGTATCTCCACTCTTCACTCTCAACTCCTCACTCTTCTTTTTTGTTTTTCAAGATATACGGTTATTATGGCAATGTCAGACGGCTTTATCCCCGGTATTCTGGAAGCCTGCCCCAAAGTCTGCGGTTTTACGGTTGAAAGTCTTTCTTTGGTTTCAGATGAGAGAGAGCTCATGCCGTTATAGTCAAAGTCTTCCGGAATTTTTCTGTCTTCGTTTTTTTTAATTTTGTTTGCCATGTTTTGCTGTATTTTTATATATCCTTCATACTTTTTATATATATCAACCTCTTCTTTTGCCTGCTCCAAAGTCCATGGAAGCAAATCTTTATCTTCCGGCATATTTCCCGTTTCGTTATTATATATATTTGTAAGAGCGTCCACATAAAGTTCAAATTTTTTGTATATGGCGTCCGACAAAAGTCCGACGGAATGCCCTATTCTCATCAGCCTTATATCAGCATTATCGCTTCGTATCATCAGTCTATATTCCGCGCGGGATGTAAACATTCTGTAAGGTTCGTCTACGCCTTTTGAAGTGAGATCGTCAAGCATGACTCCTATATAAGATTCCTGCCTTCCGAGAATCAAAGGTTCTCTCCCGAAAAGTTTAAGACCGGCGTTTATGCCTGCCATAAGCCCTTGCGCAGCGGCTTCTTCGTAGCCGGTAGTTCCGTTTATTTGTCCGGCAAAATATAAATTTTCTACATTTTTTGTTTCCAGCGTGTTTTTTATTTGCAGCGGGTTTGAATAATCGTATTCAATGGCATATCCATATCTTATGACTTTTGCGTTTTCAAGACCTTCAATAGAGTTAATCATTTTTTGCTGTATATCAAATGGAAGTCCCGTATACAGACCGTTCAAATATACTTCGTTTGTGCTTAAGCCTTCAGGTTCAAGAAAAATTTGATGTCTTTGCCTGTCGGGAAATCTGACGATTTTATCTTCAATTGACGGGCAGTAGCGCGGCCCCTGCGAATTTGTATCTCCTATATTTAATGATGATTTGTCCAGATTATCCGATACTAATTTGTGCGATATAGGATTCGTATATGTAAGCCAGCATGAAACCGACCTTAAATTTTTGCGCCAGCTGTCGCGCACGGTGAAATGTGAAAAAGGCCGGGGATTTTCATCACCCGGATGTTCCGCCATTTTCGAATAATCAACGGTTTTAGAATTAATGCGCGCAGGGGTGGATGTTTTAAATCTGCTTAATTTTATTCCGCAGTCTTCAATAAGAGAACGCGAAAGGTAAGAAGCGGCTTTTTCGTTGAATCTGCCGCCTTCAAAATTTGTATCGCCGACATAAATTCTGCCTTTCAAAAAAGTGCCTGTTGTAATTATCACGGCATCTGCTTCTATTGCGTCTCCGGTAACGGTTTTAACTCCCGCGGCTTTTCCGTTTTTTATTATCAAAGATGATGCTTCGCTTTGCAAAATATCCAAATTTTGCTGGTTTTGAATAGAGCGCGACATTAAAATAGAATAAGCTTCTTTGTCGCATTGCGCTCTTGGCGACCATACGGCCGGACCTCTTGAAATATTCAGCATTTTAAACTGTATTCCGGTATTATCGGTTATCCAGGCCATCTCTCCGCCCAAAGCGTCAATTTCCCGGACTATCTGCCCTTTGCCGATTCCTCCGATTGCAGGATTACACGGCATTCTTGCCACGGAGTCCATGTTCAAAGTTATAATAAGCGTTTTCAAACCCATCCGCGCCGCTGCCAAAGCAGCTTCACATCCGGCATGTCCTGCCCCGACAACAACGACATTGTATTTTTTGTCCATTAAACAGTTCCTTTCTGAAAATATTCATTGAATTTTACATCTTTAAGATGATAATTACAAATGGAGGCAGGGATGCAGAGTAACGGCAAATGATAAAAACAACAAACGGCAGTTACCCAGCCTCCCCGCATCTCTGCCTCTCTGCTTCTCTGCTTCTTTTTTTTGCTTTTATTTTACGGATTTAATAAAATACTAAAACCATGTCAAAAACAGCAAAAAAAGTAAAAAAGGGCAGCATTATAGTTGTTTCGGCGCCTTCCGGCGCCGGAAAAACCAGTATTTGCGATGCAATTATAGAAAAAGATAAAAATATCGTATATTCAACTTCAGCTACAACAAGACAGCCGAGAGACGGAGAGACAAACGCGATAGAATACTTTTTTGTCAGCGTTCCGAAGTTTAAAACCATGATAAAAGGTAAACAGTTTGCCGAATGGGCGCAAGTACACGGAAATTTTTACGGGACGCCTAAGTCATTTTTGGATAAAACTTTAAAAAGCGGTAAAAATGTGCTGTTGGACATTGACGTGCAGGGCGGTATAAATATAAAAAAGCACTATCATGACGCATGCATGATTTTTATTATGGCGCCTGATATAAAAACATTAGAAAAACGGCTGAGAGAAAGAAATAAGGACAGCGATAAAGTTATAAAAGTTCGTCTTGCAAACGCTAAGAGAGAAATAAAATCTCTTTCGAAGTACGAATATCTTGTAATAAATGAAAATCTCGGCGAAGCCGTAGAATCCGTATCAACAATAATAAAATCTTTGAAATACAAAATAGAAAAAGGAAAAAAATACTTTTAGGGAGATAAAAATGGCACAGGCAACAAAACCTTTGGAACAGGCGGTATTTGAATCAAAAATGGGCAGATATGAAATTGTAAAACTCGCTTTGGACTGGATCGAAGTGAAAAAGCATGAAGAGGATTACAGAAGATTGAGCCAGGCTGAACTTATAACAAAAGCTTTGAACGAAGTCATGGACGGAACCGCGACTGCCGAAAAAATAGAAGAGCTAAAAAAGAAAATGAAAGCGAAAGAAGCAAAATCGGAAACAGGCGAAGCTGAAAAGGCAAAATAATGGATTTGAAAGGTAAAAATATTATTTTGGGCGTTTGCGGCGGTATAGCTGCTTACAAAGTTTGCGACATAATACGCGGGCTTGTAAAGCTCGGTGCTAATGCCGAATGTATTTTGACAAACAACGGCTCGAAGTTTATAACCCCGCTGACTCTTCAGACTTTGTCAAAAAATAAAGTTTATCAGAATATGTTTGAAGAGCCTGCCGCATGGGAAATAGAACATATATCTCTGGCAAAAAAAGCTGATCTTATTATTGTTGTTCCTGCCACTGCTGATATGATGTCCAGACTGGCGTGCGGAAGAGCCGACGATTTGCTTTCCGTTACGGTATTGGCGTCAAAAGCTAAAATATTAATTTGTCCTGCCATGAATACAAATATGCTTCAGCATAGAGCCACGCAGATAAACATTTCAACTTTAAAAAGTTATGAATATAAATTTGTCATGCCGGAAAACGGCGAGCTCGCTTGCGGAGATATCGGGGACGGAAGGCTTGCTTCCGTGGAAAATATTATTTCGGCAATTGTTAAGGAACTTTCCTGAAAATGTCCAAAAATTCTTTGACATTTCTAATAACATCAGGCTCAACAAAAGAGTATATGGATCCGGTAAGATTCATAAGCAATGATTCTTCCGGAAAGATGGGCGCCGCTCTTGCCAAAGCAGCTCTGCGTAAAAAAAATAAAGTAATTTTTATAAGCGGCAAAAGCGAGGTTTTGCCTCCTTGCGGCGCTAAAGTAATAAAAATTGTCAGCGCGGCGGATATGTTTAAAGCCGTGAAAGAAAATTTTGATAAAGCCGACATTGTTATCGGCGCAGCCGCGGTTGCTGATTTTACTCCGGCATCATATCAAAACCAAAAAATAAAAAAAGGGTCGAAGATCCCCACGGTAATAAGGCTTAAGAAAAATCCAGACATTATTGCATACTGCGGAAAAAATAAAAAACATCAAACGGTTGCGGGTTTTGCTTTGGAAACCGAAAACCTTATTGAAAACGCCGTAAAAAAATTGAAATCGAAAAAACTTGATTTGATAACAGCCAACGGAAAAGAGTCGCTCGGATCAGACAAAACTTCCGTACACATCATAAAAAACGACGGCAGTGTATTAACGATAAAAAATTCCGATAAAAATAAAATAGCGGGTAAAATAATAGATGAAACGCTCAGAATATTCACAAATAATAAAGCTTGCAAAAAGGTCTCTTGAAGAGTATCAAAATTGGGGCGAAGATGAAATATATAAGGAGCCTGTCGTGAAAACGCCTTCTGAAAAAAACTCGGCGAAAGCGGTTAAGGAAAACAGTTTTAACGTGAAAAAAACAGGACCCGCGCAGGCACTTGAAGCGTTGAGAAAGGAAACCGATAAGTGCAGAAAATGTCCGCTGGGCGCGAGCCGGTTAAACTGCGTTTTCGGAGAAGGCGCGGCAAATGCCGAGCTGATATTTGTCGGAGAAGGACCCGGCTTTGACGAAGACCATAAAGGCGAACCTTTTATCGGCAGAGCAGGACAGCTTTTAACAAAAATTATTGAAGCAATGGGGTATACGCGCGAAACGGTGTATATCGCGAATATAGTTAAATGCCATCCCATGAAAGATCCGTCTGATCCCGAGCTTCGCGGAAATGACAGGCCTCCTTCTCTTGAAGAAATGGAAGCATGCCGTCCTTATTTGGACAGGCAGCTTGAAATAATACAGCCGAAAATAATCGTAACTTTGGGCTCGTCATCAACAAAGGGGCTGCTTAACAGTGAAGAGTCAATAAGCACGATACGCGGAACGGTAAAAGAGTATAAAGGAATAAAATTGATGCCGACATACCATCCTGCGGCATTGCTGAGAAACTCCAGCCTCAAAAAGTTTGTTTGGGATGATATGAAAAAAGTGATAAAGTTTCTCAAAACAGGCGAAATATAATATGAAAGTGATAGAAGTTGCCGTTCCCGTACCTTTAAATAAAACATTTCACTATCTTCCTCATGAAAATACGGACGCAGAAAATGCGGCAGGAAAAAGAGTAAAAATCCAATTCGGAAAAAGAGTTATGACCGGATATGCTTTGTCGGTATGCGAATCCGGCGACAATACTTTTAAACTGAAACCGGTCAATGAAATTATTGATAATGAAAAAGTCATTACCCGGGAATCCGTTGAACTTGCGAAATATATAAGCGAAAATTATGTGTGTTCTTTGGGCGAGGCAATGGCTTCAATAATTCCGCCCGCAATGAAAGCTCCTAAAAGAAAACCCAAAGATAACTTTGTCAGCGAAGAAAACTCCTATGACGCAAAGCATATTCTCAACAACGAACAAAGAAATGCCGTTGAAGCAATAAATAAAAGCATATCCGCCAAAAACTCAGGAAAGTTTTTAATGTTCGGAGTAACCGCGTCCGGAAAAACCGAAGTATATTTAAACAGCATTGAGCATGCGTTAAACCTCGGAAGAAGCGCCATAATGCTGATTCCTGAAATTTCGCTTACAACGCAGTTTGTTGATATTGTAACAAAACGTTTCGGAGATAAAGTCGGCGTCTGGCACAGCGCGATAAGCAATACCGAAAAATATAAACTTTATATGAAGGCCAAAAATGGCGAAATAAAAATTATGCTTGGCGCGCGTTCCGCTGTTTTTGCACCTTTTGAAAATATCGGGCTGATAATAATAGATGAGGAACATGAACATACGTATAAACAGGAACAAAAACCTTCTTATGACGCCAGAGAAGTCGCTTTCTGGAGGGGAAATTACCACGGAGCAACCATAGTTCTGGGTTCGGCAACGCCTTCGCTTGAGAGTTACAAAGACGCTTTGGAAAATAAACTTACCTTGATAGAACTTCCTGAAAGAATAGATAAAAAACAGCTTCCTGATGTAAAAGTTCTTTCTTTAAAGGACAGGATTTATGGAAGAAGCCTTTTGCTTCCCGAAACGATCGGCGCTATTTCAAAAACTTTGGCAAAAAAAGAACAGATAATAGTTTTTTTGAACAGAAGAGGATATTCGCCGTCAATAATGTGCCGTAAGTGCGGAAGCGTTTATCAATGTCCGAACTGTTCGATATCTATGGTCTATCACAGAAATCCGGATTCTTTGAAATGCCATTATTGCGGCGAAAACAAAAAACTGCCGGTTGTTTGTTCGGTGTGTCAAAGCAAAGAAATATCCGTTTTCGGCACAGGCACGCAAAAAGTTGAAGATGAGCTTAAGAAAATGTTTCCCGGCGCGAAAATATTCAGGCTTGACGGCGACACCGCTTCTTCAAAAGAAACATATTCAAACGCTTATAAAGGCATTAAAAGCGAAGAATACGACATTTTGCTGGGCACGCAGATGATTGCAAAAGGATTCGATTTTCCGAGGGTCAGCCTTGTTTGCGTAATAGACGCCGACACGTCTTTATATCTTCCGGATTTTAAATCCGCCGAAAAAACTTTTCAGCTTATAACCCAGGTTGCGGGCAGATGCGGAAGAGGCGATATGCCGGGAAATGTTATCGTGCAGACTGGTTATCCGGAACATTACGCAATCCGACACGCGAAAAAACACGATTTCACGGCTTTTTACAAAGCTGAAACCGAACACAGAAAAAAACTTTTTTATCCGCCTTACTGCGCCGTAGCAAAAGTCGCAGTAAGAAATAAAGATGAGGGAAAAGCCGAAGGAGATTCAGAGAAGCTTTTTGTATTGATTGAAGGATTTGTAAAAAGCAGCGAGCTTCCGATTAAGCTTCTTGGCCCTGCACCCGCGTATATAGCAAGACTTCATAATACGTACAGAAGGCACATAATTATTAAAGGAAATAAAGAAGATATCCTAAAAATTGCGCCGTTAATAAACGGCTATAAGCAGTCTGCCGGCACGCAAATAAGCATTGAAATTATGCCGTCTGATTTGATTTAGGTTTGCAAAAATATTTAAATAAGCTAATATATAAAACATATCTGCAGTTAAAAAGGAGCGTTTTATGAAGAAAATTTTATTGACTGTTGTTGCGTTGGTTTTTTTCGCTTTCGGGGCAGCTCGCGCGCAGGATGATTATGTTTATTCGGACGCGGCTAATGACGATAGTTTTAATGCTTTTGAAACGACGGTAAGCTCTTATGAAAACGCATTGCTGCTTGTAGTGCAAACTTATGATAATCTGAGCAGACAGCAGACAATTGAAGATATAAAAGTCACTATAACCGATAAAAACAACAAAAAAAAGAAAGCCGTAAAAATATCGGATAAAACGCCTTTTTTATATGTTATTGCGGATTATGACGCGTTTAAACAAAAATATGATTTTGTTGACGCTAATGTGCGGAAAGATATAATGAAAGCAAATCCGGACACTGTATATGCCGTGAAAGTTGACGCTAATTTAGAGGACGGAAGAGAGATAGTTGTTTTGGTTACCGACCAGAAACGGATTTTATCAAGGGAGATAGGAACTAAATTCCCGTTTTCATTTTCAGCTGACGCCGGCACGCGGTATTCCGATGTAATAAACGAAGTAGACGAGTCAGTCGATCCGGTATTTTGATATTTGATAATTTAAAAATTATTACTTTTGAGCCGGAGTCGTAAATCAGTAAAAGTTTGACAATAAAAATTCTTTCTGATATAATTTCGAAGTTGTTTTTTGGGACATCCGGCTGCTAAGCGGCGAGCGCAATGAGTCTCCAAAGTGCGACACTAAATATCATATGTATGTAATTTTGGGGATGTGGTGTAGCCTGGTTTAACACACTGCCCTGTCAAGGCAGAGACCGCGGGTTCAAATCCCGTCGTCCCCGCCAAGTTTTTAAAACTTGGCAATGATAAAAGAAATTACAAAAGCCGTTTGTCCATAAATTTGGACAGGCGGCTTTTTTGTGCATTAAATATTTCAAAACTTGTTATTTAGAGCGCTGTACCTTTTTTCGGAATAAAAAGGTTTGACATATCTACGCACTCTAATTCAAGCAATTTCACTTTCATTTGAACGCCGCCGGAAAAACCTGTCAAACTGCCATTTGAACCGACAACCCGATGACAAGGGATAATAACAGATATGGGATTATGCCCGACAGCCCCGCCAACCGCTTGACTTGACATATTTTCCCGACCCATTTTCACAGCCATTTTTTTTGCAATGTCGCCGTATGTAGTAACTTTACCGTAAGGTATTTCACAAAGAATCTTCCAAACCGATTGACGAAACTCTCCGCCGATAGGAGCTAACGGCAACTCGGTAATATCGGGTTTTTCACCCGCAAAATATCTGTTCAGCCATTTTTTTGCAGTGCCAAATATAGGTATATCATTGTTTTCTATCATCACTTCGGGTATGGTGTCCCCGTGATACTTTTTCCCCTCTGTCCACAAACCGACAAGGTTATCATCATAACACGCAAGAGTAATCGTTCCTATGGGCGATAAATAAGCGGTTGAATAATACATTTCTTCCTCTTGATATTAGTTGTTATCATAAAATTTAAAAAATTATAAAAAAGTTAAATGTTAGCTAAATAAAATTGAAAATATGGCTTTCAAAAGACAGCGTTGATTCTATTTTTGAAAGCAATTAAGTGCTTTTGTATTGTATATTTGAAATGATAATGCCGTTCAATTACAAAACAATGCTGTTGCCGTCTTTGGGAGCTATTACGTTTTTAAAAATTTTTTGCGCGCTAATCAACGCTTCGTTGCGGTCTTGGAAAGTCAAATACTCATCGGCCTTGAAGTGTATCAATGCAAGTTTTTTTGCGCCTGAGTCTAAGGCTGCGCGGGCGCCTTCTTCGGGCATTAAAAGATTATTGTCAGGTTTATGCCCGGGAAAAAAACCTGCGCCTGTTATAAGCAGATCCGCGTTTTTTGCAATTTTTACCAGATTTTCGCTTACGCCGGTATCCAACGCGTATACAACGATTTTGCCTTCGAGCGAAAACCTGAAAGCCGTTGCCGGAACAGCATGAGCCAACGGCAAAGTTTCAACATTAAACGGCAAATCGTATGGCGGTTCAAAAATTTCTATTTTAGTTTTAAGAGAACTCAACGGAGGGGCAAACGGCGGACGCAAAAAACTTTCCAACTCTTTTTTCATATCAGGCCCCAGCAGTATTTTAATGCCGCTCGCAATATCAAATTTACGTAAAATCTGTAAACCTTCAATGTGGTCAATGTGCAGATGGCTGAGGAAAATATAAACCGGTTTTGAATAATCAAGCAATTTTTCAACCCTGTAAAAACCCGAACCAGCGTCCAAAACTATATTTTCATTTACCGTCTTAACAAGCGAGCATGTGGTTGAGCCCATAGACGTTTCATACCAGCCGTTTGTTCCTAAAAAAAATATTTCCATTTTAACCGCCTTTTTTCAATACATTGTCAATGATTTAAATAATCTCAACAGCAGATTGGTTTGAAAACTCTACATCAATAATTCTTTAAGCGTCGGCATATCTTTTACTTCATAACGTTTTTTGAACTCTTCAATGCTTTCTTTAAAAATGTTTTTTATACTATAAAATATACCATAGCATTTGTCAAACATATGTATCTAACTAATACAGTAAATTGCCTGTTTTTCAGGGAATTTGCTATAATAATTTCGCTAAATGAATAGAAGATTGGTGTCTGTACTGCAATCTCTATATTTAAGTTCGCATTTCGCAAAATTTATAATAAAAAACCAAAAGCCGTATTTTCGGTTGTAAAATCGGAATTTGGCAGCTTTTTTTGCGTGAAATCCGCAGCAGAGGCATATTTATGGTGAGACCATATTTAAAAATGATAGATAGAAATAAAAGAATATTGGAAATCGGACCTTTACATTCTCCGATGGTGCAAAAGAACAAAAACAGCGCTAATATTTTCTATGCGGATATACGGTCAACTGATGAAGTAAAGAAATTTTACGCTGATGATGAAATTGTCAATAAAGATAAAATTGTAGATATAGATTATGTCATAAAAAATTCTTATTCGGAAGATTTAACAAACATTGAGCCGTTTGATTATATTTTAATGAGTCATGTGATAGAACATATTCCGGAACTGATAAGTTTTTTCAATGACATATCCAATGTCTTAACCGCAAACGGTAAATTATGTTTAACAATCCCGGACAAAAGATATTGTTTTGATCATTATAGATATCCTACGTCGTTTGCGGAATGTTATGATATTTATTACCGCGGAATAAAAAATAATCCGTTTAGAGTTTTAGATTTTTTTCTGTCTTCTGCTTCAAACGACCCTGTATTCTGGTGGAACAATCCAGCAAATTATGAAGAATTTCCGAAATCGCGTGAAAATGCCGCATTGGAGTGTTATGAACGTTCTTTAAAAGGCGAGTCTTTAGACGTGCATTTCAATGTTTTTACGCCTGAAAGTTTTTTGCGGATACTTTATCATATGACAAAAATGCGTTTGCTGCCTTTTAAAGTTGCGTTTTTTGAAACGACTTATAAATACGACCTTGAATTTAATGTGATTTTAGAGAAAGATATGCGTTTGGTTGAAGATGGTTCGCCGGCGGAATTAGAAGCTGAAAACTTGCGGAATCTGTTTGAAAAATATAGCGATAATCAAAATTCAGACGACTCGGATAACCGGGATATAGCATGCTTAATAAAAAGCTGCCGGTATTATTTGAAGCGGATCATAGCCCGGTTAATCAAAAAGCCGTCAAAGAAATAATTTAAAGTCTGACTGTATTATATGCGTCAACAGACTCAAAACTTTACAATAAAAATTCTTGAACTTAAATAAGTTAAGGATTATTTTTTTGCCGAAATCTTTTAAAGAATTTTTTAAAATTATATAATCTTTACAGCTTAATTCGGAGGTTGTAACATGCGTAAGTTAATAATATTTTTAATTCCTTTTATTATTGCGGGCTGTGTTCCGCGCAGAACGGAGGTTGTCCGGCCTTCGGTTCCAAAGTCGACGGTAAAGCAGGTAGAAGCAAAGGCTGCCGATATGAGCCAGGCTGTAATGCTTAATTTTAAAGAGCTTGAAGGGTATTTTTTAAGGAATGATGTAAGACTTAACAATGAAGTAAATTTCTTTGTTATCGATAATGACAAGAATTTTGACGGCATTCTCGGACAGTCAAGAACAATGGCAAATGTTGTAAGATTCGTAGATTTAAATAAGAATATTGTCGCCGTAATTGCAATGAAACCTTCTCTTGCAGTGTATGAAATCAAAATCATACAAACGTATGTTATAGAAAATAATATTTATATTGAATACGAAGTAAGTCAGAAATATATGCCCGAAGTCGGTTTTTTTATATCAAATATGAAAACTTTTGAAATTCAAAGGCCCGGTAAGATTTTGAATGTAAGTTTTGTTAATGCGGACAGAACTATGACCGTGCTTCCGTTCGGCAGAAGAACTGTCGGTTCTCCGGTAAACGTTGATGCTATGCTTAGGCAATATACCGGAAGATACAGAGGAACGATTCCTGCCGCTGACGGCCCCGGCATTTCAATGACTCTTTATCTTGCCGGCGATTATACATATCGCCTTGAGCAGACATATATTAACAATCCCGCAAGAACTTTCGAAACCTACGGAAAGTGGATGCCGAGCGAAGATTTATCATTCTTTACTTTAGATTATGACAAAAATGCGCAGGAGCAAATATCTTTTTATTTTATAGACAGAAATACTATAGAAAAACTTGATATTAACAACGAAAGAATAGCCTCAAGCCCCGAATTTTACAGGCTTAAAAAATAAGGATTGCCGATGAGATTTTCAAAATATACAAAAACAGCTTTGGCTGCCGCGCAAGCCGGAGCAAAAGTACTGCTGCGTTACCGTAATAAAAATTTAAATATTGAATATAAAAGTGAAACCGATCCTGTTTCGCAAGCTGACAGAAATGCCCAGAAAGCGATTATAAAAGTTATTAAAAGCGTTTTTCCGGAGCATGGAATACTTGCCGAAGAAGACGGCGTAAACGAAACAAAAAATGATTTCTGCTGGATTATAGATCCGCTTGACGGCACCGTTAACTTTGTTCACGGCGTTCCGATATTTTGCGTTTCCATAGGTTTAAAATATAAAAATGAAATAATCTCGGGAGTGATTCATTCTCCGGAGATAAAAGAAGTTTTTGCCGCGGAGAAAGGAAAAGGCGCGTATTTAAACGGGAAAAAAATAAGAGTGTCGCGGATAAAAGATTTAATACGCTCTCTCGCGGTTACGGGTTTTCCGTATTATGTGAGAGAAAAGAACGGCAGAGTGATAAAAAATTTTACGAATATCATGAAACAGACCCAGGGCATGAGGCGTTTAGGCTCGGCTGCTCTCGATTTGGCTTATGTCGCATGCGGAAGATTTGAGTTTTTCTGGGAAGAAGGTTTAAAATCGTGGGATATAGCTGCAGGCGTCTTGATTGTTAAAGAAGCGGGGGGAACGGTATCCGATTATAAAGGTTCAAAAGATTTTATTTCCAAAGATACTTTGCTTGCTTCAAATAATAATATAATTCACAAAAAAGTTTTGAGGGTTCTTGAATGAAAATAGAAGATAAAAAAAAGTACGTTTCTAACATTATAAAAATACTTGAAAAAGAGTACGGCGACGTGGAAGTGGCTCTTGAGTTTAAAAAACCTTACGAACTTTTATTCGCGACCATATTATCCGCCCAATGCACGGATGAAAGAGTCAATAAAGTAACTTCGGAATTGTTTAAAAAATACAGAACTCTCGACGATTATGCGAACGCCGATATATCGGAATTTGAAAAAGATATACGTTCGACGGGCTTTTTCAGAAATAAGGCAAAAAACATTATCGGTTCGGCGAAGATAATTTTGGAAAAACACGGCGGCAAAGTTCCGCGGACAATGGAAGAGCTTCTTGAGCTTCCCGGAGTCGCGAGAAAAACCGCTAATATCGTTTTAAGCGCCGCTTTCGGCAAATATGAAGGGATGGCCGTTGATACGCACGTCATAAGAATTTCAAATTTGCTGAAAATAACAAAATATGAAGACCCTGTAAAAATAGAACGGGATTTAATGAAAGTAGTACCGCGTGAAAACTGGAAAAACTTTTCTTTGTTAATACAAACTTTGGGAAGGCGCGTGTGCAAAGCCAGACGGCCCGAACACGCTATTTGTCCTTTGAATAAAATTTGCCCATCGGCGTGAAAAATGATGCAGAGAGGCAGAGATGCGGGGAGGCAGGGCAACTGCCGTTTGTTGTTTTTATAATTTGCCGTTACTCTGCGTCTCTGCATCCTCGCATCCCTGCATCGCCGTTGTTTGTTGTTTGACATGAATAAAAGTTTTTGTTACAATACGTCACTATGAACATTAGCATATGGCTGATTATATGTTTAATTTTAGCAACGGCCTCGATAGTTGCAGTGGCCGTTTATTTGATTATTGTTCTTATACAGCTTAAAAAAACTACGAAGGAAATGGAAGTAACTTTGTCCAAAGTTAACAGCGAGCTGGATATGATAAATAAAGTTTCCGGAAAAGTTGTTAACATAACCGAGAAATTATCAAATCCTTTTATTTCGGCAGGGGCGGTTCTGTATTATATTTTTTCGTCTTTTAAGAAAAAAAAAGACGGATGTAAGTAAGGAGGAAAATATGTGCGGTAAAAAAGACACTTTGGCGGCTTTTATCCTTGGCGGAATTATAGGCGCGGCGATCGGCATTTTGTACGCTCCCAGGTCCGGAAGAGAAACAAGATATAACATAAGAAGAATGGGTGAGGATATCGTTGATACGGTCAGCGATTTGAGCGATGATATGAAGGAAACCGGACGTAAACTTTACGAAGAAGGCCGTGAAAAAGTTATGACCGGAAGAGACAAAATAAGCGAAGCTTTTGAAGCCGGCAAAAAGGCTTTTGAAAAATATAAAAAAGAAGACTGAAAAGACAAAGTTCAAATATTCTGTTTCGCCTTTGGCGAAACCTGCTGATAAGTTCGCTTCGCGCACACCGTATTTGTACTTTGAACTCTGAACTTTGAACTTTTCCGTTAGTAGTGCCGAGGTAGCTCAGTCGGTAGAGCAACGGTCTGAAAAACCGTGTGTCGGCAGTTCGATTCTGCCCCTCGGCATATCCTGAAAAATAAAAAGTATGTTTTAAGTCTTGTTTAGTTTCCTAGACAAGGCTTTTTTATTGACAGTAAAAAATTAAGAATACACAGAACTAATATAAAAAATATTACAATTTTTGTGCTCTCTCTGCTCTATATAGCTAAAATTTGACTAAAATCTATATAAAAAGTATAATCATAATATTATTATTTTGTCGCCGATGTAGCTCAGCTGGTAGAGCAATTGCTTCGTAAGCAATGGGTCGGAGGTTCAAGTCCTCTCATCGGCTATTCTTTCATAGGGGCTATCCAAGATGCAACTTACCATATACTCGCAGGTTCTCCAAAAAATTTTTAAAAAGATAATTATTTACGGTCTGCCTATCTTATATTTTCTCATTGCAGTAAGCTTTTATCTCAGAACTTATGATTCGGCTCAAATAAAAATAACGCTTCTCCATCTCGGCGGACTTTTTCTAATTTCATCATGGTTTGTTTTGAAAATTGAGGAAGGAAAAATTGATTTTTTTAAGAAGAATTTCATTTTCCTGCTTCCGATAATAGCTTTTCTGATTTCAGGGCTTATATCTTTTACCGTATCTCCGTTTCCATATGCAAGTTTAAATGAATTTGTAAAAAGATTTATATATTGCTTTTTGGCAATAATAATAATAACCGAGTTCAATGACGAGATGAAAATATCAAGAATATTGAATTGGCTTATAGCCGCTGCATACGTGGTAACAATATACGGCATAATACAACTGCTTGATTATTATTTGTTTCCGCCTCCGCCCGACACGGGGCTCGACCCTTTTGTATGGAGGCAAGCCTTCGGAAGCAGAATATTTTCGACTTTCGGAAATCCTAATTTTTTCGGTGATTTTCTGATTGTAATGAGCCCTATAGTTTTAGGACTGTATTTATATAAAAGAAATTTTTATTTGATGTTTCTTTGGATTCTGATTGTTTTGTGCACTATTTTTACCGTGTCAAAAGGAACCTGGCTCGGGTTTGCGGCAGGCACTTTCGTTTTCGTTATTGTTTATATAGTTACTTTTTTTAAAGAAAAACTGACGAAAAAAATGGTAATCTCGGGCGCAATAGCAATATCCGTTGTATTGTTTGTAGTATTTTTTGGGATACTTTCGCAGACTAAAAAGAGAACTGACAGCGCTTCTTTCAGATTGTTCACATGGCTTTCAACGTGGGAAATGATAAACACAAATCCCGTGCTCGGCACCGGAATAGGCACTTTTTATGTAACGTATCCTTCGTGGAGAAGGCCGCAGATATTTTTTATTGAGGCAAAACATAATACTCAAAGCGATCATCCTGAAAATGAATATTTGGAAGTATGGTTTGACGAAGGTATAATAGGTTTTACGGTTTTTCTTTTTCTCATTTGTTTTGTTGTTATAGCAGGTTATAGAAATATTGAGTTTTTTCATTCCGGGAAAGGTAGCAGGGACAGCCCCATGCCGTACATACAGCTTGGCGTTTTGGCCGCTTTTGCCGCGCAGCTGGCGCATGACACGGTTTGCGTTTCCTTAAGATTTGTTTCTTCCGGAGTAATGTTCTGGCTTCTCGTCGGTATAACTATTTCAATATGCGTTAATTCTTATAAAGATAAAAGCAATAACGGTTCTGCCGGCATATTGCCGTTTCCGGCTAAGCTTGCGGCGCAGATTTTTGTTATTGTTTCGGCTGTTTTCGCAATGAATTATTTTGCCGGATATTTTAAAGCCGACCTTATGCATTCGCGCGCTATACAGGCTTCCAAACAGCTTGACTGGGACAAGGCGCTTAAAGCGTATGATGAGGTTAACAGGCTAAATCCGTCTTTTCAGATGTCAAGATATTTTAAGGCTAATGTTCATTTGGACAGGTGGAAAGCAGGCGATCCTCTGCTGGCTGAAAAAACGTTTAAAGAGCTGTGGCAGCTTGCGCCTAATTACGTGCAGTCTAAATATTTGGCAGGCTTAATGTACCAGAAAAATTTTACTGACGCGCTGGTTTTGAGAGGGCGTTATTTGGAGCAAAATAATTATGACAAAGCCAAAGAAATGGAAGCTGAGGCAAAAGAAAATTATGATTTGGCGTTGAAATATTTTAGCGAATATATAATGATAGACCCTATTTTTCCTCTTACGTATTATCAGCTTGCCGGACTTTATGCGCAAACAGGCAATTTGCTTATGGCGGAGAAGACTCTGAAAGCTCATTTGGAATATTCTGAAAATTTGAACCATCCTCCGCACAACTTCTGGGTTGAAGACTGGACAAAAAGAAGGCAGTTTGATTATGCCGAAACATATTTACAGTTAGGGCATTTGTATTTAACGCATAATAAACTTGAAGAAGCCAAAGCCGCTTATGAAAAAGTTTTGGAATTTGTGCCTAATCATTTGAGCGCTCTTAAAAATCTTACTCTTGTATATGCCAGAATGGGAAATTCTGAAAAGGAAACGCAGCTCTGGCTTGAGATATTTAAAAAATATCCGAATGACGAAGATGCGATTAGGTTCTTGGAACCAAAAGGTTTAATCAGAAGGATGCAATGAGCATAGCTCCTGACGTATTATTTACAATAGCGGGCTTTCCTGTTACAAGCACCGTAATAGCGACTCTTATTACGGATGCGGTTATTATATCGTTGGTCTTGGCTATAAGAAAGTTCATGTCCGTTAATCCGGGAAAGATACAAAACGCTTTTGAAGCCGTATATGACTATTTTTATGATATGACCGCCGGCAATGCCGGAGAAAGAGCCTCTTATATCCATCCGTGGGTGCTGTCGATATTTCTATTTATTGCTATTTCAAATTTACTCGCGTTGTTTCCCGGTTTTGAAACTATAAGGTTTTTAGGTTCATCAGGCGATCATCACGGCGTCCCTTTGCTAAGAGGCGCAACGAGCGACTTAAATCTTACCTTAGCCTTAGCCGTTATTTCCGTAACGGTAACGCATTATTTCAGCATAAAATATACCGGAATAAAATCATACCTCGGCAGATTTATATCTTTTGCAATGTTTCCGATAATGCTTTTCGTGGGCGCTCTTGAGCTTATGAATGAAATAACAAAACTTATTTCTTTCTCTTTCCGTCTTTTCGGGAACATTTATTCCGGAGAAATTGTTGTAGGTGAAATGTATTCGATGTTTTCGATAGGTCTTCCCGTGCCGTTTATTATGCTGGAAGTTTTGATTGCAGTTATACAAGCCATGGTTTTTGCCATGCTTACTATGGCATTTATGAGTATGTTTACTGAAAAAATATCGCATTAAAAAGGAGAAGTAAAATGACTTTTACACTTGCAGGCGGACTTATTGTTGCCATAGGCGGTTTAGGGCCGGCCTTGGGTATTGGTTTTATCGGAGCAAAAGCTGTCGAAGCAATCGGGCGCAATCCCGAAGCGTCAGGAAAAATAATGGTAAATATGCTTCTTGGCATGGCTTTTGCCGAAGCTATTGCTATTTATGCGCTTGTTACCGCTTTTATTATGAAATAAAAGAGAAAAATAATGGAAATTTTCAGCATATTCGGTTTGGAAGGAAAAGTATTCATAGCGCAGCTTATAAATTTTCTTATAGTCGTATTTATTCTTAAGATAATTTTATATAAGCCGATGCAAAAGATGCTCAATGAAAGAAAAAATAAAATAGAGCAGGGGCTTCGCGACGCTGAAAACGCAAAAATTGCTTTAGAGAATGCCGGCGAAGAAAGAAAGAAAATTCTTACCGCGGCAAAAGATGACGCCGACGTATTAACCGCTTCCGCGAAAGCTTCTTTGGAAGAAACAAAAAATAAAATGACGCAGGACGCAAAAAACCGTTCGGAGCAGATTTTGGAAGACGCTAAACAGAAAGCCGCCATGGAGTTTGAAAATATGAACAGGCAGGTCGGCAAAATGTCCGTCGATATTTCGGGGAAGGTAATATCCCATGTTTTTTCGACTCTGTTTACCGACGAAGAAAAAAATAAAGTTTTGGCGCGCGCGCTTGAAAAAATAGAAAAGGGCGGATATGAAAAGAGCGCAAATTAAAGAACTTGCCCAATCCATAGCCGTTTACGGCGAAGTATCCGATAAAGATATGAAATGGATTTTGGATAACTTTTCAAGAAATGATTTGAAAATGCTGATAAAGCTTCTTTCATATGAGATAAAGGAAAGAAAAGTTATTGCAAGCTATGCCGGCAATATAAATGAAGCCGATGAAAAAAGGATAAATTCGCTTTTTCCGCAAAAGAATGTCGAATTTAAGCGCGATGACGAAAATCTCGGTGCAGGATTAAAGCTTGAGTACGGCGATTTTGTTCTGGATTACAGCGTTTCAGGAATAATAAAAAGAATATTGAGCAGCATAAGAGAGAGTTTATGAGACCGGAAGAAATAATACAAAAAATTGAAAAGCAGCTGTATTCTGCGGATGTAAAGCCTGAATTGGTTAACTTCGGCATTGTCGAGACAATAGGCGATGAGATAGTTAAGGCGTCCGGCCTTTCAAATGTCGGATATTATGAAGAAGTTTCATTTGAAGACGGATCCTTGGGGTTTGTTTTAAATATTGATGAAGATTATGTTTCTATAGTTATGCTTACCGATTCCGGACATATTGTGCGCGGAATGAAAGTTAAAACTACCGGAAACATTTTGAGTATTAATGTTTCGGACAAATTGATGGGCAGAGTTGTTAATGCCGCAGGGCAGCCTATTGACGGCATAGATCTTAAACATGATAATCCTGCCAGATATCCTATGGAAAAGATAGCTCCGGGCATTATTGAAAGAGCTTCCGTCGACAGGCCTTTAAAAACCGGTATTATGGCAATAGACTCGATGACGCCTATAGGAAGAGGGCAGAGAGAGCTTATTATCGGCGACAGAGGAACCGGCAAAACCGCAATAGCGGTTGACACGATTATTAACCAGAAAAAACTTGATATGGGTCTTAAGAGAGTTATATGTATTTATTGCTCTATAGGGCAGAAAAAAGCAAATGTCGCTTCATTGACCGCAAGGCTTAAAGAAGAAGGCGCGATGGATTACAGTATTGTCGTGGCCGCGACGGCGTCAGATCCGGCTTCAATGCAGTACATTGCTCCGCTGGCGGCTTGCGCGATTGGCGAATATTTTATGGATAAAGGCGAAGATGTTTTGGTTGTGTATGATGATTTGACAAAACATGCGTGGGCGTACAGGCAGATATCTTTGCTGATAAAAAGACCTGCGGGACGCGAAGCTTATCCGGGAGATATTTTTTATCTTCATTCAAGGCTTTTGGAAAGAGCCGCAAGAATGTCGGACAAAAGAGGCGGAGGCACGCTTACCGCTCTTCCTATAATTGAAACGCAGGGCAATGATATGTCGGCGTACATTCCTACGAACGTAATTTCAATTACGGACGGGCAGATATATCTTGAGTCCGATTTGTTTAACTCGGGAATACGCCCCGCGATTAACGTAGGTTTGTCGGTTTCGCGCGTGGGCGGAGCCGCGCAGACAAAATCCATGAAGCAGCTTGCAGGCCCTGTAAGGCTTGAACTTTCACAGTTCAGAGAGCTTCAGTCTTTCGCGCAGTTTGGAAGCGATCTTGACGAAGATACGCTCAAAAGACTTGAAAGAGGAAAGAGAATAACTGAAATTTTAAAGCAGCCGCAGTATAATCCTCATGATGAAATTACGGAAATTCTTTCTATTTTTGCGGTAACATCCGGTCTTTTTGATAATATAGAAGTCGGCAATATAAGAGAAGCCGGCGAAAGCATGGTCGGGTATATAAAGAAAAACTATCCTGATACGGTTAAAAAGCTTTCAACCGGAGCAAAAATCGAAGATGCTCTTAAAGAAGAGCTGAAAAATAATATAGAAGATTTCAAGAAGAAAAATAATTATGGCACAGAATCTGCAACAGCTTAAAAAAAGGATAAAAACTTCTCAAAATATAGCCCAGATTACAAAAGCTATGGAGATGATAGCCGCGTCTAAAATACGAAAAGCGCAGGCAACAGTGGAAAAACATAATCCGTACGCGAAAAAAATAATGTATATGGTTCAGAAAGTTCTTACCGATAAAGATTTGTATGAAGGTATTGAGCTTTTGGCAAAAGAAAGAAAAAATAAAAAAAAGCTTATTTATGTTATTTCGCCCGATAAAGGCTTAGCAGGCGGGCTTATCGTAAACCTGTTCAAAGAACTTGCTTCTTATGCCGCTAAAGACGATTATATTGTTGCAATCGGTAAAAAAGCGATAAACAATGTTGTTAAGTATAATTATAATGTATTGGCGTCTTTTAATATGGGGACATCTTTTCCGAAGTATGAAAATATTTATCCAATGATAGACATTGCGGGAAAATTTTATCGTTCAGGAGAAGTCGGTACGGTCAGCATAGTGTATACCGGTTTTAAAAATATGCTTGTGCAGGAACCGCTTGTTGAAGAAATCCTTCCTGTAAAACCCGAAAAAGATTTTGTTGATACCGGGATTGATTATATTTTTGAGCCGAGTGCCGAGCAGGTTCTTCAGGATTTAATTCCTTACTATGTCGAAGTCGAGTTTTACAGCGCGCTTGTTAACGCTTACGCTTCGGAACAGGCCGCAAGGATGACGGCGATGAAAAACGCGAATGAAAACGCGAATGATATAGCCGCGTCATTGACCAATATATATAATAAGTCCAGACAGGAAAAGATTACCAATGAAATATTGGATCTTGCTAACGGACAGAGCGTCATATAAAATATAAAAAGTAAAGAATAAAGACGTAAAATTAACAAATAACTCCGATTAGAAGGTGTAAAATGGCAACGGAACAAAAAAACGAGTATGGTACGGTTATAAGAGTTCAGGGCGCGGTAGTTGATTTTAAATTTGACGAAAAAGTGCCTGAAGTTTTTGAAGCTTTGACTATGAAAATGCCGGACGGCAGCGATTTGGTTTTTGAAACAATGTTTGAAATGGATAACTCCGAAGTGAGAACGATCGCGATGGGTTCTACCGACGGTATGAAAAGAGGAATGAAAGCTCTGAGGAGTTTCGCTCCGATACGGGTTCCTGTCGGGGAAAAAACGCTTGGAAGAATTTTTAACGTTTTGGGACAGCCTATAGACGCTCTCGGCGCAATAGACGATTCGGTCGAAAGGCTTCCAATACACAGAGAAGCTCCTGATTTCATAGACCAGAAAACTACTCCCGAAATGCTTGAAACGGGAATAAAGGTAATAGATTTGATATCTCCGTTTACGAAAGGCGGAAAAGTAGGTATTTTCGGCGGCGCGGGCGTAGGGAAAACGGTTATCGTTAAAGAACTTATAAGAAATATAGCCACGGTTCACAAAGGGCATTCTGTTTTTGCCGGCGTAGGAGAGAGAACCAGGGAAGGCACTGATTTGTGGATGGAAATGGTCGAGTCAAAAGTTATGGATAAAACCGTTTTGGTCTTCGGGCAGATGAACGAACCGCCCGGAAACAGAATGAGAGTAGCGCTGACGGCTTTAACGATGTCGGAGTATTTTAGAGATGAAAAAGGGGAAGACGTTCTTCTCTTTATAGATAATATTTTCAGATTCGCGCAGGCAGGCAGCGAAGTGTCGGCATTGCTCGGAAGAATGCCTTCCGCCGTAGGATATCAGCCGAACCTTGCGAAAGACATGGGAGATCTGCAGGAGAGAATCGCTTCAACGAACAAAGGTTCCGTTACGTCCGTACAGGCGGTTTATGTTCCGGCAGACGATTATACCGACCCTGCTCCGGTCGCTATTTTCGCGCATTTGGACGCTACGATTACTTTGGACAGAGCAATCATGGAGCAGGGGCTGTACCCTGCCGTAAATCCTCTCACGTCCGCCTCAAGGCTTCTTGATCCTAATGTCGTAGGGGAAGAGCATTATAATGTTGCGATGTCGATAAAAAAGATTTTGCAGAAATATAAAGATTTGCAGGATATTATCGCGATTTTGGGTATGGATGAACTTTCAGACGAAGATAAGTTGACTGTTTCCAGAGCAAGAAAAGTGCAGAGGTTTCTGACGCAGCCTATGTTTGTCGCCGAAACGTTTACCGGTATTGAAGGCAGATATGTTAAAATTGAAGAAACGGTAAGAGGCTTTAAGGAAATTATCGAAGGAAAATATGACGCGCTTCCTGAACAGGCATTTTATATGGTCGGCACTATTGAAGAAGCAGTTGCGAAAGCCGGAAAAACAAATAATTAAAAAAGGAAAATGATTAATGGTTAATGATAAATGATTAATTATGGAGTGCGCAAAGCGCACCTGTTAATAAGCGTAGCGCTGCCCAGTACGACAATTAATCATTAACCATTTATAATTAATCATTGCTGTTAAAATGAACAAATTTGAGCTTGAAATATTATCGCCGCAGGGGAGCGCTTTTAAAGGTGAAATTTTGTCGGTTTCGCTTCCGACCGCTTCAGGTATTATAACGGTTTTATCAGGTCATACGAATCTTGTGACAAAACTTAGCGCCGGCGAAATTGTAATTTCATACAAAAACGGCGAAAAAAGAGTTACGGTGACCGACGGCTTTGTTGAAATTTTTGACAATACCGTCAATATAGTTACTAATTTTGCCGTTCAGTCGGATGATGAGAACAGACAAAAAATAGAGCAGGCAATGAAGCTTGCCAATGATATGAAGAACAGGAAGCGGGATATTGTTGATTCCGCGGCTATGGAATCGCAGTTGCAAAAGGCAGTTCATGAACTGAGAACCAATGTCGGAAGAAAAAGGAAGAAGGTATGAAAAAACAAAGTTTATTTACGGCTTTAGTTATGTGTTTGCTTTCCGCTTTTCTTTTTTCATGTGCGTCAACAACAGATAAGAATGCTTTGCATAAACTTGGTCCTGATGACCAGATAGCTTCTGATGAACCTGTCCTAAGCGCTAAAAAAGTAGAATTAGGGCAATATCCCGACGGAACTGCCAGAGGATATAAGTATGTTTCAACCGACGGTTTGGTCATTTTTGCCACTGAACTTATTGATATGCGCGGAAATCGTTTAATGGAAGGCAAAATACCAGACGGACTTGTGGTTCAATATTATGACGAAGGAAGCGTAGCCGCAGAATTAAATTATAATGCCGGCAAGCTCGAAGGCGTTGTGAAAGAGTACTATCCTGGCGGAAGCGTAGCTACGGTGAAAAATTATAAGTCGGGAGAGCTTGACGGGCCCGTAAAAGAATACTATCCGAACGGAAACATAAAAGAAGAGGCTGTTTATTCCGGAGGGCGTTTGAGCGGAGCTTTAAAAAAATATTCCGATACGGGAACGCTTTTATCAAGAGCCGAGTATCAAGACGGAGATTTAAGCGGAGTTTATAAAGAGTTTTATGTTACGGGCAAAGTTAAAAAAGAAACTGAATATATGAACGGTAAAAAAGACGGATATGAAAAAGAGTATGACTCTTCCGGAATTCTTCTTTCCGATTATAATTATACTATGGATAAACTCGAAGGAGAGACAAGGAAATATTATGAAGACGGCAGCATTCAGATGATTGCCAATTATTACGATAACAAACAGGAAGGCGAAACGAAAATATTCAGCAATAACAATTCCGATAATCCCATATATATTGATATTTACAAAAACGGCAAGAAAATTAAAAGAAAAGCTTACAGTTCTAACGGAAAGCTGATTTTTACATTGAATTATTAAAGGCGGAAGCTCAGAAGTTCGGCAGCTCAGCAGCTCGGCAACGGCAAAAAAACAAAGACAAAGCGACCAGAGCTCCTCTGAGCTGCTGAACTGCCGAACCTCTGAGCTTCTAAATAAAGGAGTATTCAACATGTCAGGTCATAATAAATGGGCAAGTATTAAGCACAAAAAGGCTATTACGGATGCGAAAAAAGGGAAAGCGTTTACAAAAATAATCAGGGAAATAGTAGTTGCCACTAAAGAAGGCGGAGCTCTTGTGGAGAATAATGCCCGTTTAAGAAAAGCTATTGATGACGCTAAAGAAGCGAACATGCCGCAGGACAATATAAAGAAGGCGATACAGAGAGGAACAGGAGAAATTCCCGGAGCAATTTATGAAGAAATTGTTTATGAGGGTTACGGCCCTGCCGGCGTTGCTTTAACGGTTGAAGTTACAACGGACAATAAAAACAGGACGGCATCTGAAATAAGAAAAATGTTTTCAAGCCATTCGGGAAATCTCGGCGAAACCGGCTGCGTAGGATGGATGTTTCACAGAAAAGGATTTATAACAGTCGATAAAAACGTAAGCGATGAAGACACTCTTATGACGATAGTCTTAGACGCCGGGGCTGAAGATTTTGAAAACGACGCTGACAGCGACGTTTATGAAATCACGACAGCAGCTGAAGATTTGGATAAGGTTAAGGCAGCGCTTTCGGAGAAAAACATAGCTTTTATTTCCGCGGAAATAACAATGATGCCTCAAACATATATAAAACTTACGGGAGATGCAGCAAAAAGCATGCTTAAACTGATGGATGCTTTGGAAGAACATGACGACGTAAAAAATGTTTACGCGAATTTTGATATATCGAAAGAAGAAATGGAAAATAACAACTAATAAGTAATAATGAATAATTAATAAATAACTACAAAGACAAAAGGCAATTAACAAATAAAGTTCAAAGTCATTTCCCTCGCCCCTTGCGGGAGAGGGCAGGGTGAGGGGTTGTCGTTATTTATTAATTATTCATTATTACTTATTACTTGTTTTAAGGTGGCTTCATTATGATAGTGCTTGGAATCGACCCGGGGCTTTCACTTACGGGATGGGGAGTAATCTCTGCCCAAACCCGCGATAAAATTATACCTTTGCAGTACGGATGCATACGTACAAAATCGGCCGAAACGCTGTCTGAAAGATTACAAAATATAAATATTGAACTTCAAAAACTTATAGATACGTATAATCCGGAAGTTGTCGCCATAGAAGAGCTGTTTTTTTTGAAAGAAGCAAAATCTGTGGCAGCCGTAGGGCAGGCGCGAGGAGCGATTGTTTTAACGGTTTCTTTAAATAAGATAAAGCTTTTTGAGTATAATCCGAGACATGTTAAAATGGCGTTAACAGGCTACGGATCTGCGGATAAACATCAAATGCAGCATATGGTCAAGACTTTGTTAAGGCTTAAAGAAATTCCAAAGCCTGATGACGCGGCGGACGCTCTCGCAATAGCCATGTGCCACGTAAATACCGCAAGGACATTAAAATGATAGATTATATAAACGGAATATTAGATTCGAAAAATACGGATAGCATAGTTGTCGATGTAAACGGCGTCGGATATAAAATGGCCGTTTCGGTATCGGCTTTTGAAAAACTTCCCGCGGCGGGAAGCAGCGTGAAAATTTATGTCGTTGAAGCCGTTTCCGGAATGTACGGAGGCGTTATTTATCTTTACGGATTTTTATCGCATGAAGAAAGAGACATGTATGTGCTTATAAAAGACGAAGTTCCCGGGACAGGCGCGAAGAAAGCTATGGAATATATGGATAAAATTTCAAAATCGCATGCTGATTTTAAGTCGGCAGTATCCGCTAAAAACGCAGCCATGCTCAATGATATTTTCGGTTTTACGAAAAAGACTGCGGATAAGCTCATTGCCTCTTTAAAAGATAAAATTGCTTCGGTTAATGTTTCAGGAGAAGAAAAATGGGCGGGCGTCGCGCAAAGCTCTTCCGACACGGTTGTGTCTGAAGCTGTCGCCGGGCTTGTAGCTTTGGGGTATAAAGAATCTCAGTCAAGAAACGCGGTAAGCAAAGCTTACGCGGAAAATGAAAATTTAAAAGTTGAAGATTTGATAAAAAAATCATTGCAGCACTTATAAATACAGTGTGGAGTTAGGAGTGTGGAGTGTGAAGTTGTTGTGTTTCGGCTTTTTGCCGAAACCTATTTTTTAGGTTTTCGCAACGCGAAAACACATTAACTCCACTCTCCACACTTCAAACTCAACACTATAAATGGAACTATAAATGGAAGAAACGGAAAGAATTTTAGAAGCGTCCCAGATTGCGGAAGAAGACAGGATAGAAAATACTTTAAGGCCCCAGTCTCTTGACGATTTTGTCGGGCAGGACAAACTTAAAGAAAATCTTAAAGTTTTTATAGAAGCGGCGAAAAAAAGAGGAGAAGCTCTTGACCACTGTCTTTTTTATGCTCCTCCGGGACTCGGAAAAACAACGCTGTCGCATATAATAGCAAAAGAGATGGGCGGAAACTTGAGAATAACTTCCGGACCTGTTTTGGAAAGGGTCGGGGATTTGGCCGCGATTTTGACGAATCTCTCCGAAGGCGATGTTTTTTTTATAGATGAAATTCACAGAATGAACCATCTTGTTGAAGAATCTCTTTATCCGGTAATGGAAGATTTTGAACTTGATATAATAATCGGGCAAGGCCCGTCGGCAAAGACGATTAAACTGCCTGTTCCGAGATTTACTTTAGTAGGGGCCACGACAAGAGCCGGACTTCTTTCAAGCCCGCTGAGAGACAGATTCGGAATTATCGGACATTTGGAGTTTTATGGCATTAAAGAGCTTATACATATTGTTAAACGTTCAGGCGCGATAATGAATATTGAAATTGACGATGACGCGGCGGAAGAAATCGCAAGGCGCTCAAGGGGAACGCCGAGAATTGTTAACAGACTTTTAAAAAGGGTAAGGGATTTTGCCGAACTAAGAACAGACGGAAAAGTTACAAGGCAGGTAGCGCAGGAAGCTTTAAACGCTTTGGAAGTTGACGAGGCAGGCCTTGATAAAATGGACAGACTTCTTCTTACGACAATGATAAATAAATTCAGCGGCGGGCCCGTAGGCGTTGATACTTTGGCTGTGGCTATTTCCGAAGAAAGCGACACTATTACCGACGTTTATGAGCCGTATCTTATACAATCGGGATTCATCGCAAGAACTTCGCGCGGAAGAGTCGTAACCGAAGCGGGTTACAGGCATATAGGCGTTGAGCCTCCTAAAAACTTTCAGCGTGAGCTGATATGAAAAAAAAGGTTTTGCTGCACATATGCTGCGCGCCGTGTTCGGCCTCAGCCGTAAAAATGCTGAGAGAAGAGTATGAAATATCTTTTTATTGGCATAATCCCAATATTTACGACAAAGAAGAGCATGATAAAAGAAGAGATGCCGCAAAAGAGTACGCTGAAAGTCTTAATGTAAATTTTTTTGAAGAAGATTCTTTTGTTTACGATTACGATAAATGGCGCGCCGGCGCAGGAGAAAACTGCGGATTTTGTTACGATATCAGGCTTTCAAAAGCGGCCGAGTTCGCGAAAAACAACGGTTTTGATTTTTTTTCCACTTCGCTTTTATCAAGCCCATACCAAAAACATGAATTAATCAAGCAGACCGGCAGAGAACACGCGAAAAATAATGCGGTTGAATTTTTGTATATGGATTTTCGTCCCGCTTTTTATGAAGGGAAAAATTCTCTGAGAAGAGAAGGTTATTACATTCAAAAATACTGCGGCTGCGCAAGGTCATACAAAGAGAGGTTTGCATGCGATGAGAAAAAATAAGCTTGTTTTGGCCGCGGTAATTGCGGTTTTCTTTGCGATTCATGCCGGGGCTGATATTATTGATACTCTTATTTCTCCTCAGCCTATGGCATTAAGTTCAATGCCGATGCATGAATTTAATGTTAAAATCGGCTTTGATTTTGAAGGAAGATTCGGAGCTGACGGATATACCGGCAGCGCCGGTACGGAAAAGCTGAGCGCTGCAAATAATGTTTCTTTTGCAGTTGAATATATAAAATACTTTAACCAGTATGTAGGAGCGGGAACAGGAGTTTCAGCGCAAATACCGAGAGGCCTTGACGAACTGCCGGGACAGTTTGGTTTTGCTCCGTTCTATGTGTCGGTGAAAGTCAGGTCATGGCCTCAGGAGCCGGGTCTGTACGGATATGTTTTAGGGCAAATCGGATATAATTTGTTTTACGCAGATTCGGGATTTGAAAAGAATTTTGTACCGGAAAAAGGCGGTTTTTATTACGGAATAGGCTTGGGATTTGTCTATGACGTATTTTTGTTTGAAGGCATGTTTAGCGTTAACAGCGGCAAAGCGAAAGACAGCGCAAACAACAGAATCAATATAGATTACGATAAGTTCACTGTTTCCGTAGGATATAAATTTTAAGAGGCTTTTTTGAAAAAAATTTTGCTCGTATGGTTATTCTTGTTTTGTTTTGCCGGAGTAAGTTCAGCTTACACGGCAAATAAAAATATAAGGATCGGCATTATTACAAAAGCCGATTCTTTTACCGTTGCGGCAACCGATGACTATTTTGTAACGGATGCTAACGGAAAGAAGTTTAAACTTACAAAAGGAATGATGACTCTTACATATTCTAAGGAAGGTTTTAAGATGGGCCAATATATATTAAAACCTCCTCTTAAAATTGAGAGCTCAAACGGAATAATATTTGCCAACAAAAAAGCGTATAGAGGATACCTTACGGTAAATTCATTTAATTCAAAAGCGGTTGTGGTAAATGTTTTGACGGTTGAAGATTATTTAAAAGGAGTTCTGCCGAAAGAGGCAAGCCCGGGATGGGGAATTGAAGCTTTAAAAGCTCAGGCTGTAATAAGCAGAACTTATACTCTTGCAAACATGGGCAGACACGGCGGCCTCGGTTTTGATTTGTGCGACACTACCCATTGCCAGGTTTATGGCGGAGCAGCTGTGGAAGCGTTAAGCTGTAATAAAGCGATAGCCGCAACAAAGAACGAAGTTCTTACATATGACGGTAAATTTGCCCAGACCGTGTTTCACGCAAACTGCGGCGGACACACTGAAGACCCTAAATTTGTATGGAATTGGAGCGCGGCTACTCCGGCATATTTAAAGGGAGTTAAATGCGGATATTGCGCCGAGACGCCTCATGCGAAATGGGAAAAAGCATTAGATGAAAGTTTTATAAGAGAAAAACTTTCCAAATACGGCGTCGGCAAAATAAAATCAATAAAAGTGAAAGGCGTTACTCCGGCCGGCTCTGCCCGTGAAATTGTAATTAAGCACGGCAAAGGAACGCTTGAGCTGAATGCTTATAAGTTTCGTCTTGATGTTGACGCCTGGCAGGTAAAAAGTACGACTTTTGACAGCATAAAAAAAGAAGGCGACAAATTTATATTTAAAGGCAGGGGATGGGGACATAAAGTAGGGTTATGCCAGTGGGGCGCCAAAGTTATGGCTGACAAAGGAAAGAAGTATAAACATATACTTGAACATTATTATCCGAAGACGAAAATAGAAAAAGTAAATTACAAATAAAGGCAATTACTAACTACGAATTACAAATTACAAATCAACGGAAAACGGCAAAAAGGCAGTTACAAACGCGGGTTTTTAGAGAAGTTCAATTTCGGAACGGAGCTTGGAAAAGTGGAGTTAATGTCGGACAATCTTTTATCGAATTATGATTATGAAATTCCGCATGAATTGATAGCGCAAAAACCGACGGATAAACGTGCGGATTCACGCCTGTTTGTCATCAATAAAAACTCAGGGAGTTTTGAGCACAGAAAATTCGCGGATATAATTGAATATTTTAATGATGGCGACTGCCTTGTCATAAACACCACTAAAGTTGTACCATCAAGGCTTTTCGGGAAAAAAATAAGCGGCGGTAAAGTAGAACTGCTTTTTTTAGATCCGTGTCAGGCAAACAGTGAATACAGAGTTCTTATGAAACCTTTTCTTGCAACGGGAACAAAGGTGTTTTTTGACGATTGTTTTGAGTGTGTTGTTAAATCCAAAACAGAAGAAGGGGAAGTTGTTGTAGAATTTAATAAGCCGGACGTTTTAGAGTTTTTAGAAAAGCGTGGAATTATGCCGCTCCCTCCTTATATAAACAGAAAAAGCGGTTTAGCCGAAGAACTGTCGGATTTTGATAAGGAAAGGTATCAGACTGTTTATGCCGTCGTACCGGGAGCAATCGCAGCGCCGACGGCAGGACTTCATTTTACCGATGATATTTTTAACAGTTTGCAAAGCAAGGGCATAAAAATTGCAAAACTAACGCTGCACGTAGGCTGGGGTACTTTTAAACCGATTGTCAGTTCAGATTTAAATGAACACAAAATGATGTCTGAAAAATATTATATTGACTCTGAAAATGCCGCAATCATAAATGAAGCGATTAAAAATAATAAAAAGATCGTTTCCGTAGGCACTACTTCCACACGAGCTTTGGAATCTTTGGCAAAAACTGCCGGATTTGTTGAAAACGGCAAAACGTATATTAAAGAATTTTCAGGAGAAACTGCAATATTTATACATCCGGGATACAAATTTAAAATAGTAAACGCTCTTATTACAAACCTTCATTTGCCAAAATCAACTCCTTTGATGATGGCGAGCGCCTTTTGCGCAAGAGAAATAATGCTGAAAGCTTATAACGAAGCCGTAAAAGAGAAATACAGATTTTTTTCTTACGGCGATTCTATGATAATAATTTAACGGCAATTACGAATGACGAATTACGAATCAACGGCGATGAAATACAAAGAAGTAAAAATGAAAAAGTTTTTGCCGTTAATGTCGTTGTCGTAGCCGTTGATTCGTAATTCGTCATTCGTAATTCGTAATTGCCGTTAAAAGGGGTTTTATGAAAAAAGTTTTATTTACTTTGTTGTTTGTGATATTTTTTACGCAGGGTTATGTTGTTGCACAAGAACAAGTTGAAATAAAAGATGAAACGCAGGCTGTGCCGGTTCAAAAGGAAGGGCTTGCTAATTTTTATAAAGTGTCCGATATTTTGTACAGGGCAGAACAGCCTACATCCGAAGGTTTTAAATCTTTACAGAATATGGGAATAAAAACGGTTGTAAATCTCAGGGCGCATCATTCCGATGAAAAGAAAATGAAAGGATTGAAAATGAAATATGTGCAGATTCCTATAAATACATGGAGTCTTAGCGACAAACATGTCGAACAGTTTTTGAAAGTGATGGCTGATCCGGATAATTACCCTGTTCTTGTTCACTGCCAGCACGGAGCTGACAGAACAGGCGCAATGGTCTCGGTTTACAGGATGGTTTTTGAAAACTGGAGCAAAGAAGACGCGATAGCAGAGATGACGGGTAAAAATTTCGGTTATCACAGAATTTGGAAGAATCTTCCCGAATATATTGAGAATTTTGACATAGAAAAATGGAAAACGTATAAAAACAATTACGAATTACGAATGACGAATTACGAATAAAAAGACAAAACAAAAAAATAATTGCAGACTACTTAGTAATTGGTAATTGCCGTTTTTAAATTTGATATAATAACAAAACTATGAAAAAAGAATTGACATACGAATTCATTAAAAACAATAAAGAAATTAAGACTTATTTGGAATTTACCGATCATGCTTTTGCCCAAATGGGTTATAAAGAGCACGGTTTGAGGCATTCGGTTTTTGCCGCGGAAATTGCCGGGCAGATTTTGAAATATCTGAGTTACAGCGAAAAAGAACAGGAGCTTGCTAAAATTGCCGCTTATCTTCATGATATCGGAAATATGGTTTCAAAACACGGGCATGACCAAAGCGGCGCCGTGATGTTTTTAAATATTTTGGACGCGGATTATTATAATGAAGACGCGCTGGAAATCGCCAGCGCCATAGGCGGACATGAAGATAAAAATATGGACCCGCTGTCTCCTGTCGCAGCTGCGCTTGTTTTAGGCGATAAAACCGACGTTCACCATGAAAGGCTTAGAACGGAAGATATTTATCATCTTGACAAGCATTCAAAAGTTATTGCGGCGTGCCATAAGGTGGATGTTGTCGTAAATAAAGAAGATAAGACAATAGCTTTATGGCTTACGATTGATACATCCGTATGCTCTGTGATGGATTACTTTGAAATATTTTTAGCAAGGACAAATTACTGCAGAAGAGCAAGCCGCGTTTTAAACTGCACCTTTGAACTCTACATCAATAAGGATAAATTTTTATAATGGAATGCGGCTCATACCAACTAATAAAAAAATCAAGCCAATGTAAAGCGCGCCTCGGCAAAGTTTATACCGCAAGGGGCGTAATAGACACTCCGGTTTTCATGCCTGTAGGCACTCAGGCCACTGTTAAAGGCGTTGCAACCGAATATCTACGTGAATCCGGAGCACAGATAATTTTGGCCAATTCATATCATTTATATCTGCGTCCCGGAACCGATATTATTGAGAAAGCCGGCGGCGTACAAAAGTTTAATTCATGGAACGGGCCGATGCTTACAGATTCCGGCGGTTTTCAGATTTTCAGTTTGAACGATATCAGAAAACTCTCGGAAGAAGGAGCGGAGTTTCAGTCTCATATCGACGGTTCTACGCATTTCTTTTCTCCAGAAAAATCCATTCAGGTGCAAAAGAAAATAGGCGCCGATATTATAATGTGTTTTGACGAATGCACTCCTTATCCGGCCGCGTATGAATACGCGAAAGAATCTATGGAATTAAGCTTAAGGTGGGCAAAAAGATGCAAGGACGAATTTTATAAAGACGATGCTTTTAAAAAACAGGCGCTTTTCGGAATAATTCAGGGTTCTGTTTACAACGATTTAAGAAAACAGAGCGCGCAAGAGATGGTAAAAATCGGGTTTAACGGTTATGCCATAGGCGGCTTGTCCGTTGGCGAGCCTAAAGACGACATGCATTCGGTTTTGGAAAATACTGTTCCGATTCTCCCCGAAGAAAAAGCAAGATATTTAATGGGCGTGGGAATGCCTGAAGATTTGTGGGAGTGCGTTGAACGCGGAATAGATATGTTTGACTGTGTAATTCCTACAAGAAACGGCCGTAACGGGCAGGTTTTTACAAGTTTGGGGAAACTTAATATAAGAAACGCGGAATTCCGTGAGGATTTTACGGCTTTAGACCCTGAGTGCAGCTGTCCTGCGTGTAAAGGATATACAAAAGCTTATCTTAATCACTTAGTAAGAGCTCAGGAGAGCTTATATCTCAGCCTCTTATCTTTACATAATATTTATTTTATGATAGACTTAATGATAAAAATAAGAAAATCATTGGAAAGTGATACATTTCTTGAAGCAAAGAAAGAGTTTTTTGAAAAATACTATCAACGGCAATTAACAATTAATAGTTAATAAATAATAATTTCGGTGTTTTCGCGAAGCGAAAACCTATAAATAGGTTTCGGCTTTGCCGAAACATAACAACTATTAATTATTAATTGCCGTTATCAGGGGAAAAAATGAAAAGTTTATTTAGTTTGGTCGCGTTTCTTTTAGTTTCAATTTCGTTAATGCCTTCAAATGTTTATGCTCAGGAAGCTGCCGGCGGAGGTTCGTTCGGCGCTTTTATGCCTTTGATCCTGATTTTTGTATTTTTCTACCTGTTTCTTTTAAGACCACAGCAGAAAAAAGCAAAAGAACACCAGCAGCTTTTAAATTCATTGAAAAAAGACGATGAAATAATAACAGCCGGCGGAATATACGGTACGGTCGTAAGCGTTAAAGAAAGTATTGTTGAAGTTAAAATTGCAAACGGAGTAAACATTAAACTTTCTAAGCCTTCAATATCTACCGTAATAACGAAACAGGATGACGAAGCGGTCAAAGTTCCTGAAATTATTAAATAAATGAATGAAAAAAACTATAAATATTCAAATATAACCGTTGAAGACGTAAAAAATAATCCGATGGTGATTAAATTTATACAATCATCGAACGATTATCTGGGCACTATCGGTTATACGGATCACGGAATGAGGCACGTCAGCCTGGTTGCGTCCGTGGCGGAAAATGTTTTGGCCAGCCTTGACTATCCTAAAAGATTTCAGGAACTCGCCGGAATTGCCGCGTATCTTCATGACATAGGAAATGTAATTAACAGGAAAGACCACGGACAGTCCGCGGCTCTTATCGCTATGAGAATATTAAAAGATATGGGCGCTACTCCCGATGAAATAGCTTTGGTTGTTTCCGCTATAGGAAATCACGAAGAGGAAATAGGCGAACCTGTAAATCCAATTGCGGCCGCTCTTATTTTGGCCGATAAATCCGATGTGCATAAGACGAGGGTCAGAAATCCCGAGTTTGCGGCTTCGGACATACATGACAGGGTAAATTTTGCCGCAGAAAGATCTTTTTTGAAAGTTTTAAAAAATAAAAAAATAATTTCATTGCAGCTTACGATTGATACGCAAAAATCGCAGGTAATGGAATATTTTGAAATTTTCATGTCCAGAATGCTTATGTGCAGAAGAGCCGCAAATTTTTTAGACTGTAATTTTGAGTTAATTATAAATGAAAGGAAGTTACTCTAATGGGCAAGATTAATTGGAAGTTTTGGATTACCGCAGCAATGCTTGTTTTTTCGGTTTGGGCTTTATGGCCTACTATCCAGTGGTCGATGATGTCGGACGAAGCAAGAGCGCAGGCTGAGAGGGACAGGAGTCCCATGCTGGGCAGAGTTATTAAGCTCGGTTTGGATTTGAAGGGAGGCACTCATCTTCTTTTGGAAGTCGACGCTTCTAAACTTGACGAAAATGCCAAGATGAGAGACGCCGTAGAAAGAGCTACGGAAATTATAAGAAACAGAATCGATCAGTTCGGAGTCGCGGAACCTATGATTGCCAAGCAGGGAGACAGATGGATAGTTATCCAGCTTCCCGGCATAAAAGATCCGAGAGCGGCAAAAGAGCTTATCGGAAAAACGGCTTTGCTTGAATTCAGAATAGTTAATAAGAGCAAGGAAGCAAATCAGGTTCTTGATTTGTTAAGAGAAAAAGGAATTACGCCGGAAGAGTTCAGGGCAAATCCTTCGGCTTTTCCCGAGATAGAAGCAATAATGCCTGAGGGCGCTTCGGTTTTTGCAAGCAAAGAAGATACGGGATATTATGTTCTTGACAAAGCCGTATTGACCGGCGCTTCTCTTACAAACGCAAAAGTAGAGTTCGGCGGACAATTCGGACAACCCATTGTTTCAATAGAATTCAGCAAAGAAGGCGGAAGAATTTTTGCCGATATTACGGAAAGGAATATTGAAAGAAATCTGGCGATTGTTCTTGATGATATAGTTCAGTCGGCTCCCGTTATACGCTCCAGAATACCTGACGGAAAAGCAATTATCGAAGGTAATTTTAATCCCGAGGACGCAAGGCTTTTAGCTACTGTTCTCAGAGCAGGTGCGCTTCCGGCTCCTGTAAACGTTATTGAAGAAAGAACGGTCGGACCTTCGCTCGGAGACGACTCAATCAGAAAGGGATTCGGTTCTGCTTTGATAGGAGTGATTTTGGTTTTCTTATTTATGTCTGTGTACTATCGCCTTTCCGGACTAATCGCGAACTTTGCTTTACTTTTAAATTTTATAGCCCTTATGGCTTTTATGGCTTATTTCCAATTTACTTTAACGCTTCCCGGCGTTGCCGGCATCGCGCTGATGCTTGCTATGGCGGTTGACGCGAACGTTCTTATATTGGAGAGGATAAGGGAAGAGCTTATGGCGGGAAAGACTGCAAGAGTTGCCGTTGACGCGGGATATCAGAAAGTTTTCTGGACTATTTTTGACGCGAACGTAACGACCCTGATTGCGGCTGTTTTCCTGTTTCAGTTCGGGACAGGCCCTATAAAAGGTTTTGCCGTTACTCTTTCGATAGGTCTTTGCATAAGTATGTTTACGGCGATAGCGGTTACAAAGCTCATATATGAGTTTTTATTTAAAGAAAATTTATTGTTGAAGTTTAAAATATAGGCTGGGGGCATAAAGTGAAACTTATTAATTCAACCAACATAGACTTTATAGGAAAAAGACGCATATTTTACGCAATTTCATTGTTTTTACTTGCCGTTACCGCTGCGGCATTTATTTTCAGAGGCGGCCCGAATTACGGTATTGATTTTACCGGCGGTATGCTTATGCAGATTTCTTTTGAGAAAAACGTGGCTTTGCAGGATGTCCGTAAAAGTTTGGAGGAAGGCGGCCTTGAGTCGTTTGAACTTCAGACATCGGACAGGATAGTAATGATAAAAGCTAAACGCAATATCGGGTCTCAGAGTGAATTTGAAAGCAAAGTAAAAGAAGCCATATCGGTAAAATTTCCGGACAATGCGATGACGGTCGACAGAGTTGAGTTTGTAGGCCCTTCAGTCGGGGAGTATCTTACAAAACAGGCGCTATACGCGTTTTGTTTCGCATTTTTAGGCATGATGGTGTATATATGGTTCAGGTTTAAATCGGCTTTGTGGGGTATCGCGTGTATTGTGGGTATTATCCAAGATGTAATAGTAACATTCGGCATGGTTTTGCTCGTGAATAAAGAAGTTGATATCACCGTTATAGCCGCGCTGCTTACGGTTGCCGGTTATTCGATTAACGATAAGATAGTTCTATTTGACAGAATGAGAGAAAATATGAGGCTTTCAGTAAAAGAAGATCTCGGTGCAATGATTAACAGAAGTGTCAATGCCATTCTTTTGAGAACGGTGGTTACGACAATAACTGTTTTTATAGTTTCGGGCAGTTTGTTCTTCTTCGGCGGAGAAGTTATTCATACATTCGCTTACATAATGGTAATCGGCACGGCTTTGGGAACGTATTCAACAATATTTATATCCGCTCCGCTTATTTACGGATGGGAAACCGGAAGACGCAACCGCATGAAAGCCGCAAGACAGCAGGGCTTTGTGCGCAGCAGATAATAAAACAATGAAGAAGATACGTAATTTTAAAGTTAATCTGCGCGTGCGGGAAATTGCGCGCGTTATAAAAAAGCTTATTAACGCGCCGGAAATGTCGGTTGAAACCGAAGAATCCGTCCAAAGAGCTTGTCACTTTTATTCTAAATTTATTACGCCTTCGGTGGTTTACGATACTTTTTCAAAAGAAAATATGCCTTTTGTTTATGAAAAAGACGCTCCTTCAAAATGGGTTGCCCAGAGCGTCTTTTTTGTTACGATAGGCACGGCTTTGGAAGAAGCGTTCAAAAAAAATGAAAAAGCTTTCGGAGACCATTCCAATACTATAGTTTCGGCCATAGCTGTTGACGGGCTTGAGCAGGCAAAGAATTTTACGCAGCGTTTGGTGTCAGGCGAAGCCGAAGATGAAAACTGCGACATTTCAAGAGGAACCGATCTGCCTTCGGATTTATATGAAGAGGCGGCAAAGATTATACCCATTGATAAAATCGACGTTTCAATTCATGACGGAAAACTTGTTCCACAATACTCAAATTGCGGACTGTTTTACTGGATTCCAAGTAAGAAAAAAAATAAAGGCAAGTAACAATTAATAATTAATAAATAACAATGTCTGTGTTTCGGCTTTGCCGAAACAGATTAACAGGTTTTTGCTCTGCGAAAACACAACAATTGTAAATTGTTATTTGTTAATTGTTAATTGATTTAAAAAATCGCCATGGCTACTTTTTTCCTTATTATATACAACGTATTACTCGCGGTTCTTCTGATACCGGCGTCTTTTTTTGTTTTGATTTTCAGCGGTAAATACAGAAAAGAAGTTTTTTATAAAATCTCCGAGCGTTTCTCCAAGTGGGATTACAAACCGAAACAAAATTCAAAAAAAACCGTGTGGATACATTGTTCTTCTCTAGGTGAAGTCCGCGCGGTTGAACCTGTTTTGGAACAGCTTAAAAGCGATTACAATATAGCGCTTACCGCGATTACAAAAACAGGCAGAGAGTATGCCGAAAAAATTCAAAAATCCGATTTTACGGCTCTTTTGCCTTTAGATTTTTATCCTCTGATGAGCAAAGCGTTTAAAATTATTAAACCCGACATGCTTATTTTAGTTGAAACCGAGCTGTGGGCTTCAATGCTTTACGCGGCGAAAAAACATAATATTGAAGTTCTTACCGTTAACGGCAGAATGTCTGCGAAATCTTTTAAAGTATATAATGCTTTAAGGTTTTTCTGGAAATATTTTGTAAGTTCGATAAATATGATTTTAGCCAGAAGCCGGGATGATGCGGACAGATTTGTCGCTTTGTCGGGAGGAAAAACAAACGTTTTTGTAAGCGGAAATATTAAGTACGACAGAGATTTTAACGTGAAATCTTCGCGCGGTGATTTCGGTTTTACTCAGGATAATAAAGTGTTTACGGCCGGCAGCATAAGGGGAGGCGAAGATGAAATCATTGCCGAAGCGTATTTAAAAGTTAAGAATGAAATTTCCGATATTTATTTTTTTGCTGCTCCGAGGCATCTTTCAAAACTTTCTGCCGTTAAAAAAACGCTTGAATCCAAAAAAATAGAGTATTCTCTTTTTTCAAAAATTAAAACCGGCAAAAAACCCGAGAAGACATTTATTTTGGTTGACGTTTTCGGGAAATTAATGAGTATTTATTCTGTTTCCGATATTTGTTTTGTCGGCGGCTCGATTGTTAACAAAGGCGGGCAAAATCCCATTGAACCTGCCGCGTGCGCGAAACCAGTTCTGTTTGGCAAAAACATGGATAATTTCAAAACCGAAGCCGAAACTTTACTGAAATACGGCGGCGGCATAAATGTTGCAGGCGCTGACGATATAGCGGATAAAACGGTTGAGCTTTTTTCAAACAGAGAGCTTATGGCTGCAGCAGGAGCAAATGCTTTAAAAGCGGTAAACTCGCAAAAAGGCGCCGTGAACTTAACGGTAAATAAAATCAAAGAATATCTATAAACAGCAATTACGAATTACAAATTACGAATTACGAATCAACGACAATTAAAAATAGAGTTTTTTAGGAACCATAATTAAAATGAATCGTAAAACACTTGCAAAAATTATAGGAACAGCCGCATCCCTTATAAACAAAACTCTTAGAACTGAGCTTTTGAACGACACTCATTACTATCATAAAAAATCCATGTATTCTTTCTGGCACGGAAACTCTTTTACTATGCTTGTATTGAGTAAAAACAGTAATATTGTGATAATGGCAAGCAAATCTAAAGACGGCGATTTAATGGCCGCACTCCTTGAATATTTCGGGTATCAGGTTGTGCGCGGTTCGTCAAGCAGAGGCGGGGAAAGAGGTTTGATTGAATTGATACGGCATACAAAAGAAGGCCATGATTTAGCTTTTGCTGCTGACGGGCCAAGAGGGCCGTATCATATACTAAAGCCCGGCGTAATTTACGCGGCGCAAAAAAGCGGATTTCCCGTAATTCCGGTATGTAGTTCGGCGAAAAATAAAATAATATTAAAATCATGGGATAAACTCAGAATTCCTCTGCCTTTTTCAAAAACAGTGCAGATTTGGGGCAGCCCTGTATATGTAAAACCTGAAGACGACATAGAAATAAAGAGGCTGGAAGTTGAAAAAGAGATGAATAGGCTTTTTGAGTTTACAGAAGAGATTTTTTGGAAAAAAAATATAGCAAAATATCTTGAATTTCATCCTTTTCCTAAAATATTGATAGTCCAGCCGAGTCGTTTGGGGGATATAATTTTTGCTCTTCCGGCATTGGCTGCGTTAAAAAGGAAATATCCGCACGCGAAAATAAGCTGGATTGTTGACGAAAGATGCGTTGAAATTCTTCAGGGCAATCCTTTGCTTGATAATATTTTTGTATGGGACAGATCTCAGAAATCTTACGGCTATTATAAAAAACTGAAAAAACAATTAAGAAGCGAACGTTTTGATTTAAGCATAGATTTGCACGGTCTGGCTAAGTCGGCAATGCTTGTGCGTCTTGCCAAAGCAAGATTTAAACTGGCTTCTTCATCGACAAACGGCATGCGAGAGCTGTCGTGGATTTTTTCGAAAGAGATAGAGTCAAGAGATCCGAACGCGCACTGTATAGAAAGACATATGGAAGTTCCGAAATTTTTGAAATGTGACGAAAAAATAGAATATCCGATATCAATTTCGGAAGCGGATTTTGCAAGCGTGAGAAAAAAGCTTGCCGAAGAAAAAGTTGATATTTCTAAGATGATCGGTATTCATCCCGGCGGAGGATGGACTTCAAGAAGATGGAAAACCGACAGATACGCCGGTCTTTCCGAAAGACTTAAAAATGAGCTTGGCGCCGATATTGTTTTGGTAGGCGGTAAAGAAGGCGGAGCTAGTGAAAAAGGTTTAAATGAAGAGATAACTTCACAGACAGGCGTCAATATATGCGATTTGACCGGAAAACTTACGTTAAAAGAGCTTTGCGCTTTTTTTAAGTTATGCAGAGTTTTTGTCGGCAATGAAGCCGGTCCCATGCATATAGCAACGGCTTTGGAAACTCCGGCAGTTGCTCTTCTGGGCCCTACGAATGCGAAAAGAACCGGGCCGTTCGGCGGTAAAACTAAAATTATACAGCATCAGTTTTCATGCCAGCCGTGCAGAAACAGAAACTGTAAAAATGTCATGTGCATGGATGAAATAAAAATTTCAGAAGTTTTTAACGAAGTAAAGAAAAAAATTTTAGGAGAATCAATTAACAATTAATAATTTACAAATAACAATTGCGGTGTTTCGCCTTTGGCGAAACATATTAATAGGTTCGGTTTTGCCGAACTCCGAAATTGTTAATTATTATTTGTTAATTGTAAATTGTCGTTATGAAAATACTGGTAATTAAACCAAGCTCATTCGGCGATATCGTTCAGGCTGCCGCATGCGCGACGGCTTTAAAAAAAGCTTATCCGGGCTGTAATATAAGCTGGGTTGTTTTTAAACAGTGGGAAGAACTTCTCGGTATTTTTCCTGATATTGATAATGTAATAACATGGGATAGGAAAAAAGGAATAAGCGGTTTTTTTGAAGCTTTAAAAGAAATCAGAAATACAAAGTTTGACTTAATAATAGATTTGCAGGGACTTATGCGCAGCACAATGCTTGCGAAAATGGCTAAAGGTAAAGTTAAACTCGGCGTTCCCGGCATGAAAGAGTGCGGCAATCTTTTAATAACTGAAGCATATCCGGAAAATGCCAAAATGAATGCGACTCTGCGCAATCTTGAACCAATACGTTTTTTGACCGGTAAAGACTTTTCTCCTGAAATTAACATAAAAATTAATACGGATACGCTCAATAAAGCCGGTGAAATACTGAAAGAGGCAGGCATCGCAGGACATTTTGCCGCTTTTATGCCTTTTGCCAGAGGCAAAGGCAAAGACTGGAGCACAGAAAATTATTTAAAGCTTATTGATTTAGTGAACGAAAAATATCCGTCTTTTGATATTGTTTTTTTTGGTTCTAAAGACGATTACGGCAAAATAAAATCGGACAAAGTTAAAGACATATGCGGTAAAACAAACCTGCAGGAACTTGCCGCGGTTCTCTCAAAAGCATCAGTTGCAGTAGGCGCTGATACAGGTTCAATGCATTTGGCGTCAATATTGGGTGTTCCGTCCGTTTTTATATTCGGTGATTCGGATATAAACGAAACAGCCCCGCACATAGGAAAGTTTTCGCTTTTGATAAATAAAGAAAACCGCAAAGAAATAAATAAAATAAATCCAAGAGATGTATTTGATGAAATAATAAAGTTAAAAACAGAGTGGAGAGTGAAGAGTGAAGAGTGAAGATACGGCAACTACGCTGGATTGCTTCGTCAGGAAACAAAGTTTCATTCCTCGCAATGACGACAAAAAAAGTCTTTGTCGTATCTTCACTCTCCACTCTTCACTTTTAACTCTGCCGTTAAATCCGGAGGCGTATGGATAAAATAATATTCTTCCATATGAATCAACTTGGAGATTTGCTTTTTTCTCTTCCCGTTATTAAAGCGGCTAAAGAAGAGTCTGGCTCTGAAATAATCTCCGTGGTAAAACCTTCATTAGCCCATATTTTAATATCAAGCGGTTTGGCGGATAAGATAATTCCGAAAGAGAAATCATTTTTTAGCCTTATAAAAAAATTAAAAAAAGAAAAAGACGCCAAAGGCATCCTTTTTTCAGAGTCTCCGAGTTCCGTGCTTGCCGCGTATTTTTCAGGGATAAAAGAAAGAACGGGTTTTGAAAGCGCTTCGCTTTCTTTTTTGCTTACAAAAAAGGCAAAAAGAAACGGAGTTCCTTCTCTTGCCAATAACAGAGAGCTTGGGAAAACAGCAGGGTTTAAAAATATTCAAAACGACTATACGGGCATAATAAAAATACCGCAGCAAAACATAAAAAACGTTTCAAAATGGTTTGAAGAAAATAATTTAATTCCTTCGAAGACAATAGCAATATCTCCGGGAGCAAGCAAAAAAAGAAAAGACAAACAGCTTGCGCCTGAAAAATGGGCGGAAATAATAGACGCTTTGCATGACAAAGGCTTTAGCTGCGTACTTTCCGGTGCCGTATGGGAGAAAGACGATTTAAACGCAATCGCGCGTATGTGCAAAAATATGCCGAAACTTTTTACGGCTGATAACGGTATTTTAGACAGCGCGGCTTTTTTGAAAGCCTGTAAGCTTTTTGCAGGCATAGATTCGGGTGCAATGCACCTTGCCGCCGCTGTAGGAACAAAATGTATAGGAATATTCGGGCGCACTGATCCTTTGCAAATCGGGCCGATGCCTTTGGAAAAACATATAATAATCAAAAAAGATAGGCTCTCGGATATAACAGTTTTGGATATTGTGAACGTAATAATTAAAGACAGAGTGAAGAGTGGAGAGTGAAGAGTGGAGATACGGCAACGACACTAAATATCCGCGCGAAGCGCTCATTATCTTCACTTTTCACTCTCCACTCTTCACTCTTTGTTAACAATCTCTTCATTATGCCGTTTAAATATAGTAAAATTATATAATTATATTTTACAACGGAGACAATAATGAAATACCTTAAGTACAGACATCTTTTCAGATTGTTTGAGCACATACAGCCTTTTATAAATTATTCAACGCCGATAGAAGAATCTTTTCCGTCGGAAAAAATTCTTGTCATCGCGCCTCATCAGGATGACGAGGCCATAGGGTGCGGCGGAGCGGTTTTAAAACATACTAAAGCGGGCAAAAATGCCGAAATCGCGTTTTGCACGTATGACGGCATGAAAAGAATGAAAGAATCCGAACAGGCTGCCGCAATGCTTGGCTCAAAAAGAAATCATTTTCTGCAGTTTCCAATAAGGACGCTTGACGATAATAAAAATTTTGAAGAAAACCTGCAAATGCTGCTGAAAAAAACCGCTCCGGAAGCGGTATTGCTTCCTTTTTGGTTTGATAATCATCCCGACCACCGCGCGGTTTCAAAAGCTTTAATAAAAATAAAAGATAAAATTGATTCCAATATTATGGTTTACGCTTACTCAGTATGGTCTCCGCTTAATCCTAACTGCGTTTTTGACATAAGCGACGTCTGGGAAGATAAGAAAAAAGCAATAGAATGCTATAAAACGCAGACAGCTTCAAGGGATTATGTGAAGATTGCCCAAGGTTTAAACCAGTATTGGGGAGAAATAAAAAGCCCGGGCATGCAGTATGCCGAGGCTTTTTTTAAAGCTACTGTAAAAGAGTATATTTCTCTGGGTAAAAAAATATTCAAATGAAATATAAAGTTCTGCACATATTTTCTTCCAAAACCATTGGCGGCGCGGAAAAGATGACGCTTTTTCTTGCCGAAAATCTGCAAAAATCCGGGATTGTTGAAAATATTATGGGCGTCAGAAAAGGCACGTATATGTATGAGCAGGCTTTGGAAAAAAAACTGGAAACCGTCAATTTCAGAGCCGGCGGTTCTTTTGATCCCGTCGGAATTTTTAACCTCATAAAAATAATCAAAAAATATAAAGTCAATATTGTTCACGCAGGGCAGGGAAAACTTTTTTGGCAGGCAGTGATTGCTAAAGTTTTTTGCCCGAAATTGAAGGTTGTTTTTCACCGCAGGCAGGATACGAGGCACGGTTTTTTCGGCAGGTTTCACTATAAATTTGTTGACGGCGTCATCACAGTTTCAAAAGCGGTCGCAAACGGACTTATAAAGTATGAAAAAGTTCCTGCGGATAAGATTAATGTTGTTTATAACGGCGTAAATTTTGAGAAGTTTAAAACAAATACAGATTATAGCGACATTACCAAAAAGTACAATCTGGGCGGTAAAAAAGTTGTAGGCACTGTCGGGGCTATTGTTGATTTTAAAGGCAAAGGCCAGATTTATCTGATTGAAGCCGCAAAGATGCTCAGAAACGATTATCCGGATTTAAGATATTTGATAGTCGGCGCGGGCAACGGCATTGAAGCGCAAAAAGAGTATGCGAAAAAAATGGCGGTTGACGATATAGTTTATTTTACGGGTTATCAGGAAAATGTGCAAAAATATGCTCTTGCCATGGATATTTTTTGCCTTTTGTCGTGGGATACGGAAGGAATGCCGAATGTTGTTATCGAAGCTCAGTCTCTGGAAAAACCCGTCATAGTTACAAATATCGGAGGCAATCCCGAATCTTTTGAAGACGGAAAAACAGGACTGCTTATAAAACCTTCAAATGCGGCTGAAACTGCCGAAGCGATTAAGAAACTTATAAATAATCCCGAAATCGCCAAATCATTCGCAAGCGCCGGAAAAGAGTTTGTCGAGAAAAGATTCAGCATAGAACAAATGGTTGCCGGAGTTGTAAGCGTATACGATAAAATAATGACGGAGCAAAAATGATAAAAGTTTCGGCTTATATTCTTACAAAAAATTCCGAGAAACATATTAAAGAGTGCGTTGAAAGCGTAAAATGGGCCGATGAAATTGTTGTCGTGGATTCTTTCAGCGCGGATGCCACCGTGGAAATCGCAAAAGAAATGGGATGTAAAACAGTGCAGCATAAATTTGAAGGATTCGGCGCGCAAAGAAATTTTGCTTTGACGCAGTGTTCATACGATTGGGTAATATGTCTTGATTCCGACGAAAGAATTTCTCCGGAGCTTAAATCCGAGATACAGCGGCAGCTGGAAAATTCGCCTGACGGCGATATTTTTCTTGCCCCCAGAAAAAGCATGTTTATCAACAGATGGATTCTTCACTCCGGATGGTATCCGGATTACAGGCATCCCGTGCTGTTTGATAAAACAAAAGCAAAATATAAGGACCAGCTTGTTCATGAAGATATTGAATACGGCGGAAATAAAAAAAGATATTTTAAAGGCGACATACTTCATTATCCTTATGACAGTATAAAACATTTTGTTGAAAAATCGGATTATTATACCGATTTGCGGGTAAAAGAGATGTTTGAAAAAGGAAAAAAATTCAGCTGTTTAAATCTTATTTTTAATCCGTGCGCGATGTTTTTAAAAATGTATGTTTTCAGAAGGGGTTTTTTAGACGGCTTGACGGGATTTATCCTTGCTTTATTGTATTCGTGTTTTTATACGCTGATGAAATATATAAAACTTTGGGAAATTTGTAAAAAGCAGAGTTAAAAGTGAAGAGTGGAGAGTGAAGATACTGCAAAGACTTCTTTGTCGTCATTGCGAGGAAGGAAGCTTTATTTCCTGACGAAGCAATCTAGAGTAGTTGCTGTATCTTCACTCTTCACTCTCAACTCTTCACTCTATGAAAAGGGAGCTCTGTGAAGCTGTTATATCCTTTATCTCTTGCGTATGAGCTTTTGTCTAAAGCGGACAGAAGTTTTACAAAGCAAAAAACGCTGGACAAACCTGTTATCAGCGTAGGAAATTTGACATGGGGCGGTACTGGAAAAACGCCTATAGTCATTGAACTTTTGGAGTTGATAACAAAGCAAAATTTAACACCGGTTGTTTTAACGCGCGGTTACGGGCGCAAAAGCAAAGAATCGCTTCATCTAAAGAGCGGCGCTTTTGACGTAAATCCTTCCGAAAGCGGAGATGAACCGCTGTTAATTGCGAGAAGTTTTCCTAATGCGGATGTCATTGTCGGTTCCGGCAGATATAAGAATGTTTTAAAATTCCGTAACAGTATAAATCCCGGCGTTTTTGTTCTTGACGACGGTTTTCAGCACTGGAAAATTAAAAGGGATTTGGATATCGTGTGCGTAAACGCCGCAAATCCATTTGGCAACGGAATGGTTATTCCCGCGGGAATACTCAGGGAAAAGCCTTCTGCTTTAGAAAGAGCCGGCCTTGTGGTTATTACGAATTCCGATATGATTTCCGGGGAAATGCTTGAAGATTTAAACAGGCGTATTATGAAATATTATGCCAAAGAAACCGTTATTACATACTATGGGGACTGCAAATATAAAAATATCGGCTTGAATGAAGATTTTGGCGTCAATAAATTTTTGGGCAAAGACGTTTACTCTTTAAGCGGAATAGGTTTCGCAAAAGGTTTTGCAAATTCCATAGAAAAATCCGGAGTGCAAGTAAAAGGCAGCTTTGTTTTAAGCGACCACGAAAGTTATGACAAAAAAATAATAACCGATATTTTGGATAAAATCGGAGACGCGTACTTGGTTACAACCGCGAAAGACGCAGTAAAAATAGGATATTTCGCGGATGAGAAAATAAAAGAAAAAATCGCTGTTTTAACCGTCAAAACGGTTTTCAAAAAAGGAAAGGAACAATGGGAAAAAACAATATTAAAAAACCTGCCGCATTCTTAGACAGAGACGGCACTCTTATTTACGATAAAAATTATTTAAGTTCGCCGGAGCGGGTAAGACTTTACTCTTATTCGGCGGAAAGTATCAAAAAGCTTCGCAAAGCCGGCTTTAAAATTATAGTGGTTACAAACCAGTCCGGCATAGCAAGGGGAATATTTAACGAGAAAGATTTAAAAAAAGTGAACAAAAGATTCGTCGATTTGTTAAAAGAACAGGGCGCTAAAATTGACGGTTTATACTACTGCGCGCATATTGACGAAAATAGCTGCGATTGCAGAAAACCAAAAACGGCAATGGCTTTAAAAGCGGCAAAAGAACACAATATAGACCTTGAAAAATCTTATACTGTCGGCGACAGCGTGCGCGATTATATGTTTGGATATAATTCCGGAGGAAAAGGCATTCTGGTTTTAACCGGACACGGGAAAGAGCAGATGAAAAAGATTAAAAGCCAAAAAATAAAACCCTTGGCGGTTTGTAAAACGTTAAAGCAGGCTGTGAATGTGATAATTAACGACAATTACAAATTACGAATTACGAATGGAGCCTGCCCCCGAGTATCTAAATCGGGGGAATCAACGGCGAACAGCAAAAAGGCAATTACGAATCAAAGGCGCAGTCATTATGAAGAAGAATGAAAATATAAAAGAACAAACCGTAAAAACGGCAAAACTGTCGGTTTTCTCAAACTCGGTTTTAACTTTGGGTAAGCTGATTGTCGGTATAATGATAGGCTCGGTTGCGATTATTTCCGAAGCCGTGCATTCTTTTATCGATCTTTTGGCTTCATTCATAGCTTTGTTTGCCGTAAAAAAATCCTCGCAGCCCGCGGATTTCGACCATCCTTACGGTCACGGAAAATTTGAAAATGTTTCCGGAACAATTGAGGCGCTGCTCATATTCGCCGCGGCAATTTATATTATTTATGAAGCGGTGTCCAGACTTATAAATCCCCAGCCTATTGAAATGCCTATCATCGGCGTTTTAATAATGCTTATTTCCGCGACTGTTAATTTTATAGTATCAAACAGGCTCTTTTCCGTGGCTAAAAAAGCAAATTCCATAGCTTTGGAGGCCAACGGCTGGCATTTGCGTACGGATGTTTATACGTCTTTGGGCGTTATGTTTGCGCTTATTATAATTACGGTATCAAAATTCTTTTTTCCTGAAATAAATATTTATTGGCTTGATTCCGTTACCGCTCTTATTGTCGCAGCGATGATTGTGAAAGCTGCTTATGACCTTACCCTAAAATCCGCAAGGGATTTATTCGATATAGGTCTTCCCGATGAAGAAGTTGCAACAGTTGAAAATATAATAAGAGCGGACAAGAGCATATCAGGTTACCATGATCTGAAAACGAGAAAAGCCGGCAACAGAAGGTTTGTTGAATTTCACATTCTTGTCGCTCCGGATATGACGGTTTTGCAATCTCACGAAATTACCAGAAAATTAGAAGCTGAAATTGCCTCAAAACTGGACAATGCGCTTGTTACCGTACACGTAGAACCGTGCGATAATACATGTACCGTAAAATGCCAGTCGGGATGCCTTACAAAATACCGCAAAATATAAGTATTCATAAACTTGAAAAATAATTGAAAAATGTATTGAAAGTTATTGCGGTTATGTCTTATTTTAGCTTAAAATATTATTAAATAAACAGCGCATATAATTTTAAAAGGGAAAGGAATGAAAAAAATTTTACCGTTATCATTATTTTTATTACTTTTTTGCGCGTCCGCGGTATTTGGAGTGGATGTGTATGATTATCTTAATTTTTACAATAATTATATTAGTGCCAGTAATGTTACAATTGATGTAAAGAGTAATATTACATTTTTAGCATCTCCTTCAGGAACTCCTACTTGGCCGAATAATGTCGCTAATAATAAAATTATCAATGGTTTAGGGGATGGCGGCGGCAGATATGAGTTGATCGGTAATAATTTAAGCTATGGTTTAGTAGTGGAGAATATAAATTCGTCATATTCTCCCAGAACTTTAAGCATTAATAATATTATTATAAGAAATATGAGAGCGGCAAATGGAGCAATTTATTTGTATTCAAGGCGTAATCAACCAGATTCTCATATTACTTTAAATATATACAATGTTGATTTTGACAGCAATAACAGAGCGATTAATACTTTTTACGGCACTGCCACTAATGCCAGATCTATTATAATAAATGCCGGCGGAACAAATGTGTTTTTAAATAATACTTTTGCAGGAGCCGGAGGGGCCATAAATTTAGTTGCAAGAACAATCACTGCTTTTACAAACAGCGATACAACTTTTATCGGAAACAGTGCCACGGGAGCAAGCGGTTTAGGCGGAGCAATATATATGACCGGCGGCACTTCCGCCGGCATTGAATCTCTCTTAAACTTTACAAACAGCAATATAACTTTTTCAGGAAACAGCGCAGGAGGCAGCGGCGGAGTAATATATTTAGCCGATAGAACAACCGCTACTTTTACAAACAGTACCGTAATTTTTACCGGAAACAGCGCCGTTAGTGACGGCGGCGCAATATATATTTTCGGCACCAATAATTCTTTTCTGAATTTTGCGAATAGTAATCTGACATTTACAAGCAATACTTCCAGAAGCGGCGGCGCTATATATGTCGCGGACAGCGGCAGCAGATTATCTTTTTTAGGTTCGGCTGTTACGGCCATAGGAAATCAAGCTAACGGAACAGGCGTAAACGGCAACGGCGGATTTTTGTATTTAAACGGTCAAAGCGTTACTTTTGACAGGAATGTTAATCTTACCAGCAATACTGCTAACAGAAGCGGCGGAGGGATATATGCGGCTGCTGCCGGTACGATGCTGACATTTACAGGAAACACAATGACGTTTAATTATAACAAAGCTTCGGGAAACGGTTCCGGCAGCGGCGGCGGGGCAATGTATTTAGCCGATAGAACAACCGCTACTTTTACAAACAGTACCGTAATTTTTACCGGAAATAGCGCCGTTATGGACGGCGGCGCGATAAATATCGCCGGCCCCAATAATTCCTTTTTGAATTTTGCGAATAGTAATCTGACATTTACAAGCAATACTGCCAACAATGGCGGAGCTATCTATGCGGGCAGCGGCAGCAGATTATCTTTTTTAGGTTCAGCGCTTACGGCAACAGGAAATAATGCCGGAAGTTACGGCGGATTTTTGTATTTAAACGGTCAAAGCGTTACTTTTGACAGGGATGTTAATCTTATAAGCAATACTGCTGCCATAAACGGCGGAGGAATATATGCGGCTGCCGGTACGTCGCTGACATTTACAGGAAACACAAAGACGTTTAATTATAACACCGCAACATTCGGCGGTGCAATGTATTTAGATAGGACAAATACTATTTTTACAAACAGCACAGTAATTTTTACGGGAAATAGAACAACAGGAGCAAGCGGTTTAGGCGGCGCAATATATATGATCGGCACTGCCGGAAATGTTTCTTTTTTAGATTTTACAAACAGCAATGTAACTTTTTCAGGAAACAGTGCGGGTAACAACGGCGGGGCAATGTATTTAGCCGATAGAACAACCACTACTTTTACAAACAGTACTGTAATTTTTACCGGAAATAATGCCGTTAACGACGGCGGCGCGATATATCTCTCCGGTACCAATAACTCTTTTCTGAATTTTGCGAATAGTAATCTGACATTTACAAGTAATACTGCCAACAATGGCGGAGCTGTCTATGCGGGCAGCGGCAGCAGATTATCTTTTTTAGGTTCAACGCTTATTGCAAAGGGAAATACTGCCGTCACTTACGGCGGATTTTTGTATTTATACGGTCAAAGTATTACTTTTAACCAAAATGTTGAACTTATAAGCAATACTGCCCAGCAAGGCGGAGCCATATATGCGGCGGCAAACGGTTCCGTAATAACTTTTTCAGGTTTATCTACTGTTATAAATTATAATCGTTCAACGAGCGCAAGCGGTAACGGAGTGATACATCTCGGAGGAAATTCAACCTTAGATTTTTTAAATACTGCTCTCACGGCAATAGGCAATGAGTCAAATAACGGCGGATTCTTATATCTTTACAATAAAGGAACCATGACATTTACAAAGAATGTAAATATGTCTTCTAATACCGCAAGAAGTTTTGGCGGCGCTTTATATCTTTATTATACAACTCTTAATTTCAATAATAATAATATCTCAATGTCATACAATGAAGCGAAAAACGGCTCAGGCGGAGCTATATATTCCGATACGTCATGGATAACTTTCAGCAACACTAATAATATAACTTTTAACAATAACAGGGCATCCGTCAGCGGCGGCGCTATTTATTATGGAGGAAACAGTACTCTAAATTTTGTTTCCTCTTTGGTAAACTTCATAAACAACAGCGCGAATTTTGGCGGAGCGGTATTTGCCGGCAGTAATTCAAATACGAGTTTTAGCGGAGGAAAAGTAAATTTTGAAGGAAACCAAGCCGGAACTTTGGGAGGCGCGCTGTATATAACCAACAGCGCGGTAACGTTTAATACAAACGGCGGGGAAGTGATATTTAGCGGAAATAAAGCAAACGGCAAGCCGAATGACGTTTATATGGATGTTAATTCGACATTAAATATAAGCGGAAGCAATTTGATAAGATTTGAAGGCGGAATACTGAGCGCCGTAAGCGGAAGCGGGATATCGATAAACAAAAGCGGAAGCGGAGCAATGTATTTGGGCGGAGACAGCGAAGTATGGGGAAATTTTAACATAACCGGCGGCAATATAATAATGCTTGCTAGCGCGACATATAGAGGGAAAGCATTGGAGCTGCCTTTAGGAAGCGCCTTGAGTATGGAAAACGGTACGGTAAACACGGTTACGGTACAAGGCAATTTCAGAAGCCTGACAAATTTGAAAATGGACATATTTTATGACGGGACAAATGACGTGATAAAAGCCAATACGGCGTATATAGGCGGAAACATAGACATATTTGCGGGAGTAGGAACATACGATAACACAGAATACCAATTGATAATAACAAGCGGACCGTCGAATTTGACGGGAGTATTTACAAGCAGTTCAATAAGCAAGGCAGACGGCGGCGACTTGAGATATGAGCTGAAATATGAGAACGGGATAGTGAAATTGATAATAAACGGATTAGTCATAACGAATTTCGGCGGGTTAAGTCCGCTGACATATAATCAGAGCGAAACGGCAAGAGCGTTTGACGCTATATCGGTAAATCCCGGAGCCTGGCAGCTGATATTGACCGAGATGATGGTAAAACAAAACAACGGAACAGAAGCTGAAATAGCGGAAGTAAAAAGATTTTTGGCAGAAACGTCGGGATATTTTCTGTCGAATGTGATAAGAAATATAGCTGCGGACAGCCCAAAAAATGAAGTGTACGACAAAATAAAAAACCACGGGGAAGAGCATAAAACAAACAGCGGATTGTGGGTGCAGTTAAAAGGCGGAATGGAAAGCTTTAAAGAAGACGAGAATTCACCGGAAGATTACAAAGATGTGTCAATGGGAGTGATGTTCGGGTTTGACAGATTTATGGCTGACAAGTTAGGCGGAGACATGATGTGGGGAGTGTACGGAAGAATAAGCAAAGATAATATAGAGCAGGGAAGCCATAAAGCTGACGGAAACAAAAACGGCTTGGGCGTGTACGGAGGATATACAAGAGACAGCTTGGAATTTAAAGGAATGCTGCTTGGAAGTTATGATAAGTTCAGTACGGAAAGAATGACATACGGAGGAAGGACAACAAAAGCGGATATAAACGCGATTACGGTAAGCGCGGATGTGGAAGCTGCGTTAAGAATATGGCTGACGGAAGTTATAGATTTGAAGCCGTATTTGGGAATAGAAGTTCAGAACACTATGTATGAAGGATTTAATGAAATAGGCGCGGGGATGTATAATTTGGAAGTAAGCGGAGGGACTTATCTAAGGAGCGCGGGAAGAGTGGGCTTTGGGGTAGATTATGATAAAGACATATGGATATGGTATGGAAATATAGAGTGTAAATATATGTTTGCCGGAACAACGCATGAGATAGAAGGCCAGTTTGTGAATACGGGGATGAAATTTTTCAGCAGGAGCAGCGAAGAAGGAAGTATAGCGGTTGGAATAGGAGCCGGGGGAGAAGTAAGACTGTCGGAAAACTGGAAGGGATTTGTGAACGTGAAATATTATGCCGGGGACAGGTATGAGAATATGTATGGCAACGCGGGAGTCAGATGGATTTTCTCTGCGAGAAGCAGAGATATAAAAGCGCAAAGCCGTGAAGCAAGTTATGAAGCAAAAGAAAAAGCAAAGATCCATCAGGAAGAAAAAAAGAGGATGGAATCGGAATTTAGAATTTCGGAAAAAATAATGACAGGACCAGAGACTTTTGAAAAAGAAAAGGCATCCGAAAAGAAAGAAGCGGCAAAACAGAAGGCGGAAGCGGTAAAAAAAGCCAAGGAAGAAGCGCGCATGCTGAATGCGGAAATAAAAGCCTATGAAAAGGCAATGAAAGAAGATATGGAAGTTCAAAGACGTGAAGCAAGTTATGAAGCAAAAGAGAAAGCAAAGAGCCAAAAAGAAGAAAAGAAGAAAATGGAATCGGAATTTAGAATTTATGATAAAACACAAAAAGATTCGGAAAAAGTAATAATAGGATCAGAGGCTTTTGAAAAAGAAAAGGCATCCGGAGAGAAAGAGACGGCAAAGCAGAAAGCGGAATCTGAAATAAAAGCCTATGAAAAAGCAATGTCTGAAATAAAACCCGCGGAAACAAAGGTAAAAGACACACGGATACTTGAATATGAAATTATGCTTGCCGCGGCACAGAAGCAGGAAGAAGAAAAAATAAAAGCTGAAAAAGAACAAGCCAGAAATGAGATGAGACAAAGACAGATTGAACAAGCCAAAGCCGAAAAAGCGCGCGGGTTAAAATTTTCCGGCGAAATCAGCGATGACGAGCTTATGAAAAAGAAAAACGAAATTCAGGGAAGAATGCTAAAGCCCATACTTGAATCGTTTGAAATAAAATTTATGTCCGACAGCTATGAATTATCGCAGCATTGGCGCAATGAGCTGCAGAAACAGATTGAAGCGATAAAGAAATATGAGTATAACAAAATATCTATTGAAGGTCACGCCGATTCTACGGAAAATACGCCGAAAAAGCTTTCCAGATTAAGAGCCAAGGCCGTTTATGATGAATTTATAAACAACGGAATACCGGCTGAAAAAATAGAATATGTCGGCCTTTCATCGATTTTACCAGCAGCTTCAAACGATGATGAAGCAGGAAGAATGGTAAATCGAAGAGTCGTTGTTGTAGTGGAATAACGTAACGGCAGATAATAGAGAATAGTTAATAGATAATAGTTTTTGGTGTTTTCGCTTCGCGAAAACCTACAATACGTTTCGGCAAAGCCGAAACACAATATCTATTCTCTATTAACTATTCTCTATTATCTGCCGTTTCCTCTTTGTGTGGTCTAAAATTTTCTTTCTTAATCTTATTGAATTCGGCGTAATTTCCGCAAGCTCGTCTGGCGCTATATATTCAACCGCCTGTTCAAGGCTGAATTTTATCGGCGGAACAAGCATTGGCGCGTCATCGGAGCCTTTGCTTCTCATATTGCTTAATTTTTTTAATTTGCACGGATTGACTACCAAATCATTGTCTCTGGAATTTTGCCCTACTATCATTCCCGCGTAAACTTCAACGCCTGGGTCTACAAAAAATATTCCGCCGCTTTGTAAATTGTCCAAAGCGTATGCCGTTGTTTTTCCGTGTTCCAGCGCTATGAATACGCCGTTTTTTCTCAAATCGTCAACATGCACTTTAGGCATATAATCGTAAAAACTGTGGTGCATTATGCCTTGCCCGCGAGTAGCAGTTAAAAATTCATTTTTAAAACCCAATAAAGCTCTTGAAGGCACGATATATTCAAGCCTTATTCTGTTCTCTCCTTCGCTTACCATATTTTCAAGCTTGGAAGAACGCTTGCCTATAAGTTCAAAAACTATCCCCTGAAACTGGCTGTCTATATCAATCGTCAAAAATTCCATGGGCTCGTAAACTTTTCCGCCTTTTTCCTTATAAATAACTTCCGGCGAAGAAACCGCAAGTTCAAAGCCTTCTCTGCGCATTGTTTCAATTAATATTGTCAAATGCAGTTCGCCTCTTCCGGAAACTTTAAACCTTCCTTCTCCTTCAAGCGGCTCTACTTTAAGCCCGACATTTGTTTGAGCTTCTTTATCAAGCCTTGCTTTTAAATGGCGGCTTGTTAAAAATTTTCCTTCGCGGCCGGCAAAAGGGGAATCGTTGACAAGAAAATCCATTGAAACGGTAGGCTCGTCAATCGATAAAGGCGGAAGCGGTAAAATATCATAAATTCCGCATACCGTATCGCCGACTTCAACGCCTTCAAGCCCTGCTATTGAAACAATGTCTCCCGCTCTTGCTTCTTCGACTTCCTGTTTTCCCAAGCCTGAAAATTTATCTATTCTTACCGCTTTTGAAATTTTCGGACTTGAACCTTCTTTAGCGTTTGCCAAGGCAACCGGCTGGCCTTTTTTTACAAAGCCGTTTAGAATCCTGCCTATCCCGACATGTCCGAGAAAATTATTGTAATCAAGCATTGTTATCTGCATTTGAAGCGGTTTTGTATCGTCGGCATTAGGCGCGGGAACATGCGCAAGAATCGTATCAAAAACGGGTTTTATATCCGCGCCCTTCTCTTCCATAATTTTACTCGCCCAGCCGTCTCTTCCGGAAGCGTAAATTATGGGAAAATCCAACTGCTCGTCGCTTGCTCCGAGCTTCATGAATAAATCAAAAACATTATCTATAACCGTACTTGGTGCCGCATTCGGCCTGTCCATTTTGTTTATGACGACAATCGGGCGAAGCCCTAAAGCCAATGCTTTGCGCAAAACAAAGCGTGTTTGCGGCATTGGGCCTTCAACCGCGTCAACCATGAGTATCGCGCCGTCAACCATTTTCAAAACTCTTTCAACTTCGCTGCCGAAATCAGCGTGCCCGGGAGTGTCTACTATATTGATTGTATTTCCGTTAAAATTTACCGAAGTGCACTTTGCTAAAATAGTGATTCCTCTTTCTCTTTCCAAAGGGTTGGAATCAAGCACCGCTTCCTGAGCTTCGTCAATTTTTACATTAAACTGTCCGGCATATTTTAAAAGAGAATCTACTATTGTGGTTTTACCGTGGTCAACATGGGCAATAATGGCGACATTTCTCACATCGTTTCTTTTCATAAGTTTAATTAAAAAAGCGACCCCCTTCTTTTGAGGTCGAATTTTTTATCGTTCCTTTCTGTTAAATTTTTAATATTATATATTTTTATAACGACAATTACAAATTACGAATTACGAATTACGAATAAAAGACAAAAAAGGCCGTTTGCCGTTGATTTGTAATTCGTCATTCGTAATTCGTAATTGACTTGTCACCGCCTAGTTTTATACAATATGTCTTTGCAAATACAAGGAGTTTTTATGATAATTTTAACCGGGGGAGCGGGTTTTATAGGAAGCTGTTTTCTTTGGAAACTCAATCAGGAAGGCGTCAATGATGTTTTAGTAGTTGACCATTTGAACGAATCTGAAAAATGGAAAAATCTTATAGGTAAAAAATATTACGATTATATACAAAAAAATGATTTTTACAATGCCGTTGTTCACAGACAGGTGCCCAAGCCCGAGGCTATAGTTCATCTCGGAGCGTGCAGTTCCACAACTCTTACGGACGCAAATTACTACATAAAAAATAATTATGAATATTCAAAAGTCATGGCTTTGTGGGCTTTTGAGCTGGGAGTTCCTTTTATCTATGCCTCGTCTGCAGCTACATACGGCGAAGGCGAAAACGGATATAATGACGATGATACGGGTCTTATGAAGCTTTCTCCTTTAAATATGTACGGCTTCTCAAAGCATATGTTTGATTTATGGCTTCAGAATAATAAATATTTGGATAAAACGGCCGGTATAAAATTCTTTAACGTTTTCGGTCCGAATGAATATCATAAGGGCGATATGAGAAGCGTTATATGCAAAAATTATGATGAAGTTTCACAAAAAGGCGTTTTGAAGTTATTCAAATCGTATAAAAAAGAGTATCCCGACGGAGGGCAAAAAAGGGATTTCGTTTATATAAAAGACGTTGTCGAAGCAATGTGGTTTTTGCTTAAAAATCCTTCTAAAACAGGTATTTTTAATCTCGGCACAGGCAAAGCCAGAACATGGAACGACATAGCTAAATCAATGTTTGCTGCAGCCGGCAAAAAAGAAAATGTCGAATATATCGAAATGCCGGATTATCTTAAACCGAAATATCAGTATTTTACCGAAGCAAATATGACAAAACTCCATGCCGCAGGATACAATAAGCCTTTCATGGAGCTTGAAGATTCGGTGAAAGATTACTGCGGGTATTTGAAGAACAAAACGTACTTATAACGGCAATTAATAATTAACAATGAATAATTAATAATTATTGTGTTTTCGCATAGCGAAAACTTGCTAATTGGTTCGGCTTCGCCGAACTCCGAAATTATTACTTGTTAATTATTAATTATTAATTGATTTTTTGAGGTATTATGAAGCTTTTAGATTATTTAGAGTCTTTCAAAAAACAGACGATTTTGGTTGTCGGCGACACAATGGTTGATAAGTTTATTTGGGGAAAAGTTGCCAGAATTTCTCCGGAAGCGCCGGTGCCGGTTGTTGAAGTAACTAAGGAAACCGAAACTTTGGGCGGAGCCGGCAATGTCGCAAGCAATATTACGGCGCTCGGAGGAAAGGCTGTGATAGTGAGCGCCATAGGCGAAGATAATACCGGCAGATCCATGATTGATATGCTTAAAGAAAAGGGAATTAATACGGATCATCTTGTGTTTGACATACACCGGCCGACGATAGTTAAAACAAGAATTATTGCCACAAACCAGCAGGTTGTCAGGGTTGACAGAGAAATTAAAGGCGTTTTTTCTCATTCCACGGAAGCAAAAATAATAAAAAATATAGAAGAACTTATACCTAAAGCAGGAGGAGTAATTATTTCGGATTACGCCAAAGGCGTTGTCAGTCAGAAGGTTTTGAAAAAAACAATTTCACTTTCAAGAAAATATAAAATTCCGGTAACGGTTGACCCTAAAGTGGAAAATTTCAAAATGTATAAAGGGGTTACTGCCATGACTCCGAATACAAAAGAAGCTATCGAAGGTATGAACGCTAAAAATATAGTTACGGAACAGGATATCGAAAATTTAGGCAAGAAAATACTTAAAATGCTAAAGTCTGATTCCGTGCTTATAACCCGCGGAGAAATGGGAATGACTTTGGTACAGCAGAATAATAAGGTGACCACAATACCTACAAGAGCAAAAGAAGTCTATGATGTTACCGGCGCCGGCGATACGGTAATTTCAACGATGACGCTGGCTTTAGCGGCAAAAGCGGATTTGGCAAGCGCCGCTGAAATAGCGAACTTTGCGGCCGGTATAGTTGTCGGTAAACTCGGAACAGCCGTAACAAATCAGGAAGAACTTAAAAAAACGATAAATGAATTTTATAAAAAATGAAAACAGCGGTAATAATACCATCAAGATATGCTTCAACAAGGTTTCCCGGCAAACCCTTGGCTTTAGTTAAAGGCAAGCCGCTTATACGGCATGTTGTCGAAAGGGTGCGAAAGTGTAAAAAGATTGATTTTATAGCGGTTGCTACCGATGACAAAAAAATTTTTGACGCCGTTAAATCGCTGGGGTATAATGTTTTTATGACTCCTAAAAGCTGCAAAAGCGGGACTGACAGGCTTGCTTTTACTGCAAAAAAATATTTAAAAAATTATGGAATTTTTATTAATGTTCAGGGCGATGAGCCTTTGATAGAGCCTTCTTTAATAGATAATTTGGCTTTTGAGCTCAAAAAAAATAAAAAACTCGAATATATTACGGCGGCATTCCCGATAAAAAAAGAAGAAGATATAAAAAATCCCAATATAGTGAAAGTTATTTTTGATAAAGAGGGTTACGCTTTGTATTTTTCCAGATCGGTTATTCCTTACAACAGGGATAATGTTAAGAATGTAAAATATTTCAAACACATGGGAATATACGGTTACAAAAAGGATTTTCTTATAAATTTTGCAAAATCAAAACCGGCTATGCTTGAAAAGGCGGAATGCCTTGAGCAGCTCAGAGCTTTGGAAACCGGCAAAAAAATAAAAGTTATTATATCAGGCAAGGATTCAGTCGGCGTTGATACCCCTGAAGATGCTTTAAAAGTGGAGAGATTTTTATGAGTGCGGGCACAAAATACGTTTTTGTTACTGGCGGAGTAATTTCGTCGCTTGGGAAAGGGATAACCGCGGCGTCGCTTGCCTGTCTTTTGAAATCAAGGGGTGTAAAAGTTAATGTTCTTAAATGCGACCCTTACCTGAATATAAATCCCGGGCTACTTTCTCCGACGCAGCACGGCGAGGTTTTTGTGACATGCGACGGCATGGAAACCGATTTGGATCTGGGTCATTATGAAAGATTCATGGATCAGGAAACTAACCGCGACAATACGGTGACTGCCGGAAGAGTTTATGAAACCGTTTTAAACGCCGAAAAAAGCGGAAAGTTTGCCGGAAAAACAATACAGGTTGTTCCGCATATAACAAATGAAATAAAATACAGTTTTAAGAAAGCTGCTGAAAATTATGAGGTATTGATAGTTGAAATCGGCGGAACCGTCGGAGACATAGAAGGTCTTCCGTTCCTTGAAGCCGCGAGGCAGTTCAGGAATGACGTTGGAAGAGATAATGTGCTTCATATCCATGTAACGCTGGTTCCTTATATAAAAGCTTCAGATGAAATGAAAACCAAACCTACCCAGCACAGCGTAATGAAACTCAGAGAGCTCGGAATAGAACCTTCGATTATCGTATGCCGCATGGATCAGCCTCTTACCGAAGATTTAAAGGATAAAATATCATTATTCTGCAGCGTTGAGAAAAAAGCCGTAATAGAAGAGATGGATGTTCAGAATTCAATATATGAAGTTCCGGTAAAGCTCCATGAAGAAAAACTCGACGAGCTGGTTATCGAATATTTGAGTTTAAAAGTCAAACCGGCGGATTTAAAGCAGTGGAAAGAGATGCTTTTTACGTGCATAAATCCAAAACACAGCGTGACAATAGCCATTGCCGGAAAATATACGGAACTTAAAGACTCATATAAAAGTATCTACGAGGCTCTTAAACACGGCGGCTTTGCGAATGATTCCGCGGTTAAAATTAAATACGTTGATTTGGACAGCGCAAATTTAATAAAAGAGTTATCGGAGGCTGACGCGATTATTGCTCCCGACGGTGCAGTTGAACCCGGAGCGTTGGAAAAAAAGATGGAAGTTATTAAATATGCCAGAGAAAATAATGTGCCGTTTTTCGGCATTTGCCTCGGAATGCAGTGCGCCGCAGTAGAGTTTGCGAGAAACGTATGCAATATGAAAGACGCTGATTCCCAGGAATTTAATATTCAGGCAAAAAATCCGGTTATAGTAAAAAGCATTGCTAAAAACGCCGACGGCAGCGAATGGAGGCTTGGTTCGTGGCATTGTTCCGTTAAAAAGGGTTCGAAGGCCTTTGAAGCTTATAAAACAGAGTCGGTTTCAGAAAGGCACCGTCACAAATTTGAGATTAATAACGCTTTTACGGAGTCTTTTGAAAAAGAGGGTTTAAATGTTTCCGGAGTAAATCCCGAAATGAAATTTGTCGAAATTGTGGAACTTAATAACCATCCGTGGTTTATCGGAGTTCAGTTTAATCCCGAGTTTCAGTCAAGGCCTGTAAGGCCTCATCCTTTGTTTAAAGGATTTATCGCGGCAGCGTTAAAAAGAAAGGAAACCAAACCTAATGCTTAATAAAAAAATAAAGATAGGCAAAAATATAACGCTTTCAAATAATTTGCCTTTTGTTCTCATTGCCGGACCGTGCGTAATAGAGAGTGAGAAGCACGCATTGGGGCTTGCGGCAAAATTAAAGAAGATTTGCGCTGAGATGAAAGTGCCTTTTATTTTCAAAGCTTCTTATGATAAAGCCAACCGTTCCTCGATTTCTTCATACAGAGGGCCAGGAATTGAAGAAGGGCTTAAAATTCTTGCTAAAATAAAAAAACAGCTTAATTTGCCTATTGTTACCGACGTGCATACCGAAGAGCAGGCGAAAATTGCCGCTGAAACGGCTGATATGATACAGATTCCGGCGTTTTTATCGCGTCAGACGGATTTGATAAAAGCTTGCGCATTGACGGGGAAACCCGTGAATATTAAAAAAGGACAGTTTCTTGCTCCCGAAGATATGATTAATGTCGTGAAAAAAGCCGAAAGTTTCGGAAATGATAAAATTTCTTTAACCGAAAGAGGAGTTTCTTTCGGCTATCATAATCTTGTTGTGGATTTCAGGGGTCTGGAAATAATGAAAAATACAGGATATCCCGTTATTTTTGACGCGACGCACAGCGTTCAGCTTCCGGGCGGACAAGGCGCAAAGAGCGGAGGAAACAGAGAATTTGTTATGCCTCTTACAAAAGCTGCGGGCGCTGTAGGTGTAGCGGCTGTTTTTCTTGAAACTCACGAGCATCCGGACAAAGCCCTTTCAGACGGCGCAAACAGCGTTGATTTGAAATCTCTTAAAAATATTTTAAAGCAGGCGACTGCAATAGACAAGGCGGTAAAATAACAATGGCTGATTTATTAAAATCAAAAAATTCAGACAGCGTAAACGCGCCGTGGAAACCGACTTATAAATGGATGGGAGTTACGGCAGGCATTATTCTGGTGTTGCTGACAGTATCGTTTTTTGTTTTAAATATTTTGTTAAAGCCTTATATGAGAGAACGCCCTGCGGAGATAACTCCGTGGCTCAGTAATTCCAAAAAAGAAATGAAGGCTGAACAGCAGCCTGAGATAATTGTTGAAAATGGCGGGCAAAATGCCGGCATCTAAAGCGCAGATTTTAAAAAAAGCAAAAAATATTAAACTTTTGGCGTGTGATGTCGACGGCGTTTTAACGCGCGGGGAGATAATAATTTTAAATAACGGCGAAGAAGTTAAAATTTGGAATGTTAAAGACGGTTTGGGATATCATGAACTCAAACAGATATTTCCAAGGGTAAAAACCGCGTGGATTACAGGGAGAGAATCGGAACAGGTTAAAAAGCGTGCGGAAAGCATGGGCATCGATTATCTTGTGCAAAACTGTATGAGAAAAAAAACCGCGTTTGACGCAATACTTGGCGAGACGGGTTTTAAAGCTTCTGAGACCGCCTATATCGGCGACGATATCGTTGACATTCAGGTGCTGAAACTTGCAGGATTGTCGATTTGTCCTAACGACGCCGTCGAAGAAGTTAAAAAACATGTCGATATGGTTTCGTCTTTTAAAGGCGGTGAAGGCGTTGTCAGAGACGTGATTGAGATAATTTTGAAAGCTAAAGGCGAATGGAAAAAAACTTTGGAAAGATATAAATGAATAAAATAATAACGAAAGTAAGAAGAAAAATTTATTATTGCGGCGCTTATATATCCTCTAAAATTATTTTGCTGCTGCCGTACAGATTTTCAATAGATGTGGTTTCGGTTGTTTTTGGCACTTTAGCATATTATTCTTTAGTCGGCGTCAGGGTTAAAGCCAAGAGGAATTTAGAAAGATGTTTCCCTGAAAAAACAAAAAAAGAAATATGCGGCATTGTAAAAAATATTTTTATAAATCAGGCTAAAAATTTTTTTGAACTGGCTAATTTTCCCAGAATGGATTCGGCTTTTTTAAGGAGTATTTCAAGCATTGAAAACAGCCATCTTATAAAAGAAGGGATAAAAAAAGGGAAAGGAATTCTTTTTGTCAGCGCGCATACCGGAAACTGGGAAATTACCGCCGCGGCAGTAGCTGACATGGGCGTTCCCGTGAATGTAGTGGCGAAAAAAATCTATATAGAAGAATTAAACGATATGCTTGTAGGTTACAGAACAAATAAAAATGTGAGCGTTATATTAAGGGACGCGCCCGACACGGGAAGAAAACTTTTAAAGGCTCTTAAAAAAGGCGAAATAATAGCCATGCTTATAGACCAGGATACTAACGTGCCCGGAGTTTTTGTTGATTTTTTCGGCGAGCCTGCATGGACGCCTTCGGGTTTGGCGGTTTTGGCTTTAAGAACCGGAGCGGAAGTCTTGGTAGGGATTGACCAGAGGATAGATCAGTATGGCCATAAAACCGTTGTTTCAGGACCTTTGACTATAGATCCGTCAGGTAATTTTGACGCTGATGTAGTTAATCTTACCCAAAAAGCTTCTTTAGTTCTGGAAGACCATATAAGAAAATACCTTGAACAATGGGTATGGTTTCATGAGAGATGGAAAACAAAAGGACAATTAACAATTAACAAATAACAATGAACAATTATGGAGTTTCGCGTAAGCGAAACCTATTAATAAGTTTTCGCAATGCGAAAACACAATAATTATTAATTGTTATTTGTTAATTGTTAATTGAAAGGTAAACTGATGCGCGTTCAAAAATATAAAGTCTTATTGTTTGTTTTCACGGCGTTGCCGCTTGTCGTCGCGCTGCTTGGCTGTAAAACGGAGAAAACGATTATAGAAGAGACTCCTCCGATGGCTGAGCAGGCTGTTGAAAAATTTACTATAACCGAAACGGAAGCCGGAAAACTTAAAATGATTCTTGAATCCGAGTCGGCTATTATAAATGATGAAAAAAAGACGGCTGTTTTAAGGCTTCCGCGCGTTAAGTTTTATAAAGACGGAGATTATGTTTCAACTCTTGTTACGGAATCCGCCACAATAAATTTGAATACTTATGACGTCATCGGGCATGGCAAATGTACCGTGGATACGGCTAATAATGAGCATCTTCAAACGACGGATTTGCAGTATGACGCGAAGAAAGAGATTGTTTTCAGTAAAAATGACGTAAAATTAACAAGACAGGACGAAATTATTTATGGCAAAGGTTTTGAGTCTGATACAAAACTTGAAAAAATTATTATCAAAAAGCAAAGAGTGGAACTTAATAAAAGCCTTTAGCATTCTGCTTGCGCTGCTTTGTTTTTTTGTTTTGTCGTTTGCCGCCGGTTCCGCGTCAAATAAAACCGTTATTACCGGCGACGAAATGGAGATAAGAAAAGCCGGAGACATCGCGATATCCAGAGGCAATTCAAAAGCGGTTAACAAGAAGAATATCATAGAAGCCGACACTATGATTTATGACAAAATAAAAGAGCTTGTAGACGCTTCCGGCAATGTTAAACTTTTTTCGAAAACCGACGAAGGCGAGCCGGTCAAAGCATACGGTGACTTTGCCAGTTATAACATGAAAGAAGAAAAGGGCAGGCTTTGGGGAGAGAAAACTTTTGTCGAGTATTTTATGAAAGATTCCGAAAAGCCGCTTATGCTTTACGCGCAAGAAATTGATTTGGACAAAAACCTGGAAAAACTTTACGCGCATAAAAATGTAGAAATAATCACGACTTCGGGCACTATCGTTTCGGATAATGCCGTTTTTGATAAAAAGACTTACAGCGTTGTTATGGTAAAAGACGAGAAAAGGCCTGTCGCCGACGTTTATTATGACAACAGAAGAGGTCTTTATGAAGCCGACACGATGACTTTTTACAATGCAGACGATAAAAAGAAAATTATTATGACCGGACAGGTCACGGGTAAAATCGAGATGGAGGACGGCGCCGGAAAAGAAGATAAATCGGAAAATAAAGACAAAAAAAATAAAAGCGGGAAGAAAAATAAAAACAAATGATATTACGATCCGAAGAACTTTTTAAGAAATATAAATACAGAATGGTTGTAAACGGCGTGAGTATTAACGTCAAGCAGGGCGAAATTGTCGGTCTGCTCGGGCCGAACGGAGCCGGAAAAACTACAACATTTTATATGACTGTCGGCCTTATAAAACCGTATGACGGAAGCGTTTATCTTGACGATAAAGAGATAACGGACTGGCCTATGTACCAGCGTTCAAGATCCGGCGTCGGCTATCTTTCGCAGGAGCCGTCTATCTTCAGAGGCCTTACCGTTGAAAATAATTTATACGCAATAGCGCAGATGCTTCCTATTTCAAAGAAGGCGCGAAAAGAGAAAGTTGACGGCCTGCTTGAGGATTTCGGGCTTACAAAGCTGCGCAAACAGCTCAGCGTGACGCTTTCAGGCGGGGAAAAAAGAAGGCTTGAAATAGCGAGAGCTTTGGTGAATGACCCGAAGTTTTTGCTTTTGGACGAACCTTTTGTCGGAATAGACCCGATAACGGTTTCAGATATTCAGGGGATAATCGCCAATCTCAAAAAAAGAGGGCTCGGCATTTTAATTACGGACCATAATGTCAGAGAAACTCTTGAGATTATTGACAGGGCGTATATTATTTATGAAGGCAAAATACTTTTGGAGGGAAGCGCCAAAGAACTTCTTGAGAATCCCAAGGCAAAAAAAGTTTATTTGGGTGAAAATTTTAAAATGTAAAAATCGTTGAAATTAGTAAAAGAATTTGATATAAAAGGAGACTGAAAATGCAGATTAACATTACGGCAAGGCATCTTAAGCTTACAAGCGCGATCGATTCTTATGTGCGTAAGAAAATTTCAAAATCCGCCAAATTTTTTGACGGGGATGACGTTTGGGCGCATGTTATTTTATCTGTGGAGAAGAGCAGGCAGATAACCGAAGTCAATTTTCACGTCGGAAAACTGAATTTCAGGGCAAAAGAGCAATCGCCGGATCTTTACGCTTCAATAGACATTACGGTTGATAAACTCGAAAAACAGCTCAGAAAACAAAAAGAAATATCCAAACTGCACAGAAAACAAAATCTTGCGGTTTCAAAAGAAAAGAAAAGTTCAATAGCGGAAGTTTTTTCATATGACAGCATGGAAGATTCCAGGACGAAAATTTCCGAAATTAAACGCTTTGATCTGAGGCCGGTCAGCATTGAAGAAGCCATAGATGAAATGGACCTTTTGAATTTCAGGGTTTATATGTTTTTAAACAGCAAAACCGATAAAGTAAACGTTTTGTATCGTAAAGACAGCGGTTCGATTGTTCTTCTTGAACCTGAAATGTAAGACGAAAATACTATGAAAACTACAAGAAAATGCAAAAATGCAGCGGAGGCCAGCAAATGAAAATTATGGATTTTTTAAGTCCGGACGTAATTACGGTTGATCTTAAAGCTACAGACAAAAAATCTGCGATTGTCGAGCTTGTTGAAATGCTCAAGTCCACGAAGAAAGTAAAAAAGACGGATGAGATTATTGAAGTTGTTTTGGAGCGCGAGAAACTCGGCTCTACCGGAATAGGGCAGGGCGTTGCTATTCCCCACGGTAAAACCGATGTTTTGCAGGAACAGGTGGGCGCTCTCGGAATTTCGCGCAAAGGCATAGAATTTAACTCTCTTGACGGCGAGCCTGTGCATATAATTTTCCTTCTTGTCGGGCCTGTTGAAGTTGCCGGCCAGCATTTAAAAGCTTTGTCAAGAATATCAAGACTTTTCAAAGATAAATTTTTAAGACAGGCTATCAGGGATGCCAAAACAAAAGAAGAAATCGTAAAAATTATTCAGCAAGAGGACGCTTATTAATGCCGTTTTTGGACGTAGGCACTCTTTTAAAAGAAAAGAGCCAAGATTTAAAACTTGAACTTTTGGCAGGCCGGAGCGGGCTTGGCAGAAAAATTACCGTGGCTGACATAAACAGGCCGGGGCTTGCTTTTACCGGATATTTTGAACATTTTCCTTATGAAAGAACTCAGGTTATAGGCATAAGCGAATATACTTATCTCAGCTCTTTGCCGGGCGAAAGCCAGCTTGAGCTTTTGCGGAAAATTTTTTCTCATAAAAATGCCACGTGCTGTATTTTGACAAGGGGCTTAAAACCTTCGGAATTTATGGTAAAAGCATTTGCCGACCTGGAAGTCCCTTTGATTAAAACGACTTTAAATTCTTCGTCATTCATAGGCGATTTAATTCATTATTTAGACGGAAAGCTTGCTCCTTCGATAAAACTGCACGGCGTTCTTACGAACGTTTACGGTCTCGGCGTATTGATTATGGGGAAAGCCGGAATCGGTAAATCCGAATGCGCTCTTGAACTTGTCAAAAGAGGGCATATGCTTGTGGCTGACGATATCGTCGATATAAAGAAAAAATCGGGCCGCATTTTAGTCGGGAGCGGTCTTGAAATCACAAAACATTTGATTGAAGTCAGAGGCGTCGGTATCATTGACGTTAAAAGTCTTTTCGGTATTGGAAATATTTTAGACGAATCCCTAATAGAGATGGTAATAAGGCTTGAAGAATGGGAAAGCGTCAAAAAATACGAACGCGTCGGCATTGACGAGTACTTTGCGGATATTCTCGGCGTTACCGTACCGGAAGCTACAATTCCCGTAGGCCCGGGAAGAAATCTGGCTGTTTTAGTTGAAACTGCCAGCCTTAACCAGAGGCTTAAAAATAAAGGGCATTTTACGGCGAAGGATTTAAGCGGCAGGCTGCAGGAAATCATAGCTTCAAAAGAAAAATCATGAAAACAAAATTTTATATAGTATCCGGAATGTCGGGCGCGGGCAAAAGTCAGGCGCTTAAGATTTTTGAGGATTTCGGCTATATATGCGTGGATAATATGCCTCTGCAGATGACGGGCGATTTTATTGATATATGTAAAAAAAATCCTGAAAAATATAAAAATGTCGCGATGAGCATAGACGCAAGGGCCGGGAAATGCTTAGACTCGTTTCCTGACGTTTTAGAAATATTAAAAAATAAAAATGTAGATTACAGAATAATATTTTTTAACTCTGACGAAGATGTCCTCATAAAAAGATATTCGGAAACGCGCAGAAAACATCCTTTGGGCAACTCTGTAGCCGAGGGGATATCACTTGAAAGAAAAATATTAAATAAATTGTTCGGTATGGCGGATGAAGTAATAGATACGTCGAATATGACTATCGGAGAGCTTAAAGACAGGATTTCAAAGCTTACCGGCACAACGGCCAGAAAAGAAAATTTAAATATTTCGGTTATTTCGTTCGGATATAAATACGGAGTTCCATGCGACGCCGACATAATTTTTGACGTCAGGTTTATAACAAATCCGAATTATGTTCACGGCCTCAAATTTAAGACAGGCCGTGACAAAGCCGTAAAAGATTATATAAAAAAACAAAAAGAATTTTCTTCTTTCTTTAATATATTTTCAAAATTGATAGAAAATACTTTGCCGGGATATATTAAAGAAGGAAAAAGTTATTTGACGATAGCAATAGGCTGCACGGGAGGAAGGCACAGATCCGTATTTACGGCCGAAGAGCTTGCGGCTTTTTTAAGAAAGAAAAAGTATAAGGTGCATATAAATCATAGAGATATTTTGAGAGGGAGATAAAAGCAATTAACAAATAAAAATGAACAATGTCGGAGTTTTGGTAAGCGAAACATATTAATAGGTTTTTGCAAAGCAAAAACACAATAATTGTGAATTATTAATTGTTCATTGTTAATTTCCGTTATGCAAAATTTAAATATTGTCGCTTTAGGCGGAGGAACAGGATTATCGACGCTTCTTAGAGGAATTAAAAAGCGTTTTAGCAATATTACCGCGATAGTTAATGTTGCCGATGACGGCGGAAGTTCCGGCATATTGAGAAACGAGCTTGGAGTTTTGCCGCCCGGGGACATAAGAAATTGCCTTGTCGCTCTCTCGGAAGAAGAAAGCCTGATGTCAAGGCTTTTTCAATACAGATTTCCGTCTAAAGGAAGTCTTTCGGGACATTCGTTCGGCAATTTATTTTTGACGGCAATGTCGGCGATATCAGGTGGTTTTGACAACGCTATAGCAAAAAGCGGAGAAGTCCTTGCGATAAGAGGCAGGGTTTTGCCGGTAACTCTTTCAAGCATTACTTTGGAAGCGGAGCTTGAAAACGGTAAAAATATAAGAGGCGAAAGCTCCGTATCAAAAGCAAATGAAAGAATTAAAAAAATAAACCTTGCGCCTTTTGCGCCTCCTGCCGCGCCGGAAGTTTTGGAAGCGCTGAAAAAAGCGGACGTGATGATTTTCGGGCCGGGCTCTTTGTATACATCAATAATAGTCAATTTGCTTGTTGACGGGGTTGTGGACGCAGTAAAAAATTCAAAAGCGTATAAAATATACGTGTGTAATATTATGACTCAGCCCGGAGAAACAAAAGATTATAAACTTTCCGACCATATAAAAGCGATTGAAGAACACTCTTACTGCGGAATTATAGATTGTATTTTGGCAAATAAAGGTAAAATTCCAAAAAATGTTTTAAAAAGATATAAACGTTACGATTCTTATCAGGTTGAAGCCGATAAAGTTAAAACAAAGACGGTGAAAAGCAGTTTGTTTTCTGACGAGATTTACGCGAGGCACGACAGCGATAAATTGGCAAAAGCAATAATGAGGGTGTGTCGACATATATAACGCGCTTGCGTTTGGTCAAAAAAGGGCCAAATCCTAGGCGCGGCGACGAAGCAATAGCGGCGCCTATTGATAGGAGCCGCAACAACGGAGTTGGCTCTTTTTTGACCAAACCCTTAGGGCTGCGCCAGCTTTTTGGTAAATTTTGATTTTTTTATTCCTTACATAGTTCCGGCTATGCACGTCATAAAAAAATTAAAATTTCCTCAAAAATCTGAGCAGTGCAAGTGCGTTATATATGTCGACACACCCTAGAATAATTAAGGAAAACAAAAAATGATTAAAATTATTATTGTTGCCCACGGAGAGTTGGCGCAGGAACTTTTGAACTCGGCTGAAACTATTGCCGGAAAACAGCCTAATATTTATGCTTTGAACCGCGGTTTGCAGGACAGTCTTGCCCAGATGCAGATGAAAATTGACGTTTTGCTTAAAGAGATAAGCGATGACAGCGGGGTATTGATTTTGACTGATATGATGGGCGGCACTCCGTGTAACGCGTCTGTGCCGATGTGCAGAGCTTTTAATACGGAAGTTCTTGCCGGCGTTAATCTCCCAATGGTGTTATCGGCGATTTTTGCGGCAAAATCGGTTAAAAACGTTTCGGAACTTGCGGATAAAGTTTTGGCTGACGGACAAAAAAGCATAATAAACGTAAAAAAGAGACTTTTGAGCAGAATGAAGTAAAAGCAATTAACAATTAACAAATAATAATGAATAATGCAGGAGTTTCGCGAAAGCGAAACCTAATTAATAGATTTTTGCGAAGCAAAAATACAATAATTGTTAATTATTATTTGTTAATTGTTAATTCGGAGGCTGTATGCCGATTGAACTTGTGAGAATTGACGACCGTCTTATTCACGGTCAAATTGTGCAGGGGTGGCTCAAAGCAATACATATCAATAAAATTGTAGTTGTGTCCGACGCGGCTGCGAATGACCAGATGCAGCGGATGCTTTTAATGATGGCTGTTCCGAGCAGCGTTGAGCTTGAAATTAAAATGGTAAGCGACGCGTCAAAAGACGCTTTGGAAGGAAAGTACGATAAACATAAGACGATGTTTTTGTTTTCTAACCCGTCGGATGTGCTCGACGTTATAGAAAACGGGGTAGATATTAAATCGGTAAATGTGGGCGGAATGCATTTTACCGTCGGTAAAAAACAGCTTTTGTGCAATTTGTCGGTAGACGATAAAGATATCGAAGCATTATCAAAAATTTACCGTAAAGGCATTGAAATTGAAGGCAGGGTTTTGCCGGCGGACGAGAGAGTTAATGTGGCTGCCGTTATAGAAAGAGAATGCGCAATAAAATAAAATCGGGAAGTAAAAATGAGTAAAGTTAAATTTGTTTTTTGCACTCATAACCACCAGCCGGTAGGAAATTTTGGCTGGGTTTTTGAAAGAGCTTATCAGGTTTCATACAAACCTTTTATGCAGGTTATGCTTAACCATCCAAAAATAAGATGGAGTCTGCATGCCAGCGGAATGCTTTGGGAATATATTTCAAAAGAGCACCCTGATTATATAAAAAGCGTTAAAAAGCTTGTTGCTTCCGGAAATTTGGAAATTCTCTCAGGCGGTTATTATGAGCCTATAATGACGTCAATTCCCGACAGGGATAAAATAGGGCAGATAAATAAGCTTACTGCTTATTTGGAAAACAAATTCGGATGCGAAGAAGTTAACGGCGCATGGCTTGCCGAGAGAGTATGGGAGCCGGGGCTTGCAAAAAACTTGTGCGAAGCCGGCATTGAATATACCGTTTTAGATGACGCTCATTTTGCGGCTGCCGGCATGGAACCTGAAAATCTCAGAGGTTACTATACGACGGAAGAGCAGGGCTGTTCTCTGAATATCTTTCCGATAAGCCAGAATCTCAGATATTCGATACCGTTTCAAAATGTTGAAAATACGATAAATTATTTTAAAAAGGCCGCTTTGAACGCCGGAAAAGACGGACAGCCTCCGGTTTTAGTTATGGCTGACGACGGGGAAAAGTTCGGCATGTGGCCGGGCACGAATAAGCATGTTTATGAAAACGGATGGCTTGAAAAGTTTTTGACGGCTATCGAAGAAAATTCGGATATAGTTGAAACGGCAAGTTTTTCCGAAATACTTAAAACCAGGAAGTCTTCCGGAATGGTTTATCTTCCGTGCGCTTCCTATTTTGAAATGTCGGAATGGTCTCTTCCGAGCGACGCCCAGCAAAAATTCGAAAATGTTCTCGGAAGGTATAGCGGCGATGCGGAAGCAAAAACTTTTATGCGCGGCGGTTTTTGGAGAAATTTTTTAAGCAAATACGAAGAATCCAACAATATGCACAAAAAAATGCTTTATGTAAGCGATAAGATAAAAAAATATACCGACAACAATAAACCGTTTTCGGAAAAATCTTTGGACAGTTTGTACGCGGGGCAGTGCAACTGCGCTTACTGGCACGGCGTGTTTGGGGGGCTTTATTTGCCTCATCTGAGAAACGCGGTATATAATTCTTTGCTTAAAGCGGAAAATCTTTACAATAAATCATTTTTAAAGCGCTCTTCCTGGACATCTTGTGATTTTGACTGTGACATGGAGAATGAATATCTGTACGAAAGCAAAACTCAAAATATATATGTAAAAGCAGACCGCGGCGGAAGTATTTTTGAATTTGACATATTGAAAATAAGCCATAATCTTCTTGATGTTCTGACAAGAAGGTATGAATCATATCATAAAAGACTTAAAGATAATATATCACGGGCAGTTATCGCCAGCGATGACGATGAGGAAGTCCGCACTATACATAATGACGAGATTAAGGTTAAAGAGGCCGGGCTTGATAAATATCTTTCTTATGACTTGTACAGAAGAGCATCTTTGATCGACCACTTCATACCTAAAGAAACGAAACATGAGGATTTTACTTTTGTGAGATTCAAAGAAAACGGAGACTTTGTTTCAGGTAAATATGAAGCGAAAATATCGGCTTCAAAGCTTATACTTAAAAGAAACGGTAAAGTTGACGGCAATGATATCTGTCTGACCAAAACAATAATTCCTTCGGTTACGGGGTATGCGGTACATTATGAAATAGAAAATAATTCCGACAAGGAAGCTGATTTGTGTTTTGTTCCCGAACAGGTCTTTGCTTTTTCGTCAAGGACAGGAGATGATTGCGCGGATTTAAAGGAAATTTCTTTATGGAAGCGCTACGATGATTACTTTAAAATAGAGGTTGAGGTTAAGTTATCCGAAAAAAGCGCCGCGTTTGTTTATCCGATAGAAACTATTTCAAATTCGGAAAACGGTTATGAAAAAACATATCAGGGAACCGTGTTTGCCCCGTTGGTAAAAAAAGTTTTAAAACCCGGCGAATCATTTAAGTTTGATATGGAAACCGTCGTAAATATAAAAATATGATAATAGAGAATTTGGTAATTCTGGCATTGATAGCCGCTTTGTGCAGCGCCGATGTAACGGCATTCGGACAGTTTATGATATGCCGTCCTATTTTCTGCGCGCCTTTATTCGGCTGGTTAATGGGGGATATAGCGACAGGTCTTTGGATCGGGATGATAGTTGAAATGGTATGGATAAACGCCATTCCGATGGGAGCGGCTGTTCCTATTGATATAGCTTCTATCAGCATAAACGCAACTTTTTGGGCGTGCAAATATTACCCGGGAATACAGGAAGCCGCGATATGCGCTTTGATTTTTGCGGTTCCGTTCGCGTATTTTTATAAGGAAATCGACATAGGCGGCAGAAACTGGAATATAGGCTTGATGCGGTGGGTAGAGCGCGGCGTGCATGAAGGTAAAACGTGGCGAATTAACACAGGCTTATTTCTTAGTTTGTTTTTATTTATACTGAGAGCTTTTATTTTTTATCTTATTGTAATGTATCTCGGCGGCAAGGTATTTCAGCTCATTTATCCTATGATGCCGGCGTTTGTTATTGCCGGATTTAAGAAAGCCTGGTATCTGCTTCCGGTATTCGGTTTCGGCGCTGTTTTATATAATTTTAAAAATATCAGGATTCCTTTTATTAACAGATGACAAAAGCAGGTTTCTATTCCTCTCTTTTGTCATTGCGAGGAATGAAATGACGAAGCAATCTAGATAATAAAGCTCTGGATTGCCGCGCCGGAAACAAAGTTTCCGTCGCGCAATGACAAAAGGGATGAGCCGAAAAAGGCAAATATGTTTAAAATATATGGAAAAATGTTTTTTAAAGCTTTTTTTATACAAGCCTTGTGGAACTTTGAAAGGCTGCAGAATATAGGTTTTTTATTTGTGTTAAAACCTTTTTTGGATAAAGTGTATTTGAACCCCGACAGAAGAAAAGAAGCGATGATACGTCATTTGGGTTTTTTTAATACGCATCCTTATATGGCAAATATAATATTGGCGATGGTTTCCAATATCGAAAAAGAGATAGCGTCGGATAAAAGGCAAGCCGCCGCCGACGTAAATTTTATAAAGAACGCGATGGCAGGGCCTCTTGCGGCAATAGGCGATTCGTTTTTTTGGGGAACCCTGAGGCCTGTTACGGCTTTTTTGAGCATATTCCTTGTGATACTTTTTGCAAGAGTTTTGGATCCGGCTTACAGCTGGATAGCGCCTTTAACTTTTTTGTTCTTATATAATTTCGTGCATATACCGATAAGATACTGGATGTTCTTTATAAGTCTAAAACTTGATAACGAAATGCTGGCGCTCATTGCAAAACTCGAGTTTAAATTTTTAGGCGACATTGTGAGATATGCCGGACTTTTGATAGTTCTCACATCTTTGATTTTTTATTTTAAAATTTTCGGTTTCGGTCCGGTAAATATTAATTTTTTCGGAACATCCGTACCGGATGCGCTTACATTCTGCGTAGTTCTTATATTGTCAATCGTATTCGGGCGTTTTAGCGCCACATTTATGTTTTACTGCGTAGTTTTGTTTTGTATTTTATTATCATATTTAGGAATATAAAATGAAAGAAAAGATTGTTAAAGTATCAAATAAAATGGGGCTGCACGCAAGGCCTGCGGCAATGCTTGTGCAGACTTCTTCAAGGTTTCAGTCCAGCGTCAAAATTTTGAAAGATGATTTTGAGGTTGACGCTAAAAGCATTATGGGCGTAATGACGCTTGCCGCCGCGTCAGGAAGCGAACTTAAATTCATAGCCGAAGGGCCTGACGAAAATGAAGTTCTGGACGCAATAGAATCGCTGTTTAATTCAGGATTTTCCGAGTAGGAGAAAAATTATGCCGTCTCTAAAGAAAAACATTATTTTAAAAGGCGTCGCGGCGTCTTCCGGTATAGCTATCGGCAGGGTATTTTTGCTTGAAGATGACGACTATTGTCTTATTCAAAAAGACATACCTAAAAACGCAAGAGCCGCCGAACTTAAGCGCCTTAGCGAAGCCATTGATAAAACAAGGTCCGAACTTAAATCCACTTATGACAAAATAAACGACGTTCTCGGCGAAAATTACGCTAAAATAGCGGATGTCCATATAATGATTCTTGACGACCCCGCCATGAAAAACGACGTAGTAAAGATGGTTGAGGAAGGAGTAAACGCAGAGTATGCCGTTTTTAAAGTTTTAGACAAAATTATACGTTCTTTTGACGCGATAGAAGACGAATATTTCAGGGAGAGAAGGCAGGATATACAGGATGTCGCCAAAAAGATAATCGGAAATCTTCTCGGCAAGACAAAGAGAACTTTTTTTGAATTGGACAAAGATTCTATTGTGGTGTCTCATAATCTTACTCCGGCAGACACGGTAACGATAAGAGAGAAATTAGTTAAAGCTTTCGCAACCGACATAGGCGGTAAAACTTCTCACACGGCTATTGTCGCACAAAGTCTTGAAATTCCGGCCGTTGTCGGTTTAAAAAATATTTCGGTAAACGCCCATTCCGGCGAAGTGATAATCATAGACGGAAATCAGGGGCTGGCAATACTTAACCCGACAGACGACGTTATTGAAAACTATAAGCGGGAATTTGAGCTTGAGATCGCCAAAAGGAAAGAACTTGATAAATTAAGGGATTTGCCGGCGGAAACAACGGACAAGCACACGGTGCAGCTTTGGGCAAATATAGATAATCCCGATGAAGTGAAATCGGTAACGAATAACGGCGCGACCGGCATAGGCCTTTACAGAAGCGAGTTCATGTTTTTTAACCGCAGTTCAATGCCTTCGGAAGAAGAGCATTATCAGAGTTATATGAAAGTCGCAAAAACGATTGCCCCTGACAGCGTTATAGTCAGAACAATCGATTTAGGCGGCGACAAGCTTATGAATTTAGGTTTTCTAAGCATGGAAAAAGAGATGAATCCTTTTATGGGGCTGCGCGCCATAAGGCTGTGTTTAAAATATCCGGAAATGTTTATTGACCAACTGAGAGGAATACTAAGAGCTTCGGTCCACGGGAAAATAAAACTTATGTACCCGATGATTTCCAGCTTGGAAGAGCTCAGGCAGGCAAATAAAATCCTTGGAAAAGTGAAAAAGAGTTTGCGCGCGGAGAAGGTTAAGTTTGATGAAGATATTGAGGTAGGAGCGATGGTAGAGGTGCCTTCCGCGGCCGTTATCACGGATGTTTTGGCAAAAGAAGTTGATTTTATTTCTATAGGAACAAATGATCTTATACAATATACTTTGGCGGTTGACCGCGTGAATGAAAATGTGGCTTATTTATACAATCCTTCGCATCCGGCGATTTTAAGGCTTATAAAAAAAATAATCGACGCGGGGCATGACGCCGGAATAGACGTAGGGGTATGCGGCGAAATGGCGGGAGATCCGAACTATACCGCTCTTCTTTTGGGAATGGGTCTTGACGAATTCAGCGTATCTCCGGCTCAGGCGCCTAAGATAAAAAAAGTAATAAGAAGCGTGTCTTTTGCGGAGGCGAAAAAAGCTGCCGAAGAAATATTAAAATGCGGCGACGAAGATTCTATAGCCAGAGTAATGAAAAAATTAAAATTGAAAGAAATATATTAATAACGGCGATGCAGGGATGCAGAGAGGCAGGGATGCGGGGCAAAGCCAACAGAAGAAAAAAAGTAAACACAACTGCTCTTCGCATCTCTGCATTCTTGCATCCAAGCTTTTAGATATATGATAAGGAAAAGTAATGTCAAACATAAGAAATTTTTGTATTATCGCGCATATTGACCACGGAAAGAGCACTCTGGCTGACAGGCTTTTGGAATATACGGGGACAATATCCAAAAGAGAGATGAAAGATCAGATTCTTGACGGAATGGAGCTTGAAAGGGAAAGAGGAATAACAATCAAAGCAAAAGCCGTAAGAATGAACTATACCGATAAAAACGGCATTCCGTATATTTTAAATCTTATCGATACGCCGGGGCATGTTGATTTTACTTATGAAGTATCAAGAGCTTTGGCCGCGTGCGAAGGCGCGCTTCTGGTTATTGACGCTACGCAGGGCGTTGAAGCGCAGACTCTTGCGAACACTATGCTCGCTAAAAACGCGAATCTTAAAATTATTCCGGTTATCAATAAAATAGATCTCCCTACGGCAGACGTAGATACCGCTTACGAGCAGATGAAAGAAGGCCTTGAGGTTGACGCAGAGCCTATTCTTGCCAGCGCAAAAGAGGGGATAGGCATAGGCGAAATAGTGGATTCCGTTATCGCCAATATTCCTCCGGCAAAAGTAGTTTTAAACGAGCCTCTTTCGGCTATTATATTCGATTCCTTTTATGATTCTTACAGAGGAGTTATTGTAATAATAAGAGTTTTTGACGGAAGTATCCGCAAAGGAATGAAGATTCGTTTTATGGCTTCCGACGTTGAGTACGATGTTCTCGAAGTCGGATACATGAGAATAAAACCCGTTGAAGCGGATAATCTGTCTTCCGGTGAAGTGGGATATGTGGTAGCCGGCATAAAAGATATTCACGACATAAAAATCGGCGATACGATAACGGACAGCGCGAATCCCACAAAAAATCCTCATCCGGGGTATAAGGAGATTCATCCTTTTGTTTTTGCCGGATTATATCCGAACAGCACTTCCGATTACGACGCTTTAAAAAGCGCTTTGGAAAAACTAAGGCTTTCCGATTCTTCTCTCGTGTATTTTCCGGAAACTTCGGTTGCTTTGGGATTTGGATTCAGATGCGGTTTTCTCGGTTCTTTACATTTGGAAATCGTCAAAGAAAGGCTGGAAAGAGAGTTCGGCTTAAGTCTTTTGGTAACGGCTCCCAACGTTGTGTATAAAGTCAAGACTTTAAAAAACCAGCTTTTGACGATAGACAATCCCGCGAAATTTCCCAATAACTCGGATATAACCGAAATTTGGGAACCTTATGTAGAGGCTACCGTAATATGCCCCGTCGACTATCTGGGCGCTATTCTGGATTTGTGCCAGAAAAGACGCGGAAAGCAGATTCATATGAAATATTTAAACGTGAAAATAGTAGTTCTGAAATACCATTTGCCGCTTGCCGAAATAATAGTCGGATTTTACGACGCTTTAAAATCAGTTTCAAAAGGTTACGCGTCTTTTGATTATGAACATATCGAACCCCAGAAAGGAGAGCTCGTTAAGCTTGAAATCATGATTAACAGCGAAGTTGTTGACGCTTTTACAATGATAACCCATAAGGATAAAGCCCAGACTGCCGCGCATTATCTGACTGAAAAGCTTCGCGGAATAATTCCAAGGCATATGTTTGAAATTCCGATACAGGCGAAAGTCAACAATAAAATAATAGCGAGAGAAACGATTTCCGCAGTGCGTAAAGACGTTCTTGCAAAATGTTACGGCGGAGATATAAGCAGAAAGCGCAAACTTCTTGAAAAACAAAAAGAAGGAAAGAAGAAAATGAGGCAGTTCGGAAGGGTTGAAATACCGCCGGAAGCTTTTATAGCGGTGCTTAAAATAGACGAATAACGACAGAAGTTTGGAAGATTGGAGAGCTTGGAAGCTTGGCAAAGACAAAGTCGTTGCTAAACTTCCAAGCCCTCCAAGCCCTCTAAGCTTCTAAATACGGAGATAAAAAATGGAAGTTAAACTGTTTATTGCGGGTTGTATTCTTTTTTGCGTTGCGATGTTTATGAAGCTTATAAAGAAAAGATTTACGGGTAAAGTGTCTCAAAATCTGTTCAAGAATGTATATTCATGGGTTGATACTTTGTGGTCGGCGCTTATTATAGCGGCGTTTCTGATGTTTTTCTTTATTCAGGCGTTCAAAATACCGACCGGAAGCATGAGGACGACTTTTTTGGAAGGAGATCATCTTTTCGTCAATAAATTCATTTACGGTTTTCACGTGCCTTTTAGCGACGGAAAAAGAGTGCTGGCTATTAAAAGCGTTTCAAGAGGCGATATAATTGTTTTCAGATGTCCTCCGGAGGCTTTGACTCTTTCAGAGCGCGAAGCCGGGATAAAAAAGGACTATATTAAAAGATGTATTGCCGTAGCCGGAGATAAAGTTGAAATAAAGGATAAGAGACTTTTTGTCAACGGCATTCCTCTTGATGAATCGTATGTGACTTTTGCGGATCCGTCAGTGTACCAAAGGTTTGATTTATTTAATGATGAAAAAGAATATCAGCTTGCCTGGGAAGCGGGAAAGTTTACCGCGATTCCGCCTAATTTTATAAGAGATAATTTCGGTCCCGTAATTGTGCCTAATGATTCATATATGGTTCTCGGAGATAACAGAGATAATTCTTTTGACTCCCGTTTCTGGGGGCCTTTGCATGACAAATATATTAAAGGCAAAGCTCTTGTTATATACTGGCCTTTGAACCGAATCAGAATAATATAAAAAGATAGAGTGAAGAGTGTAGAGTTTAGAGTGTAGATAAGGAGTTTTTGCGAAGCAAAAACAAGTAATAGGTTTCGGCAAAGCCGAAACACAATATCTAAACTCTACACTCTTTAACCTCCACTCTGTCGTTAAAAAAGGAGGTTTGCCATGAGTTGGATAGCATGGGTTATTGCGGCGGTATTTCTCGGCATAATTGAAGTTATTACGGTTTCCGTGTTTTTCTTTATGTGTATCGGCATAGGCGCTCTTTTTGCCGGAATAGCTTCGGCTTTGGGAGCTGGAATATGGATGCAGATAGCGGTATTTGCGGCGGTATCAATAGTTTCCGTATTATTTATAAGGCCTGTTTTGGGAAAGTATCTGAAAAAGACAGATTCAAAACCTTCAAATATTGATGAGATTATAGGAAAAGAGGCACTAGTTACGCATAAAATAACGGAAGAAAATCAGGGGTTTATAAAAATAATGGGCGAAGTTTGGGGCGCGTTTTCAGAATCCGGCGAAATAGAAAAAGACAGTACGGTAATTATAGTTTCGGTAAAAGGCACAAGAGTGATAGTAAGAAAAAAGACAATTAATAAATAATAATTAACAATTAATAATTGCGGTGTTGCGCATTTAGCGAAACTTGTTAATAGGTTCGGCTTCGCCGAACTCTTAAAATTATTAATTATTACTTGTTAATTATTAATTGCAGTTAAAGGGGGCGTTTATGACAGGCGGAATTTTTCTTTTAGCGGTTATTTTGGTTTTTGCGGTAATCATTTTAGTTTCAAGTACCGTAAATATCGTAAGACAGTATGAAAAGGGACTTGTTGAAACTTTGGGTAAATACAGCAGAACGGAAGAGCCGGGCGTTGTGATAATAGTTCCTTTCTTTCAGAATTTGAGAAAAGTTGATATGAGAGAGCAGGTTATAGACGTTCCCGCGCAGAGCGTTATTACAAAAGATAACGCTACTGTCGTCGTGGACGCCATAATTTATTTTCAGATAACGGATCCTTTCAGAGTCGTATATAATATTGCTAATTTTGCCATTGCCGCTTTGAAGCTGGCTCAGACAAATTTGAGAAACGTTATCGGCGAGATGGAACTTGACAGCACTCTTACTTCAAGAGAAAAAATTAATACGCAGCTCAGATTCGTAATGGATGAAGCGACGGATAAATGGGGCGTTAAAGTTACAAGAGTTGAAATACAGAGAATCGAACCGCCAAAAGATATTACCGATTCGATGTCTAAACAGATGAAAGCGGAAAGAGAAAAAAGAGCGAATATTTTGGAAGCCGAAGGTTTGAGGCAGGCAGCCATTCTTAAAGCGGAAGGCGCTAAGCAGGCTGTTATCCTTGAAGCCGAAGCCACAAAAGAAAAGCAGGTGCTTGAAGCTACGGGCGAAGCCGAAGCTATCAAAAAAGTTGCCGACGCCGAAAAATATAAAATAAATGTCGTTTATAACGCGATTCATGAAGGTCGCCCGACAAATGACCTTATAGCGATAAAGTATCTTGAGGCATTGGAAAAAGTTGCCGACGGGCAGGCGACAAAAATATTTTTACCGCTGGAAACAACGGGAGTTACCGCTTCAATAGGCGGAATTGCCGAACTTTTTAAAGACAATTTAAAAAAATAGAGTGAAGAGTGGAGAGTTAAGAGTGAAGATAATGAGCGCTTCGCGCGGATATTAATTAAAGTCTTTGCCGTATCTCAACTCTCAACTCTTAACTCTTCACTCTTGGTTTTATATGTTAGGCCTCTACATTCACATACCGTTTTGCAGGAAAAAATGCGCTTACTGTGATTTTTTCTCAGTGGAGTATAATAAAGATTTATCAAACCGGTATATATCCGCTTTGGCTGCTCATTCGAATTTATATAAAGACGTTAAAGTAAATACCGTTTATATAGGCGGAGGAACGCCGTCAATTCTTTCCGAAAAACAGATTGAAAAACTTCTGAATTCAATCCAATCAAATTTTAACCTTGACGAACTCAAAGAGTTCACGTTTGAATTAAATCCCGAATCCGTTACAAATGAAAAATTAAAAATTTTAAAAGATTGCGGCGTAGGCAGATTAAGCATGGGTTTGCAGTCTGCCGACGATGATTTATTGATGAAAATAGGAAGAGCTCATACTTTTAAGACGTTTGCCTGCGCTTATGAAGCAGCAAGAAAAGAAGATTTCGACAATTTTAACATCGATTTAATTTACGGGCTTCCGGGTCAGTCCTTACCAGCCTGGGAAAAAAGCCTGCAAGCGGCCGTTGAATTCGGATGCGAGCACATTTCGCTGTATCCTTTAAGTATTGAAGAGGGCACGCAGTTTTATAATGCCGGAATATGCGTTGACGACAGCCTTCAAAGAGATATGTATGAAACGGCGGTAAAATTTCTTTCATCAAAAAGTTTTAAACATTATGAGATTTCAAACTGGGCAAAACCCGGCAAAGATTCTGTTCATAACAGCAATTACTGGCGCAATTTCGAATATATCGCGCTTGGAGCAGGAGCGTCGGGATATGAAAACAGATTCAGATATTCGAATATTGAAAATATCGGAAAATACATCGATTTAATTTCAAAAAAATTATCAGTTAAAGAAGATAATGATTTTATAGACGAAGCAAGTTACGAAGCCGAAATGATAATGCTCGGCCTGCGTCTGCTTAATGAAGGCGTAAATATAAACGAATTTAAAACTCTTTCAAACAAAAATGCTCTTAATAAGCTTATCGCGCAAAATCTGCTTATAAACGAAAACGGAAAAATAAAACTGCCGAAAAACGCGGTTTTTATATCAAATCAAATAATATCCGAGTTTATGGGCTAATTAGCAGCTCGGCAGCTTGGCAAAGACAAAAGATTTGTTGTTGCCGCTACATAGCTGCTGAACTTCTATATTGTGAAATTGTGTTGAAATAAGAATTAAAAAGATGTAAAATTTATATGCAAAAATAAAAGAAACGGGAAACGGTGCGCATATGAAAAATATGGCAAAATATCCAAGGTATTATAAGCCGGGCTGTGCCGTAAGCCTCGGCAAAACAGCTGACGATAATCTTTGTGCCGTTTATAAAAATACAGTTTACAAAAAAAACCGCTCTAAACAGCGGTTTTTTTTTGTGACCTAATTATTAAAAAATTATTTTATAACTAAGGGGAAAAAATGAAAAAAAATTTTATTCTCTCGTTACTTTTGTTGTTATTTTGTGTAACGAATATTTATGCGCAGACAGCTTCAACGCCTACCACAAGCGCTACCTTTACTACCCAGTTCGGAAACGCTACTTATTTAATAATGTATTTACAAGGCAATTTGAGTTTTACAGGCGCCATGGGAACTGCCGGAGCGAATAAAATAATAGACGGCAAAGGATACGTTCTGAGCGGCAACGGAACAAATTACGGATTAACCTTAAACAACAGCGCAAGAGTAGTAACCCTCAAAGATGTGACGATATCAACTACGTCAAGGGCTGTTAATTTGCAAGCAGGCACTCTTAATTTGTCCGGCAATGTTAACTTCACCGTGAATGTTAACACCGCCAGCGTCGTCGGTAACGGCGGAGCCATAAATATAACCAACGGGGGATTATACGCGTCATCTTCAACGATAAATTTCAGCAGCAACACCGCCAACGTCGCCGGCGGAGCTATATATAATGCCGTTAATTCAACGGTAAGTTTTACGGACTCGAATGTGGCGTTCACCAGCAATACGGCGGGAAACAGTTACGGCGGAGCGATAGAAAGCAATTCAAGAGTATCATTTGCGGCAAGCACTGTAACTTTCATAAGCAATAGAGGGAATGCTCAGGGCGGAGCGATACACAGCAGCGGTACTGCTGCTAATGTAACTTTCACGGATTCAAATGTGACGTTCAGCAACAATAGGTCCGGAGCCGGCGGAGCAATATACAATGCTTTCCGTTCAACAATGACCTTTACAAACAGCAATATAACCTTTAGCAGCAATACGGCAACCAATTCATACGGCGGAGCGATATACAACGACAATTATGCGAATATGTCATTTACCGCAAGCACGGTAACGTTTATCGGCAATACGCTAAATTCCATCGGCGGCGCTATACACAATTCGGGCAATTCTACAATGACTTTCACGGACTCAAATGTGACGTTCAGCAGCAATACGGCCGGTTCCGGCGGAGCGATATACAATTGGTCTTCAACAATGACCTTTACAAACAGTGACGTAACCTTCAGCAACAATACGGCAACTACTAATAACGGCGGAGCGATATACAACTATAACGGTCAAATAAATTTTGAAACGGGGTCCGGAAACACGATAACGTTTAGGGATAATAACGCCGCAATAGCCGGAAATGATATATACAATTTCGGAATAATAAACATAAGCGGAGCCGGCGCAATGTCATTCGGCGGCGGCATAGAAGGCCCCGGAACGATAAACAAATCCGGAAGCGGGAGAATACACTTTGAGGCTGGCTCAAAAAATGATTTAGCAACTCTTAATTTAACCGAAGGGGATGTGTATTTTTCAACGTCCTCAAAGATAAGCAGTATGAACGCGGCCGCGTCGGGAACGCTTACTTTAGACGTGGACTTTCTGGGATCGCTGACAAGCGTGCTTTATTTCGAAAATGTCACTATAGACGCGGCAAGCAAACTCTACATCAACAATATATCCACGGGAGCAGTGTCAGCCGGAGCCGAGAGAGTGGTGTTTTATTCGATCTCCCCAAACAACGGGTCGTTCGGAGACGGCAATATATACGACGAGTCGTCGGGAAATAATCTTTATACTTTGGTATGGCAGCCGGGATATTTTTACGGATACAACTATATGGGCATTTTGGCGTATTACGGCGCCGCGAACGGCTTTGGCCCGTGGAATATATTCGTGGCGGCGTATAAAGATATGCCTTACGGGAGCACGATAGACTTAACCGGAACCATAACTGCGTCAGACGGCGATGACGATCCGTTCGGCCTGCCGGGAAACGATAATATCACGATATACGGGATGGGAAATACGATCGACGCCGACGGAAGAGCGGGGAAGGGTTTTGTGTTTGACGGCTCGTCGGCAACGTTCAAAGATATAAATTTCGCAAATTTTATCACGTCAACGATTAATGGAGTCGGAGGAGCAATATCTTCAACCAATTCGGCGAATGTAAATTTCACCGGCGATGTAACCTTCATCGGAAATAAAGTAACGGGAGCAAACGGCAAAGGCGGAGCGATATATAATTATCTTTCAAATATGTCATTTACGGGGAGTACGGCGACATTCGTCAATAATGAGGCAAACAGCGATACTTTCAGCAACGGCGGAGCTATATATAATGACATTAGTTCAACAATAACTTTCACGAACTCGAATGTGACTTTCAGCAGCAATGCGTCTGCAGCGCTAATCAGTCTGGCCGGAGCCGTATTCAATGCCGGCACAATAATCTTCACGGATTCCGAAGCGTCTTTCGCCGGCAACAGAACAGGCTATTACGGCGGAGCGATATACAATACGGCTTCAATAATGACTTTTACCGGAAGCACTGTAACCTTTAGCAGCAATACTGCTAACGTCGGCGGGGGAATATATAATAATAATAGAGGAAATATTGCTTTTGCAAACAGCAAGGTAATCTTCAGCAGTAATTTGGGAACAAATAACGGCGGAGCGATAAACAATACAAATAATTCAACAATGACTTTTACCGGCAGTACGGTAATCTTCAGCAGTAATTCGACAACTTCCAACGGCGGAGCGATATACCATGAAGGTTCAACAATGACTTTCACCGGCAGCACGGTAACGTTTAGCAGCAATACGGCCTCGGGTTCCGGCGGAGCGATATACAATGCAGGCAATTCAACAATGACCTTTACAAACAGTAATGTAATCTTTAGCAGCAATACGGTAAATTCATCCGGCGGAGCGATATATAATGGAGCTTATTTGCCTGGAACTAGTTCGCTAATGACCTTCACAAACAGTAATGTAATCTTTAGCAGCAATACGGCTAGGTCTGCCTCTTTAGGAAGCGGCGGAGCAATATACAATAGATTTAATTCAACAATGACCTTCACAAGCAGTAATGTAATCTTTAGCAGCAATACGGCAAGTCTCGCAGGCGGAGCGATATATAATTATTTTAATGCAATAATGACCTTTACCGGCAGCACGGTAACATTTGACAGCAACGTTGCGGCAAGCTCCGGCGGAGCCGTATTTAACACGAACAATTCGGTAATGGATTTTATATCATCTACGGTAAGTTTTATAAATAATATCGCGGGCGTAGGATACAGCGGAGGAGCAATATATAATAACGGCTCGACTGTCAGCTTTACCGGCAGCTTTGTAAAGTTTGAAAATAATCAAACAATAAATACTACAAGCCGCGGCGGTGCAATATATAATGATAATAACGGAAATATTTCTTTTGCAAACAGTACGGTAATCTTCAGCAGCAACACGTCTACAAATGCCGGCGGAGCGATACGCAATGATAATTCAACAATGACCTTTACAAACGATAATGTATCATTTATCGGAAATAAGACAGGGGTTTCCGGTGGAGCTATACATAATAATAATCAGGCAACAATGACCTTTTCAGGCAGTACGGTAACCTTCAGCAGCAATACATCAGGTAGCGGAACTATAAACAGTTCTAGTTCAACAGTTTCCTTTACAAACAGTAATATAACCTTTAGCAGCAATACGGCAAACAGCGGTGGAGCGATATATAATAATATTAATTCAGCAATGACATTTATCGGCAGCACGGTAACCTTCAGCAGCAATACGGCTTCTACGCAGGGTGGCGGAGCGATATACAATACAGGCAATTCAATAATGACCTTTGCAAACGGCGATATAACCTTCAGCAACAACAAGGCGGCAACAAGTGTTGTGGGTTTAGGCGGAGCGATATACAACACATTCAATTCAACAATGACCTTTATCGGCAGCACGGTAACATTCAGCAGCAATACGGCAGGTTACGGCGGAGCGATGAGCAATGAACGTAATTCAGAAATAATCTTTACCGGCAGCTTGGTAAGCTTCAGCAGCAATACGGCTTTGGGTCATCAAGGCGGAGCGATATACAATAATAATGTAACAATGACCTTTACAAACAGCAATATAAACTTTAGCAGTAATACGGCAATATTAGGAGGAGCGATATATAATTATCTTAATTCAACAATGACCTTTACCGGAAGTGCAGTAACCTTCAGCAGCAATACGGCATCAACTTCGGGCGGAGCGATATACAATACAAGTAATTCAACAACTGCCTTCACAAACGGCAATATAACATTTGACAGCAATGTTGCGACAAGTTCGGGCGGCGCGGTATTTAACACGGGCAATTCGGTAATAAATTTTGCATACTCTACTGTAAGTTTTATAAATAATACCGCGGGGTACGGCGGCGGAGCAATATTTAGTACCGGCTCGGCCGTCAATTTTACCGGCAGTCTTGTAAGATTTGAAAATAATAAAACAACGGCAATTGTAAGTTTTGGCGGAGCTATATACAATACAAGTAATTCAACAATGACCTTTACCGGAAGCACGGTAATGTTCAGCAGCAATACTGAAGGATATCAAGGCGGAGCAATAAGCAATGAAAGCAGTTCGCTAATGACCTTCACAAACAGCAATGTAATCTTTAGCAGCAATAGGGCTTTTCTATACGGAGCGATATTTAATCAGACTTCAACAATGACCTTTAGCAGTAGCACGGTAACGTTCAGCAACAATATAGTCGGCAACATCGGCGGAGCGATAGGCAATATAGGTTCAACAATGACCTTTAGTGGAAGCACGGTAACGTTCAACAGCAATACGGCATATGGCGCGGGCGGAGCGATATTCAATGATTCAAGCCGGATAGATTTTGACGGCAGCACTGTAACTTTCAGCAATAATACGGTTTCCAAAAATTACGGCGGAGCAATATACAATGCAAGCAATATGACCTTCACAAACAGTAATGTAACCTTCAGCAGCAATACTGCAGGAAATTCCGGCGGAGCGATATACAATGATGCCAGTTCAACAATGGCCTTCACAAACGGCAATATAGCCTTCAACAGCAATACCGCAAGACAGCAGGGCGGAGCTGTATTTAACACGGACAATTCGCTGACGGATTTTGCATATTCAACGGTAAGTTTTATAAATAATACCGCGGATTCCGGCGGCGGAGCAATATTTAATACAGGCTCGGCAGTAAATTTTACAGGCAGTCTTGTAAAATTTGAAAATAATAAAACAACGTTAGGCGTAAATTTAGGCGGAGCGATATACAATACAAGTAATTCAACAATGACCTTCGCAAACAGTAATGTAACCTTTAGCAGCAATACGGCAAGTACCGGCGGAGCAATATTAAATTATGACATTTCAACAATAACCTTTACGAATGCAAATGCAGTTTTCAGCGGAAATATCGCGTCAGCCGATTATGGCGGCGCGCTATACAATAATTTTTATTCGGACATATTATTTACCGCAAGTACTGTAACATTCGTTGAAAATACGGCAAATTCGCAAGGCGGGGCGATATTCAATACCAATAATTCAACAGTAACATTTGACGGCGCAAATGTAACTTTCGGCACCAATACGGCAGTAGCCGGCGGCGCGGTATTAAATAGCGATTCGTCAAATATATTATTTACCGGCAGCGAGGTAACTTTCAGCAGCAATACGGCAGATTTAGGCGGAGCGATATTAAATTATAATGCATCAATGAGCTTCATAAATTCAAATGTAAAGTTCAGCAGCAATACGGCTTCGGATCAAGGCGGAGCGATATATAACTCCGGAACAGTAAACTTTGACGTTGAGGCAGGTTCAAGCGTAACTTTTAAAGGCAACAAAGCGGCTTCTGACGCTGGCGGTCATGACATATATATGGCTGCGGGCGGAATAATAAACATAACAGGAGCGGGTAATTTTATAATATCAAGCGGAATAGCTGGCGCGGCAGGAGCAGGAGTAATCAGCAATTCGGCTAACCTGTATTTAGGCGGAGCAAATAATTATTATACAGGCTTATTTAACCAAACCACAGGCTACACGCAAGTAACCGGCAGCTACTTTGCTGGCGTGTCAAGTATAACTGGCGGCTCGGTAAATATGATGGCAGGCGCGAGCGTTAACTCCGCTAAAATAGGCGCGTACGGAGGCAGCGTAAATTTTGCCACAAGCGCGATAGTCGGCATTTTGGATGTAGGCGCCGGAGAAATAGGCGTAACTGTTGATTGGCACGCCGGCGGACAAGGCGCTGACACAAGCTTTATATACACAAGCACAACAAATCTTACGGCAGACAGCATGCTTGCGGTAACAACGGTAACACCGGTGCAGCAAATAGTGGGAAGTTCAACATCAATAATGAGCGCGGAGTGGATAAACGGAGTAGTATTTAGTACGGGCAACATATACGGCGGCGACAAATACGGATATAGATTTATATGGAGCGGTACAAACGGTGATTATATAGGGTGGTTAGTATATGGAGCGCTGCCGTGGAATACTTTTGTCGACCAATACCAAACCGCTGCGCCGGGAAGTACAATAACGCTTGGTCAGGATATATTCGCGTGGGCAGGCAATGACGAAAACCCTTTCTTATCGCCGGCCGGAAATAATTTCACAATAGACGGAGCGGGATATGTGATTAATTCAAGCGGCATTGCCGGAAAAGGAATGACGCTTAGCGGTAAAAATATCACAATGCAAGACGTGACGTTCATTAACTTCTCATCAGCCACATCCGGCGGTGTAATATATGCCAATGCCGGCAGCAGCATAACTTTTTACGGCGAGAATTCCTTCATAAATAATGTTTCAAGCGGAGCCGGCAGTAACGGCGGGGGAACTATATACACTAATAATTCGGAAATAACCTTTACCGGAAGCACGGTAACGTTCAGTAGCAATGTGGCCTCAAGTTATGGCGGCGCTATATACAATACTAACCGTTCAACAACGACCTTTACAAACAACAATATAACATTTGAAGACAATAAGGCGGGCTTGGGCGGAGCGATATCCAATAGTAATGCAGAAATAACCTTTACCGGCAGCACGGTAACGTTTGGCAGCAATGCGGCTTCAACTTCCGGCGGAGCGATATCCAATGATACTTCAACAATGACCTTTACAAACCTCGATATAATATTCAGCAGTAATACGGCGGCAGATTCCGGCGGAGCGGTATACAGCACAGACAATTCAATAATGACCTTTAGCGGCAGCACGGTAACGTTTAGCAGCAATACGGCAAGTAATTACGGCGGAGCAATACACAATGAATTCGATTCAACAATGACCTTTACAAACGGCAATATAACATTTAGCAGCAATACTTCAATCAACGGCGGAGCGATATACAACACGTTCGATTCAATAATGACTTTTAGCGGCAGCGCGATAACCTTCAGCAGCAATACGGCAGATTTTATCGGCGGAGCAGTATACAATACAAATAATTCGGAAATGACCTTTAGCGGCAGCGCGGTAACCTTCAGCAGCAATACGGCAGGTAATTACGGCGGAGCAATATACAATGAATCAAGTTCAATAATGACCTTTATCGGCAGCACGGTAACGTTCAGCAACAATGAGGCAAGTTCGTTGGGCGGAGCGATATACAATACAAGCAATTCGGAAATAACCTTTAGCGGCAGCGCGGTAACCTTCAGCGGCAATACGGCATTCGGAAGCGGCGGAGCTATATATAACACAGGAACGCTAAACTTTAACACGGTAACCGGCAGCAGCGCGATATTTACCGGCAACGAAGCATACGGACAAAAAAATGATATTTATCAATTCGGTTTTTCAGCGGTAATAAACATAACCGGCGACGGCTATATGTATATGGATGGAGGAATATCCGGCTCTGGTTTGTTACAAAAAGACGCAAGCGGGCTTTTCTTAAACGAAGGCGATAATTCAGGGTTTTATGGTTACTTTAACCAAACGGCAGGCACAACGACAATAACGGCGCTGGGCACAATGTTCGAGGGCATAAATACGATATCGACAAGTTTGCTTGAAGTTTACGGTGAGGACGTATATTACGGCGTTGATCTGGCGGCCGGCGGAGTTTTGAATCATTATGATACGTCTTTAACAATATCGACGGTAGGAGCGAACAGTAACATAAGTTTTACGGAGAGCGGAGCAACAGCGATGTTCGGATTGGACGCTTTGCTGCAAGCGCCGGATGTTTACGCCTATTACAATCTGGCAGGAACAATAGATAACGGGCAAAGCAATACGGTAGCATTTGAAAATTC
>WRJZ01000050.1 GCA_009778325.1 Candidatus Endomicrobium neocapritermitis | reverse complement strand
CGGAAGTTCGGCAGCTCAGCAAAGACAAAAAAGACAAAAGATTTGTTGTTGCCGTTACCGAGCTGCCGAACTTCCGAGCTTCTTAGCTTCCAATTTGCGTTTTTGCGCAAATTTATAATTTTTGATATAATTTCAATGTTTTTTAAGATAAACTCTACGGCAACAACTATTTCAATATGATAAAAAAACTTCATCTATACATTATAAAAGAATTCTTCGGCTCATTTATTTTTGGGCTGACGGTTTTTTCAATGATACTGCTTTTGGACCAGGTCTTCCAGCTTGTTGACCTTTTTCTTTCAAAAGGCGTTGCGTTTTGGATTGTGCTTAAGCTGTTTATTTTCATACTTCCGAACATACTTTCGCTTGCGATTCCAATGGCTGTTTTGTTCGGCGTTTTGATAGCTTACGGAAGGCTTTCGGAAGATAATGAAATAACCGCGATGAAAGCAACGGGCGCCGATTATAGAACTTTATCCGTTCCCGTAATAATTTTTGTTGCCTTAATATCGGTTTTCCTGGTATTTTTCAATCATTTTTGGTCTCCTTCCATGCACGGCAACTTCCGGAATTTGTTTGAAGAAATCATTATGAAGCGTCCTCTCGTTAAATTTGACGAGAAAAGCATCATTACGCTTGGAGAGTATCAAATATACGCGAACAAGGTTAACAGCCTTGAGAATACCATGTCAGGCGTAAATATTTATAGGTTTGATCAGGAAAAGAAACGCAGCCAGCCTCAGCAAAAACACGGAATGGACCAGCAGGGCGCTTGGAGAATAGCAGCTTCCTCGGCTTCAGTCAAAGTTTTTACAAACGGCATACAGATGCAGCTTTATAACGGATACTGGCAAAGGGCTAACCCTGCCGATATGGAAAATATGATTCATACGACGTTTAAAACATACACCTTCTTTATTCCTCTTGAAGATGCCAGAAAAGCCAACAATACGACTATGCAGCAGATGTCTTCGGCTGAAATACTCAAAACAATAAAACAATATAAAGGGCAAAATCTGCCTTACGCGGTGTATGCCATTGAGTTTTGGATGAGATGGATTCTTGCGCTTGCCCCGATTGCTTTTGTTTTGGTTGCTTTGCCCATAGGCATAATGGCCGGAAAAGGCGGCAAGGCTATAGGATTCGGCATGAGTCTCGTGGTAATTTTTGTGTATTATTTGCTTTTGGTTATAGCAATGAATGTCAGTGAAAAAGGATATGTTGACCCTAAATTTATAATGTGGCTGCCAAACGCGGTCATTTCCGGCGTCGGGATATTTTTATTTACGAAAATGGTTAAAAAATGACAAAAGCAGGCTTTAATTCCTCTCTTTTGTCATCCCAGAATGTCTTAATCGGGGATCCAAGTTTATAATGGAACTTAAAAAACAATGAAAACACTCTATTTATATGTAAGCAAAAAATTTCTGACTATATTTTTCTATACATCGGTTGCTTTTGGTTTTATCGTATTAATCTCCGAGCTTTTCAGAGAGCTTGGTTTTTATATGGAAAAAAAGACGTCTGTTTTGGTAATTGCGCAGCACCTTCTTTCAAATGTTCCGTGGTGGATAATACAGGTGCTTCCCGTTTCAACTCTTCTTGCGCTGCTTTTTTCTTTGGGAGATTTGGCTAAAAAAAATGAGATAACGGCCATGAAAGCCGCAGGCATAAATATGTGGCGCATAATTTCATTGTTTTTATTTTGGGGAATCATGATAGTGGCCGCTGATCTCGCCGCGAGAGAATTTGTAATTCCGAAAACTACCGTTTTTAATGAAAGAATAAAGAAAGAAAAAATCCAAAAAGAAGAAGTAAAAATTCAGACGCAGTTTAAAAACCTCATAGTTTCCCTTCCGAATAATACAAGGCTGACAGTCGGAAATATGGATACTAAAGCGAAGCTTATGAAAGACGTAATAATTGAAAAATACAGCGAAGAATTTTATATAGAAAGACTGGTGCTGGCAGCGGAAGGCACATGGGAAGATAAAACGTGGATACTCAGAAACGGCGTTATAAGAGAGTTTGATTCGGATTTTTGGAGTGAAGTCTATTTCAAGGAATACGACTCATACATTAATTTAAGCCCTTCTGATTTCGCGTTTAGGAAAATGCGCTATGAAACTATGAATACGCGGGATTTCCAAAAATATATTAACCAACTGCGGATGTTCGGCAAAACAGCTCTAAAAGAAAGAATAGCTCTCCATATGCGTTATGCTTCCGTGTTTTGCCATGTTATAGTTATGATGATAGGGATTCCTTTCGCGCTCGGAATAGGCCCAAGATTCGGAAAGATTTTAAGTTTTACCCTAGCATTGGCAGCGTCTTTTATATATTGGGGCGCGCAGGCGGTTACTCAATCGCTCGGCGAAAACTCCATTCTAACGCCTTTCATGGCAGCCTGGCTGCCGAATTTCATATTTTTCGCAATAGGCATTGTTTTGCTTGCCCGCGTAAAAAAATGATAACGGCAATTAATAATTAACAAATAACAATGAATAATGTCGGAGTTTCGCGAAAGCGAAACCTAATTAATAGATTTTTGCGAAGCAAAAATACAATAATTGTAAATTGTTCATTGTTATTTGTTAATTGCCTTTTATCTGTCTATTGTCATCCCCGAAGGCATCGTAATACTTTCCAGCGTGGCAAATACCGCGTATGAAGCCGGCAGCTGAAGATCACCGTCCAAAGGTATTTGATAAAATTTCTTTCCGTACGGTTCAAGAGGAATATCAAATTTATAGAAAATGCCGTCTATAGTTTCCGAGTCGTCGGACGTTCTTATCGTTATATTAAAAGAAATGGACGATATGTAATACTTTGAGCCGTTATCTATGACAAATCCTATATAGCTGTTGTTATTTTCGATTGTGAATCTCGTATTTTGCAGTCTTATCTGCGATAATTCGCCTGCCTGCTCCTGCGCATCGTCAAAAATATCCTGTTCGTCATTGAGCATTGTATAGTCCGCCGAAAGCCTTTCGCTTGTGAAAATGGAATAGCTATTGTTTATATTATTAATCGTGGTTACGGAAGTATGCGGAACAAAAAACGGAGTGAAAAAATGGAATCTGTAATGACTGCTTGAAGGCCACCACCACCAATATCTGAAATGAGGAGACGTCCAGGGTCTGATTATTACCACCGGCGGCCTTGCAGGAGGACGGCTTACAAAATAATTGTTTACTACGGTAGTATTGTTGTTGTTTGGAGGACGGTTTTCCGTTTTGTTGTCATGTCTGACATTATTATTTGAGTTGTTTGAAGAAACAGAATTATTGTTTCTGCTGTAATAGTTATGGCTTCCTGAACCTGAATTATTTGTATTAGAGGGACGCGATACATTGTTTTGAACAGGCTTTCTGTCATCATTGCCGCGTACTGATGATGAATTGTTTCTTTGAGCGTTGTTGGCAGGTTTGGCAACGACAGTATTATTTTGTTTTCGTGTTCCGGAATTGCTGTTATTACGATTATTTCCTACGGAAGCAGGCTTTGAGGTTTGCGAATTACCTGGTTTTGCGGCAGCGACGCTGCTTTTGTTTGCTTCTTTTGAAGAATTAGAAGATTTCTCCGAATTGGCGCTTCTTGATTGCTTAGATGAAGATTCGGAACGCTCCTGCTCCTGCCTGGCAGCAACAGACCTCTCATTTCTATTGTCGGATGTTTTGTTAGAAGTACTGCTGTTTGAAGAGTTTGACCTTCCGCCTGAACCGGAACCCGGTTTTCTTTCCTGAGCAAAAGAAACCGAAACGGCAAAAATCAGACATATTGCTATAAATAAAGCTTTTTTCATTTTAATTCTCCTGAAAGCATTTAGTTATTAATAATATAATAATAACACTTCCAGCGGCCAAATTATTGCATTTTTGTCTTTGCTGTTGATTTCCCCGATTACGAATTTCGGGGACAGGCTCCATTCGTCATTCGTAATTGCCATTAATCAGTTGTTATGCCAAGCCTGTTTTTGAGACTGTCTGTTCTATCCTGATCTTTTTGCGTAAACTTTTCCTCAGGAAAGACTTTTCCTAATTCGTCGGTTATTGAATTCACGCTGACTGCTATCCGGGCCGAATTTGACGGGTTAAATTTCTTCCATTCGGAATATTTTTTAAGATTTATTACATAATCTTTTTGTTCTCCATGCGAAAGAGTCTGCGGCAAAGAGAAATAGAACGTACTATTAAACGTATTGTTTTGGTCTTTGATTACCGCATTAAAGGTTATATTGGAAATATCGAATTCAGAGCCGTTTTTAACAGTTAACGAAATCACTGGGCCAATGTCTTTCTGGTTTGAAAAGCTTATATTCGTTACTGTTATTACCGAAAGAGCCTCTGCATCGGCATAATAATGAAATCTTTTCTCTTCAAGCCGCATAAGTTCTTTATAATCGCTGCTGTCTAAAAGGCTTTTATCTACTTCATAGCCGTCCGTATATAAAAAATAGGAATCAAAATATACATCGGAATAGAAAGGATAATACGGATATGTATAGAAGAAATACGGATGTTCAAAAATAGGGTGAACAATGGGTCTTGGATAAAAATGTTCAGGCGGCGGTTCAGAACGTACGGGCCTTAAAGGCACATAATGAACAGGCGCCCAGCGCACCTGCCTTGGCTCATCTCTGAAATCTCTGTCACCAAAAGATTCTCTATGTTCAAAAGATTCATGCCCGCCGAAAGACCCGCGGCCGTGAAATCCTCCAAACCCTCCCCCTCCGTGGAATCCCCCGCCGCCGACTCTTTCAGCTATAGCGGCAGAAACATGCATCAGGAGAATACAAATTACTAAAAAAGAAAAAATTTTCAATTTTTTTCCTCCGTAACTACAGAAGTTCAGAAGCTCGGCAGCTCAGAAGCTCAGTAACGGCAAAGACAAAGCCTTTGTCTTTGCTGAGCTGCCGAACTTCTAAGCTTCTGCCGTTCAATGCTTAAAATGCCTCATTCCCGCTGCAATCATCGCGATTCCGTTCTCATTTGCCGCATTTATTGAATCTTGATCTTTAATTGAGCCGCCGGGCTGTACTATTGCCGTAACGCCTGCCTTAGCCGATGTTTCAACAACATCAGGGAAAGGAAAAAACGCGTCCGACGCCAAAACAAGGCTGTGCGCGCTTTCGTCAATCCCTATAACGGCTTCCTTCATTTTTTTAAGAGCTATCTGCAAAGAATCTATTCTGCTCATCTGTCCTGCGCCTATGCCTACGGTTTGCCTTCCTCTTACAAGGATAATAGCGTTTGATTTAACGTGTTTACACACTTTCCAGGCAAAATCCAAAGCTTCGCTTTCGTCTTTTGTGGGTTTGCGGTTTGTCATATCCTTTATTTCCGCCAAGAGCTGATTATCTCTGTCCTGAACAAGCATGCCAAAAGACATCATTCTGTATTCCATTGCGTTCTGTTCTTCTTTATAAGGTATTTCCTGTTTCAAAAGCCTTATATTTTTTTTCTGCATAAGAATGTCCAAAGCGGCTTTTGAATAATCAGGTGCTATTACGCACTCAACAAAAAGTTTCGCAAGTTCATGCGCCGCGTCTTCTTCAACAGGCTTATTAAAAGCTATTATTCCGCCGAAAGCGCTTACAGGGTCGCAGGCAAAAGCTTTAAGATAAGCGTCTTTTACGTTATTTCCTTCAGCGCATCCGCAGGGGTTATTGTGTTTTATTATTGCGCATGCAGGCGCATAAAATTCATGTACAAGTCTCCACGCCGCTTCCAAATCCAAATAATTGTTATAAGAAAGCTCTTTACCGTGAATCTGTTTTGCGGATATTACAACGGGCTTGTTTTGCTGCGTACCATTGCCGTACAAAGCCGCTTCCTGATGAGGATTTTCCCCGTATCTCATTCCGGAAAGTTTCTTCAAAGGTATGGAAGCCTGGGAAGGAAACTTTTCATATGTTAAATAATTCGAAATTAAAGAGTCATAATAAGCAGTGTGCCTGAAAGCTTTTGCCGCCAAGCTAAGCTTTAGTTCATCATTAACGGAATTATTTTTCAAACTTTCAATAACGGCCGAATAATCCGACGAGTCGCAAATTACTAAAACGTCTTTAAAATTCTTTGCCGCAGCTCTCAAAAGCGCCACGCCGCCGATATCTATGTTTTCAATTACGTCCTGATTTATTTTTTTATCTTCCGGCTTAGGAATTTTATTGATTGTTTCTTCAAAAGGATAAAGATTAACGGCAACAATATCTATCGCGCCGATTTTATGTTTTTTTAACTCCTCAACATGCTCTTTTTTACCTCTTACTGCAAGAATGCCGCCGTGTATTTTAGGATTTAAAGTTTTTACCCTTCCGTCAAGAATTTCAGGAAACCCCGTAACTTCCGATATTTCCGTACACTCTATTTTATTATCTTTAAGCGTTTTCGCCGTCCCCCCGCTTGAGATAATGTCCCAACCCAAAGATTTTAATTCTTTTGCAAATTCAACTATCCCGCTTTTGTCCGAAACGCTAAGTAATGCTGTTGGCATAACAAATTCTCCTGTCTATTTAATTGTGAACATATTATCTTTATTTTATGTGCTTATCAACAACGCAATCTATATCCATAGGATGTATGTTTTCTATTACTAAATCTAAAGTTCCGGCGCATTCATGGCATTTATATATTGTTTTTAAATACTTTTTTTCCAATAAAACAGGCAGATAATCAAAAGGTTTTAGTTTATCCTTATGTTTTTCACACCAATATGTATAAAGCCCTTTTTGCAGTTTTCCTAAGTTACAATCCTTGCATGCAAAAATAATATTATGAACAGCCTGTATTGTATCGCATTTGGAACATCTTTCATTAACCGCTAAAGTCTTAGGAACAATATGATCTTTTTGGAGATTATCTTTAGCGCCGCAATATATGCATTCTTTTTCCTTTTCAATAAACTGCAAATCTTCACGCAAAATATCAGACCAAGATTTTTTGCCGCTCTTTAAATTCCTAAAAGTTTCTTTTATAAAACCATAATGCTTCTTTTTAGCGTCAACGCCGTTATGTAAATTAAACGCAGCCTTAGCTATTATTTTGGCATATTGAAAAAATATCTGGTCTTTTATGGTTTTAACGTCTTTGTCAGGCATTTAGTCCTCTTTCATTTCTAAAGTTTTCCAGCACAAATCTATTGCTTAAACTGAAAACTCAATATTCTCAAAAAATATTTTATCTACATCAATATATTCATTTTGTTCCAATCTTTTAACTTGTACATTATGAAGCCTGATCAAATACATTATCTTTTCCAATATTTTATGATCTATTCCATCTTTTTTTGATAAACATAGCTGCAAGTTTTTTTCTATAATATCTTTGAATTCTTGTGTCGTAGTATCAGTACTACTCCTTCTTGCATATAAATTCAAACATTGTTTACAATCAAAATCCTTAAAGAAAAAACTTGCTTTAAACTTTTTTACAAAATCATCTTCAAGCATTTTATTAAAAATAGCATTATCAATAACTACTCTCGGATAAATTACATCTCGTTCTTTTTTTACTGCGTCAATCAGAACACTACTTTGAATGATTTTACCGTGATAGTTTGCTATTGGAGAAAATGAATAATCTTTTCCATAAGCAATAGCTCCTCTAACAAATAAATTTAAATTTTTCATTATCTTATGTGCAATAGCTATGACCATAATTGCCATAAAATATAGTGTTCCAAGCAAAGCACTTGGTTCTTCATTTATGTTTTCATACATCACAGGAACTGAGACAATTATAGAATCCGATAAAAAGACAATGTTTGTTTCTTTTAGTACAACTTCAATATATTTTTGCTGTTCTTCTTCATTTTTATATTTATATGTGTTATCTTTCATATTTACACATAATAGATTAATAAAGTTTTCGCTATCAACTTTAAATTCGTTTAAAACTTCTTGGAATGCAGTATTTAATTTTTCCTTATTATTTTCATTATACCAATCAGAAAAACCTAAGATATCTAAATAACAAACCATATATCTTTTTTGCTGTTCCATTTTTTATTCCATTAATGATGTTTAATTATGAATTTTATTTCATCATTCCAATTATATTCAGTAGTGTTATTGCAATACTTATATAAAATGATTATAGCTATTAAAATTAACCATTTTAAGTTAAAATCAAATCTTCTATTGTTTTTGCGCTTTCTACTGATTTTATCCAGTCGGATTTATAATCGTCAAACTTATCTTTTACAGTGCATATTTTTTCAAACATATACCTTTTTACTTCTTCAAAGGTCATTGTTTTATTCGCCGGCTCAAAAACAAGTTTGTATTTTGCCGTAAATGGCAAAATGCCGGATAAATTATGCAGTTTTTCTATTCCGGTTATTTTAAGAACATTTCCGTCAGAATCAACTATAAGATGCCCTGCCATATATTTATTGAATGATTCTTCATTATGATAAAAATATTCGTCTTTAAGATATATTTCAGGCGCATTTTCTTTTTTATTATCTCTATTCCAGTCTTCAACCGAAATATCAAGAGCAGGAAATCGTAATTTTAAGGATTCCATATAGAATCTCCATTGTTTTTTATTCATCCAACATCAATTTCTTTTTTTGTTTTAACCTTTTTAGTTGTTCTTTTTGAATTTCAATTTCCAAATTATCAGCCATTTTTACTGCTTCGTCAAAATCCGATTCAAATAATTTATCTTGAATTATACGGTATTTTTCAAATTCTGTTTCCGCGTGTTCTTGGGCAATAGCGGCTGTTATTTTACCGGAATTGCTTAAAACATTTCTATCTGCTGCTTGCAAAAACATGTCAAGCCGTTTGCTCCAGTCTTGCATAGTCATCGGAATTTTACGTTTTGCCATATCTTCCGCGACATCAAGATAAGCGTTGACTATACGCCCTAATGATTCCAGTTCGTCTTTTGTTAAATAGTTTTTTGCAACTATAACATCATGTTTCTGGATTTTACCTTTCGGCGATTTTTCCCAAGATGTTAAACCCATATGTTTTTTTTCCGCATCTGCGCGCCCATAAATCAACTCTGCCGCAGTATGTCCGTGTATTGCCCAATGAAGTTTGTTTTGGATTTTGGCAAAAAAAGTTTTTGTTGTGGGTGAATTTTTATCGTAATCCATAGCGGTAGAATAAATATCAGCTATCTTTTGGTAGAATTGCCTTTCACTTAAGCGAATTTCTCTGATTTCAGCAAGCAAGTGCTCAAAATAGTTTTCACTTAAAAAAGTTCCGTTTTCCATTCGCTTTTTATCAATTTTATATCCTTTTATAGCATAATCCTTTAGCACTGAAGTAGCCCATTGCCTAAATTGTGTCGCGCGGACGGAGTTAATGCGATAGCCTACGGCTATAATAGCGTCTAAATTATAATGTTTTGTTTTATAGTTTTTTCCGTCGGCAGCAGTTACCGAGAAAACCTCGGAAACTGAATTCTCTTCAAGTTCCCCTTCTTTAAATATGTTTTTTAGATGCAAAGAAATGTTATCAACTGAAGTGTCGAATAAAACAGCCATTAATTTTTGACTAAGCCATATAGTTTCATTTTGATAACGAACTTCTATGGAGTCTTTCTTTGATTGGTTTGTAAATATTAAGAATTCAGCAGTGCTGTTTATTATTTGAAAATCTTTTTTATTAGACATTTTTTTATTGCCTCTTGTTATTTTCAATATTGCAACTGTGCAAAATATTATTGAATTTTTAATCAATTTTCTTTATACAATCTTAACGCTTTTGATATGTCTTCCGAAGCAAAGCCTCTTCTTAAGAAAAATGACGCTATGCGGCGTTCTTCGTTTTTATCTTTTGTGTTAAAATCCTTAAATTTCCGCTTTATTGTTTCTATAATTTGCTCGTAAGGTTCGGATTCAGTTTTTAAAGAATCTAATGCTTTGTTTATTAAATCTTTTGATATGTCTTTTTCTTCAAGGGCTTGTTTTATGGCATATTCCCCTTTGCCTCTTTCGGATAAGTATTTTGCATAAATTAAAGCGTATTTTTCATCGTTTATATATCCTAATTCGGTAAGCCTTGAAACAGCTGATTTTATATTCTCCGGCTTATAGCCTTTAAGCAGCAGTTTATCAGATAATGATTTTATACTGTAGGAATGCTTGGAAACAAGCGCTAAAGCGTCAAAAACCACTCTGTAGGCTTTATCTGCGGCTAAAACTTTTTTATAAGTATCGTCCGATACTTCAACGCCTTTATTAAGCCCGAATTTAACTACTATATCTGCTGACAGCAGTATATTTTCATCATTATCAAAAAACACTTTGAAATTATTCTTCTTAGCCGGTATTTTTTCGATTTTTGTAATTTTCATATTCTATCTACAGTCAATCTTTCTTTTTCATCTCTTCTTTTGTTTTTCCTTCACTCGCCCAAATCAAAGTGATAAGCCAAACTACTACAGTCCACCCGACAAAAAGATTCACAAAAAAAATGAGGCCTGCGCTGTTATGATTTCGCTGCGATGCGATAATAGTCGGCAGAAAATAAATTATCAAAGCTATAAATATTGCAACTACAAGTACAATAGTTTCCGTGTCCATTTTAACCTATCCTTCGGGAACTAAAAAAGTTAATAATTTACTAATATGTACTTTCTCGTTCCCAGTCCGATTTTTTCGGCATATTCAAGCTGCACTTCCGGATTTACTTCGGGATGCACTTTTTTGAAAAAGTTTTTACCGTAAGCTTTGTTTACAAGGTCATAACTTGCCTGGTCAACCGCTACAGGATCTTCGCCGGCAACTATGCCTACGTCTTCCATAAGCGGCGGATTTTTTATGGAAAAACAATCGCAGTCTTTGCTTATATGGTTCAAAAAATTTATATAAGACGCTTTTTTATTTTTAAGAACGCCTGCCGCATATTCGACTATTTTTTCCTGCACAACTTTAGGATCTTCATCCCAGTTAAGCCCGAAAACGCCGAAAGCGCAGGACACAATGCATTGTCCGCAGCCGACGCATTTATTTTTGTCCATAACTATTTTTTTATTTTCAAGTCTTAATGCCTGCTGGTAACAATTTTTAACGCAAATTCCGCACGCTGTGCACTTTGAAGCTTTTACCGCAGGTTTGGCGGTATTATGCATTGCGTATTTCCCTTCTTTGCTCGCGCAGCCCATACCGATATTTTTTATAGCTCCGCCGAAACCGGAGATTTCGTGTCCTTTAAAATGGTTCATAAAAATAAAACTGTCGCTTTGGACTATGTCTCTTCCGATAGAAACGGTTTTAAAATGTTTTAAATTCACTTCAACATCTTGTTTATTGTTTCCTCTTAAACCGTCGCCGATTATTACGGGACACCCGCAAGCTTCTATTGTAAAGCCATGCTTGTTTGCTAAAAGCACGTGATGATAAGCGTCGGAACGTTTTCCGACATAAATAGTAGAACTGTCAGTTAAAAACGGAAAAGCCGTTTTTTCTCTGGCGATTTTTACTACGGGAGCGACATATTCGGGTTTGATATAACCTTTGTTTCCGTCTTCCCCGAAATGTATTTTAATCGCTAAAAAATTCCGCGCTTTTACATGATTGAAAACTTTTGCGGCTTTTAAAAATTTAGGCAGTTCTTCACGTCTTTCCCAAGGCAAAAAATAAACTTTTGATGACATAAGGATTCTCTCCCTTGTGTATTTTTTTGATATTATACAAAATATTTTTGATGCAGGGACGCGGAGATGCAGTGAGGCAGGGCAAAGACAGTTATGCCGTTAACTCCGCCTCCTTGCATCCCTGCATCTCTGCATCGCCGTTAAATTTGCTATAATTTTTAAACTTAAAAAATGAGAGGCCTCAATGTTTTTCTACGCTGATTTGCATATACATTCAAAGTATTCGCGGGCGACAAGCAAAAGCTGTAATTTGGAAGAGCTTGCCGTGTGGGCTCAAAAGAAAGGGTTAACTCTTATATCAACGGGCGATTTTACCCATCATGCGTGGTTTGCCGAAATAAAAGAAAAGCTTGTTCCCACAGGCCCCGGAGTTTTCAAGCTGAGAGACGATATTGAAAAACAAATTTTAAAAGATAACTATATCGTAAGATTTGTATTGTCTGTTGAAATTTCAACCATATATAAAAAAGGCGAAAAAACAAGAAAAGTCCATCATGTTGTATTTGTTCCCGATTTCAAAAGCGCTGAAAAGTTAAGACAAAAACTTTCCGCAGTAGGAAATATAGCTTCGGACGGCCGCCCTATACTTGGGCTGGATTCGAGGAATCTCCTTGAAATTACTCTTGAATCGGGAGAAGGTTCGTATATAGTTCCCGCGCATATTTGGACTCCGTGGTTTTCCGTATTAGGCTCAAAGTCGGGTTTTGATTCGGTAAGCGATTGTTACGCAGACCTTGCGGACCATATATTTGCCGTAGAAACGGGATTGTCCTCAGATCCGGAAATGAATTGGCGGGTTTCAAGCCTTGATAAATACAGGCTGATATCCAATTCCGACGCTCATTCCCCTTCAAAGCTTGCGCGTGAAGCAACTGTTTTTGATACTGAGCCTGACTATTTTTCTGTCATGAAAGCATTGCAAACCGGCAGCGGATATGTCGGCACAGTAGAATTCTTCCCCGAAGAAGGAAAATACCATGAAGACGGGCACAGGAAATGCAATGTTTGTTTAAGCCCGGAAGAAACCGTAAAACTTAAAGGAATTTGTCCCGTATGTAACAAACCTCTGACTATAGGAGTGCTTAACAGAGTTAATGAATTAGCTGACCGCAAAGGCACGAATTTGATAATTCCAAAAACAGCAGGAAAAACATTTAGCCTTGTGCCTTTACAGGAAATTCTTTCTGAAATTATGCAGGTTGGTTGCTCAAGTAATTCAGTCAATAATGCTTATGAAAGCCTAATACAGAAACTAGGCCCGGAATTATCTATTTTAAGAGAAGTCCCTATAGACGAAATATCAAAAAAACATTCTTCGTTGCTAGGCGAAGCAATATACCGCTTAAGAAAAGGTAAAGTTATAAGACATGCGGGTTTTGACGGCGAATACGGCATAATAAAATTATTTGAGCCGGAAGAGCTTGAAAATACTAATATGATGTTTGATATGGCAGTTTGTACAAAACCGATGGAAAAAGAAGAAAAATCCGTCAAACCGCTAAACAGTAACCCCTCACCCGAGACTTCATCTCGTCCTCTCCCGCAAGCTGCAAGGGAAAAGACTGCGTTTGTCGAGCAGGGAATATTATCCGGACTTGACGAACATCAGTTAAGGGTAGTAAAAAACGATAAAAAGCAGCTTTTAATAATCGCGGGACCGGGCTCCGGAAAAACTACCGTACTGACAAAACGCATAGCTTATATGATTTCAGAAAACAATATTCCCCCTGAAAACTTCCTTGCCATAACTTTTACGCGCAGAGCAGCCAATGAAATGTTCGGCAGACTTAACAGACTGCTTCCTAAAAATTGCCAGGATGTTAATGTCCATACTTTTCATTCCTTATGCTTTTCAATCTTAAAGGAAAATTACGATAAAGCAGGATTAAATGCTGATTTTAAAGTAGCAAGCAAGGAAGAAAAAAGTTTATCAAAATCCGATAATACGCTCAGCTTTGACGATTTGATAATTCTTACGCTAAAACTTCTTAATGATAATCCTGATATTGCCAAATCATATCAAGACAGATTTAAATATATTTCCGTGGACGAATATCAGGACATTGACGCGAATCAGTATGAGTTAATCAGACTATTGGCGCCTTCAGACGCTAACCTATGCGTAATAGGCGATCCTAATCAGGCAATTTACGGATTCCGCGGCGGCGATTCTAAATTTTTCAATAATTTTACCAAAGATTATCCCAATGCCGATATAATTAACTTAAAGAATAACTATCGTTCCACCGGGACTATTGTAAATGCTTCAAACCAAATAGTTAATTCATACAGCATAGCTTCAATATATGATACGCCTCATGAAAAAATTACAATCCACACAGCTCCGACAGATAAATCGGAAGCCGAATTTGTCGTAAGCACTATTGAAAACATGATTGGCGGGCACAGCTTCTTTTCAATTGATACAAACAGGTCTGCCGGAGAAGAGACTAATCTTTCATTTTCTGATTTTGCAATTTTATACCGCACATCTTCGCAGCTTCCTCCTATTATTGAAGCTCTTAAAAGGTCGGGTATGCCTTATGTAAAGTTATCCGATGATTTGCTGTGCAATAAAAAACCTATTATAAAGCTGTTAAGCCGGTTAACGGACGATGAGCCGGTTATTGAGCAACTGAGCAAACTTAATAAAGAGTTTGCCGATAAAATAGACGAAAATATTTTGCAGTACTTTGCGTGGCTAGCGCAATCCTATAAAACAAAAAATGAATTTATCCATGAAGTGTCTATGCTGTCTGAAATAGACACACTTGATAAAAGAGCTGACAGAATTTCATTATTGACGCTTCATTCTTCAAAAGGATTGGAGTTCAAATGCGTTTTTATAACAGGGCTTGAACAAGACATTATCCCTTTTTACCGCGCCAAAACAGATGTTGAAACAGAAGAAGAAAAGCGTCTGTTGTATGTAGGCATGACAAGGGCGGAACAAAGGTTATTCCTGACCCGTTCTGTCAAAAGAAAATGGTTTGGAACTTATAAGAAGTTAGCCCCGTCGCCTTTTTTGGAAAAAATAGAAGATGACCTGCTAAAATTCAGCAAACTTGAAAAAGCCATTAAAGCAAAAGAACAATCAAAACAACTGGATTTGTTTTAATTTATAGAATTACCAATTGCTAAAATCCATGTATATTCGCGATTTCAATATATTCTTATTGTGGTAATAATTCCGCAGCCAGCGATGAACCGATATCTTTCATGGCAGCGTGAAGATCTTTTCTTTCATGCGCAGGTCCATTTCTCATACCGGTAACGACAACTACCTCTTTAACGTCAAATTCCAGCAGCTGAAACATTTTTTTCGTATAATCAAAATACGCTTGAAACATGCCAGCATCAGGGTTGCCCTGAGTAAACGCAAGAAGCAGCTTCTTTTTCGCGGCATTTTCTTTGAAATATGGAGAGAAACGCGGAGAGATTTGCGCAAACAGCCTGTCGGTGAATATCTTCGCCTGAGCGCTCATCTGTCCCATGTAAACCGGCGAGCCAAGAACAATGGCGTCGGCATGCTCAATTTCGTCATAAAGTTTCTGCATATCGTCGTTTATAATACATTCATGGTCATGATCGCCGCTATGGCAGCAAAGACAGCCTTGGCACGGTTTGATATCAAGTTTGCATGAATGCCGGACTTGTGTTTCAGATCCATGTTCTTTCGCGCCTTCGAGTATTTTATTTACTACCCAGGCAGTATTGCCTTCTTTACGCGGGCTTGCGATAAATCCGATGATTTTCATCTTCGATCCTTGTACAACATAGACATTTTATTATTATTTTCCGTACTTTCTTAATTGTTTAAGCGTGATTTCAAAGTCTTTCGGCAGGGGCGCTTCAAAAGTTTTTAATTCGTTTGTACCGGGCAGCGTTAAAGTAAGTTCGGCGGCGTGAAGAGTCAGCCTGTCTATTAAAGGTTTTTCAATGCCTTTTTCTTTATATTTTCTTTTAAATGATGAAAGCAGCAGCGGGTCTGAAACACCGTATTCGCCGTCAATTGCCAAAGGGTGGCCTATGCTCCAAAAATGTATTCTTATCTGATGACGCCTTCCTGTCTGCGGCTCAGCCTGAACAAAAGTATAACCCTTGAATCTTTCCAATACTTTAAAATCAGTTAATGATTTTTTTCCCGTATCGTCAATAGTTACGTCCCTTCCGGAAATAAGAATATGCTTGTCTATTGTTCCTTCATCATCTTCCAAAACGCCTGAAAGCAGCGCAAGATATTTCTTTTTAACCTGCGAACTTTCAAACTGTATGCTTAAATTTCTGTGAGCCTCGGCGTTTTTAGCAAAAACCAAAACGCCCGTAGTGTCGCGATCTATTCTGTGCACAACCCAAATTTTTTGATTTAATTGCTTTTTTAATATCCCGACAAGCGTTTTATTTTCATAAGTATGCTGGTCGGGAATAACAATCATTCCTGCAGGTTTGTTGACTGCTGCTATGTTGTCATCTTGGTAAATAATTTCAATTCCATTGTTCATTTAATTGTGTCCATTATTTTTAATTTCTCTAACAATGCGGTCAAAATCTCTTGCATATTCAATCATTTTCTGTTTGCGGTATTCTTCAAATTCTTTTTCAGCTTTTTTAATTGCTTTTTCTTGTCACATAGGTTGAAAACTGATATTTTTTGACAGCGTTTTTCTGACAGGACAATTCATCGCTTTGGAGATTACGTCTTCTTTGGTATAGGCATTTATATCGCCAATAATCTCGACATGGTATAAAAATATAGTACTGTCTTCTTTCGTTCGGTTTACATCTACCTTTGCGATCACTTTATCATATTTTAAGTTCATTTTTTCCAGCACCATTCTAATCGAAATATTTAGGCATGAGGCGAGGCCGGCGCACAGTAAATCGTGCGGTCTGAAATACTCTCCGCTGCCGCCATTATTCCCTGTCGTATCAGCCGTGATATTAACTGCTCCGTTCGACAATTGCGTCAAATATTTCTCCTGACCGCTTTCTGCAATGATCATTATTTGATTCCTCCTGCATTATTTGCCTTTACATCTATCCTTTGTCACAGAGATATTGTTTTACATAAATGTTCTTGTTATTTTATCAGCTCTTCAAACTCCGTTTCACCAATAACAGCTATACCTAATTTTTTTGCTTTTTCAAGTTTAGAACCTGCGTCAGCACCGGCAAGTACATAATCCGTCTTTTTGCTTACGGAAGAAGTTACTTTTCCTCCGAGCGATTTTATTATTTCAGTTGCCTGTTCTCTTTTGTGATTAACTAACTCGCCGGTCAAGACAAATATCTTGCCTTCAAACTGCGTTCCTGCATTTTGGGATTCAGGCTCTGTCATGTTTACGCCTGCTTTTGTTAGCGTGTCTATAACATGACGCACTTCCGGTTTTTCAAAAAACTCTTTTAATGATAAAGCCAAAACTTCACCGATTTCATTTATTCTTGTAAAATCTTCAAGCGAGGCGCTAAAAATTGCTTCAATATTTTTAAATCTTTTAGCTATTGTTTCTGAAGCTTTTTCGCCAACATGCGGTATTCCCAAAGCAAACAAAAGTCTGCTTAAAGAGCGCTCTTTACTTGTAATAACGGATTTTACAAGATTATTTGCCTTCTTTTCTTTAAAAAGCTCAAGTTCTAAAAAATCGTTAAAAGTTAAATTGTAAATGTCTGCTAAAATGCACAGCTTTTTCTTTTCAAGCAGCTGGTCTATAACAGCTTCGCCCAAACCCTCTATGTCCATTGCATTTCTGCTGACAAAATGTATTAAATGCCTTCTAAACTGCTCCGGACATTCCGGATTTACGCATCTGTACGCGACTTCTTCTTCTTTTTCTTTCACTACTTCGCTGTTGCATGAAGGGCAATGTTTTGGCGGTTTAAAAAAACCTTCGCTTTGAGACAATGTTCCTTTTTTGACTACTTTTATTATTTTCGGTATTACGTCCCCGGCTCTTTCTATTAAAACGGTATCGCCTTCATTAACATCAAGCCTTTCAACTTCTTCAAAATTATGAAGCGTCGCATGAGAAATTGTAACCCCGGCAAGTTCAACAGGCTCTAAAACAGCCGACGGAGTGATTATTCCCGTCCTTCCGACTTGAACTCTTATAGTTTTCAGCTTTGTTGTAGCCTGTTTAGCCGGAAATTTATAAGAGATTGCCCATCTCGGGCTTTTATTTGTATAGCCTAACTCTTTTTGAAGGTCTAATCTGTTGACTTTTATTACAAGGCCGTCTATTTCGTAAGGAACTTTTTCACGTTTTTTAAGCATATCTTCGATAAAATTAATGATATCTTTTAGCGAACCGCATACTTTAAAATCTTTCTGAAGCTTAAAACCGCAGTTTTTACAGTATTTCAGAAATTCCGAATACTTTTCAAAGTTCATGCCTTCAACTTTACCGAACGAATGAACGAAAAACTTGAGCCTTCTGGTTGCCGTAATTCCAGGATCTTTCTGCCTCAAAGATCCCGCGGCGGCATTTCTCGCGTTGGCAAAGCGCTGCCCGTCGTTAAATAAAATATCGTCATTAAGTTTTGCGAAATCGTCTTTATCAATATAAACTTCGCCTCTGAGTTCAAAAAATAACGGAGGTTTTTCCGTTTTAAGTTTTTTCGGAATTTCCGAAATAGTCTTAATGTTTTCCGTTATGTCTTCGCCGGTTTCCCCGTCGCCTCTGGTTGCTCCTATTTTCAACTCGCCGTTTATATAAGTAAGGCTTATGCCTATGCCGTCGACTTTAGGCTCAACCGTGAACGACAGCGAAGAGTTGTGCTGTTTATTCGTAATTCGTAATTCGTAATTCGTAATTGCCTTTATAACTCTTTCATGCCATTTGCCGATTTCTTCTTCGGAATACGTATTATCAAGCGATAACATCGGCACAACATGTTTAATTTGATTGAAAGACGACGATGCGGAACCTGAAACTTTTTGCGTTGGAGAATCTTTTGACGCGAAAAGAGGATATTCCCGTTCAAGCTTTTCAAGTTCTTTAACTAGATTATCGTATTCCGTGTCTGATATTTCGGGGGTTTCTTTGTCGTAATAGAGCTTGTTGTGGCGCTCTATTTCTTTTCTTAGATTATCTATGCGGTTTTTAATTTCCATAATTTTAAGTGGTTTGCCGCGTCAGAAACAAAGTTTCTTTCTCGCAATGACAAAAGAGATGAGTTAAAACTTGCTTTTGTCAATTATCTTTTCTGGCGGCTTTTAGTTTATCTAAAATGCCGTTTACGAATTTACTGGAGTCTTTTGTGGAATATTTTTTTGATATTTCAACGGCTTCGTCTATTATTACGTTTATCGGGGTTTCGGGCATATCGATAATTTCATATGCCGCAAGGCGGATAATATTACGGTCAACGGCTGCCATTCTTTCAAGTTCCCAGTTTTTCGCATATTGAGCTATAAGAGCATCGATTTCAGCCTTTTTATCGCAAACGCCTTTAAATATTTTAACGGCAAAAACCTTGTACGGTTCGCCTTGAGGGTAATGCTCATCAAAACATTCGTAAACCGCTTCAACCGGCATATTGCAATTATCAATTGTGTAAAGCATTTGTAAAGAACATTCTCTCGCCTGCCTTCTCGTACTCATATAATCCCCGTTGTTAAGATAGAACTGAATTGAATTTTATAAAAAATCTAGTGAAAATTCAATTGGAAGCTCGGAAGTTCAGCAGCTCGGCAGCTCGGTAACGGCAACAACAAAGCCTTTGTCTTTGCTGAACTCCCGAGCTTCTGAGCTGCTGAGCTTCTAATTTATTTCCATAATTTTAATATTAAAATGTTCGCTTTGTTTTTCGAACTCTTCAGTAACCGACGTGAAATCATTATATAAGATATTCAGTTCGGATTTTAAATTCTTATCAATCTTCGGGCCTTCGGCTAAAAATTCTATATCCTGCTGCATAGAAGCCTGAATTAATTTTTCGGTATTTTCGGCAAGCTCTTTTTCCTTCAGGGTAATTTCTTTTTCGAGTTTTGTCATTTTTTCTTCAAGAGGCTTCAAAATTTTAGATTTTTCCTGAATAAGCTGCGCTCTCTGCTTTTTAATTTCTTCCCTGTTGAATACTTTATTTTTTTTGCCGCCTTTTGATTTTAAATTATCGCCTTCGTCTTCCCATCCGCGGCTGTCCAAAAAGTCCTGATACGTTCCTTCAAACACGGCTGCTTTTCCTCTGTCAAAAACTATCAGCTTTTCGGCAACATTGTGAAGAAGCTCTTCATTATGAGTAACCATTATAACAGAGCCCTCAAATTCTTCAATGGCGTCAATAAGACTTTCGCATGACTCCATGTCTAAATGGTTTGTCGGTTCGTCCAAAAGCAGCAAATGGCACGGTTTAACAAGAATTTTGCCAAGCAGAACGCGGCTTTTTTCACCGCCGCTTAAAACTTCTATTTTTTTTGTCGCGTCATCTCCGCTAAACATCATTGCGCCGGATATATTTCTTGCTTTTTGAGGGAGACATTCATTATCGGAACTCATAATTTCTTCAAATACTGTTCTTTGAGGAATTAAATTTGCCGAGTCGGACTGTACAAAATAAGATGTTTTCAAATCCGGATGTTTTTTTATGCTTCCTTCAACGGGAGCAAGCCGTTCCGACAGAAGTTTTAAAAGAGTGGATTTGCCTTTGCCGTTTTTGCCTATAACGCAAATTCTGTCTTTTTTAAGCACGTCGAAGCTAAGCTTCTCCATCAATTTATTTTCGGGATTATAACCAAAGCCGAGATTATGCACGCCAAGCATTTTGGCAGCGTGAAACGGAACTCCGGAAAATGAAAAATCAAGACTTTCTATTTCAGTCAGCTCGTCCATTGTATCCTGTTTTTCAAGACATTTAATGCGCGACTGCACCATTCCGGCAAGTCTTGCTTTAGCCCGAAACCGTCTTATAAAAAGTTCGGTTTGCTTTCTTTTCTTTTCAGCGTTAAGCCTTGTCTTTTCGTATATTTCTTCCTCTTTTTCTATCTGTTCATAAAGTTTTTGGGTTGTACCCTCTACTTTTCTGGCTTTGGCGCGGTGAATAGCCGCACAATGCGTTATAACGCTGTCCATAAAGCTCCTGTCATGCGTTATAAGCATAAGTTCGCCTTTCCACGCGCGCAGAAAACCCGAGAGCCACCTTATTGCGACGATATCAAGATAGTTGTTCGGCTCATCAAGCATAAGCATGTCGGCGTCCGACAAAAGCACTTTTGCAAGATTTATGCGTATTTTGTAACCGCCTGAAAATTCAAGAGGATTTTTTAACATATCCTCCTGCGAAAACCCAAGCCCGGAAAGTATTTTTTCAGCTTTCCACTTTGAATCTTTTTCATTTTCGACAAGCGCAAGGCAGGCTTCTTCAACCGCCGTGCTTTTTATGAAGTTTATGTGCTGCTGCAAATATCCGATTTTATAATTTTTCGGTATGCCTATTGAGCCGGAATCGTATTCCATTTCGCCCAAAAGTATTTTAAAAAGAGTTGTTTTGCCGTGTCCGTTTCTGCCGACAAGCCCGACGCGTTCTTTTTCATTAATATTTAAATTGAGATTATCAAATAATACTCTGCTTCCGAATGATTTGTTTAAATCCGTAATTTTTATCATAAAATCCTATAAAGATGCGGGGATGCGGAGAGGCAGGGATGCAGGGTAACGACGCATGAACGCTTTGCCTTTAACCCTGCATCCCCCCGCATCTCTGCCTCTCAGCTTCGGCTGCAAATTAGCTTTACTTTTAATTTTGTTGTATATTATATAATATTTTTTCAATTTTAACGGAGAGAGGTTAAATTTATTTATGAACACACGTTATCTTATTTGGATATTTGTTGCCGTTATTTTAGGAGCAATCATGTTTGCCAATGCCAGAATGCAGTTTAAATCGGCAAAAAATGAGCCTGTAAAACAATATATTGAAGAAGCAGGCATAACCGTTACGGCGCCGCAGCTTGAAAAAAAGACGGTTAATGAAAGCCAGATTAAAGAAAATTACAAAGATTTAATCGAATACGCCGCCGTTTACGGAGTATTTTACAAAAAAACCGAATATTCGGTCATATACATGCTCTATAAAAATGAAATAACTATTAACGATGCCGTGCAAAATATAATCGGTTTGTTTGCCGATAAATCTTTCAAATATGAAATTACCGAAAGTGAAGAAAACGGCGATGAAAAGGCCAGGATTTCCGGCACTTTTGATATAAACGGAAAGAAATTCGGCGCGGAAGTTTTGCTTATAAAAAGAGATTTGAATTTTTGGAAGGTAATTTCTGTTTATCCTTATTCCGAGGAAAACAAAGAACTTGCGCAAAATTACATAAACTCAGTAGTAATCGACGAAGTTATAAGCCGTAAAGCGGAGAAAAAGTAATGAGAAAATCCTTTTGGATACTCTTTGCGTCCATAATCGCAGTATTTATAGCGGTTAATATATTTGCAAAGAAGCAGGAGAATGTAAACGCGCCGATAGAACAATATATAGAATCGGCTAAAATTACAGTCACAGCCCCTCCGTTGGAAAGGCAGGAAGCCCTCGAGCAAAAAACAAAAGATATACTGAAAGACAGACTGAAAACAGCTTATTACTTCTCCTCTTCGTATAAAAAAGCGGATTATATGGTGCATTACTGCGAATATAAAAATGAAGTAAAACTTCAAGCAGGCATAGACTCGATAGTTTTGAGACTTAAAGATAATAATCTTGTATACGAAGTAAAAGAGAACGCGGCAGGTTCGCTTGAAGGGCTGCTGCTTGAAGGCGTTTTCGAGAAAGACGGCAAAAAGTTCGGCATTAAAAGTTTGCTTATTAAAGATAAAACCGCTTTTTGGCAGATTATGTCGATATATCCTTATTCGGATAAAAACAATAAAACTGCGGAAAGCTTTATAAAATCAGTTGAAGTAACAAGTAATACGCAAAAATAACAATGTCTTAAACTTATTACTTGTTACTTATTATTTATTCACTGACTAGAGTACAGTCTTTGACTTCAAGAAGCGGAAGAAGACGCTGAAAATCTTCATCTTTAACAATAATGCCTTTTGGATCGTCAAACAAGTACATTATTTTGTTTTCGCCAAGCAGAATTTCTATGCTTTTTATGCTTTCCGTGCGGACTATAAACTCGCCTTCTCCCGATATCCCGGCTTTTGTTCCTCTTATTTTTACAAACATTGCGTCCTCCTTTAAAAATGAATTATGTTTTTTATTATATATAATTTTTTTTTAAAACGCTTCCACTTTTTAAAATAAAATAATATAATATCCGAAAGATTTTCATTTTACGGATTACAAATATAACTTCTAAGGATTGAAAAATGCGTAAACTTTTTGTCTTGTTTTTGTGTTTATTCTTTTCAACGTCAGCTTTTGCAAAAACGTCAATTGATGCAGTCTTAAAATTAGGCGCTGCCCCTTCTTCACAGATTAACAACAATCACGGAGAACGTCTTGAGGCTGACCCGGGATATTCCATATCTCCGGAAGTTTATTATTATTTTACGGACAATTTAGGCATAGGTTTGGGCTTTAACTATATGTTTTACAGATACATAGAAGCCAGAGGCGACTTGAACATTCCGAATTTTTATTTTGCGTTCAGGCCGAAACTTAAAGTTATACAAAATGAATATGTTTATCTTATAGGCCAGCTTGGTTACGGAATGATGATGCACAACTTTAAAGCTAACGGCGGCGAAGTGCTTGACGACGGCAGCGGGCTTTATTACGGTATCGGTGGCGGAATAGAATTATATAATTTTATTTTCGAACTTCTTTATACATCGAATAAAGCCACGCTCAAAAGCATAGATTCGAACTATAAAGAAGAAGATAAATATACCTTGATGACGATAAATATCGGATACAGATTTTCCATTCCGATAAAATGACATCAGCCTTTATTGTCTCTTACTTATTACTTATTATTTATTACTTGCCTTTTTAGGACTTCTCTTTTTAGAATAACTTACTTTTATTGTTTCCGTAGGCAATCCTATATTATTAAGCAGTTCTATATACGGATCCGGATCAAGTTCTTCGACGTTTACCATTTTTTTGACGTCCCAATCGCCTTTTGCCACCAAAATAGCAGCGGCAACCGCAGGCACTGCCGCCGTGTAGCTTATCGCCTGGGATTCAACTTCTTCATAACATGCTTTGTGGTCGCATACATTGTATATAAACAGTTCTTTTTTGCGGCCGTCTTTTGTGCCTTTTATCAAATCGCCTATACAAGTATTTCCCGTATAATCAGGCGCAAGCGTTTTCGGGTCCGGCAGGCAGGCTTTTACAACTTTTAAAGGCACAACTTCAAGGCCTTCGGCAGTTTTTACGGGGTGTTCCGAAAGTAAGCCTATCTTTTTTAAAACAGTGAAAACATTAATATAGTGATCGCTAAAACCCATCCAAAATCTGACGGAGTTTGCGTCCATATTTTTTGAAAGCGAATGTATTTCATCGTGCCCCGTCAAATAAACCGTCTGCTTACCGACAACAGGAAAATCATAAACCATTTTTTCCGCATGAACGGCTTTTTCAACCCACTGCCTGTCTATGTATGTCCAGACTTTGTGAAATTCCCTGAAATTTATTTCCGGATCAAAATTCGTCGCAAAATATTTACCGTGGCTGCCGGCATTTACGTCCATTATGTCAATGGTATCAATAGTGTCAAAATAATGTTTTTTCGCGTAAGCGGCATAAGCGTTGACTACGCCGGGGTCAAAACCGGCGCCCAAAATAGCGGTTATTTGCTTTTCGGCGCATCTGTTTTTACGTTTCCACTCATAATTTTCATACCATGGAGGGTTTTCGCAAACTTTATTCGGTTCTTCATGAATTGCCGTATCAATATATGCCGATCCTGTTTCTATACATGCCTCAAGTATGGACATATTGCAAAAAGCCGAAGCTAAATTAATTGTAATAGAAATATCGAGCTTTTTTATCAATTTAACAAGTTCGGCAACATCTAAAGCGTCTATCGTCATTGCAATTATTTTATTTGAAATGTCTTTGTAATTATTTTTACGCTCTATGCTTTCCAAAATAGCATTACAAGCCTCTAATGAACGCGAAGCAATATACATATTGCCGAACAAATCATTATTTTGGGCAAGTTTATGAGCAGCAACATGCGCTACCCCTCCCGCCCCGATTAAAAGTACGTTTTTCTTTTCCAAAGTGCTACCCTCCTTTTTAAAGACAATGATGTATCCCTTACGGGACATGATGTACACTTCGTGCATGATGTTTCCTTCGGAAATGATGTATGTGCTTCGCACACATTAACGACAAGGATACATTACATCATGTTGCCGCAAAGCGGCAATACATCATTAGCGCAGCGACATCATGCGCCGAAGGCGTACATCATGCCTTTCACTTTTATTTTTATGACAGATTTTTCACAAAATCAGTATATAAAAACTGCCTTATAATTTCTGTTTTACCGTTGAGCCTTTTGACAACTATTGACGGCATTTTAACGCCGTTAAACCAATTTTTCTTTACCATTGTGTATCCGGCAGCGTCTGCAAATTTCACTTTCGAACCGACTTTAAGTTTGCCTGCAAGCTTATATGTGCCGAAAATATCGCCTGCCAGACACGATTTGCCTGCAATAATATACTCATTTTTGCCGCTTTTAGAATCCATTTTTGCCGGAGTTTGATATATAAGCAAATCAAGCATATGCGCTTCGGTTGAGGCGTCAACAATAGCAATATCTTTACCGTTATGCACAATATCCAAAACAGTTGTCACAAGCTCGCAGCATTTAGTTATCGCGGCTTCGCCGGGCTCCAGATAAACCTGCACATTATATTTTTGGCTGAACTCTTTGAGCTTTTCACAAAACTTATCGATCGGATAACCTTCTTTAGTAAAGTACAACCCGCCGCCCAGACTCACCCAGTTAACTTTATGCAAAACTTTTTCATATTTACTTGAAATAAAATCAAGCATTTTAGAAAAAGAGACGAAGTCTCCGTTTTCGCAATTGTAATGAAACATAACTCCGTTGATTTTGTCTAACGCCTTTAAGACTTCGTTTTTATCAAATACGCCGAGCCTTGAGTTTTTTCTCGCCGGATTGGCTAAATCAAAATGAGAGTAGCTGACTCCCGGATTAACTCTCAAGCCGATATTTAAATGCTTAACATCTTTATAAAACATTTTCAGCTGCGAAACCGAATTAAAAATGACTTTATCGGATATTTTTTTAAGAGACTCTATATCGCTTTTTGAATACGCAACGCTGAAAGCATGCGTCTCTCCGCCGAATTTTTCGTATCCGAGCCTTGCTTCATAAAGCGAGCTGCTCGTAGTTCCGGCCATATACTTGCTCATCAAAGGAAAAACAGACCACGCGGAAAAACATTTTAGCGCCAAAACAGACTTCACCCCTGAGTTCTTGCGGACATACTCTATTTTTTTCATATTCTTAAAAAGCTTGCGCTCGTCAATCAAATAATACGGCGTTTGAATCTGCATATTGTTTTCCTTAAAATAAATTGGCATGTAATTATACAAAAAATGAATAGAAGATTGGAAGTTCACAAAACAACGATGCAGGGATGCGGGGATGCAGAGAGGCAGGGCAACAACCACGGCAAATGCACAGAAACTAACGACCTAGTTTATTTCTCTTTTGCCGTTACTCTGCCTCTCTGCATCCCTGCATCGCCGTTGTTTACGCTTGACATTAAATCGATTTTATGACATTATTATAAATTAAATAAAAAACATCGAGGATCTGCAATGTTAATGTATTATTGGAAAAGAACGTCCGTATTCTTGGCGGCCTACGCAGCGTTAGGCCTTCTTGTAACTGTTGTTTTTACGTTTTTAAGCTTTGGCAATATGGACTTGTCCGTATTTGCCATTTTAAAGACTTTTTCCGTATCCGTCTTTTTTCTTATAATGGAATCCGTTTTTTTTATCCTTCCTTTTATTTTTTATCTTATGGTTTTACCCGCAAAAAAACACAACACAAAATTTGACAAATGGTTTACCGGAATTTTCTTTACTGTAAGTTTATACCTTACGGCGTTTAAAAGCATTGCCGAATATTTTTTCTGGGATGAGTTTCTTTCAAGATTTAACTTTATAGCCGTTGATTATTTGGTATATACCAATGAAGTAATTAAAAATATTCACGAGTCTTATCCCGTAATATCCATATTAACTACGGCTTTTATACTTACCTGCGCCGCAAGTTTCGCGCTTTCAAAATTTTTTACGGCTGCGAAAAACACGGCAATTCCAAAATTTTCAAACAGGCTGGCGGTTTTTGCAGTTAATTTAGCTTTGTGCGCCGTAATAGCTTTCTTCACGACGTTAAGCTGGTCTGAAGTTACAAATAACAGATTTAACAATGAAATTGCCAAAGGCGGAGCTTACAGTTTTGTCTACGCGTTTACGCACAACGAGCTGGAATACGATGTATTTTATCCGACGCTTCCGCAGGAAGAAGTCGATAAAATAATCTCCGGAAAAATTCCTTTAGGGAAATTTATTTCGCGGCAAGGCGAAGAATTAAATCCGAATATAATTATTGTGCTTATGGAAAGCATGAGCGCTAAATACATGGAGCGGACTGCCGGCGAAGATAATTCTCCGGTTACTCCTTATTTGATTAGATACGCTCGGGAAGGAGTGTTTTTCCCCAATACTTATGCCACGGGAACGCGAACTGTCCGCGGCATAGAAGCGCTTACAATAGCCGTGCCGCCTTTACCCGGCATGTCAATAGTGCGCAGAAATAACAATGAAAATCTTTACACTATCGGAACTATTTTCAGAAAAAAGGGTTATAAAACCGAATTCGTTTACGGAGGATACGGCGCTTTTGACAATATGAATTACTATTTTAGAAATAACGGCTTTGCGATAAACGACAGAACGGACTTTCCTAAAAATGAAGTTCGTTTTGCCAATGCGTGGGGCGTAAGCGATGAAGATTTGTTTGTGCAGGCGATAAAACGGGCGGACAGCTATCATGACAATAAAGAAAAATTCTTTTTGTTTGTGCTTACGACTTCAAACCATAGACCTTATACCTTTCCGCAAAATGCCATAGATTTACCGCAGGGAGAAAGAACAAGCGCCATTAAATATGCTGATTATTCCGTAGGACAGCTTGTTGAAACCGCAAAAACCAAGCCGTGGTTTGACAACACCGTATTTGTTTTTGTGGCAGACCACGAAGCAGGCATTGCCGGAAAAGACGAATTACATCCCAGAGAGCACAGAATACCGCTTATAATTTATGCGCCAAAACTTATAAAGCCTAAAACTTATACGCATCACATAAGCCAGATAGACGCTCTGCCTACATTGCTTTCTTTGCTTAATATAGAATATGAAAACAGATTTTTCGGGCAAGACGCTACGGCTGAAGATTATGAAACGAGATATTTTTTAATAAATTACCAAAAGGCGGGTTTTGTTCACAACGATACTCTTACATTGTTAAAACCTATAAAACATACGGATTTTTACAAACTGCCTTCCATGGAAAAATCAGAAGATAAACAAACAAACGAAGAAGATTTTAAAACCGCAGTAAGTTTTTTCCAAAAAGCAAACGACTGGCGAAATTTGTTAAAGGAATGAGTTTAAAGACAAAAGTTCAAAATGCAGAGTTCAGAGTTCAAATTCGGTGTTTTCGCTTTGCGAAAACTTATAATCAGTTTCGGCAAAGCCGAAACACATTATTTGAACTCTGCACTTTGAACTTTGTTGTTACATATATGCAAGCGCTTTTTTTACCGGCATGCCTTCTGTAATTCCTGCCTTTTTTGCGGCGCTTGAAACAGCGACTATTTTTGTTTTAAGCATATCGTCAACAGTTTTAACGCCGGTGGCAATTGCGGCAATATTGCCTTTCTTTTCGGCTGTTTCCATATTTAAATAACCGCACATAATAAAACCTTTTGCGCTCATAATAAAAACCAAAGAACTTCCGGGAACTATCTCCCCTTCAAAAGCTTTATATGTCCTGCCATTAACAGCTATCCCTTTTATTTGCATAAAAAAACTCCAATTAACAGTTTACAATTAATAATTAACAATTATTGTGTTTTCGCTTTGCGAAAACCTTATCAATATGTTTCGGTTATACCGAAACTCCTACATTGTTATTTGTTAATTATTAATTATTACTTGCCGTTCAAATCGTCCAGCTTAAAAAATTAAAACCTTCCGAAGGTTTCGGAATTATTATTGAAGATTGATAAGGCCATCTTTCTATTTCCATGCTATTTTTATCAACGCTTACGGTAAACTCGATATTTTCATAGTCCGCCGGAAGGTCTAAGTCGGCAAAAGGTATGGCTATCTCTATAATTTTATCAAAGGCCGCATTTTCAATATTTAAAACTTTTTCTTCTTTTTCAGTCTTAAGAACCAGCCTCGAAACTTTTCCGTCGGCACTGAATGTAAGCGCGACATTACGCTTAACCGGCGCAAGAAAAATCACATGAAAAGTTAAATCCTCAAGCGATTTAAGAGAAATATCGGCGCTTAAATCAAAACGGACATAAAAATTCCGCATATTGAACCCATAATAAAAAGTGTTAACTGCCGCCGAAACCTGATGCATCGAACCCCCGGCATGCCCGACTTCATAATATCCGGCGTTTTTCCACTCAAAAAAGTTCGTAACTTTGCCGTCAATTCTCGGACTTATAAAAGCCGACGGCTTTGATTCATTATATCTCTTTTGCGTGCTTTTAATAGCCTTGTATAAAATATCCGGAGGCTTCTGCCCCATGCACTCGTAAACTTTAATCAAATGCTGCCTGTAGATAAAATCAAAAACAGAGTCATTCGCGGAAGAATGGTCAGGCCCGTACCACCAGTTCCAGTCCGAACCTTCAGCCGCGTAAAAAATGTCCCATGCTTCTTTTTCCTGTTTAGAACCTTTAAAACCAGGATTTTTTTCGATAAAATCAACAAGAAAATCTCTTGTCATTCCCAGATAGTCCCAAGACGTATTATCTTCATTATGGCCTATCCAAACGCCGAAATTTCCGTTTATCCATGAACCCGCCGTAAGTCCCCGCAAAACATTCTTCGGAGGAAATTTTTCAAGATATTCGCTTATTTTTACGGTTTCAATTACTGTGTCATTACTGAGCATTTCATAAAGAGCTTCCAGAAAATCCCATCCGTCGTTTTTATAATATTCCCAGCAGTTTTCGCCGTCTAAAATAACCGAAACCAAAGGCGCGTCATAATCGTTTCCGACATAATCGGCTATTCCGCGTATTTTGTTTACGAAATCGGCGGCCGCGTCGCGGGCGTTCCATTTGGAGTAAACAAAACCTATGGAGTCCGATAAGCCGTGATCCCTGAAAAGCATGTTGAGCTCTATTGCGTTTACCGACAATTTATGCGGTCTGAATAAAAACCTTCTGTTTCCGTTTATTTCTTTTGAGCTGTTAAAAAGCACTGCTTCATCCGTGGCAATCCATTTTACTCCTGCATTGGCGGCCAATACCGCCATATCGGTTGAAACCGAACCTTCAGACGGCCACATACCCGACGGCTTGCGTCCGAAAAGTTTTTCATAATAATCTATGGCGTTTGTTATATGCCAATTCGCGTCTTCCGGATGAGAAAATCTATTTTTAGGCAGCACCATTGCAGGGGTTGCCTGATGAGCAACATTTGTATCGCATAAAAGCGGCAAAATCGGATGGTAATAAGGCGTTATTGAAACTTCTATCTGCCCCCTGTCCTGCGCTTCTTTGTGCTTTTCAACTATTTTGCCGCAAATTTCAAGCTGTTTGGTTACAAGCTTTTGCTTATCTTCTTCGGTAAAATCTCTTTCTTTATCATAGAGAGAGCCGACCAATTCGTCGGTTTTACGCCAGTATGGGTCCATCCATGTTAAATTAAACCATACCTGCAAATCCCTGAAATCTTCAACTTTAAAATAGTTAAGCGTTTTTCTGATTTCCGCTTCCGTTGTATGCCTTCCGCGCTTTTCAAGAAGCTGTAAATATCTGTTGTACGGAAAAATCATATTATCCCAGTTAGCCATAAAGAAGTTCATCAAAATAAAAACTTTTTCGTCTTCGGTAAGCAAAGAAGCGTCTTTAAGAGTCAGGTCAAGGAATTTATCTTTAGCTTTTCCTGACGCGTACTCTTCAAGCTGGATTAAAAGAGACGGAACGAGATTAAAGTTAGCTTTTATTTTCGGGTAATTGTCCAAAGCCGCGACCATATCATAATAATCTTTAGTCGCGTGAAGCCTTACCCACGGAAGCTCATAACTGCCCGTCGAAGGGTTTTTATACATAGGTTGATGCTGATGCCATAAGAAAGCCAAGTAAATTTTTTTCATGTTAAAGGAAACCTCTAAAAATCTATCGTAGTGTTACCATGAACTCGCTGCTAAAATCTGGCGCTGACTTCTATTTGATATAAATATGATGCTTCCGTATTAGAAAATACTTTGTACGCATCCGACGGAGGCGTATACATCGCAAAACCAAACCCGACGTCAAAATAATCAATATATTTGTATTTTATGAAAAAATCGAACTCATTGCCCAAATCCGCTTTCGCGCCGTAGAGCTTTGCAAGACCCGGGTCACCTGCATCCGCAGGAGCATCCGAAGCGGAAAACATATAAAAAGCGATTCCTGTTTGCAAGAAACTCCACGGAGCAATATCAAACTTCGCGCCGATTGTATTTATTCCTCCGTAACCGGCAGGAAGTATTAAAAACGAATCGCTGTTGTTTGCCGCAAACAAAGTGCCGTACCCTATTCTTTGCAATCCGTCATACCTTCTGGCAAAAGTGGGATTAAATGAATTTTCGTTTTCCGCGTCGGCATAAGAAAACAGAATTTTAGCGTTTGAAGCCCGCTTAAAAAAAGTGCCCTGCCAGCTTCCTTCGGCAAGAAAAGCATAAGCGTCATATTCTACCGTGTCGCTTGACGTTCTCACAAGCTCGCCTGTTTGTTTAGCGGCTTCCAATTTGTAATTATATTTGTTCTTTCCTCCGCTCAAGGCTATGTTATAAAAAGTTTTAACGTCGGACTCTATCGCATAAGCAGCAGAGTCAATTAATATTCCTTTGTGATAAGCAAAACCGGTATTGTTTCTTTCCTGATAAACGCCGATTTCAATTAACGGATAAGTTTTTATTTTTACGCTGCCGCCGTAAATGTTGAAATCCTGATTATCAACTTTTGCCGCAAATGCATCAATTGAAAACATGAGCGGTAAATCTGCTTGAGCTCTTGCTCCCAAAAAACCGTTTTGATTTGAATCTATAATCAATCCGTTTCCTACTGAAAAATACTGTTTTCCGACAGTAAAAACATAAGGAATAAACGCGTATGTCTCGCTTCTGAAGTTCACATAAGCGCTTTCAAGAAAAAATGAAAAATCGTTATCCGAATACGGCATGGCAAATATTTCATTTTGCTTTCCGGATGAACCGTACGACGCAAGCCTTGCCGACATTTCAATTCTGTCGTCAAATTTACCTATAATATTAACGCTCAGGTACTGACGGAAAATATTTTCGCCTTCAGGGGTTGTGGCGTCGCGGTAATTTAAATTTGAATATGAAGCCGCCTGAAACCTCAAATTATAATCCAGCACCAAAGCCGAATAAGGTTCTTTTTCCGCAGCTTTTCTGCGTTTTTCTTCTCTCTCGAACTTCTGTTCTTCTTTTTCCTGTTTTTCCTCTTCTTTCTTTTTGGCTTTTTCCTGCTTCTCTTCCTGCCTCCGGAGTTCTTTATCGGAAACGAAAACGCTCTGCGCAGCATCCTGAGCGCAGACATTTACCGAAATAAGAAGAAACAGTAATATAAAAACATTAAATTTCATAGATAGTTATTTTACTATTTTTTGCCGTGCTTTTTCAACGGAAAAATAAAAAAAGCCCGCCAGGATAAAGCGGCGGGCATTTTTCACTAAAGCTTTATTAATCTAAATAATACCTAAACCCGAATACGGACAGCCAGTCACTGTAAGTGGAGACAAAGTTAAAATCTTTTTGAAAGTTGGCGGCGACGCCCATTTCCGCCGATATTGAAAGATTATACGCCAAAAAATACTCTATTCCTGCTCCTGCAACAGGTCTGACAATAGATGAGGAATCGCCAATTTCCGGATTTACGGAACCTATATTCAAACCGCCGAAAGCATGGACGTTAAAATCGGTATATTTCTTTAAAACATACAAAGCTCTGCATCCAACGATAAACCCGTCGTCGCCGTCTCCCGCCCTAAAGCCGAAACTTCCTTCCAAAGAAAGAAGATCGTTGAGCGCAACTCTGAACGCAAGAGCATCGTGAACATAACCAATCGCAATGTCCCCCCCGTTTTCGCGTTTAACCGTAATAGATTCTGCCTTCTGCGCAAAAATAACCGAAGAAAAAATAACAATACAACCTAAAGCCACAACAATTTTTTTCATATACTCTACTCCCCCTTTTTAACTGCAATTACGAATCAAAGACAAAAAAGCCGTTTGCAGTTTATTCGTAATTCGTAATTGTCTTTTAGTTTAGCCCTCTCAAAACTTTCTCAGCGTACTCCGCTTCCTTTGTGGCGGGAAATTTAACAAGAACTTCGCCGTAAATTCTTTTGGCGTCTTCCGGAGAGTCTGTAAGTTGGTAGTATCTGGCCAAATTTAAATATACATTCCTTATGAGAAAATGATCGGGGTATTTTTCTATAAATTCATTTGACGCAAGTATCGCGCTTTGGTAATCATTCTGCTGGTCATAAGCATATATTATTCTGACCATAGCCAAAGGTCTTATCAGATCAGGCTTTCCTTTTTCCGCTGTTTCTTTTAAAAGCGGCAGAGCCGCTCCGTAATTTTTCTCATCCATAAGCATATCAGCCTTTACAAGCCTTGCCTGATAAGACGCCGGCGTTTTTCCTGAATAAGCAATAGCATAATTTAAATGAGACATGGCTTCCTGTCTATTGGCATTCATGAGGAACATATACGCGGCGGCAAGCCTGTCCGAAGCGCTTTCATTTAAAGTCTGAAGGCGGACAAATATAAAAACGGCAAGTATTATAAAACCTGCCGTAAAACCTAAAACAGTAAAAAATCTAGTTCTGTTTTCTCTGATTTGTTTTGTTAAAAAATTTGTAAATCTTTCGAATTTTGACATTTTTTGTAATGACACGCCTCGCATTTGGAGCTCCCTTTTTAACGGCAGATAATAGAGTAGAGAGAATAGAGAATAAATATTGTGTTTCGGCTTCGCCGAAACTTATTATCGGTTTTCGCAAAGCGAAAACTCACTATCTATACTCTATTCTCTGCCTTTATAATTATTTCCTGCGAATTTTTTTGCATTATCTCATAATAGCCGTCGGAAAGTCCTGCGTCCGAGAGAGTATTTACTATCATCTCCGGAGTAAGGATATTTTCCGGCGCATGCAAATCTGTATTTAATACAAGTTTTGCGCCGGCCGCAATCCCTGCGGCAGCGACTTCTTTATTTGTAACATTATGACCGCGGCGCGTTGTTATTTCAAGCATAACGTTGTTTTTCGCCGCAGTTTCAGCTTCTTTTTTAGTTATATGCCCGGGATGCGCAAGGATATCTATTCCGGCTTCAACGGCATAAATATTTGTTTCCGGCGGAACGGTTTCAGCCGCTGTCTCACCGTGTACAAGCGCTATTTTTGCCCCAAGCTTTCTGCATTCGATTACGGCTTCTTTGATAAGTTTTGGCGGAACATATGTTATTTCCACGCCCGGAAAAACCAGGACACCGTAATTTTCCGTAAGAATTTTCGATACTTTTACAATTCTTGGTATAACAAAGTCCATATTCGAAAAATCAATATGATCGGTAATAGCCATAGCCGTATAACCGTTAAACTTAGCCCTGTATACAAGCTCCGAAGGCAGCAGAACGCCGTCGGAAAACAGTGTGTGCATGTGCAAATCTATCATTGTTTACCTCTTAAAATACTTGTCATGCATTATACAAAGATATTCATAGGCAGTCAATTTTACGGCAATTACAAATTACGAATGACGAATTACGAATCAAAGGCAATTAACAAATGATAATTAAAGATAACGGCAGGCTATAACTGCCTTTACTATGTCTCTTTGTATCCTCGCATCCATGCTTAGTTTATTTCGATTATTTTAGAAGGTTTGCTGATAATTTCTTTAGCGTCTTTTGGTATTGCAGCAGGTTTTATGTCTTCGGAAATTTCGTTATCAGATTTCAAAGATTTTGGAGCGGAAGCGCAAGCGGCAATAAATAAACAAAAAAATATTGTCAGCCATACAATTTTCTTCATTTGTTAATCTCCTCTCAGAAGCATGGATGCGTTGATGCGTAGAACAGCTATGGCCGTTTTGTCTTTGTCGTTACCATGCACCTTATAACGACAAAATTCTTTGCTTCGCAAAAACCGTAAACGACTTTTTTTGCCGTTGATTCGTAATTCGTCATTCGTAATTTGTAATTGCCGTTAAAATCCGCCCGTAGTCATAAAATTTATTACTATCGGCCCGAAAATAACTATAAAAATCGTAGGAAATATGAAAAGTACCAATGGAATTAACATTTTTATCGGCGCTTCCTGAGCTTTTTTTTCAGCTGCCGCCGCTCTTTCCATTCTCATTTGTTCGGCAAGCCTTTTTAAAGTATCGGACATACCGACGCCGGCATCCAAAGCCATATTAATCGTCCTGACAAAAAAACCAAGCTGTTCAACGCCGCTTTTTTGCACCATTTCATTTAAAGCGGTTTTTTTATCATATCCAAGCGAAATTTTTGCCAAGGCATCCCTGAAATCATCGGACAAAGGTCCTTTTAAAATTGTTGTAACTTTATCCGCGGCGCTGAAAAAATCCGAACCCGCGTCCATCATAACCGACAGCAAATCAGACATATCCGGAAGCTGCTTAAAAACTCTCTCTTTTCTGCTTTTAACAGCCTCTTTTAATCTTATAAAAGGAAGAGCAAAAAATATTGCCGCGACAAAAACTATCAGAAGTATATCCATGCTTATAAAAAATATGCAAAACAAAATACCGCCGGCCATTGAAAACAGACCCATTGCAAAATATTGGTAAGAATTAAATTTTTCGTAATCTCCGCCAAGCGAAATCAAATCGTTTTGAAGTTTGGACATCATATCATTGAATTTTTTGTATTTGATTTTAGAAAGAATAAATCCAACGCCGTCAGCCCAGCGTAGCACTACGGGCATTATAAAACTTTTACTTTTCTTTTTTTCAACCGCGTTATGCACTTTTCCCTCGGTTTCCATTGTGCTTACGCTTTTGAGAAAAGTATCCGTAACAAAAAATACCGCAATTAAAAGTGATATGCAAAATAATAATAAAAACATCAGAAATCAATCTCCGTTAATTTTCTTATAACAAATGAACCTATTAAAATCATTATGACGACTATAAGCAGAAGAACATTTCCAGCAAGGGTCGTAAATAAAGACCTCATCATATCCGGCTCAATCGTGTACATCATAGCAATAACAAAAAAAGGTATCACGCTTACGACATTGCCGGACATTCTTCCCTGCGCGGTTAAAGCTGTAACTTTAGCCTGAATTGCTATTCTCTGGGAAGTTGCCGCAATTATTCTGTCAAAAATTCCGGCAAGGCTGGCGCCTGAATCTTTTGATATGCGTATTGTATCTATCATAAGCTTAAACTCTTTGCTCGGAGCATTTTCGGAAACGTCAATCAGCACTTTGTCAAAACTTACGCCCAAGGCAAGATTTTCCGACATTTTATCAAATTCAATTTTTATAGGGTCTTTCAATTCTTCGGCAGCGGTTTTGATTGCCTGTGCCAGAGACTGTCCTGACTGAACCGCGTTTTTTACAATTGTCAAAGCTTCCACAACCTGCTTATCTATCAAAGCTGCTCTTTCCCTGGCTTTTTTATCCTTGATATACCAGTCAAAATACATATAAACGATAGAGGCTATCATTGCAAAAACAATGTTTTGCAGTATTATCGCCGTAAGCATAAGAATTATTGCCGCAATAAAAATCCTCTTTCTTAAAGCTGTCATTTCTTTAAACTTCAGGTTCAAGTTTTTGCTTTGCTTTTTATCTTTCTTTCTGTTTTGTATTCCTAAAACAACGGAAAAAATCAGCAAAAACACCGAAGCGCCCAAAGCCGAAATAAACAATATTTTTATCATTTGAAAATTCCCATATCTATATTTACGCCGCTTTTTGAAGCGTTTACTATAAAGTCGGGAATAAATCCCGAAGCTTTAAATTCACCCTGCTGTTTTCCGTCGACTATGCCTTTCAGCTCGAAATTAAAAACGTTTTTTATTTCAAACGCTCTTTCATCTTCTGTCTTATTAATGACGGATATCGAAGATATCTTTCTTGAACCGTCGGAATATCTTGTAAGCTGAACAATTACATTAACCGCAGACGCTATTTGAGCAACAATAGATTTTTCAGGCAAATCCGCACCGGACATCAAAACCATCGTTACAAGTCTTGAAACCGCATCCTGCGCCGAATTGGCGTGTACCGTTGACATACTGCCTTCATGCCCCGTATTCATCGCCTGTAACATGTCCAAAGACTCACCGGAACGACACTCACCAACAATTATTCTGTCGGGACGCATTCTTAAAGCGTTAACAACCAGCCTTCTTATACTTACTTCGCCTGTTCCTTCTGTAGATTTCGGACGGCTTTCAAGACGCACAACATGCTTTTGCTGGAGTTGGAGTTCAGCAGAATCTTCTATAGTCACCAATCTTTCTTTCGCAGGAATAAAGGATGATACGGCATTTAAAAGCGTTGTTTTGCCTGTACCGGTACCGCCGGAAATTATTATATTTCTTTTTAGCAAAACAGCTGTTTTTAAAAACTCTATCATCTCTTTGCTTATGCTGTTGGATTCTACCAAAGCGTCCGTAGAAAGCTTATTTTTCAAAAATTTTCTTATGGTCAATATGGGACCGTTTAGAGAAATCGGACGTATTACCGCATTAACGCGCGAGCCGTCTTTGAGCCTGGCGTCCACAATAGGTGAAGCTTCGTCAATATGTCTTCCGATTTGTGAAACTATTCTGTCTATTACGGTTTTCAGCCTTTTTTCATCAGGAAAAGAAATCCCGGTTTCAGTAAGCTTGCCTGCTTTTTCCGTATAAATACTGTCGGGGCCGTTCACCATTATTTCCGTAATCGCGGAATCTTTTAAAAAATCTTCAAGCACTCCGAGACCTGCTACATCGTCGCAAAGTTCTTTAAAAAGCCTCTGCGAAATATCATCGGGCAGCGTCAATTCAAGCTTTTTTAATATTCCGTCTATTTTAATTCTTGCGGTTCTTTTAAGTTGTTCGGTGTCGGTTTCATCGGCATAATCTTTCATCCGGTCTACAAGTTCGCCGTGAACTTTGTTTCTCAGCTCTTTATAAACGTCTTCATTTTGAAAATATTTTTTACCGCTTTCTTCAATATTATTGTTTCTTATCTCTCCGGCGGAATATCTTTTTATTATTTCGTTTAATGCCGCCGAAAGAGTGCTGCCTGTGTCTCTGTATGAATATTTAGGAGAAAGAATCTGGTTTTGCGCTTCCGGGCTGAAATCAGCCGATAAACAGTTTTTAAATATCTGAGAAGAGTTCAATATTTTTTCACTGTGAAATTCATATCCTATATCAAGTTTTAAAGGAAGTATTTTTGAAGCGGCAGCGCATTGTTCGGACAGAATCTCGGCGCTTAAAACGGCATTCTTTGCGGATACCGTATCCGAAGTAAAAGGAAGAATAATGCATTTTGATTTTTCGATTAATTTAAAAACATTGGCGCTGTTTTGCTCCGGCAGAACGACAAAAACATATTTATAACTGTTTTCAACGACGTCCGTAAGATATAAAAGGCCTTCCATATTAATATCTTCTATTTTCTTGTTTTTCAGTCCGAGAACAAAATTCATATTATTCGGCGATAAAAAGCTTTTTATCATCTTGGGATTAATGCCGGATAAAACCGGAATTATATCCTCTACATATTTCATTCCGTTTTTATAAACAGACCAAAACGCTTCGGTTCCGGGAACGGAAAAATCCAAAATAATATTCTCGTTCCCGGAATTTTTGCATACCGAAGACAATCCGTTTGCTATCAGCGCCCTGTGAAGAACGCTGCATGTAGATGAAATTAAAATCATTTTTTACCTATAGTAATGACGCATAGATGCATAGACGCATGGATGCGTAGCAACGACTTTTTTGAAAACGCGTAGATGCATGGATGTATATCGCCTTTGTCTTTACTATGCCTCTACTCCTCTATGCATCCACGCATCCATACTGCTTATTTTTGCGAGTTCGCGTACTTATTTATCATTTCAAGCGCTTCTTTTTGGCTTTGGTTCATCGCTTTAATCATAGCCTGCTGCTCTTTTGTCGCCGCTGGCTTTTGCTGCGGCATTGTTTTTGAAATATCTTTTATAATATCGGACAGCTTTAAAGGTTTGATATCATAAATTTCATTATCTCCTGCAGGGCGGATAATGTATTTTAAACTTCCGCTGTCAGCCGCAAGCATTATTGTCTGCGCTTCTTCAACCGTTACGGCTAATGTCAGAGTGCCGCCGGATCTGCCGCCTTCGTCATTCTTTTTAGCAGACATTCCGATATAATTGTTGCCTACTGCCAAAACAAGAATATTTTGAGCTATCATATATATCGATTCCTGAAACTTATTATTTGTATCGGCATAATTAATAATGCTCAAAACGTCTATTCTGCTTCCCGGAGTTATAACGCTGGCGCTTTCAGAGTCAAAATTGACTGCCAAAGCCTTATATCCGTCGGGTATAACATTTGTTAATCCCGTTTCCGCGTTTGTTCTTGAAACCTTAGTGGACATTATCTGCTCGCCGGCTTCAAAAGTGTTCAAAGAAATATATACAGCCGTTCCTTCCTTTGTAAATAAATTATTTACGCCGGCAAAAGCTTTAGGCTGAACATATTCTTTAGGCACTTTCTTTTCCGTAAGCATCTCTCTTTTAATAACTGTTCCCTGAGGTATTCTCTGTGTTGCGACTACAACAGTAACAGGCTCTGCCATTGTTCTGTATGTGGTCTCCAAATCAGATAAATACATATAAGCAAAAAATACTGCCAAAACTGCAAAAATGATTGCTATTAGTATTGTTTTTTTCATGATTAATTCACTCTTTTATTCTTTACTCTTTAATTGTCATACTCCACTCTCTCAGTTGTTGTTACAGTTCCAAATGAATCTCGCTCGCTATCAATTCTATCTGCAGCTTTAGTAAAAGTTCCTCCGATTTTAGTACCGAACAATTTATAAGCTCCAAGAACTACACCAACCACAACCACGACAATCAAGATATACTCAACCATCCCCTGCCCTCTTCTGTTTCTTAAAAACTTAAACATTTCATCCTCCTTTTATTTTACAAGCCTCTAAGACTTTTATTTTCAACAATACGTATTTATATACTTATTTTGTTTTATAAAGTTTATAAAATACTACAATATTTGTTTCTATTAATCAAGAATACAAAAGAACTGCATAAATATGATGCTGCACAACAGCCTCACTTACTATACTGCTTTTTATAATACTCTTTATATTTTTTATCTTTTAATCTGCGCCATATTTTTTCATTTTCCATATACCACTTCACGGTTTCTTCTAAAGCTTTTTCAAGAGTATACAACGGTTTATATCCCAGTTTTTCAAGTTTGGAACAATCTATCGAATATCTTCTGTCATGTCCGGGTCTGTCGGAAACTTTTTTTATCAGAGACAAAGGTTTTCCCATTATATTTAATACTTTCTTAGTAAGTTCGATATTTGTAAGTTCAACGCCGCCGCCGATATTGTAAACTTCTCCGTTTTTTCCTTTGTGCATCGCTATGTCTATGCCTCTGCAATGGTCTAAAACATAAAGCCAATCCCTGACATTTTTTCCGTCGCCGTATAACGGAAGCGGAATATTATCCATGGCGTTTGTAACAAAAAGCGGTATGACCTTTTCGGGAAACTGATACGGCCCGTAATTATTCGAACATCTTGTGATTATCGACGGAAGACCGTAAGTAACAAAATATGAACGCACCAGTAAATCCGACGAAGCTTTTGCGGCGGAATACGGGCTGTTAGGCGATAAAGGAGATGCTTCGGTAAAAGAACCTTTCAAAATGCTGCCGTAAACCTCATCCGTGGAAATATGAATAAACTTTTTTATATTGTTAGCTTTTGCCGATTCCAGCAGAACGAATGTTCCGTTTACCGCGGTTTTAACAAAAGCATCCGCATTAAGAATAGAGCGGTCAACATGCGTTTCAGCGGCAAAATTTATTACGGCGTCAACGCCTTTCATATGTTTATTTACAAGCTTAAAATCGCAGATATCTCCTTTAACAAATTTATACCTTGGATTTTTTTCTATGTCTCTTAAATTATCAAGATTACCGGCATAAGTAAGCTTGTCATAGTTTATAATTTTATATTTCGGATATTTTTTCAGAATGTGCCTTACAAAATTAGACCCTATAAATCCCGCTCCGCCTGTTACCAATAATTTCATTTTATTCCCCTTTTTAACTACAGAGTGAAGAGTTGAGAGTTAAGAGTGAAGATAAAGTGTTTTCGCTTTGCGAAAACTTATTATACATTTCGGCGAAGCCGAAATTCAACATCTTCACTCTTCACTTTTCACTCTGCCTTTATATTATCTCCACGGAAAAAATATCATTTCGGCGTCATTATTATCAGGTATCTGTCCGTCCGCATTAGCTGCTTTTGAGAAAGGCATATTCGTCTTCAAATCAAATTTTATGAAAACATCATGATATACGCCTCTTATTCTCCAAGTAACGCCTAAATTATAACAATGTAAATCCCTGTATATTCTGAATTCGTGTTCATTCATTCTTGAATACATTTTATCCAGGCTTGAAGTTGTTCTTATATTGTAATCCAAACGCCATTTCGGGTTAAGCCAAAGCCCGATTCCTATAACGTTATCTATTTCTTTTGCACGGTAAGCCATCGGATTAGGATACTCATTACCCGCAGAATCTTTCAGAGTATCGGGATAATACTGATAAAAAGCGCCGAAATTAAAATAAATTTTTTCAAGTTCTCCCAATGTCATATCAAGCTGAGCCGAACTAAACCGGAACGGTTCCAGAGACTGCGTCTGCCTTAAATATACCGTCATATAATATTTCGGAGTATAAATTATATCGGTGCTGAGCGGAGACCATTTTACGGAGCTGCCTGTCCTGTAATTTAAAAAATTATATGACGTGTAATTTCGTACCGTTGTCCTGTTTCCTATATAGACAAAATTTGTAAACGCGAGCGCGTTGGTTTCTATGCCGTAATCATTGGCGCTTTCGTCTATGCGGAGAGAATTTTTTTCACTTCTTGCGCGCACGGAATACGCCATGTTCCAGTCCATCCACTTTGTAACCCTTAAACGCGAATTCAAAGTTGAAAAATATCTTGTAAGAAAAGTGTTGTCTTCATTATCATAGTTATCTTTATTATACCAGCTTTCGGTTATTCCGGCAGACGGCTTTAAAGTAAATCTTCTTCCGAATTTGAAATCTCTGCTTACCGTGTATGTAGCGTCAGCCGTGCTTTTATAAAAAAAGTTGCCGGCGCTGTACTGTCTGTAATCATTCGAGTAATTAAGAGTAAAGTTATTTACCAAATTCCATATTATTCTTTTAGGAAATATGTTATACGTTACTCTGGGAAGCGAAATTGAAGTCGCTTCAAATTCCCCTTGGCCGGGATTATAAGTATCTACTCTGTCCAAAGCTATAAGCAAATTAGAGTTTCTTCCCTGCCTTGTAGCGGCAAAGTAAGAGTGCAGAGTGCCCATAACCCTGTTCCAGTCATTGTTATAGAGATTATTAAAGCTTTCATCGCTGATAAGTTCAGCCTGCGATTGTATCATCCACTCCTTATTTATTCTCTGCCAATAGTAAGGCCGTAAAGTCCACCTGCTGCTGTCGGCGAACAAATCTCTTATGTAATAACCGTAAAAGCTGGCTTTCGTATTATTTTTAAAGTAATCAAACTCCGTGCCGTATCCCCATCCTCTTGTTCCGAAATAATCAAGCATTAATCTGCCTCTGAGTTCATCTGTAAACTGATATTGCAGGAAATTTTTAACCGACGCTCCGCCTTCGCTTGTATAGCCCAGTTCAATGCCGTATGTGAGCCTGGAAGAAAAACCTTTTCCGCCTTTTAAAGATTTTGTCACTACAGGAAGATAAAAAACAGGTATTTTACCGATATATAAAACGGCATTATAAATCGTAACTCTTTCATTTAACGTTATTTTGCCTTTTCTTGATTTGAAACATACGTGCGGTTCGTCAAAATCGCAGTTGGATATTTTTATATTATTTACGGCGAAAGTATTTTGATGCCTTTCCATTCTTTCCGAGCGCATAAAAATCATAGACGAATAGATCATGGATTGTATTATCTCTCCTGTTTCATCGTCATATCTATACGTTATGCTTTCGGCAAAAAAAGAGTTGCCTGCCTCTTCTACGCGCACATTTCCCATCGCGTTCATAAGTTTTTCTTCAATGAAAAACTCTACGAAATCAGCTCTTACCGTCTTTCCCTGCCAAACCAAAACGACATTGCCTTGCGCTATAATCTTACCGCAGTTTTGATCATATTCAAGATTATCGGCGGAAATGTCCACCTGATAAGCATAAGCGCAAGCAGCTGAAAGTAAAATAACCGTTATTAAAAAAATGATTTTTTTAATGGCAGTCTTCATGAAGCTATTGATTGGCAAGCATAGCCGCTCCTACTACGCCAAGTTTACTTGTATAGCGGGAAATCTTTATTTTGCACGCCTTAACAGCGGATTTAAACGCTCTTTCCTTTATTTCTTTTTTCGCGGGACCGGTCAAAAATTTTCCGGCATGGCTTATTCCGCCGCATAATATAATCATGTCTGGATTGGCAAAATTCAGCACGCCCGCAAGAATTATGCCGAGCTTCTCTCCGACGTATCTCCATATTTCAATCGCGGAGTTATCTCCTTTTACAGCGGCATCGTGAAGTATTTCCGGCGTAATCAAAGAGTAATTTTTGCCGGTCATACGGTCTATTATTGCTGACCTGTGTTTATTTAAATAATTTTTGGCATATTCCGAAACATATTTCGCGCCTATATAAGTTTCGGAGCAGCCCGAATTTCCGCATTTGCACTTACGTCCGTTATAATCAATCGTTATATGCCCTATTTCGCCGGCAGTACACGAAGCTCCTCTGTAAAGCTTTTTATTGAATATAAGACCGCCGCCTACTCCCGTTCCTAAAGTTACGCATATTAAGTTATCCGGTTTTCCTTTGGCATCAAGCCAAAAAGCTCCTATTGCCGCGGTATTGGCGTCATTATCCACAATTACTTTCTTCCCGGTAAGCTTTTCCATAATCTCTTTAAGTTTAACGTTTTTCCATTTAGGAAGATTAGGAGAAAAACGGACCACACCGTTATCACAATTTATGTCGCCGGCAACGCCGATTCCTGTATTTTTTGTTTTTGCATAATTTTTTAAAGCCGAAGCCCGCTTTATTACGGATTGTATTACGTTCATCGGAGATTGTTTGATCTCGGTTTTTATGGAAGTTTCTTCAATAATTTCGCCTTTGTGGTTTACAACGGCGATTTTGATGTTCGTTCCGCCCATATCTATGCCCAGATAGAGTTGTGTTGACATTTTACTAGACCTCATTATAAATATTTTTTAAAATTTCGCCCGCTAAATAAAGAGAGCCGACCACAGCGGCAGTTTCGCCGTTCGAAAGCATATCAAGAGCCGCAGCCGTTGAACCGGCTTTTAAAATTTTTTTATCGAATTTATATTTAAGAAACTCTTTTTCAAGTTTATCAGCGTCAACAGCTCTGTCATTTTGAATTTTAACCAAAATCACCTTAGAAGCGTAAGGGATAATTTTTTTGATAATTTTTTTATAATCTTTTTCTTTCATCACTGCAAACAAAAAGCAAAGTTTTTTATTGTAAAACGCGCCAAGCGCGTCCGTAAAAGCGTTTATTCCCTGCTCATTGTGCGAGCCGTCTATTATAAGATTAATCCGCTTATCTTTTAACGCCGCCTTTCTTAAATCAAATCTTGCAGGCCACCTGGTTTTAAAAAAACTTTGTTTTAAAATTTTATCAGGCACAACAAAGTTTTTATTATTTAAAAGTTCGATACAGCAGGCAGCGACTGCCGCGTTTTGAAACTGATACTCTCCCAAGAGAGAAAGATTAATATTTTTTATTTTCTTTTCAATGCCGCAATAATCAAAACTTTGCGATTTTTTTAAACGGTTAATCTTTGTATTTTCCGCTTTAAAATCTTTTCCCAAAACAAACGGTTTTGATTTTTTCTTTACTGTCTCAAGAGCCGCTCCGGGAAGATTTCCGCAAACCGTATCCGCTCCGCTTTTAATAATTCCTGCTTTTTCAAAAGCTATTTTCGCGACGGTATTTCCAAGCACTTCTTTATGATCCGACGAGATTGACGTTATAACGCATACAAGCGGATTCTTAATTACGTTAGTGGCGTCAAATCTTCCGCCGAGGCCGGTCTCAATTACGGCAATTTTAACTTTTTTTTGAGCAAAATATATAAAAGCGACCGCCGTTAAATATTCAAAATAACTCAGCTTATGCTTTTGCGCCAAAGCCAAATATTTTTCGCAAATGCCGTTAAACCTTTTTTTTGATATATTTTTGCCGTCAACATTTATTCTTTCGGTAATATCAATCAAATGCGGCGAAGTATATAAAGCCGTCTTATAACCGCTTTCTTTAAGCGCGTTCGCGATTAAAACGGCAACAGACCCTTTTCCGTTTGTTCCGGCAATGTGAACGCATTTAAATTTATCCTGAGGATTTCCGGCGGCATCCAAAAACTTTTTAATTCTGGAAAGCCCGGGCTTCATTCCCTCATATTCTTTTAAAGAGCCAAAAAACATAAAAACCTCTATAAGAAGCTTAGAGAGCTGGGAAGCTGAGAAGATGAGAGGAGCTGTAGTCGTTAAAGTCTTTGCTGTTGCTCAACTTCTCAGCTTCCTAACTTCCAAACTTCAGCCGTTAAATCATTTTTGCACAAAAAACTTTAAAGTTTTTATTAAAGTGCCTTTGAGATCTTTTCTTTCAGCAACAATATCAACCATTCCGTGTTTTACCAAAAATTCCGACAATTGGAAACCTTCGGGAAGCTGCTGCCTTATCGTCTGCTCGATAACTCTCGGGCCGGCAAAGCCGATTAAGGCTTTGGGTTCCGCTATATTTATGTCGCCGAGCATGGCAAAACTTGCCGCGACTCCGCCGGTTGTAGGGTCGGTTAAAACGGATATAAACGGAAGTCCCGCGTCAGCCAGCCTTGCCAAAGCAGCGCTTGTTTTTCCCATCTGCATAAGCGATAAAATCCCTTCCTGCATTCTCGCTCCGCCGGAAGCTGAAAAAATAATTACGGGATATTTTTTCTTAATGGCGGTTTCAACCGCTCTCACTATTTTTTCGCCTACGACGGAACCCATGCTCCCGCCCATGAACTCAAAATCCATAACGGCAATCATAACGGGGTATCCGCCTATTTTCGCTTGGCCGGTTACAACGGCATCGTTAATTTCCGATTTGCTTATTTTGTCGCAGTATCCGGGAAAACCCAGAAAATCGACAGGCTTTATATCCTTGTCAATTTCAACAAAGCTTCCTTTATCAACCGTAAACTCTATTCTCTTACGCGCGTTCAGCCTTGCGTAATATCCGCATTTCGGACAAACCATCATGTTTTCTTCATAATCTTTATGCAAAAATATCTGTTCGCATTTTTTACAATTTGTCCAAATACCCGCCGGAAGACCTTTTTTCGTAGATGTTTCCTCTGTTGTTGTACCCATTTTTCCTCCACAAGCTGTTTTACCGTTGATCGTAATCCGTATCTAATGTCTTTAAGGACTTTAAAGTCCTTAAGGTCCTTATTAGTAATTCGTAATTGCCGTTAAGATATTCCTTCCGCCAGCAAATCTCCCAGATCCAAAATGCCTACCGGTTTGCCGCTTTCATCTACAACCGGAATATTGTCTATGCTGTGCTGCTGCAAAATTTTCGCCGCTTCCAATGCCATCATATCGGAAGTAACAGTCCTGGGCGATTTTGTCATAACTTCAGTAATTTTTTTATTAAGGATTTTCCGGTCTTTTTGAAGATGCCTTCTCAAATCCCCGTCGGTAAAAAAACCCGAAAGCAGCCCTTTTGAATCAACTATGCTGGTAGCGCCCATTCTTGTTCCGGTCATTACAAAAAGTGCTTCTTCAACAGTCGCGTTTTGCTTAATTACAGGATTTTGCCTGCCTTTTCTCATAATATCGCTGACTTTCATCGTAAGCCTTTTTCCTATTGCGCCCAAAGGATGAAGCATGGCAAGATTTTCTCTGTTAAAACCTTTCAAATTTGAAACCGTAAGCGCCAGAGCATCGCCCATTGCCAGCATTGCCGTAGTCGATGAAGTAGGAGCCAGATTATAAGGGCACGCCTCTTTATTTACGCTGCAGTCAATTACGCAGTCGCAGTTGCGCCAAACCAAAGCGTTAATTTTTCCGGTCATAATAACCACTTTTATTTTCATAGCCTGAAGAACCGGAAGAACTTTCTTTATTTCTTCTGTTTCGCCGGAGTAAGAAAGCATTATAACGACATCGTTTTTCATTACCATGCCGATATCGCCGTGCAAACCTTCGGAAGGATGTAAAAACGCCGAAGGAATGCCTACGGAAGACATCGTAGCCGATATTTTTCTTCCTATAAGCCCGGATTTCCCGAGCCCCATGACAACAACTCTGCCTTTACAGTTCTCTATAAGGCTTACCGCGTTATCAAAGTTCAAATCCAAATGATTAATTTGTTCCTGAACCGCTTTTGCCTCTATTTCCAAAGTTTCCTGCGCTATTTTGCGTTTCTGCATTTTATCCCTCTTAAATAATTAACAATTAACAAATAACAGTTAACAATTATGGAGTTTCGCCGCAGGCGAAACCTATTTATAAGTTTTTGCTTTGCAAAAACACAAAAATTGTTACTTGTTAATTATTACTTATTAATTGCCTTTATTTAAGTCCGTGAGTATATCTTATAAATGCATTCATTTTGTCATAATCTTTTCTTTTTGGAAGGCGCTCTATTCCCGTATCGGCGTCTAAACCGAAAGGAGCAGCGATTTCCAACGCATTTTCAACATCTTCAGGAGTAAGACTTCCCGATATAAAAACAGGAACTTTAAGCTCCGCCGCTTTTGAAGCAAGCGCAAAATTATACTTTACCGTTTCACCGTCAATATAAGAAACATCAATAATAAAATAATCGACATGTCCGATATACGGCTGCATTTTTAACAAAGAAGACTCATCGCCTTCAAGCTTAAAGTATTTGAACACTTTGACCCTGAGCCCTTCCTGAGCGGCTTTACAAAATTCAGGAGCTTCATCTCCGTTAAACTGGACATTTTTTAATCCGCATTTTTTTACGATTTTAGCAATTGCTTTTTGATCTTCATTTGCGAAAACCCCAACCGGAGTCACGAACGGAGGAAGCTTTGAAACTATGTCTATAACAAGTTTTTCAGACACCTTTTTCGGAGACTCTTTTATAAAATGAAATCCCAAAAAATCAGCTCCCAAATTTGTCGCGTCAAGAGCATCATTATAATTCGCAAGCCCGCATATTTTAACTTTTGCCATATCAAACTCCAGTTAGTAGTGAATAGTGAGTAGTGAGTAATTATTGAACGCGCTTTGCGCGCCTATCAACAAGCGGGACAAAGTCCCGCACGACAACTACTAACTACTCACTGCTAACTACTAACTATTTTTTATAAACTTTTTCCGGATCAAACAGCTTCTTTCCTACGGTTTTCGTATTTCCCGAGGATGTCACCTTTGTAAAAAAACAGCTTCTGTGCCCGGTATGGCATGCTGCTCCGCCAATCTGCTGTACTTTTATAACAATGCAGTCGCCGTCGCAGTCATAATAAAATTCTTTAACTTTTTGTATATTTCCCGAGCTTTCGCCTTTAACCCAAAAAGACTGCCTTGAACGGCTCCAGAACGTAGCTTTTTTTGTCTTTAAAGTTCTTTTGACCGCTTCTTTATTCATATAAGCAACCATTAAAACAGCATTATCTTTCCAGTCCTGTACCACAACGGGAATCAACCCTTTGTCGTCAAATTTCAAAGCTTTAATCACTTTTTCCACTATAAACCCCTTTTTAACGGCAGAGAATAGATAATAGAGAATAGTTATTGTGTTTCGGCTTTGCCGAAACCTGTTTATAAGTTTTCGCTTCGCGAAAACACTTTATTTAAACTCTATTCTCTATACTCTATTATCTGCCTTTTTACTTTACCGGTATATTTTTAGATTTTAAATGTTTTTTTACGTCTTTTATTGTCAATTCTTTGTAATGAAACAATGACGCGGCTAAAACAGCCGAAGCGCCACATGTGCAGGCATCGGCAAAATGCTCTACTTTTCCTGCTCCGCCGGAAGCTATTACAGGCACGCTTACGGCGTCTGACACGGCCTTAATAAGTTCCAGATCATACCCGTCTTTTGTACCGTCCTTATCCAAGCTTGTAAGAAGAATTTCCCCTGCGCCGAGCTCCGTCACTTTTTTTGCCCATTCCACAACATCAAGCCCGGCATCAACTTGCCCGCCGTTAATCAAAACATTCCATTTATTTTCGCCCGTCTTTTTTGCGTCAATCGCGCTTATTATGCGCTCCTTACCGAATTTTTCAGAGGCTTCTTTTATAATTTCGGGATTTTTAACAGCCGATGTATTCAGCGACACTTTGTCCGCACCGGCATTTAAAAGATTTCTTATGTCTTCCACGGTTCTTATCCCGCCGCCGACAGTCAGCGGTATGAAAACTTTTTCAGCCGTTCTTTTAACTAAATCCACAGTCGTATTTCTTTCTTCGGTTGTAGCTGTTATATCTAAAAACACAAGCTCGTCGGCGCCTTCCGCATTATATCTTTCTGCAATTTCAACCGGATCGCCGGCGTCTTTGAGATTAACAAAATTCGTGCCTTTTACCACTCTTCCTTTATTTACGTCCAAACAAGGTATAACTCTTATTATCGGCATATTATTTTCCTTTATTTTCCATGGATTCAAGCGTTCTTATTGCATCTTCAAGCTTGAAATTGTCAGTATATAAAGCGCTTCCTACGATTGCGCCGAAAACCCCGTCTTTTTCATACTCTTTAAGCTTTATAATATCTTCAACTGTAGTAATTCCGCCTGAAACTATTATTCTCATTCCGCTTTTTGATATTTTTTTTAATCCTTCAAAATCAGGGCCTGAAAGCATGCCGTCTCTAGCTATATCGGTATAAATTATCTCTTCCACGCCGAAAGTCTTAAGTTTTTCTATTAAATCCAAAGCGGAAACCGGCGTTACGTCTTTCCATCCGCCTATCGCCACTTTTCCGTCTTTCGCGTCAACAGCGACTATTATTTTCTTTGAGCCGTATTTTTCAACCGCCTGCCTGACAATTTCCGGATTATATACTGCCACCGTGCCCAAAATCACGTATGAAGCGCCCATTTTAAAAATCTCGTCAACTCTTTTCATGTCTCTTATCCCGCCGCCGACCTGCACGGGAATATCAACCGATTCGCATATTTTTTTAATTATTTCTTGGTTTTGGGTCGTCCCGTTAAACGAACCGTCCAAATCTATAACGTGAATTCTTTCGGCTCCTTTGGCTTTCCAAAGTTTAGCCATAAATACCGGGTCTGTTGAGTGCACGGTTTCGTCCTCAAGTTTCCCCTGTTTAAGCATGACAGAATTGCCCTGCCTGATGTCAACCGCCGGAATTACAATCATTTTTTACCCCTATATAAATACAATTACGAATTACGAATTACGAATTACGAATCAACGGCAGAACTGCTTTTGTCTTTGATTCGTAATTCGTAATTCGTAATTTGTAATTGCCGTCTAATTGCCGTTTTAAAGAACGCCTTTCGTAGAAGGAATCCGTTTGCTTTTTGAATATGAAACTGCCTGCCCCAAAGCTCTTCCTAAACCTTTAAACATCGATTCCGCTATATGATGATTATTTCTGCCTTTTATCATTTTAATATGCAGCGTTATGCCCGCGTTGTAAGCCAGAGCGTAAAAAAACTCCTGTATTAAATCATAATTGAAACCGGTTTTTTGAAACTGAATTTCAGCTTCATAGCTGAGAAGAAACCTTCCGGACAAATCCAAAGCAACATAAGCTAAAGCTTCATCCATAGGCAAAAGAAAATGTCCGTAACGCGTAATTCCCTTTTTGTCGCCCAATGCTTCTTTCAAAGCTTTTCCCGTAGTAATCCCTATATCTTCAACCAAATGATGATCGTCAATATGAGTGTCTCCCGAAGCTTTGATTTTAAGAAAAATCCCGGCATGCGCCGCGAACAAATCAAGCATATGGTCCATAAAACCTATAGAAGTTGAAATTTGAGGTTTTGAGGATTTATCAAGATTTATCTCAACCTCAACATTCGTTTCATTTGTTTTTCTGATGATTTTTGATTTTCTATGCTTCATTTTTCAATTTATCCTGTTTTTAATTAAGCTGCTTATTTTTTACGGCTGCTCCAAGCCCGAGCTCTTTTATTTCCAAAAGCCTTAACGCGTTTTCGAGTTTGTCCATCAGCGCAAGCTCGTCAATAGTATACTCGTCGGATTCTCTGCCGCCGTCAGAATCGCCGGACGGCTCGCTTATTAAAAAAAGTATATATTCCATTTCTTTCTGCGTTAAATCAACTTTCATTTTTTTCACCCCTTTCTAACGACAAAGTTCAGAGTTCAGAGTTCAAATATGGTGTTTCGCCACCGGCGAAACTTATTATAGGTTTTCGCTTTGCGAAAACTCCTGATTTGAACTCTGAACTTTGCACTTTGAACTCTGTCTTATCTCTGCCGACTTTTTATGAAACTCTAATCCCTCTGCCGCGGCAAAATCCATTATCTCTTTATAAGCTTTTTTATTATTTTTATTCATTTCAATATAACTTGTTCTTTTCAAAAACGACATCACGGACAAACCGCTTGCAAATTTTGCCGAACCTGCCGTAGGTAAAACATGCGACGGACCCGCCCAATAATCCCCTGACGCCGTAGGCGTCTGGTATCCTGCGAAAACAGCGCCGGCATTTTTTACTTTTTTTACCAAAGCTCCAGGATTTTTAACAAGGAGCTCCAAATGCTCCGGGGCTATGCCGTTTACCTTTTCCATAGCCTTTTCCAAAGTACAAACTTCTATTTTAAGCTGTTTAAAAGCTTCTTTCGGCAAAGCTTTTTTTATTTTTTCGGTTTTTTCTCTGCTTTCGCAAAACAAATATGCCTTGGCCATAGGATCATGCTCAACCTGAGCCATTATATCATTTACGGCATAATCAACGGGAACATCTTTATCCGCCACTATTGCGACTTCGCTTGGCCCTGCAAGAGAATCTATCCCTACCTGCCCGAAAACCTGTCTTTTTGCTTCATTAACATATGCGTTTCCTGGTCCTACAATTATATCGACTTTTTTTAATTTTTCCGTACCGTACGCCATTGCCGCTATTGCCGATGCTCCGCCTATGCAATATATTTCCTTTACTCCGCACAACTGCGCCGCGAAAAGAACTTCATTGCTCATTTTTTTTGGCGGAGTCGTTATAATTATTCTCTTCACCCCGGCCGCAATCGCAGGCAAAACAGACATCAGCACGCTAGAAGGGTAAGAAAAACGCCCGCCAGGGACATATACTCCTGCGGATTCAACAGGATTGTAAAACTGTCCCGTTATAAATCCTTTTCTGCCGATTTTCCAGATTTTTTTTATTTGGAGATTTTCCCTCTTATGAAAGGCAAGAATATTCTTATATGAAGCCTTTACCGCCCTTTTCAGCTCAGGAGAAACATTTTTTGCCGCATCGCCGATTGTTTTTTGCGCTGTCTTATACCCTTCTTTTGACAAATCAATACCGTCAAACATTTTAAGGTATTTAAAAACAGCTTTATCCCCGTTTTTCCTTATGTCTTGGATTATATTAAAAACAGATGAAGAAATTTCATTGCCGTTCATTCGTAAAATTATACAAAAACCAAAGAGTTTTCACAATATGACAATCTCTAAATGTCATTTCAAAATTAAAAGCGGACTGTTCTCTCGCCCCTTGCGGGAGAGGGTGCCCGAAGGACGGGTGAGGGGTTGCCGTTGTCGTAGAAGATATTTTCATTTGCCGTTAATTCATACTAACGGCAAACACTCACCCTGCCCTCTCCCGCAAGGGGCGAGGGTAACTGCCACGACGACAAACTAAAACTGCAATGGCTTTCATGCGTTTGCCGTGGACACGACCGTAATATGGTTTTTAGAGAAACCCCATTTATTATACGCTATAATTTTTTGCTAATTTTCAAGCGTTACAGTGATATATGAATATGAGTGGCGGCCCAAGTCGTCTGACACTTGGATCTTGTGGTTTCCCTGCTGCATTTGAACAAATAAACTCTCGCCGTTTTTCGAGCTGCCGACAAAAATACCGTCTATAAACCAATAGAGGCTGCGCGCATCCGCATCGGCGCTTGCTTTAAGCGCTATTTTGCGCGAAGGGTTGACGGCGTCCGCGTAATAAATTACGTCTTTTACTGGTAAAACTATCTCCGGCGCAAAACCGCTGAGAGCCGTTTCTTCAATGTCGCAGCCGGGCATGTAACGCGGAATGGATTGTTTTTTAATGCCGGCCTGTTCAAATAACAGCAAAATTTCTTTAGGCCAGAACTCATATACTTTATAATATGTTTCGCCCTCTTTATACCTGCTTGCGCGAAGACCTGTTTTTTTATCTATAATCACCTGCCTGTACACGTCAGACGTTTTTATCGGAGACACGCCCGGAATAAAAAAATCCTTAACCGTTTTAGGGCTGAACCTGGACGGCAAATCGCCCGAGGTTGCGCATACCTCCACCTCTTTTACGTTAAGCCCTTCCGAAGACATCTCCAAAAAAATCTCTTCAGGCTTATTTCTGACCGTAAGGGCGGCAAGCTCAAAAAACAATTCTCCCGCGGCTGTCCTTCCCCAGAAATACGGATTGCCCTGGCCTGAAAAATTTCCCACCCACACCACAAGCGCGTAATCGCCGAAAATTCCGGCAGCCCACGCATCTTTGAAAGAATATGAAGTGCCGGTCTTCCATGCTACCTTTACTAAGGTTTTGTAACTGTCATATATTTTGAGAGAAGGTTTTGGCGGCGGATTTGAAGAAAGCATATCAAAAAGTATAAAAGACGCTTCAGGCGTAAGAAGCCGGATGCCGGAAGACTCGGAAGAATCTCTTGTAAAACTTATTTCTCTGAGAGTTCCATAGTTTGCAACGGCAGCATATAAACGCGCGCATTCAAGCGGAGTTATATCAAGGCTGCCGACGGCAGCGCTTATGCCGTAGTAGTCGGCTGTTTTTAGCCTGCTTACGCCGCCGCGGCGCAAAAATTCCAAAAACTCATCAATGCCTATTTTAAGCGCAAGTTCCATAGCCGGAATATTGCGGCTATGTATAAGAGCATCTTTTGCAAAAACAGGACCTGAGAACTGCCTGTCGGAATTTTCGGGCGCAAAAATTCCGAAATATTGCGGCGTATCTTTCATAAGCGTCCTCGGGTGTATAATCCCTTTATCAAGAGCTATGGCATATATAAAGCTTTTAAGCACGGAACCTGCCATTCTTTTAGACGTAACGCCGTTGATCTGCCCTGAAATATCATCATTATTAAAATCGGCAGAGCCCACTAAAACGCGCGCCTGCATAGTTTTTATATCAAGCAGCACGACGGAAGCGTTATTTAAGCCTTTTGAGGCGTTGCGGTTTAAATATTCGGCTATTTTTTCTTCATAAAGTTTTTGCAGCGGCAGGTCTATGGAAGAAAACACTTCGCTTGTGTTGCTTCTGAAATCAAGATAATTTACAAGGTGCGGCGCGTAAAATGGCCTGTGCCCAGGGCCGTACACTTCAAGCGGCATAGTTATAAAATGTTCCTTATCTTTATCTTCGGGATGTTTTTTTATCCATTCTTTATAAAGCGCGTCGCGCGGATCTTTCATATTTTCGTAACCGTCTTGCGTGTCAGGGCGCCTTTGATTAGGATTTTGCGGTATCACAGCCAGCGTTAAAGCCTGTATAAGATTTATATCGGCTATGCGTTTTTTAAAATAAGTAAGCGCGGCCGCAGGCGCGCCTTCTATATTGTAGCCGTAAGGCGCGAGGTTTAGATAGGCTTCTAAAATATCTTTTTTAGAGTAGCGCATTTCAAGCCACAGGCTTAAAAAAATCTGTTTAAGTTTGCCGGCTAAAGTTTTGGTGTTTAAATTATAAATGATACGCGCCGTCTGCATTGTGATTGTGGACGCACCCTGCCGCCGGCCTTTTTTTATGAATGTTTCGTTAAAGCCTTTAATAAGCGAGACGGGATTTATGCCCGGGTGGTAATAAAAATATCTGTCTTCGTAAAGCAGAACCGCTTCTTGAAGATTCTGCGGTATTTCTTTAAGCGCGATAAATGTTCTGTACTTATCGTCGTGCGAAACGTTAAAGCGCAACAGCTCTCCGCCGCTTGAAAAGAAAGATCTTGAAAAAGAATATTTATGAAGCAGGCTCTCTCTCGGCCAAAAACGAACCGCAGCAAAAATAAGGCACACCGCCAAAAGTATGGCGGCGAGCCTTAAATATTTTTTGTCCGAAGGTTTCATTTTTAATTTCTACTTTCTATCACGAAGGTAGATTCTGCGCCGGCTGCGCTTATCGACGTGTCATATAACGGCGCGGCAGTTATGGCAGGCACTTTGAATGTCCCCTCAGAGGTGAATTTAACTTTATAGTTAATCTTTCCGTCATAAGAATTCACGGTGCCGTATAACAGAAGCCTGTCTTCCCTTATGTCAAAATAATCGAGCGTAAATCCGCCGGAGGAATTTATTGAACCGGGCACTACGGTAAAACCGCCGGGCAGAATATCCGTAATAGCAACGTTGGTTATTGTTCCGCCTAAAGAACGCGTTTCTATGGTAACGTCCATCTCATCGCCCAATATGCCTTTGTTTTTATCTTTATCTTTTCTTTTGTTATCTTTGTTGTTTGGCAAAGAAGTACGCCCTAGGGCTACCGCCAGGTCGTCTCCCATGCTCCCGTCGTACTCTATGCTCCCTATATTTGAATAACTGCGCTCTATACGCATACCGTTTGCAGCTGGTTTTACTTCGCCTTTGTCAAAGCCCTGCTGCGTAATGACATAATAGATGTTTGCGGAATCATCTTTTACTTTAACGTCAAACTCTTTAACGCCATGTCCGAACGAAGCCTCAAGCATTCCGAGGCTGTTTTTGGCAAAGGTTAACTTTTGTCCGTTAGCTCTTACTTCAATATCACTGTCTTTAACGGTGTTGATTTTTGAATAAGAGTAAAGAGCCAGCATCCCTGTCGCCGATGTCATCGTATTATAACGCTTGGCATTAATGTCATCCAGAAGGCTCTTTATTATTTCAGATGCTTTTTTTTCTTTCATAAGTTCCGGAAAGTAGAGACCCACAATATAAATGTACTTGGCGTTTCTTGAGAAACTGGAGTCATAATCATAATAATATCTGTAAGCGGAAGTTTCGGCTTTGTATTCTTTTATTATGCTTAAAGCCTTTGCGTCATTTTTAAGAAGTTTGTAAGCCGCAGCAACGTAAACTCCGGTAACAGTTTCTTTCCAGTTGGGATTATTTTTGTTTAGCCACTCTTCAAAGTTCATAAGAGCATTAGTCATAACAACGCCGTTTTTGGCTATAAGGTAATGCGCGTAAGCCGTGTTGCTTATGTCGCCCCCATTGAAAGAATTACGTTCCGCATATTCTTTAACCCATGACAAAGCTTTATCCTTTATGTCTTTGGGAACATTGTAGCCCATTTCGCTTGCTTCGGTAAGCATATGGAAAGCGTATAAAGAAGGATATTCGCTGACATAACTTCCGCCGTCCCATAATGAAAACCCGCCGTTTGACAATTGTCTGACTTTAAGCATTTCGATCACGCGCGCAAGAGATTCTTTCGCGCCGCCTTCATTACCCGAGGCTTTATAGAAAACTATAGTCGGAAATATCTGGCTTGTGATCTGTTCCGTGCAGCCGTGCGGGAATTTTTCAAGGAACGCTCCCAGCCCTCCGGCCACCACAAGCGGGTTGACGGAGAGAGCTATTGTGTTTTTTGAAAACTGGTCATAGAGTTCTCTTGAGTCAAAATCTTTTATTTTTGTGCTGCCCCTTATTATACCGTTATTTATCGTCACGCGCATCGCGCTTGCGGGACGCACGCTTAGAGTGATCTTACGGGAAGCGGTTTCTTTAGGGTTTGCAAGTTCGGCGTCAAAAGATATTGTCGCGTTGCCAAGAGTGTTTCCGGCCTGCACTTTAAAATAAACGGTTTTTTCCTGACCATAAGGCACGTTCACGCTTTGATTTTTTGCGCCTATTACCGAAAGATTGTCGGATACGTTTATATTAACTATGACTTTGCCGTCTTTAGTGCCTTCTTTATTATTTGATACCCTTACACCGATGTTAAACGTGTCTCCGGGCGCGGCTGCCACAGGCCCTCCCGCAGACAGCATTAAAGGCGCACGCACCAATACTTCTTTGTCTGCGCTTGAAACCGTATTTTGCGACGCGGCGACCGCCATAATACGGATTTGCCCGTTAAAATAATCAGGCACGTCATAAGAGTAAACGTTTGCGTTGGGCGAAGCCTCCAAAATGCCTGACCAAAAGACCACGGGTTTTTCCGTTTTTCTTGCAAATGGATTTAAGCCGGCTTCCAGAAGAGCGCTGGCGGCTTCGTAGTCGCCGCCTATTCCGTAAACTTCTTTTATAAGTTTGTTATCGGGCATAATGAGGTCCCACATCTGGTATGTTATTACGCCTAAGGCGCTTTTTCTGAAAAAATAGGCTATGGGGTCGGGAACTTTATATTTTGCCACCTGTAAAATGCCTTCGTTAACGCCGTAGATTATAATTTTTGACGGCGCTGACGTTTTGTAAGAAATATCAATCCTGTCGCCGGGCTTGACAAGTTCCGGGGTTCCAAGCGTGATTTCTGACATATGTTTCACGGGCTTTATATTAAAGTGAGTCACTGCATAACTGTAAGGGCTTGCGAAAAGTTCTTTGGAATCCATGCTTCTTAAGAACGAAACATTGACATACGCGCCGCTGGTAAGTTCTTCCGGAATTTTTATACTTTGCTCGGAGCTGTTAGTTGTTGTTTTAAACCATTTGTGCGCATATACTTTATCTTTTTCTATAGTTATAAGCCCGGTGCCGGTAAAAGGCGCGGTTATGTTAAGGTTCAATACGCCGCCCTGCTCAATGGTGTCTTTTTCAAGATTAAGCCTAAGCTCAATATTGCGCTCAAGGTCGTAGGCTACATTCGCACTGCCCGAAACGAAAAATTCAAGACGCATAACAATTTCGCCTTCTTTATTTACCATTTCAAGCGCGTAGTTCCCGGGATTTTTAGTGGGCATGGTAAAAGCCGAGCCGTCTTTTTTGATATTAAAATCTTCAATGCTAAAAAGAGACTCGTTCAATACGGACTGGTAACGGAAAGAGTTTCTGTTCCTGACAGGCACCGACACATACTGTTGGTTAAGAATTCTTATTTTGAAAGGACCGGGTTCTATTTGATTAAGGTCAGGGTCTATGGCTATGAAGTTTATAGTTTTTTTGGAATTATGCTGCATATAGCTTAAGTCGGCATCCGTTTGATATCCCACGATATATTTGTTGGGTGAAACAAGCCTTGTGGACATCGCCGTAACGCTGTGCCCGCTTTCCTGTTCAAAAGCTTCCGCCCAGAAAGTAAGGCTATATGTTCCCTTTTCAAAACTGCTCAAGTCTAATTCCGTTGTGACCAAACCCTCTTTGGATGTAGTGTTATCGCCAAATGTAAGCTCTTCAAAACGCAGGTTCGCTTTACTGCTTATAACATCAGAAAACGAATAATCTTTGTATTGCGCGAACTTAAACTTTTCCGGACGCAGCTGCATTTTCATACTTACCGTATTCCCGACGGCAGGCGTACCGAACATGTTTTTAACCGTTACTTTACCGGTAAGACCAGTAACCGGCTGCCAGCCTTTTCTTGAAGCGCCTTCTATGCTTGTGTTTATTTTAAGTTTATCCTCTTTAAACTCTGCCACATTAAACGTCCCGCCTGAAATATACTTACCGCTTTCGTCGTAAACGCTGATTTTGTATTCGCCTGTAGGCGAAGAAGCCGTTGTCTGTAAGCTGAAATCTTTAAATCCTTCCGCGGTTAAAGAAACCGTTTTTTCGAATATGTTCTTGTCGCGCGCGTCCGTTACACTGACTTTTACAGGCAGGCCGGCCGTGGACGTCCAATTCATGTTCTTTGAGATAATTGCGAAATTAACCGTATCGCCGGGGCGGTATATGCCGCGATCGGTAAAAATAAAAGCGTCAAGGCTGCTATTTTGGAGGTAGCCCGCGCCGGCTGTGTCAAAACGCGAGAAACTTACCTCTCTCTCTCTTTTATCAAAAGGCATGAACGCATAGTCAGAGCCTTTACTTACCACAAACGCTACAGGTTTTCTTTCAGCGCCTAAAGACGAAGGCACTTCAAAGGCCGCAATACCGTCGCTGCCCGTATATTCGGTTTTAAGCACTGTGCCGTTGCGCGATAAAAGTTCGACTTTTGCGCCGGAAAGAGGCAGCTGGTCAACTATGGAAAGCGCAAACAGTTTAAGTTTTCCGTCCGCTTCTTTTTTATATATCAGCCCGATGTCTGTGATTGTAATTAATCTTTTTTGGCTTACGCCATAAGAAGTTGCGTCTACCAAAAATATACCTAATTCGCCGCGTTTAAAATATCCTTTCAGATCAAGCGTAAAAAAGTTAGGCTTAATACCCGTATCGGCAAGATGGATCATTCTATTGAAAATAGTCACGGTCTCACTTTCATTAAGCTGGTCTGAGGTGACATACTTATAAATATCTTCATCTTCGCCATCATCATAACTTCTCGGTCTGCTTTTTGAGCCGAAATACGGATCGCTGATCTGCGACACAAGATGATTAACTCTTTCGGGCAAAATCCTTGATACTTTTATTTCAACAGAATGCAAACCCTGCGAAGCAAAATTAAGTATATGTTCGGAACTTAAAGGTATTATAGAGCCTGAACCGAGTATCTGCAGCCTTTTAGGCAGTTTTTCCATATGTACTACAAATTCTTTTTTCTCATTTGTTGAAAAACCGCCTTCAGACTCCGCACCTTGATCGAATAAAACATATATATCATACTCATAGTCAGTACTATCTATATCGTTAGTTATTTCAAAGAAAGGGTTGATACTATTGCCGGGTATTGCTGCAAGGTTAAGCGCCTTAGCGTCTTTAAGCGCAACGCGCACATCTTTCATGCTTACATTTTGCCAGTTCTTGCCGCCTTCATATGGTAAAGCCCATGCTTTAATTTTACTGTTACTTAAAAGATTTTCCGGATTAATAATGTCAGTGGATTCAACGCTTAAGCAGTAGTTTGCGCCTATTTTAGACGGAGGTATGATCTCAACTCTTTTTATATTAAAAAATTTCTCGGAAGAATCTATCTGCATGGATTTTTGAGCGCTCATGGAATCAAACTTTATGCCAAGATTCACATTCTGTGGCTTCGACTTAGGTGTAACAGGCTCAAAATTTAGGAACATTATTCTGTTGTATTGGTCAAAACTGATCTTCGGGGAAATACTTTTTTTGTCTATGGTAAGTTTAACGCCTTTTTTTGCTGCCTCGCGGTCAACGGGATAGTTAAATTGCGCGAGCGTATTAAGTGTTAACTGACCTTTTTGTTTTGACGGGGCAACCGTAAGGTTTTCTATAAAAACGTCATTAGGCGCGGTTGTAAATTCAAGCTCATCTTTATCTACTTTTATATTTGAATTAAATAGCGCTTTATCCAATTTTACTTTATATTTTTGAGCAGCCGTCCATTCTTTCTCAGGAGTAAAATATAAAGCAAACTCGCTAACGCTCCATTTACCTCTCAGTTCAGGCGTAATGGTGATAAGGGTGTTCAGTTTATCCTGGTCGGCAACATATTCTTTATTTAGCGGAGAGGGAGCTCCATAACTCGAACTGTTAAACTGAATCGTCACATTACCCGGCTTTTCAACGGATGTATTGCCGTCTTTATCCACAGACACGTTTGAAATAGGCGGCGCGGTAACACCAGCGTTAAAGGAATAAGTGTCCTGCGCAGCGTCCGGGGATAACGGCACTTTTTTAGAATTATAAAAAATCAAACCCACAAAAAGCATGACTGCTATAAAAATTAAAGATATGCTAAAACGTAGATGTACCTTAAAAAATTTCGACGCAACAGATGATTTTTTCGTTTCTTTTTCCGGCGTTTCCATAAAAGCTCCTTATTTTATATAAGAATTTAATAAATAGTTGTTTAGCTTACCATCAATACCTATTGCCTTTTTTATTACTGTGAGAAGGGCTCACATAATTCAAGGCGTTCTAAAATGCGTTGAACTTCTTTTTTGCCTTCGGTAACAATTTTAGGCAGGGCTTCAACCATCTAGATGTGTTTTTATTACATTTCCCCCTCCCCCTCGTTTTGAAATTTGTATTTTCAGGTGTTGATAGACAAAAAAAGGCGACCTCTAATTTAGTAGCATCACCAACCAAATTAAAAGGCCGCCACGAGCGTCTATGCCCAAAAGGGCATAGAGCTCTAAATAAAGCGACACTTTTTTTGGGTGATGCTATATTTGTATTTCTACAAATAAGGTCAAGGTTAATACCCCAACACCAAAAAAGTATCAATAAGTTTTTAAACTACTCGTTTATTTTATAAAATATTTTAATAGTTATCAATACAATATAAGCCGTGAATTACGAATTGGGTCTCTTGAAAAACCTAATTAATACGGTATCACCCACAGTGTGTCATGCTGAACTTGTTTCAGCATCTTGTCGTTAAAGACCAAAGACTAGACCCTGAAACAAGTTCAGGGTTGATGACACAAAGAGAGGGTTTTTCAAGACCCAATTCGTAATTGCTGTTTTGCTGATTTTTAATTATAATTATTAAATGGTTAAAAAAATAGCTGCCGTATTACTTGTTTTATCAATAATTTGCTGCGGCGCGGCTTTTGCCGGGCTGCAAAAACGGACGCTTTATGCGCCGCCTTCCGAAAAGCAATTCAGGGAGCTTAAAGAAATATTTCCGAATTTTTCCGATAAAGATATGGAAAAATCAATTAAGCTTGCAAGAGAACAGGAAAATATTGACATCATTAATAATATACTTGCGTTTTTGCAGTATAAAAATCTTATAAAACAGACAAAAAAACTTCCTCCCATATTCATGATTTACTCGGATAATAACGGCATTCTTGCTTACAACGGCGGAATGTATTCCGATAATAAAAACATAATACTTTTGAATGCCAACATGCTTATGGCTAACAGCGCAGAACAAAATAAAATGCCTAAGCATATGCAGGACGCCATAGATTTTGTAGCATTTGCGTCAATATTGAGCCATGAACTTATGCATTATGAAGATTTTGCATCGGCTACCGAAATACGCGACGCGGATTCTTTTGTTTTAAGCGAATTGAAAGCTTATAAAAGGTCTGAAAAAACTCTGGAATACTTTTTAAATATGAGCGAAGCCGAAGCGGATGAAATAATTCCTATCCGGGATTTTTATAAATCAATACGGATGTTTGAAGAGTATTTTACGGATATGCGCAAAAATTATATAAAAATGGCCGACGCGGCAAAGATTTTTTTAAACAATGAAAATAAAATACGCAAAACTTTCGGCATAGATGAAAACATGTTCAAAATGCTCCCTTTTTATCCCCAGCTTCAGTTTAACGTAAAAAACGGCGGACACATAGTGCGTACAGAATCAAATCTGCTTAATATTGCGCAGCCGCTGAAATTTAACATAAATATATTGACGGGAAATCTGGATATTCTTAATACGCCGCAAGAAATAGAAGCAATCAAAAAACAGGCAAAAAACATAAAAGTTATAGATAAAAACTCATATATTATAATAAGGTAAGACTTCAAAAAAAGTTCAGAGTTCAAATAATGTGTTTCGCCTTTGGCGAAACTTACTAATAGGTTTTCGTTTTACGAAAACACCTAATTTGAACTCTGAACTTTGCCGTTTATTATCTATTCTCTGCCTTTTTTTCGTGTTCTCTCAGATATCTTCGTATTCTTGAACGGGCGCTGGCGGTTATCGCGAATTCAAGCCAGTTTTTGCTCGGTTTAATATTTTTTCTTACCAAAATCTCGCATATATCGCCTGTTTTGAGTTTTGTGTCTATCGGCACCATCTTATCGTTAACTTTTGCTCCCATACACGTATCGCCTATATCCGAATGCACCGCGTAAGCAAAATCAAGAGCCGTTGCTCCGTAAGGAAGTTTTATAACTTTCTTTTTCGGCGTAAAAACGAATATCTGTTCAAAATCGCATTCTGTTTTTAAAGAAGTCAGAAACTCGCCGGAATCGGTCATTTCCCTCTGCCACTCAAGAAACTTTTTAAGCCAGTCAAGACGGTCTTCAGCCAAAGTATTTTTATTATCTTCTTTTTCGTTTTTTGCGCCGCCTTCCACTCTTTTCTTGTACCGCCAGTGCGCTGCCACGCCGTATTCGGCGCGCTGATGCATATCTTCGGTTCTTACCTGCGTTTCAACTATAACGCCTTTATCGGAAACTATCGTCATGTGCAAAGACTGGTACATATTTGATTTCGGCACGTTAATATAATCTGTAAAAGAACCTTCGACAAGTTTAAAGCTTGAATTTATTATGCTCAAAATGGAATAACAGTTCTCCACGGTATCGGTAATAATGCGAAGCCCGAATAAATCTTCAATCGCGGAGAAAGGTTTATTCTGCCTTTCCATCTTTTTATATATCCCGTAAAGATTTTTAGGTCTTGCGGCAATTCTGAAATTCATAATATCAGCGGCGGCGAGCTTTTCTCTAAGCTGCTCTTCAACGTCCTGAAGATTCTGAGTATTGCTTTCAGCGCGCTTCTGCCACTGCGTTTTAATCGTATTATACTCCGACGGATGCATAACTTCAAAAGCCCAGTCTTCAAGTTCGCTTTTCCATTTGTAAATGCCGAGGCGGTGGGCAAAAGGAGCGTAAAGCGTCAGCGATTCCTGCGATATGCTTTTTTGTTTATCGGGAGGCAAAAATTTTATAGTGCGCATATTGTGCAGCCTGTCGGCAAGTTTTATAATAATAACGCGGATGTCTTTAACGACGGCCAAAAGCATTTTACGCCAGTTTTCGGCCTGTTCTGTAATATTATCCTGGAACTGGTATTTATTGAGCTTTGTTACGCCTTTGACAAGCGATACGACTTCCTCGCCGAACTCTTTTATAAGTTCCTGTTCGGTAACAAGGGTATCTTCCAAAATATCATGCAAAAGCGCCGCGGCTACCGTAGCCGTATCAATTTTCAATTCCGCAAGGTTTTTTGCAACGGAAACGCAATGTACAAGGTAAGGTTCGCCAGACGCTCTTATCTGGTAAGAATGAGCGTAGGAAGCATACTCATAAGCTTTTTCAATCAAAGAGTAATCTTCTCGGCTAAGATAAGCCAATGACTGTTTTAAATCTTTTCGCAATGATTCAATTAAATCTTCCATTTTGTTATTAACCGTCATCTTAAACGGCAACCCCTCACCCTCTTGCTTCGCAAGTCCCAAGTAGTCAAGCTACTTCCGGGGCGCTCACATCTCGCGCCCGCTCGTGGCACGTGCTCCTTATTCGTCGCACACTCGCCCCGCAAGGGGCGAGGGAAAAGATGCCATTTCTGTTGCCAAACTTCTAAGCTTCCGAGCTTCTGAACTTCTGCTATTGCACCAGCGCGCTCAGCGAAATCATATATTTATTAAAATCTTTACCGTCTATTTTATACTGATGCGCCGCTGCGGCAAGCTCATAGCCTCTTATTTTAAAACCGAATCCGTAAGTGTATTGAAAAGTATCATTATTAAAATTCTCATTGCTGATAAGGCCTAAACGCACGCAGGCGACGGCGTTTATATATTGTTCCATGCCGAATCTCAAATAGTTATCCTGCAAATCGCCGAATCTGTAAAATCTTCTTTCCCAGTCTGTCGCGAACAGGAAACCTTTGAAATGATAGCCCGTTCCCGCCCTTACGGTAAAAGGAAGCTGTTCCGTATTATAATCATCCCAAAACATAAATCCCGCTATATTTTTAAGATCAAGCCCGAAAAATACATTCCTTCCGGCGGGAATTGCGAAAGATAACCCTAAAGCAACGCCGTTGCCTGAAGCTACATTTGCGTACGGCTCTCCTCCGATAAGAGAGGATTCTCCTATTTTGCCGTAAAGATAGGCCAAATTTAATCCTACGGAATATCCTTTTTCATTTTTCTGTCCGGCGGCTATGATAATGGAGTTAATATTTGTTTGCGTATTTATCCAGTCGCTGCCGTTACTTTGTTTAATGGAGTTATCCGACAAAGCCTGCCATATCAAACCGCCCGTATCTTTTATCATTATAAAAGAAGTCAACCCCTGCCCCGAAGGGTCCGCTATCGCAACCAGACTCGGCGAAGCGTCGCTTTGGCGTAAAACAACGCCGCTTACCGCAGCCATTGTAGCGCCGCTTGAAAATCCGTACATCGCAGAATTGTAATAATACGCGTCAATAAGACCTAAAAGGCCGGTTCCGGCTTCGCCCATGGCCATAGTTCTTGCCGTCGGAGCAGCGCCGTCATAGCTGTTAGGCTGAGTGGGAGCTCTTCTGGCAAAAACATTTTGGGACGATAATAAAAGCAACATGATAAAAACTGCGGTAATTTTTTTTAATTTCATAAAAAACCCTTTGAAAGATTGATGTTTAAAGTTTGGAGCGAGGAGTGTGAAGTGTGAAATTATTGCGTTTCGGATTTTTCGAAACCTATTTATAAGTTTTCGCTTTGTGAAAACACATTAACTCCGCCCTCCAAACTTCGAACTCTGCGCTTTTTTAGCGTATTATATTTTGTTTCGCTTCATAATATTCGCCGATACTTAAAGTATAAACCTTTCCGCCTAAACCGCTTACCTCGGCTTTTCCTTTCAGCACTTTAAAATTTATACTGGGAAATCTTTCAAAAAAAGAAACTTTCGTATCGCTGCCAAAAGAAGCCGGCACGGAATCGGCAAGCCAGACTTGAATCTTCGTATTTTGCGTAACCTTGCTTTTCGGATCTGCTTTTACAGCCACAATTTCTCTTGTTGCGGGATCTTTAGTAATGAAAACTCCCTGATTTTTCTCAAGCGTGATGTAAGCCGTATTGAATATTTTTATTTCCGCTGTTCCGCCGGAAGCAAATATCTGCGAGCCGTAAATAAACGCCGGTATGTCGCTTATATTTTTATACGTATTAATTTCTCCGTCAGGCGTCTTTATCTGTACGGAATTTGTGATTCTCGTAATATTCACAAACTTTGACGCGAAAACATTGCATGACGCGAAAATTAAGACTAACAAAATAAAAAGAATCTTTTTCACTAATACCCCTTTAACGGCAGTTAATAGTTAGTAGTTAGTAGTGAGTAGTTATTGGTGTTTTCGCGCAGCGAAAACCTATTAATCGATTTCGGCTTCGCCGAAATTCAACAACTATTAACTACTCACTACTAACTATTAACTGTCTTTTACTTATCTAAATACACTTCCACATTATGTACGCCCTTTCCGAAAGCCTGTATAAGCGTACCTTTTATCTCTTTTCCGTCAACAATAATCTTTTTTGCTTTAGTGTTTTTCTTAAGGGCTTTGTTAAAAAACTTTATATTGTAATGCGCTCCCCTGAAATTAATACTTAGCGAAGATTCGGCAAAATCTTTGTGAGCTGGAAGCCTAGGGTCAACTCTTAATCCGTCAAGTTCGCCTTTTACTCCGAAGAAAAAATTCTGGAATAAATATCTTGTCCACGCGGCCGAGCCGGTAAGAATCGGATATTCTCCCCTTCCGGCTATGTTAGGATTGTCCGAAGAAACATAATATTCCGGTATCCACGGGCCGCTTCTAAACGTTTCATGTTCGTGATTTAGCGGATTGACGCCGGAGAAAATTTTATACGCGTCATCGGCTCTGTCTCTCTTAAGCATAGCCCATACGAAAAACAGATTCGCATGGCAGAACAAAGCGTTATTTTCTTTTGTTCCGGCCGCAAAGCCTGTGATTCTGCCGATGGTTTTATCAAATTTAAGATAAGGCGGATAGTTAAGCTTCAAAGCTTTTACTTTCTTATCATAAAGATATTTGAAAACCGAATCTATTACTTTGTCGACCGTTTTTGCTTTGTCGGCTCCTCCGGAAACCAAAGACCATGTCTGAGGCATAAGCATCATTTCAAAATCGTCCGAAGTAGGGTTCTTTTTTGAAAGTGCGTTATTTTTAAATATTGTATCAACCGGTTTGCCGTTGTCAAATATATAGCTGCTGTAATAGCTGCCGTTCCATGCTTTTTTATTAGCGTTTGCGATAGAAACTCTCGCTTTATTTCTTAAATCATTTAATATATCGGCAACTTTTACTTTTACTTTTTTACCGCTGAGCTTATTATTTACTTTATTTAAATAAGCGTTAAGCCTTTTCTGACGCTCTTTCGCCGGAATGTCCGCGGGAGTTTTCCACTTATCCATAAGTATTGTAAGCTCTTCAAACACTTCTATTTCCGTAATATTTTTATGTTTCGCGGTTTTTTCTAGGATATCGGCAACTTCGTTGCAGTCAAAAGCAGTTCCAAACGTGAAAGTTACATTTTCACCCTTTACCTGATCAACGGCGTCATTCCAGTCCGCTCTTTTTTGTTTAAGAAGATTATTATCGCCGACATCATAGAACATCGTTAAAATTTGCACCAGAAGATGCTCTATAACGGTTCCCTTGTATACGTTTCCGTTTACGGTTTTATGATTTCCTATGGTTCCCGCTTTCCAGTCCAAATCTTTTATTTCGCCTCTGTTTCTGTAAGCGTCTTTAAAATAGGCGACTCCCTGCCTGAATAAGAAATCATAATCGCCGAGAAAGTTTACAAGAATCATTACAGTCTGCGCTGTCCAGTAAGGATGATCGCACCATAAGCCGTGTATTTCATCGCTTCCGAACTCTTTTGTTCTGGCGAAAAATCTTGTGGCGTTTGTTCCGTCAACGCGTATTCCTTCAAGCGTTTTCATCGTTCTTTCTTCGAGACCTTTAGGGTCTATAACTGTTGCCGCCATCATATCCTGCCAAAAATCTCTCCAGCCGGAAAAGTCAGTGCCGTAATCCGTCTGCGGATGCCCCGTATTTCCGAACCAATATCTCATAGACAGTTGGTAGCACCACCAGGTATTCCATGAAACATTAAAATCTTTGTTGCCGGTGGTGATAACTACTCTTGAAGTTCTTTCTTTCCAAAAATCTCCGAGTTTTTTAAATGCTTTTTCAGCGTTCGCATAAGAATATTTTTTAACCGCTTTTTCAGCGCCAATGCTTCCGCCAAACGTTATTCCGTTAACGATAACAAACTTTTCCGATTTTCCTGCGGGAATTGTTATATTTTTGAATTCGATTGCACCTACGGCTTCTTTTCCGCAGCACTGTGCTTTCGGCGCTTCATTATTCATTATCGCCTGAGGTTTAAGCCACATATTGTTTGCGCCTAGAAATGTTTCTCTGTCGGAATAAAATCTGTTTCCTTTTCTGCCTTTCTGCGTTTGGGCTCCCATGAAATAACAGATATTGCTTGAATCGGTCGAACCTTCTATCCACTCAAGACCCGGAAGTATTTCTATATGATTCGTAATTCTGCTTTTATTATAAAGCCTTACAACGTCTCTGTGATACTCGACATATGCCCTGTTTCCGCCGAAAATCGGAACTGCCGGTATAAAATCAAGAGTCTGCGCTTTATTTGAATCGTTTTTAATTTCTACCATCCATATTTCAGCCATATCATCATTGGGCACAAACACGGCAGCAGATACGGAAAGCTGATGCTTTTTAGACTTACCGCTAAACCGCACATAGCCCAAACCCATTTCATATTTAGGTTCCGATGTTTCATTAACCGTTAAATCGTAATTGTTGACAAGCCACGGTTTTTTGCCTTCCGGCCTCACCCACAAAAATCTTGCCTGCCCTTTAGGAAAATTCGGGCTGTCAAATTCGCCGAACATCCTTGTATAGTCAAAGCCGCTGAAGCCTCTTAAAAAATTATCGCTGATTGAAAAATACTGCGGACTGTTTGCAAGCATGTGAATAAGCGGCTGAGGCAGCTTTCTTGAATCTGCTGCGGCTAACTCCCCGGAATCGTTAAAACTCCAAATTTTTGACATTTTAAAAGCTCCTGGATATATTTTTAAAACTCTTATATTGCTTAGGGCGGCACTTCGCGCCGTTTTTACCAAAGTTCAGCTTCTATTACTGCTCTTCGGTTTTTTCTTTTTTCTTTTTCAGTTACGCCTTCCGCGGCAGGGCGTGACGCTCCTACCCCGATGCTTTCTATTCTGTCTTTATCAAGCCCGCTTTTTATTAATGCTTTTTTAACCGCATCAGCTCTCTTTTCAGACAATTCGTCGGGATTAATCTCTGAAATGTCGGCATGTCCTTCAATAATTATTGAATAATCTTCATATATAAGAGTGTCTGCCGCAAAATCCGATATTTTTTTTCTGGCCTCTTTGGAAAGATAACTCTTTTCTTTATCAAACCCGCCGATATAAATTTTAACTCCTTCTGGAACATGGCTGGTCGCGACAAACAAAGAAGTCAGCAGAATTTCCCTGCTTTCTATAATATTTTGCTCACTGATGTCATAAGAATAAATTCCGGCATTGTGGCGTTTTGAATAGCATGCCGAAAAAAAAACCAGCAGCATTATTAACGGTAAAATTTTATACATTATTTTCCTCAATACGAAAGGTTAACGAATTATATAACTTTTGCATTGTATTTTCAAGATAAAATGCCATACGATTCCGACTATTTGCTGGATGACTGCAGAATACGATAGTTCCTGAAATAAAGAGCCGTATCAATAAGCACCAAAGTGAGGTTGAATATATAAAAAGTAATTACAAAATCAAAATTAAATAATATTTTATGCAGTACTCCGCTCGTATAACCGATTAAAACAATAATTAAAAACCATAAGCTTTTCCCCTTATTACTGCGCGATGTATATGATTTATATATGGAAAAAGGCCACGCGCTGCCGAAACATAACATCATGACTGCTTCAAATACGCTCATTTTAATCCCCTTTTAACGGCAGAGAAGAGATAATAGAGAATAGAGAAAAACTTGACTTTAACTGTCTTTGCCGTATCTGTTATCTATTCTCTATTATCTCTTCTCTGCCGTTATAGAATTTCCCGCCAAATATCCGGTTGAAAAAGCCGCCTGCAGGTTAAATCCGCCTGTAGGCGCGTCAATATCTATGATTTCTCCGCAAAAATAAAGTCCGGGAACGATTTTAGACTGCATTGTTTTTTGGTCAATTTCATTTGTTAAAACGCCGCCTCTGGTTATAACGGCTTCTCTCGCGTCTCTTATCCCGGATATTTCAAACCTGAAATCTGAAAAAGCGTCAGACATTTTAGTTCTTTCAACTTTATTAATTTGCGAACATTTCTTAGTCATGGTAAGCCTGCAATAATTGATAAATGGTCTTATCAGCTGAACCGGAAGCAATTCTTTAAGCATATCTTTAAGCTGGTATTGTCCGAATTTATCAAGCTCTCTGAGAAGCCTTTGATTCAACTGCTCTTTGCTTAGCGCGGGTTTCAAATTTAATGATAAAAACAATTTTGAGTTATTTACCTTTTCGCTTATAAGGCCGCTTAAAGTAAGTATCACAGGTCCGTCGGCGCCATAAACCGTAAACTCCATTTCTCCAAACTCTTTTGCTTCAATATTGTTTTCGTTAAAAAGAGAAACTTCAACATTTTTCAATTTCAGACCTTTGAGTTCTTTTAAATCGCCGCATTTTAAATTCACGGGAACCAAAGCCGGCAGAGGTTCTGCAATTTCATGTCCGAAATACCGCGCTATTTTATATCCGTCTCCGGTTGAACCGGTTGAAGGATAAGTAATTCCTCCGCAGGCAATAATAATATTCTTTGCCGCAATATTGTCATTAATAATGAAAAGATTTTCTTGGTTTTTGCGGATATCCCGTACGTCAAACGATGTGATTATTGACGAGCTTTTCTTTGCGTATTTTGTCAAAGCATTAACAACGTCGGAAGCTTTATCGCTTTGCGGAAAGTATCTTCCGCCTCTTTCCAGCTTGCACGGAACGCCGAGATTCTCAAAAAAAGCGATTGTATCCGAATTTGAAAAAGCATTGAACGCTGAATAAAGGAATTCCCCATTTCTGAAAAGCTTAACAAACTCTTTGATATCCGCGCTGTTTGTTAAGTTGCATCTTCCTTTGCCTGTAATTGAAAGTTTTATTCCGGGACGGGATTTTTTTTCTAAAAGGATTGTTTTAAATCCGTTTTCGCCGGCTTTTCCTGCGGCAATCATGCCGGAAGCGCCGGCTCCTATGATGGCGACATCGTATATTTCAGACATTGATATCTCACAATTAATGGTTAATGGTTAATGATAAATGGTAAATTGTTGTGTGCGGCTTCGCCGCACCTATAAAATAGGCGCGCTGCGCGCGCTCCTCAATTAATCATTTATCATTAACCATTGTCTTTAAGCTGTTCAAAAGGCTTTCTATTTTTATGTTTAATGCTTCCAAATTATTTACGTCATTTATAAAGACAATGTCAGCCATTTCCGCGCTCTTTGCAAGCTGCTGCCCGGGGCCTTCGCTTTGAGATTCTCTTTTTTCAAATTCTATAAACTTTTCCAAAGTTTCCGGATCTCCCGCTCTTTTTCTTTTCTGCATTCTTTCAAAACGTATGCTTTGCGGAGCGTCAACGTTAATTAAAATAAAATCTTTTCTTTTTCTCAGCTCGTTTATCTCATCAGGATGCCTTATTGAAGTTATACAGTAATTTTTACCGTCCTGTATTTTAGACATTACTTTTTTTGCAAGAATCCCGTTGCCGTTTTGAACGCGCAGATTCGTGCCGAAAACTATTAAATTTTCTCTTGTAGGCTCAACGCCTTCATCTTTCATGCATTCCCTTATTACGTCAGACAGCGAATAGTGCGAAAAACCGTGCTTTGCAGTTATATAATCCGCTACCGTGTCTTTCCCGGAACAATATGAACCTGTTAAGCCTATTATCATTATTTTATGTCCTCCGCGGTTTTTTCCGCAAATTGTCTTAAAGCTTCGTTTGCCGCCCTGAAAGAATCTTCGCTTGTCACATTATATTTTTTAGCGTTAAGCTTTCCGTCATAAACGGTTAAATCAAAATTTAAATTGCCTGCTTTTCTAGAAACGTTTCCGACAATAACATTTTTTACCGCCGCAGATTTGAAGATATTTTGAATGCCGTCGGCTTCAGGCATTTCTTTTGGAGCGGCTATGGAAGAAAACGCGCCGGTAGAATAAAGATTTTTTCTCAGCATTTCGGAATAAACGGCAAGCTCGTTTTTCGGAACGTTTTCAGAAACAAAATTAACAACGGCGATGGATTTAACGCTGTTTCTTACAGACATTGATGACGGATTTTCATACTCTTCCGCATAATCCGTTCTGTTGTAGTTTTCATCTAAACCTTCAGGTCTGTTGTCTGCCTGTTCATATTTTTGCTTTTCAAGTTCTGCGGCTTTTTGCGCCTTTTTCGCGTCTTCTCTTTCCTGTTTTTTTACGATTTTCTCTTTCAAGGCGTCTTCTCTGTCGAATTCTTTACCGAATAATATGCCCAAAGAAACGCGGTGCACATTGCCAAGTTCGCCGTGAGGAGAAAACGCATAGTCAAACATATAATCCGTATATTTAAAGCCAAACCCGGCATTCATCCTTGAAAATCCGTCAATATCTTTTTGCCTGCCGTCATACCCGGCTCTTATCGCGATATCCGCGTCCGGCATAACGTTCAGAGAATATTCCGCCCCGAAAGAAGGAAATACGTCATTGTCATTAGGGAAATTTACGTCAAACGCGACAAGCAGTTTTTCAAAAAATACTCTTGAAACTCCGGTTCTTACCACAAACGGCAAAACTTCGCTTTCTTCATTATATTTAATGCTTGTTCCCGCATTTTGCATCATGGCGCCAAAGGATGTCACATTATCGCTTAACGTGAATATCACTCCTGCGTCAACGGCAAAAGCGCTTGCGGATGCGTCTATTTTGGAATAAATATATTTTAAGTTCGCGCCGTAATCCAGCACTCCGGCTTTTCCGAAGTCATAATATCTCGCATAAGACAAAGCAAGCGCAAAATCATACGTTGAAAAATCCGACAATGATTCTCCGTTAATTCCGGTGCCGGGAATATCTCCGGAAGACATATATTGTATTGCCGCTCCGAAATTCCCGTACAAAGTAGGCATTATATATGAAGCCCAGCCGTAAGATATGCCCTCAAGTCCAGATAAGTACATTAATGAGGCTTCCTTTCTTGTACTCGACGCGATACCTGCGGGATTCCAGTAAACCATATCGGCTCCGCCGCCTGCAACTGCGGAAAAGGCATTTCCCATACCTGCAGCTCTGGCGCCGGCTCCGTATTTTAGAAACGGCACAGGCGTAGTGCCTGCTGATGACGACGCATAAGAAGACGCAGGAAGCGTGACAAAAATAAATAGAACAATAAATTTTTTTATCGTCATTAAAAAAACAGCTCCGTTTTAATTTTTATAATGCATTTTAAAACACTTTCGCTTCCGCTTAAAGGCGAATGCGCGTCATCCGGAAAAAATAAGGCAAAACTTCCCGCGGTAAGAACGATGTTAAAATCAGGAGCTTCATTAAAAAAAGCAATATCTTTTGAATCTTCATACTTCTTAAATATGTCGGCACATTCCGACAAACTTTTCCAGCCGATAATATCGGAACCTTCAATTATATACTGCAAATCAACATATTTTTTATGCACTTCAAGTTTTTGTTCTTCTCTAGGTTTTGGAAAAGATTTTTCCACGACGGCATACATGTCATCGTTTATAATATGCTTTCCTTCCCGGAATTTACCTTCATTGCTGCTGATAAATCCGAAAGCTTCGGATAATGACGGAAAATGTTTTATATAAAACTCTGAATTATTTATTTTATCGGTTATCATTTTTGTTCTGCCATTATACAAAATTTATAACAATTAGACTAAATAAAAAAACGACCTTTAAAAGGTCGTCGATTTTATTTAATTGCGGGGGCAGGATTTGAACCTGCGGCCTTCAGGTTATGAGCCTGACGAGCTACCGGGCTGCTCCACCCCGCGATTTGTTTTATTAGTTTAATGATTATATAAACAATTATTTTATTTGTCAAATTGGAAGCTGAGAAGTTTGGAAGTTGAGAAGCTGAGAGAAGCTGTGGTCGTTAAAGTTCTTGCCGTTGCTCAGCTTCCCAACTTCCCAGCTTCTATTCATCTATCTTTTACAATCTTTCCAAAATTTGCTATTTTTATTGCACTATGGGTAATAAAGAAAAATTTTCAGTATATACGGACTGCGCGCATTTTCCTCTTGACAGGCCGTGTGTCTATCAAAAAAATAATAATATGCATTGCCCCGAATGCGAGGAATATTCCAAATTATCGCAAAATAAAATATTTAAAATTCTTATTATTAAACTCGGCGCTATGGGTGATGTTTTAAGAACCACTTTCATTTTGGAAGGGCTCAAAGAGCTTCATCCTGTAAGCGAAATTTCATGGATTGTGAGTAAAAACAATGCGCAGGTGCTGGGAAACAATAAATTTATCGATAATATAATAATAAACGATGAAAAAATATTTGATTTTCTTGCAAAAAATTATTTTAACCTCGTAATAAATTTAGATTTAGCCCCTGAAAGTCTTGCTCTGGCAAAGCTGTCATGCCGCGAAAAACTCGCCGGATATACGCTGGATGATAACAGAAACATAATGTCTTCAAACGATGCCGCAAAACAGTGGCTTTCAATGAGCGCTTATGACGAACTTAAAAAAGCGAACGTTCATACATACCAACATTGGATGGCAGAAATTACGGAAATCCGCAGAGATAATTATGAAATTGTTGTTCCCCTCAAAGATGAGTCTGTAAAAAAAGCGGATTTATTTCTTCAAGAAAATAATATTTCCGCCGATAAAAAAATTATAGGCATAAATCCCGGCGCCGGCAAAAGATGGAAAATGAAAAAATGGCGCACTGACGGTTTTATCGCGCTTGCCAAACATTTTTCATCAAATGGGCATGCTGTTTTGCTGCTTGGCGGAAATGATGATATTGAAGAAATAAATTCGATAATGGGTGAAAAAATTAAAAACGTTTATTCTACCGGCACAAACAACAGTATACCTGACTTTTTTGCGATGATAAACTTATGCGATATTGTGGTTTGCGGCGATACAATGGCTTTGCATGCGGCTGCCGGGCTTAAAAAGAATATAGTCGCTTTATTCGGCCCGACATCGCTTGCCGAAATAGAAGTGTACGGCAGAGGGATTAAACTTCAATCAAACAAAGAATGCATATGCTGTTACAAACAGGAATGCGCGGTAAATGAAAATTGCATGGATTCGATTTCAAACGAAGAAGTCATTAAAGCCGTTGAAGAATACATATAGAGGATGAAACGATGGAAATAATGGCAATGATTCCTACATATAATGAAGCTTCAAATATAAAACAGATGATTGACGATGTTTTAAATTGCGGCGTTTCGGATATTGAAGTTCTGATAGTCGATGACATGTCGCCTGACGGCACATATAAAATAGTTGAAGAAATATCAAAAACAAACCCTAAAGTGCATCTGCTCCTGAGAAAAGAAAAAAAAGGCAGAGGTTTTGCCGGAAAAGACGGCTTTAAAAAAGCGATCGAAATGGGCGCGAAATATGTTGTTGAAATGGACGGTGACGGTTCGCACGCGCCAAAATATATTCCGGGATTTCGGGAAATGATAAATGACTGCGATGTTGTTATAGGTTCGCGCTATGTTAACGGCGGGAAAGATGAAAACAGAACTTTTCTCAGGCAGGTTGTCAGCAATCTTTCAAAATTATATCTTTCAACGGTGCTTGGCGTCAAAATAAAAGATCCTACTTCGGGTTACAGAATGTTTAAAAGCGAAGTTTTGGCAAAGTTCGCGGACAGTTTGAAAGCCGATGACCCTTTCATTGTTACGGAAGTAATTTACTATTTAAAAAAATATAACTTTAAAATTAAAGAATATCCTATAGAATTTCTTTCAAGAATGTCCGGCGAGTCAAAACTGCGTCCGTGGACGCTTATAAAGTATTTATTTAAAGTGCTTAAATTAAAACTTACAGGCAGAGTTTAATGAATTATAAGTTATGGTTTTGGATAGTTAATGCCGGCACAGCGGTTTTAAGGCTTCTTTTTATAGGAAAAGTCGGTCTTACGGTCGACGAATCGCATTACTGGGTTTATACAAAATTTTTATCCCTTTCTTATTACGATCATCCCCCTCTTATAGCGTATATAATCAAACTCTCTGCTCTGATTTTCGGAAATACCGCATTCGGAGTGCGCTTTCCGGCAGTAATGATATTTTTTATTGCTTCATGGATATTTTTCATATGCGCAAAAAAACTTTATAATGAAAGAACGGCTTTTACCGGCGTGCTGCTGCTGAACGTTCTGCCCGTCTTTTCATTTTTAGGTTCCGTTGTATCAATACCCGATTCGCCTTTAGCTTTATTTTGGATTTTATCTCTCCTGGTATTCCTGCTGATAATAGAAACCGGCAATAAAAAATACTGGTATCTTCTCGGCGTAGTAGGCGGTTTTGCGCTGCTTTCAAAATATAACGCGGTGATGATACCAATAGGAATTACTTTATTTTTAATACTTTCCCCAAAACACAGGTTTTGGTTTAAAGAAAAAGAACCTTATCTCGGATTCTTCATAATGATCGCTATGTTTGTGCCGGTTATATTGTGGAACATAGAAAACAACTGGGCGTCGTTCGGATTTCAGCTAAGGCACGGCTTCGGCAGATCTTTCCCGAGATTTTCTTTATCGCTTTTCGGGCAGTCTTTAGGCGCTCAGGCGGGATATTTGTCTCCGCCGATATTTTTAATCTTTTTGGCGGCTGCATATATGTGCTTCAAAGAAGCATGGATAAAAAAAGACAGGACGGCTTTAATAATCGCCTGCTTTTCATTCCCGACGCTGATTTTCTTTAACGCAGTTGCCGCTTTTAATGAAATTCTGCCGCATTGGCCGGCCATGGGCTATTTGGTTTTGGCAATATATGTCGCGCATATAACCTTAAAATACGCGGAAGTCAGATGGTTTAGAAATTACACGATTTTCGCCTGGGCATTTACAATTGTGATTCTTATACTTGCCCCTATACATTTAATGTATAAAGTTATACCCGTGGAAAAGTTCCTTCCTAAGGAACAGGCTGAAAAAGTAAGACACGGTATTCCCGAAGCCGAAAGAGTAGACATTTCAAATGATTTGTTCGGATGGAAAGAGCTTGGCGAAGAGATAAGAAAAATCATTGCCGAATATCCGCCTAAAAGAAAGCCGTTTATCTTTACTCATAAAAGCTATCTCGCAAGCCAGATTGCTTTTGCCGTTCCGGAAATAAGGGTTTTCTGCTTCAGCGATAAAATTGACGCTTATGATTTATGGCAAAGAAATTTAAGGCCGTTAAGAAATAAAGACGCGATTTTTATATGTAATGATTTTTTCTATTTTAACCCTGAAGAATACGGCGACGCGTTTGCGTCTTATTCCGAACCGCAGGAGTTTTCCATATACAGAAACGGCAAAAAAGTTAAAAACTTTTTTTTCACAAAGTGTGAAAAGTTCAATCCGTCAAATCTGGATAAAAAATACACTGCGGATCTCATCGGGCCAAAGAAAAATATTCCGGAAGAGCTCATAAAAGCCGACCATGCGGCTTTTAGGTTTATCAATTCAACAATGCATTGCAAAGTTTTGAATTTCTATATGTGTTTAATATCTTTCTGCGATTCTATACACTTTAATCTTGCGCTTATTATTATTTTGGCTGTTTCCATAACAATTTTATGGAACTCGGACAATAAGCGTTTTTGGACTGATATTGCTTTACTTGCAAGCATTATTGTAGTGTCGGCTTTAATAGTACAGTTTATGAAAGAATACTTTGAAAGACCCCGGCCTTTAACTGTATTCGGGGATGAAAACGTCAATATATTCTATGAAAAACTCCACAGGAACTCTTTCCCTTCAGGACATACTAACGCGGCATTCGCTATATGCACGTTTATGTTTCTTTCAGTAAGAAAATACTGGTACTGGTATGTGATTATGGCTTTCGGAGTGGGTTTTGAAAGAATATACGTAGGCAGCCACTTTCCGTCCGACGTCATTGCCGGAGCTTTTATAGGTATGATGACTGCTTATATAATGGTGACCCTGTTTAAAAAATACTCGAAAATCTAGAACGGCAGAGAATAGAGAAAAGAGAATAGATACGGCAACAGCTGTTAGCTCTATTCTCTTTTCTCTGTTATCTGCAGTTCCTGTTATTTCCAAAATTTAAACTCAATACCGCCGTATACTGCCGCTCCAGACATTGGATAGCCCGCACTTAATTCATATTTCGCATTACCTACGTTTACGCCTCTAACCCAAAAACTTATATTTTTAGTCGCTTCATAGTTGACATTTACGTCAAGCGTCACAAAACCGTCTAACTCATCCGTATTTGCCGCATTGGTAAAAACTTTGTCCTGGTAGGAAAGAATACCCGAAACAGACAGATTCTCTATGGGTTTTACGGTTAAAGAATAATTTATCGTACTTTGAGGTTTGTATGGCAGCTCTTTGTCTGTTTGCTTATTTTCGGTTTTTAAGTAAGTATAATTTATTGTATGAGTAAGCCACGAATACATTATATACCCTGCGCTAAATTCAAATCCGTACTGCTGGGCTTTGCCAATATTTTTAACATGATATTCAAATGTGACAGGATCAAAATCCCAAGCTATTAAATCTTCGCTGTCGATATAAAATACATTTCCTGAAAGTTTTATTTTATTTTTAACGTACTCAGCGCCGATATCGCTTGATATTCCGCTTTCGGGTTTTAAATCAGGATCGCCGAACATTCCATAGCTTGGCTGATACCAATAAAGTTCCGTAAACACCGGAGCGCGCCAAACTTTCCCGCTGTTTGCCGAAAATTTAACGCTGTCGTTTAAATTAAAAACCGCCGAAATTGCCGGCGTAACAACATCTCCGAACTGGGAGTTATTGTCATATCTTACCGTAGGAATAACGCTTAAATTTCCTAAAGCTAAATTAAGCTGCGTGTAAGCGGCCAAATTTGTCCTGCTTTTATCCGATGAAAATCCGGACAATGCTTCGTTTTCTTTGTAAAAATCTTCCCAAAACTCGCCTCCTACAAGCAACAATTCTTTATAATGAAAGTCTGTCTGAGCTCCGTAAGTTTCGGAAGTGTATTTATAAAAACCGTCATTTAAAGTCCAGGTAGGATCGTAAGGGTTTCCTCCGTTATAATCGTAAAAATTTCTTATATTTTTGACGGCATACGCGCTTGCGTTTATTGTCATTGATTCGTCAATATTTAAATCGTAGTCAAGTTTTAAATATTTATTATCGTCTTTTTGTTCATTCTCGGGTGTAAGGTAGTATGTTGAACCCGGCACTCCGTATCTGCTCTCCCATATATTTCCCGTCATGAAAATTTTTGAATTTTTAAAAGGATTCGCCTGAAGGCTCAAAAACTTATTGCCGCCCTCAAAACGGGAATTCTCTCTGTCTCCGGAGCTTGAAATATAATAACCCGAAGCAAGGATTCCGGCTTTTTCAGATCCATAAGCGCCCGTAAGATAAGGATTCCACGTATTAAAACTGCCGTAAGAATAACCCGCGTCAGCCAAAGGAGAATCGTCTTTAGCTTTCTTTGTTATTACGTTTACTACTCCGCCGAAAGCGCTTGTCCCGTAAACGGCGGCGCCCGCTCCTCTTATGATTTCAACTCTTTCTATAATAGTTACCGGGAGAGCAGTAAAATCCGCGCTGCCAAGCCCGATATCGTTTGCTCTTCTTCCGTCTATCAAAAGCAAAGTTTGCAAAGAGGACGCGCCTCTTATGGAAACGCTGGTTACCGCTCCTATAGAACCGTTTATTCTAACGTTTATCCCTGCCTGATTCTGAAGAAGTTCCCCTAAATTTTGAACGCGCTTATTTTCAATTTCCTCACGAGTAATAACGGTAACGTTTGCAGGAAGTTTTTCTATTTTTTCCTCATATTTTGTAAGAGTTAAAAATACTGTATCATCATTATCATACTCTTGCGCAAAAACATTGAGCGCAAAAGTAAATACTGCTGCTATTATAACTAAAATCTTTTTCATTTATTTTTTATCCTTTTTTGATTTTTTAAACTTGGATGCGGCAAGATTGGTCTATTCTGTCTGATAAAATTTAATCATAAATGTCCTCCTTGGGGACTATAGAATTATTTTGCAGGTATTCTGACTTATAGACGCTCATTCAGCGAGCATCTAATCACAGTAGCCGGACTGTTCCGGATTTACACCGGATTCCCCTGCTAAACGGCAGATAATAGAGTATAGATAATAGATAATAAATGTGGTGTTTCGGCTTAGCCGAAACCAAGTTAACAGGTTTTCGCTTCGCGAAAACACAATACGCCGTATCTATTCTCTATTATCTATACTCTATTCTCTTTCGTCACTGCTATTACATAAGGTTTACTTGACATCGGGTTTGTTTTTACAACAACCGTAGTCTTATAAACTTGTTCTATATCTTTGTAATTTAAAACTTTTTCCGGATGGCCAGTGTTCCGTATGCTTCCTTCTTCCATAAGTATAAGAAAATCGCAAAACTCTCCTGCCGCATTTAAATCATGAAGCGTGACTACTATTGTTTTACCGTACTTTTTATTTAAAACGCGTAAAATATTGAGAATATCCGCCTGGCTTCCGATATCCAAATGGGATGTAGGCTCGTCGAAAATAATGATGTCTGTTTCCTGCGCTATTGTCTGCGCTATCAAAACTCTCTGTTTTTCCCCTCCTGAAAGCTCGTTTATATATCTCTTCGCAAAGACATCCGCTCCGGCAAATTTTAAAACTTCATTAACGGCAGCATAATCTTTTTGCGAAGGAATTTTAAAAATATTCATATACGGATATCTGCCCAGCATTACAAACTCTTCAACCGTAAACGGAAAATTCGTCTCTATATTTTGCGGCATAAAAGAAACTGTCTTCGACAGTATTTTTTTTGACGACGCATAAACATCATGCCCGTTAATAAAAATCTGTCCTGAAAAAGGCTTTAAAAGCCCGCATAAAACTTTAAGCAAAGTGCTTTTGCCTGCCCCGTTTCTGCCTATAATACCGGCAAAAGAACCTTTCGCAATACTGCAGTCTATATTTTTCAGTATTTCTTTTTTTGAATATCCGGCATGTATATTTTTTATTTCTATCATATGCTATTCCTGTTTTGCCGCATCATCAAAACTATAAAAAATACGCCGCCGATTATGCTTGTAATCACGCCGACGGGAATTTCAATCGGGGCAAACAATGTCCTGCTTAAAGTATCGCACAGCGGAAGAAAAATACATCCTGCCAAAGCGGAAGCGGGAATGAGAACAGAATTGTTCCCGCCGACTATTTTACGCATTATGTGCGGCATCATTAATCCCACAAAACCGATCACTCCGCAGCAGGAAACGCATGCGGCCGTAATCAAAGACGTCAAAAGAAAAATAATTTTTACGGTTTTTTCCATGTTTATGCCAAGCGTATTTGCTTTTTGCCCGCCAAGAGTAACGGCGTTTATTATGTTTCCGCTAAGGCACAGGATTAATGTGCCGATTATGACAATAGTAACAACCGCAGGAAGCAGTCTTTCGTCAAAAACAGACATATTTCCCATCAGCCATACAAAAGCCGAATAAATATGATTTGTTTTTGAAACGGAAAAAAGAAGCATTACCATGGAAGAAAAAATATAACTTATTATAACGCCTGAAAGTATCATCGAGTTTGAGTTAAATCCTCTTTGCATGCTCAAAGCGTAAACCGCTAAAACAGCAATCAAAGCGCCCGCAAAAGCGCTAAAAGGTATGAAAATCCAGCTTAAAGCCGCCAGCCCGAAAACAAAACCCGCGGAAGCGCCGAATGCGGCGCCTCCGGAAATCCCGAGCGTAAAAGGATCTGCCAGAGGATTTTTAAGTATTCCTTGAAAAACGCATCCGCTGGCCGCCAGACCGGCTCCTGCAGTCACCGCCATTATTACGCGGGGTAATCTTATCTGCCTTATAATCGTCAAAACGCTTTCTTCTCCGATGCCGAACAAAGCGCGTATGGCATCAAAAAGAGTTATGTGCTTGGCGCCAGCTTTTAAAGAAAAAATAAAAACTAAAACAGCCAAAACAGGCATTATAAAAAATACGATAAATTTTATTTTTTTATTCAAAATTATTCCTTTCTTTTTCTGTTGGTGCCATACTTTTGACGTTAATTCCCCTTTTTGAAGGGGTGGCAGAAAACAACGTTTTCTGACGGGGTAGTCGCCGTTGAAAGCACCACCCCGTCCGCTTCGCGTCCACCCCTCCATAGAGGGGAATCAAGGGCATGTATATATACTTTTTACCTATTATTTATTCTTGCCGTTAAAAATCTCCGGATGTATGATTTTTGCAAGAAGTTTAACGGCTTTGGCAAAAGTCGAAGGCGTCGGCGTAAATATATCATTAACGTCTATCATATAAACTCTTTTGTTGCGAACCGCGGTGACAGTGTTATATTTTTCCCAGTTTTTAATTTCGTCTTTACTTATGTCTCCCATATTCACAAGGATTATTATGTCGGGATTTCTCTCTATAACGTCTTCCCTGCTTATCGAAGGATATCGCATATTTATGTCTTCATAAATATTCATGGTTGCGGTATAAAAATTGTAATCATTAACAAAACTCTGTTTTCCGGCCGTATATAAAGGCTTTGCGCCGACTTCCCAAAAAACGCTTTCTCTCGGCAAAAAAAGCGTATTTGAATAAATCTCACGCACCTCGGCTTCGGCTTTTTCAATAAGCTCTTCGGCTTTTTGCTTTCTGCCGACTTTTACGGCCAAGGCTTTAAAGTTTTCGCATATATCTTTAAAACTGCCTGCTGATTCCATTGTATAAACGTCAAACCCAAGCCTTTGTATTTTTTCAACGGCAGCTTTGTTGTTGCCTTCTTTAGTCGAAATTATCAAATCCGGTTTTAGCATCACTATTTTTTCTAAATCAGGCTCCAGTAATGTGCCGATTATTTCTTTTTTGCTTTTTCCAGGAGAACAATACATAGTTATGCCTATAACTTTTTCATCAATCCCAAGCTCGTAAAGACTTTCGGTAATTGACGGAGCAAGAGAAACAATACGCTTATAGTCCGCGGCAAAAGCAATACTTGTAATAACGACCAAAAATAATAATACCGTGTAAATTTTTTTCATAATATTAAAAAACTGCAGAAGATAAGAAGGTAGGAGGATAAGAGGATAAGAGAAGCAAGGTTCGTTTAGTCTTTGCTGTTGCCTGTCTTCCTAACTTCCTATCATCTTACCTTCTGCCGTTCTAAAATTCTATTCCTTTCTTTGCAGGTATTCCCTTTTGATAAGGATGCTTAATTTCGCGCATTTCAGTCACTAAATCAGCCATTTCAATAAGCTCATCAGGTGCTGACCTTCCCGTTATTACAATATCGGCTTTTTCGGACAGTTTTTTTACCAAGCCTATAAATTCTTCTTTATCTATAAAACCGTCCCTTACGGCAATATTAAACTCTTCCAAAACGATTAAATCGTATTGTTTTGCAGAGTTCGCAAGCTCGGCAAGCTTCTTTATGGCAGTTTTGCATTCTTCTTTAGCTTCTTCCAATGTAACACTTTTTATACAATACGGATGCTCTTTTGCAAAAGAAAAAAAATCCAGCCCGTCAAGCTTTGTAAGAATATTTTGCTCGCCATAAAATATTTCACCCTTAAAAAGCTGTATAAGGCATACCTTAAACCCTTGTCCCAAAGAGCGTATAATCTGCCCTATGGAAGCTGTTGTTTTGCCTTTTCCGTTGCCTGTGTTGACTATTATCATAAAACCACCTTTTTAACGGCAATTACAAATTACGAATGACGAATTACGAATCAAAGACAATAAACGACAAAAACAATTTAATGACAATTACGAATAAAAAGACAAAAAACAATTTCTTAAATTTTGTAATTGTCTTTTCGCTGTTTGCCGTTGATTCGTAATTCGTCATTGAAAAAGCCTGCTTTCTATATAGAAAGCAGGCTTTTGTTATATTTTCCTCTTTCCCTCGAAAGTTAAATTAAGCGGTTAATAGACCGGGCTGCGGAAACTTCGTTTCTAATTTTATTTCCGATTACCGTTGCGGGGCAGCGTCCGAATTGAAAAGCTTGGCTTAAGCCTTTTCTTACGGAACTTCCTTTTAACCGTTATATTAAAAAAGAACAGATTATAAAACTGTTTTTATTATATATCAAATTTTACAAAAAATCAAAAACAAATGTTTAAAAAACTTTGCTCGGCAGGCTTATATTTTGATTTGTAGGCATCTATTATTTCATTCATTCTATATATGATTTTTAATTTATCGCATTCATTCTTAAATAAATTCCAAAGCTCTTTCATATATGGAGAATTGCATGAATATTTGCCTCCGAAAGTATTAATATACTTGCTTTTTATTTCCGGAAAAATAGCATCGATTTTTTCGTAAAAATATTCCCTTTGATTAGCTCTTAAAGTCAGGCCAAAAGACGGAAATACAAATTTTGCTCCGCTTTCTTTAGCTTTTCTGACAATTGATGTTATATTTTCAGGCGTATCGTTTATAAAAGGAAGGAGCGGCATCATAAGTATTCCCACAAAAATTCCTTTATCGGATAATTCTCTTATCGCTTTAAATCGTTCGGAAGAAACAGCGGCAAAAGGCTCAATTTTCCTTGAAAGAGTATCATCAGCGCATGTTACGGTCATTTTAACTATAACCGGCGAATGCTTTTGAATCTTATCAAAAATATCGGCATCCCTTGCAACAAGCTGACTTTTAGTTGTAATTGATGCGCCGAATTTGAATTCATTAATTATTTCCAGCGATTTTCTTGTGAGTTGTAATTTTTCTTCGAACGGATTGTACGGGTCGCTCATGGCTCCGGAAGCTATGACGCTGTGCTTTTTGCGTTTACGGCTTAACTCGTCTCTTATTATTTCCAATGCGTTTTCTTTAATTCTGACTTTGTCAAAATCTTCTATACGGTAACATTCGCTTCTGCTGTCGCAGTATATGCACCCGTGGCAGCATCCGCGGTAAATATTCATGTTATAGTCAGTGCCAAACCATCTATCCCCGAAGCTGACTTTAGAAATTATACTCTTGGCTTTAATTGCTTCCATTATGAACCTCTGTACGGCAAGCTGTACGGTTTCAGCTGTCATTCTGCGCGAAGTCGCAGAATCAATAAAATATAAAAAATGGATCCCCTCCCGACAAAGACATTCAAGTACAGGCTGCTGAATATACTAGGACAACATGCCCTGTTACTAAAAAGTAAAAGATTTTTTTATTTGGGAAATGAATGTGTTTTTGCTTGTCATAAAAAGTTCGAACTGATAAATTGCAAAATTCGAACTTTTTTCCGGTAGTTAGAACTTTAACTACTACTTATCTCTCAGGTTTAATTGACTTTTATTGCTTTTACCAATATTGCAAACATGGCATAATGTTTGATAGTTAGTTATTTCGTCTTTACCACCTTTTGAACGCGGAAGAATATGGTCTACGTGCAATATTGCTCCATCATCTGCTGACTTTCCACAAGCTACACACTTGAAATCATCTCTTTCAAAAGTTTGCCACCTGATACCAGCTCTTACAATTTTTACCTTATCAACTTTTTTTGATAACAATTCTGAATTTTCTTCTTCTGTTAATTTATCTTTAATTTCGTTATCAACTCTGGGCAAATCTTTAAGATTTGAATTTAATAAAGATACCAACTCATCAAACCGTTCTTTTTTGCCTTGAGCTATGTTAATTAATGAATCAAACATTGGGTAAAGAATAACAAATGAATTGATAAGCTTGTTTATTTTATCGTGTGTAGATGGCAAATAATAAAATTTAGTAAAAATAAACCAATACTTCTTGAATTTTACTGCTTCATCAATCATTTCATCAAAAGGGATAATTTTTTGGTCGATATCAAACCAACAATAAAATCCTGTATTGTACATCATGGATTGTATTACAGCCATTTTACTTTTAATAAAATTGAGGAATTTAACATAAGATGAGTCAATAATATTTGGACTAGGTCTACAATTAAACTCCAAATACATATGTTTAGAATCTATTTCAAAGGTAAAGGTATACGGAATAATTTTTACAGGGTCGTCGTCTTTTCTTTTAAATGCTTTCCAAATATCAGCCCTTGTCCCTGTTATTCCTGTGTTAGCCCATTTATAATTTACTTTCATATCTCCTTTTCGTTCTTCTCTGAAATTAGGAGATGATTGCACACGTATAGACTTATCTGAAAAAACTTCTATGCCATATATTTTTCTTACTCTTGATAACGCTTCCTCTAAAACAACATTTAACTTAGGAATTATTGAATAACGTATGCTTTTTGCTTTTAGTAATAAATCGCCCGTTAATGCAAATAGCTTTGCATCTTCTTCATCAAAAATAATATTTTCAATTTTTTCTTTTTGCATATTAACTCCGCAATAGCTTATTAATGACAAAAGAGTTGAGTTAAAACCTGCTGGATTGCCACGTCAGGACTTTGTCCTTCCTCGCAATGACAAAAGAGAGGCATAGAAACCTGCTTTTGTCAATTTCTATACTCTCTCAAAAGATATATCAGTTTCCCAAGCACTTTATAATTTTTCGGATAAATAGGCGGGTACGCCATATTCGTAGACATAAGACATACTTTACCGTTGTTTTTGCTGTAAATTTTTATCGCGGCTTCACCGTCAACCAAAGCAACGACTATATCTCCGTTAGCTATCTGGCTGTTTTTCGATATAACAACGGTATCGCCCTCAACTATTCCGGAAGGCTCCATACTGTCTCCGCGAACTTTAAGCGCAAAACATTCCCTGCTTCTTGTTACGTCGGTATTTATGTAAACATAATCCTGGGCGTCTTCAACCGGCTCAAGAAATGTCCCTGCATGAACATTACCCAAAACAGGAACCGGGGTAAACTTCTGGCGGTCAGTCATTTCAATACCGCGCGCCCTGGATTCTTTTTTATTCAAATATCCTTTCTTCTCTAAAATTTTTAAATACTTTTGCACCGGAGCTATAGTAATATTAAACTTTGCGGCTATTTCTCTTATTGTAGGCATTGTGCCGTTTTCAAGATAAAACTCTTCAATAAAATCCAGTACTGCCTTCTGTTTTTCGGTAAGTTTTTCCATACTACCCCCTTTTTAACGGCAGTTAATAGTTAATAGATAATAGTGAATAGTTTCGGTGTTTTCGCGAAGCGAAAACCTGTTAATAGATTTCGGCTTCGCCGAAATTCAATAACTATTACCTATTATCTATTAACTATTAACTGCCTTACTTATAGCATACATTTGTATCCCGTGTCAACATGTATTCTCTTTTTGCTATAATACGTTTATGAAAAAAAATTCCTTAATTAAAATTGATTTTTTAGAAACTCCGACAGATAATTCCAAAGACCTCGCCGGATTAAAGCGCTTTTGGAAAAACACGGAACATCTTACAAGAAAAAGAGAAAAGCATTTTGACGATGTTTGGACAAACGGCAGTGAAGAAGAAATTTTTGCCGAGCTTGTCTTCTGCCTTTTTACCCCTCAAAGCAAAGCCGTTTCGTGTTGGGTTGCGGTAAATGAACTGGCTGAAGAAAATATGATTTTTAGCGCAACGCCAGAGCAGATTGCAAAAAAAATAGCCAAGGTGCGTTTCAGAAACAATAAAGCAAGATATGTTGTCGAAGCAAGAAAAATTTTCACGGTTAACGGAAAAATTAAGATTAAGGAAAAGCTTGCGTCATTTACTGATATTTATGAACTTAGAGAATGGATTATAAAAAACATTAAAGGCATAGGCTACAAAGAAGCCGGCCATTTCCTGAGGAACATCGGAATAGGAAAAGAACTGGCAATTTTAGACAGACACATACTGAAAAATCTTAAACTGCTTGGCGCCATTGGCGACATTCCAAAAACCCTCACAAAAAAAACTTATATTGAAATTGAAAAAAATATGCAGGATTTCTGCGAGAAATCAGGCATTCCCATGGCGCATATGGATATGCTTTTATGGTGTAAGGAAAGCGGCGGAATTTTTAAATGATTTTGCCAACCTTAAAAGCAGTTATTCGGCAAAATCATCCTGAGGCAGTATAAAACTGCCGAAGGATCTATTTACAACGGATAAGAAATGGATATTAACGCATTGAAAAAAATACAATACGGAATGTATATAATTTCATCAGCTGCCGAAGGAAAGATGAGCGCGCAGATTGCAAATACGGTTTTTCAGATGACTGCAGATCCGGTGCAGTTCGCAGTAAGCATATCCAAACAAAATTTCACTTATGAGCTTATGGAAAAATCAGGAAAGTTTGCTGTAACGGCGATCTCTGAAGACGCTACTTTTGAGTTTATCGGCAAGCTCGGTTTTAAAAGCGGAAGAAACATAAACAAATTCGAAAAAGTTAAATATGAAATTTCAGCTGCGGGAATTCCCGTGGTTTCAGATTTTGCGACAGCAGTTTATGAAGCGGAAATCACAAACAAACTTGATATGGATACGCACGTATTATTTATAGGTAAAGTTACCGACATGAAAATTATTGACGATTCAAAAAACACAATGACATATGATTACTACCATAAAGTTAAAGGCGGACTGACCGCTAAAAACGCCCCCACCTACGTAAAAAGATAAAAGTTTATACGCATCTATTTAAAAAATTGCTTGCTTCCGTCTTTCAGCATTTTTATGCCGGCGGAATCTTTTTTAAGATGTTTTGCATGCTCGTCGGAGCTTAGTCCCATTTCTTTTTTGAAATTATCCATTGAATACGGCGACGCTAGCCAGTGCCTTATGACGGGAAGAGTAACAAACCATCTTTTAAATTTTTCCCATAAGCTTTTAATTGTATTCCACACTCTCACTACCCGGGGATCTTTTATAAATTTAAGATATGCGGCATGAAGCTTATTTTTCGGAGGAGTTTCTTTTTTCACTTCTTTCTTTGTTTCTGTGCCTGATTTCATCTTTTCCGACAATCGCGACGCTTCTCTTTCAAGTCTTTTAATTTCAGCTGACTCCGCTTCTTTTTGCGCCTGATAAGTATCATTCTTATTCATGTTTTCCATATTTATATCTAAAGTCGTTTCGCCTGCGTCTCCGACGACGTCAAAATCGTTTGCAAAACACGCTCCGCAGATAAGCAATCCGGATAAAATAACAGATAAAAAAGATTTAATTTTCATATTATTCTCCTTTTTTCGGTTCGTTTGTTATTAAATATTTTAATACAAACGGAGTCACAAACGTCGTAAGCATTATAACAGCAACCAGAGCGCTGTAATCATGCGATCCGAAAACATTATTTTTCAGACCTATTCCGGCAAAAATAAGGCCGACCTCTCCTCGCGGAACCATTGAAACGCCAATAAGCAGCTTATTTATTCCTTTTTTAAACACGACAAAACCTGCCGCCACTTTGCCGAAAAATGCCCCTATAAACAAAATACCGGCAAGCAGAAGAATTTGACCGTTGCCCGGTATAAAAGGATTAAATGTTGAAATATCAACGTTTGCGCCCATTAAAACAAAAAATACCGGAACGAAAAAAGCGTACAGCGGCTTAATGCCTTTTTTTATCTCATCTCTTTGCGGCGTGCTTGAAAGCACAAGCCCTGCCGCAAACGCTCCGACAATAGTTGCAAGACCGACTTTAGACGAAAGCGCTGAAATAACCATACAGAAAGCAAAAGCCATAACCAAAACAGCATTTTCCTGCTTCATTTTTGATATAAATCTGAAAATTGACGGCGCTATCAAAAGACCGGCGCCAACGGCAAGAATTAAAAACAATACAGCCATACCGCTGACATGAACTATACTTGCGAATGTAACAGTTCCGCCGGTAACAAGCTTTAAAACAACCGCTAATATTGTCAGACCTATTACATCGTCTATAACCGCCGCGCCCAGAACGATTTTTGCTTCACGGCTTTCAATCTTTTTTAAATCCATAAAAACTCTTGCGGTAATTCCGACTGAAGTGGCGGTTAACACTGCACCTGCGAAAATTGCCTGCGTGCTTGAAAGTCCGAAATGTAAAAATGTAAAGTATCCTAAAAAATAAGGAAGTATAACGCCTGTAAACGCAACTGCGGCCGCCCATCCGCCGGCTTTGGCAAGCTCTTTTATATCGGAAGAAACGCCGACTTCAAAAAGAAGAATAATCGCGCCAAGCTCGGATATGTTTGTCAGAACAGGCGTTTCCGTAACCAGCGCCAAAACGCTTGGCCCTATAATTACTCCGGCAAGAATCTCGCCGATTATGGCGCTTTGGCCAAACCTTACGGCAATCTCCCCAAAAATCTTTGCCGAAACAAGAATAACCGCCAGCGAAATTAAAAAACCGAATATTTCGTGCATTTAAAAACCCCATAAAAACAACAATTACAAATTACTAATTACCAATTACAAATCAACGGCAACTGATTAACGGCAATAAATAAACTGCAATGTTTTATTCTTATTACTTGTTTTTTGTTAATTGTCTTTTGTCTTTGCTTTTGATTCGTAATTAGTAATTTGTAATTGTCTTTTTGTTATTTTATAAAATTATTCCGCTTTTTTCTCTTATTTCGTTTTTAAAATCTTCCGGAATTATGCCTCCGAGCTTTTTCACCATTATTGCATCCTGTTCGGCTTTCAAATAATTTTCCGTTATAAGATGAATTGCGGCTCTGTGGAAATATGACGGAACATAATCTTTATTGGTTAAAATTGAAAGAGTAAAATAGTAAGACGCTTTTTTATACTCTTCCTTCATGGCATAAATCCTGCCGAGATAATTGTAAGCTTCATAATTATTCGGGTCCAGTTTGGCGGCATATGCGAATATTTTTTCGGCAGCATCGTAAGAACCTGATTTAAAATGCAATCCGCCGAGTTTATTATAAATAAAACCGTCTTCGCCGTATTTACTGATATACTCCGCATACTCTTTTGCCGCAAGATCATCCCTTCCGGTCTTATTATACACGTCCGCAAGATTTAAGTATGGTTCTCTGTTGTCTGGATATATCTTTTTCGCTTTTTTAAAACTTTCTTCCGCTTTGTCAAACCTTTCCTCAAAATTATAAAAATTGCCGAGCGTCATATAAAGAAAAAAGTCGTTTGGAAACTGCTTTAACGCATTCTCAACTATTTCATGTGCGGTTTTCGCGTCGCGTCTGTGTTTGTAGTATATATTTGCGAAATGCGTATAAGCTTTTGCAATATTTATATCGTCTTCCGGCAGAGACGCGTATAAATCCAAAGCTTCATCATATCTGCCTTTTTCCTGCATTATTGCCGCAAGAGAAAATTTAGCAAGATCCGCGTCTTCGTCAAAAAATAAAGCCAGATTTAAATCTTTTTCCGCCTCTTTGTTCATTTCGTTTTCTCTAAACCAGTCGCCTCTGACGGAGTATGCGTGCGCGTAGGCAATATCTGCCGGATAATTTTTTATAATATCGTCAAATAAAGTTTTTGTATTAAGCCACTTTTCAGCTTTTGTATGGGCAGTGAAACTCATTAAAATAAAAACCGCCGAAATAACCGCAGTTAAAATTGCTCTCATATACTCTTTTTTCACTATTCCGTACAGATACGCAAAACCTGCGGCAATAATATACGCGAAACCGATAAGCGGAATATACGTATATCTGTCGGCGACGGATGATATTCCGGTAGGCAGTATGTTGATTACCGGAAGAACAGTAACGATAAAAAACGAAAAGCCGAAAAAGATAACTTTTGTTTTTTTCAAACTGTATAATATCAGCACAATAATGCCGTACAAAAGCGCCGGCGAATATAAAATATAATCGGGAGGGTTAGCGTTCACGTCATAAAAATACGGATATATAGCCGACAGTTTTACTGGTATTAAAAATTTCGCGATATAGAACAGCATGTTAAAATGAGACGCGGCAAAGTTTACAAAAAGAGTATATAAAGTTAAATCGGATTTTTGGTCTGCCGTATAATACAGCGCGTATGTGCCAAATGAAAAAATTACCGCGATAACAAAATACGGCAAATATTTAAAAAATGCTTTTTTATCAAACTTTCTTTCGGAAAACCAATCGCATAAAATCAAAACAGCCGGCAATGTAACCGCCATGCTTTTGGACAAACAGGCGCATAAAAACAACAACAGAGAAGCCGCTATCGTCAAAACGTATTTCCGGCCTTGTTTTGAATATGATTTCAAATACATAAGCCACGAAGCGAGAAAGAAAAAAGCATAAAGAGTATCTTTTCTTCCCGAAACCCATGCGACAGGCTCCACATGCAGAGGATGGCAGGCGAATATAAAAGCCGTCAGATACGCGATAATAAAATTTTTACCGGTAAGCCTGAAAAATATAAAAAACACCAAGAGGGTGTTTAAAAGATGAATGATTAAATTGTTTGCGTGATAAAAATACGGGTCAGCGCCGAAAAAATTATATTCGATTGCGTAAGAAAGATTTACTAACGGATGATACAGCTTAAAGTGCGGTTCAAAAAGCAGAATCTTCAGGTTTGCCGGAGATAAAGACTGTATTTTCCAGTTGCCGGTTATCATTACCCTGTCGTCAAGATTAACAAAACTGGCGCTAAGTACCGGATAAAAAGTCAGTACCGTAATAAACATCAAAGCAATAATAAGTAAAATTTGCCGTTTTTTCATCTGCGCTATAATGCGAGACCGCTTTTGTCTTTTAATTCTTTAATATAATCTTCGGGTATATTATAACCCAAATCCACGGCTTTGCGAGCGTCTTTATATGAGAGCGCATAATCGCCCATATTCATATGCGCGGACGCTCGGTTAAAATACGACGGCGCATAAGCATTATTAATTAAAATTGCCATTGTGTAATAGTAGAGCGTTTTTTTGTAATTTCCGTACAAGCTTTCAATCCTTCCGAGATAATCAAACGATTCGAAGTCTTCGGGATATTTTTGCACTATTTGAGTAAATATTTCTCTTGCTTTATAGTATTCCTTAAAATCAAAATAAAAATCACCCAGCACGTACATCACGTCTCTGTTTTCTCCGGAGTTTTTTATTCCGTCACTATACTCTTTTTCCGCAAGAGTATAGTCAGCTAAAATTTCATATATTTGAGCGAGATAAATATATGTATATTTGTTTCCGGGATGCAATCGTTTTGACTTCTGAAATGCCTCTATGGCTTTATCATAATTTTTGTCATGCGCATAAAGCAAGCCAAGTATATCATACAAATAAAATACTTTGGGAAAACGCGCTATGCCTTCATTAATAATCCGAAATGCTTCTTCTTTTTGATTTGTTTCGGAATAAATTCTCGCGGTATGCATATACGCTTTGTCGAGATTATAATCTTGGGCGGAAAGCGCCGCAAAAATTTTCAAGGCGGCGTTGTATTTTTTTTGCGCTGCTTTAACCGTACCCAAAGTATACAAGGCTACACTGTCGGCAGGGTCCAAATGCAAAGCCATTTCTAAATCTTTTTCAGCGGCTTTAACTCTGTTCTCGTTCATGAATTCAATAGCTCTTGTCGCGTATGCTCTTGAGACTTGTCCGGGATAATTGTTGATCATATCGTCAAATAAAGCTTTTGTATTCAGCCATTTTTCCGCTCTTGAATACGAGGCAAAACACATTATTGCCAAAACGGCCGATACAGCCGATACAAATATAACCTTAAATGATTTTTTCTTTATTATGCCGTATAAATAGCATATGAAAGCCGCGGCAATATATCCGAAACCTATAAGAGGTACATATGCATATCTGTCGGCAACCGAAAAAAATCCGGTCGGAAGAATGTTTATAACGGGCAGAATCGTAATAATAAAAAACGCAAATCCGAAAAAGATAACTTTTGTTTTTTTCAAACTGTATATTATTAATACAAAAATACCATACAACAATGCCGGCGAATAAAGAATATAAATCGGAGGATTTGAATATAAGTCATAAAAATAAGGATATATAGCCGATAATTTCACAGGAAGTATAAATTTCGCCATGTAAAACAATACATTAAAATGCGCCGATACAAAATTTACGAATAAAGCGTACATCGTCAAATATGATTTTTCAGTCGGCGTGTAATAAAGCATATATGTGCTTAAAGAAAAAATTACGGCAACTAATAAAAAAGGCAAGTATCTTAAAAGCGCGTCTTTATCAAATCTTCTTCCGTAGAACCAGTCGCATAATATTAAAACCGCAGGCAGCGTAACCGCCATACTTTTGGACAAGCAGGCGCATAAAAATAAAAACAGCGAAACAGCCATCGTCAAAACATATTTACGGCCTTGTTCTGAATATGTTTTCAAATACATAAGCCACGAACCGAGAAAGAAAAAGGCATAAAGAGTATCTTTTCTTCCGGAAATCCACGCCACAGGTTCAACATGCAGAGGATGACACGCGAAAATAAAAGCCGTTATAAATGAAACATAAAAATTCTTTTTAGTCAGTCTGAAAAATATAAAAAATACAAAGAGAGTATTTAAAAGATGAATAATCAGATTGTCTGCATGATAAAAATACGGATCAACGCCAAAAAAACGATATTCAATTGCGTAAGAAAGATTCACTAACGGATGATACATCTTCAAATGGGGTTCTAAAAGAAGCGGTTTTAAATTCGATATGGACAGGGAGCGGATTTTCCAATTGTCGACGACAAGCCCTTTATCGTCTAAATTGACAAAATCAGCGCTCAAAACAGGGTAAAAAACGAATACCGTGACAAACATTAAAGCTATAAGGATAAAAATCTGGTGTTTTTTCATAAAACTGTTTTATTTGCTAATTATAGCCGTTGATTTATAATTTGTCATTAGTAATTTGTAATTGCCTTCATTTCCACGGAGTTCCGCAAGGGAAGCTTTCCCGGCAGCCATTCCTCAGGCAGTCCGGGCCTGCGTCCGAAAAAAGTATTGAAGCTTCTTGTTTTACGAGATTAAGCATTCTGCAGGCCATTTCTCTTATTTCCCATTGGGCTCTGTTGCAGCATCTCAAAGCAAAAAAATGTCTTAATTCTCTGGCATTCATGGTTATTATTATTTTTGTGGAAGAAGCGTTCGGCAGAATGTATCTGGCGTCTTCGGCGGGAATTCCGGCGTCAAGATATTCTTTATAAAGTTTTTCGGTATTTTTAAGAAATTCTTCATATTTTTTAAGAAGATTTTTATCTTTTTTTATAGTTCCGGGCGTAACAAATTCAACGCCGTTTTTAAATTTTACGTATCTTTGGCTTTGAACGGAAAAAGAAGCTATTCTGTGTCTGGTAAGCTGGGCAAGCAAAGCTCTTGAAACGCCTTCAACGCCGAAAGTAAAAGACGCGTGCTCCAAAACAGAATGATGTCCGGAAGCAATAATTTTATCAAGAAGTTCTTTTATTTTTTCTTTAGTAAACTTTTCCGATATTTCATCAATGCCGGAAAAGCTATAGCATAATCTTCCGGCTATAGCGCATACTTTTTCCGGATCCTGGGTAAATTTTAAGAGTTTAACTTTCAAATGCCCGCCTTTTCAACGGCAATTACGAATAAAAGACAAAAAAGCCGTTTGCAGTTGATTCGTAATTCGTAATTCGTAATTTGTAATTGCCGTTAAGAGTTCTTTTTATAGTATTCCTGCAAAGGCGCGACAGACCAATCGCTTTTTCTTTTCGCTTTGATGCCCTGCACGCTGGCTTTTGCCGCGGCAAGAGTCGTAACGATAGGAATGCCATACATTATAGCATTTCTTCTTATCTGATAGCCGTCTTTACGGCTTTTTGCTCCCGAAGGAGTATTTATAATAAAACTTACCTGTTTATTTGTGATAACGTCAACGATATTCGGCCTGCCTTCGGCAATTTTTGCGACTTCTTTAGCCGGAATGCCACTGGCATTAAAGAATTCTGCGGTATGTTTTGTCGCCAGAATTTCAAAGCCCAGCGCGACAAAGTCCTTTATGATAGAAAGAGCCTCTTCTTTTCCTCTCGGGCCTATACTTACCAAAACAGCTCCACTGTCAGGAAGCAGCGAGCCGGCGGCAAGTTCGGCTTTAGCAAAAGCTCTGCCGAAATCAGCGTCAATTCCCATAACCTCGCCCGTACTCTTCATTTCAGGTCCTAAAACCGTATCAACATTCGCAAACCTCGACCACGGAAGCACAACTTCTTTGACGGTAGAATATTTAACTTCCTTAGACGGGCCGTTAAGCAGATTTTTAGGCAAAAGCTCGGAGAGCTTTTTGCCTGTCATTATTTTTGCCGCGAGTTTCGCCAGGGCTATTCCCGTAGCTTTTGAAACATAAGGCGTTGTCCTGGAAGCGCGCGGGTTTGCCTCAAGAATATATACAATGCCGTCTTTAACGGCAAACTGTATATTCATAAGGCCTTTCACGCCTATTTCTTTGGCAAGATTTATCGTATGCTTTCTTATATCGTTTAAAACTTTTTCGCTTAAACTGTTTGCCGGAAGCACGCAGGCCGAATCTCCGGAATGAATTCCGGCCTCTTCGATATGCTCCATTATGCCGGCAATATAAACGTCTTTTCCATCGCAGAGCGCGTCAACGTCAACTTCAACCGCATGGTTGAGAAATTTATCTATAAGAATCGGTTTTCCGGGGCTGACGTTCGCGGCCTTAGAAATATAATTTTCAAGAGCTTTTTCGTCGTAAACTATTTCCATAGCCCTTCCGCCTAAAACATAAGAAGGCCTTACCATTACGGGATAACCTATTTCTTCCGCAATTTTTCTGGCCTCTTTAAAACTTGTCGCCGTTCCGGACTGCGCCTGAGGAATATTTAATTTTTCAAGCACTTTGCTGAAAAGTTTTCTGTCTTCGGCTAAATCTATGGATTCTATCGGGGTTCCTAAAATTTTCAATCCGGCTTTGTGAAGTTCAGTCGCAAGATTTAAAGGCGTTTGTCCGCCGAACTGTACGACAACGCCCATTACTTTTTCTTTCTCGGCAATATTTAAAACGTCTTCCACCGTCAAAGGTTCAAAATAAAGCCTGTCGGAAGTATCGTAATCCGTAGAAACGGTTTCAGGGTTTGAGTTAACCATTATTGTTTCGTAACCTTCTTCTTTTAAAGCCAAAACACCGTGAACGCAGCAATAATCAAATTCTATGCCCTGCCCTATTCTATTCGGGCCGGCGCCTAAAATCATAATCTTTTTAGAATTTTTGCTTACGGCAACTTCATCTTCGCTTTCATAAGTAGAATAATAATAAGCGGTCTTTGCGTCAAACTCTCCGCCGCAGGTATCAACGAGTTTATATGAAGGCTGAATGCCTAACTTTTTCCTCAGTTCCCTTATTTCTTCAGGCGATTTTCTTGTAAGGTAAGCAAGCTGCTTATCCGAAAAACCGTACTGCTTTGCCTTATAAATAAGCTCTTTCTGCTTGTCTTCTTTATGTTTTAAAACTCCCGAGAGTTCGTTTTCAACTTCCAAAATTTCTTTAAGCTGGTTTAAAAACCATTTGTCTATTTTTGAAATATCATAAATCTCATCGATACTCATACCGAACTTCATCGCAAGCCTTACATTATAAAGTCTGTCGCAGTTTGGCGTTCCGAGCTTATATTTTACTTCCTCAACGGCTTTCTGCTGCAGCGCTCCGCCGTCGTCATAATAAGCTTCAAGCTCGGCATCGCCCGAATGTCCGTCCGCTCCGTAACCGCTCCTGCCGACTTCCAAACCCCTTACCGCTTTTTGAAGAGCTTCTTTAAAAGTTCTTCCCAAAGCCATTGTTTCACCAACGGATTTCATCGCCGTTCCCAGCGTTTGACTGGCGCCGCTGAATTTTTCAAAAGCAAATCTCGGAACTTTCACTACGTGATAATCAACGGTCGGCTCAAAAGACGCCGGTCTTGGAGCAGTCATATCATTTTGAATTTCGTCAAGAGTATATCCGACAGCAAGCAAACTGGAAACTTTGGCAATAGGAAATCCCGTCGCTTTTGAGGCAAGGGCGGAAGAACGGCTCACGCGGGGATTCATTTCTATGACAACCTGCCTGCCGGTTTTCGGGTCAATGGCAAACTGAATATTCGCGCCGCCGGATTTCATTCCGATGGCTCTTAAAATTTTAAACGAATCGTCTCTCATCTTCGCATATTCTTTGGACGTCATCGTCATTGCCGGCGCAACGGTTATCGAATCTCCCGTATGAATGCCCATCGGGTCGAAATTTTCAATAGAACATATAGTTATACAGTTATCCGCCAAATCGCGCATAACTTCCATCTCAAGTTCTTTCCAGCCCAATACGGACTCCTCTATCAATATTTCGTTTATAGGGCTTGCCTGTATTCCGTTTGAAGCGATTTCTATGAACTCTTCTTTCGTAAAAACCATGCCCGAACCTACGCCGCCGAGAGTAAACGAAGGTCTCACTATGCACGGGAAACCGATATCTTCGGAAATTTTAATGGCTTCGGCTATATTGTAAGCATACCCGCTTTTCGGCAAATCCATGCCTATATCCTGCATAACTTTACGGAATACTTTTCTGTCTTCGGCGGCTTCTATTGTTTTAAAATCCGCGCCGATAAGTTCTACTTTATGTTTTTCAAGAATGCCTCTCTCATGCAAAGAGACGGCAAGATTTAATGCCGTCTGCCCTCCGAGCGTCGGAAGAATTGCGTCCGGTTTTTCTTTTTCAATAATTTTTTCGACTATCTCCGGAACAATCGGCTCAATATAAGTCGCGTCGGCAAATTCGGGGTCTGTCATAATAGTCGCGGGATTAGAGTTTACAAGAATGATTTTGTACCCTTCTTTTTTCAGCGATTTTATCGCCTGAACTCCGGAATAATCAAACTCGCAGGCCTGACCTATCACTATAGGACCGGAACCTATAATAAGTATTTTTTTAATATCTGTTCTTTTAGGCATTTTTTTTCACCATCCCGAAGAAATTTTCAAACAAATACGAAGTTTCCGACATAGCTGTTGCCGGGTAATACTGTACTGCGAACAACGGAAGTTTTTTATGTTTAATTCCCTGTACGGAATTGTCAAAAAGATTTATATGAGTTACGACAAAATCTTTACTTTTTTCAATTGAAGCTGCATCTAACGTATATCTGTTATTCTGCGCGGTTATTTCAACTCTTCCAGTTTCAAGATTTTTCACCGGGTGATTTGCGCCGTGTCTTCCTATTTTGTGTTTTTTAAATTTTGCGCCATACGCGTCTGCAATGACCTGAAAACCCGCGCATACTCCGAAAACAGGCAGACATGGACATTTTTCAATTATTTCTTTTACGGACGCGGACATTTCTTTTAAAACTCTGCCAGGACCGTTTGAAAGAAACAATCCGTTTATTTCCGATTCCATAATTTCGCTTGCCTTAACATTATACGGAAATACTATAATTTTAAAACCTTTTGAAGCAATGCCTTTAAGAAAACTGCTTTTGCAGCCGTAATCAATAACGCCTATAGTTCCTTCGTCGCCCTGACAGTAAATATATTTTTCTTTGCATGAAACTTCGGGTATATACTTGCTGTCATCGATTTTCAACTCTTTAGCTTTTTCGACAAGCTTGGAAGGATAATCCCCCAAAAAAGAAATAACGGCTTTTAAAGAGCCGTTATCCCTAAGATGTTTTGTTAATGCCCGGGTATCAACCCCTTCGATACCCGGAGCATTATTTTTTAAGATTAGCTCCTGGAGAGAAAACTCCGACAGCTGATTTGCGGTAATCGCGCTGCATTCCTTTACGACAATTCCTCCGGAACAAACTCCGGGCGATTCATTACTGTCTTTATTGCATCCGTAATTTCCGACATGCGGATGATTAAAACACGTAATGTGCCCGAAAGACGAAGGATCGGTAATAATTTCCTGATAACCGAACACGGAAGTATTAAAAACCGCTTCTCCGCAGGCTTCGTTTTCAGCTCCGAAAGACGTACCTTCAAACACTTTTCCAGACTCTAAAGCCAAATACCCTTTTTTCAGAACCATTTTACACCCTTCCTTACCTCTATAGTTTCTTCCCTTTTTCTTCCGAGAGATATTAAATCGATTTGAGCGCCGACAAGCTCTTCAAGGCGTTTAACATACTTCTGCGCATTTTTAGGCAGCTTTTTAAAATCCGTTACGCCTTTTACTTTACCTTTAAATCCCGGCATTTCTTCATAAACCGGTTTGCAGCCCGCCTGAATTGTTCTTGAAGCCGGCATTTCTTTGTATATTTTGCCTTTATATTTGTACGCCACGCATATTTTAATAGTGTCAATTTCTTCCATGCAGTCGAGTTTTGTGAGAATTAAATGTTTTATTCCGCTCACTCTTACGCTGTGCCTTACAACAACCGCGTCAAACCACCCGCAGCGTCTTGGTCTTCCTGTAGTTGCTCCGTATTCCCCGCCTTTTTCTCTGAGATATTCGCCCATACTGTCGAAAAGTTCCGCGGTAAAAGGCCCTTCCCCGACTCTTGTAGTATAAGCTTTTACTACTCCGAGCACTTTATCTATATTGCTGGGTCCGACTCCAGCGCCCGTGCCCACGCCGCCGGCAATAGGGTTTGACGAAGTGACATAAGGATATGTCCCGAAATCTATATCAAGAAGCGTTCCCTGAGCGCTCTCAAAAAGTATTTTTTTATTTTTCTTAATGGCTCCGTCAAGCATCAAACTTGTATCTGCGGCAAAAGGCTTCAAAAACTTTGAAAGCTCTTTATGGTCTTTTAATATTTCATTTTTAAGATTTTTTATATTTACGCCGCTTTTTTCAAGCATAGGCGCTTTTTCGGCAAGATTTTTGTTAAGAAGATCCTCAAAAACGTCTTTTTCAAGATAATCGGCTATTCTTATGCCTATTCTTTTAACTTTGTCGGCATAAGCAGGCCCTATCCCTCTTTTTGTGGTTCCTATCTTTATTTGTCCCTCTTCGAGAATGCCGTCAATAAGTTTATGATACGGTAAAATAACATGCGCAAGTTCGCTTATGAAAAATCTTCCGTTTACCGGAATCTTTTTCTTTTTTAACATAGTAATTTCTTCTTTTAGAGCTTTAGGATCAACAACGACTCCGTTGGCTATCAAACATATTTTGCTCGGAAATAATATTCCTGAAGGTATTAAGTGAAGTACAAACGGTTTGTTTTCGTAAATTAAGGTGTGCCCTGCATTGTTGCCGCCTTGATAGCGGACAACGTAATCTGCCTGTTTCGCGAGATAATGAACAACTTTTCCTTTTCCTTCATCTCCCCACTGCGTTCCCAAAACAACTAGAGTAGACATGTTTACCTTCCATAAAATAACCGTTTGAGAATATCGGGCAAACGCCCTCGTCTAAACGGTTTTATATTATAACAGCATTATAAGTTTTGGATTAAGAATTCTCTATATTAAAAAACAACGCAACGGCATGATAAGTTCCAGACCATGATATACGCCTTCGGCGCATGATGTCGCTTCGCTAATGATGTATTGCCGCTTTGCGGCAACATGATGTAATGTGTCTTGTCTTTAATGTGTACGAAGTACATACAGCATTTCCGAAGGAAACAGCATGCGCACAGCGCACACCATGTCACGTAGTGACACATCATTGCCTTTATGGCGCCCCCACGGGGATTTGAACCCCGGTCGCATGATTGAAAATCATGTGTCCTAGACCCCTAGACGATGGGGGCATCAACTACGGAAGTTTAGAAGCTCGGAAGCTAAGAAGCTTGGCAACGTCAAACATCCGAAAAATCCGCAAAAATGAGCCCGGTGTGGCTCGAACACACGACAACCTCATTAAAAGTGAGGTGCTCTACCGGCTGAGCTACGGGCCCATTGCATTAAAATGATTTTATTATAAAAACAGAGAACCGGAAGATTTCCAATTTTTACAACTTGGTAAGTATATCAAAAAAATAGTTTTTTTGTCAAACTTATAACGACAATTACGAATTACGAATGACGAATTACGAATAAAAAACGAAAAATGCCGTTTGCAGTTGATTCGTAATTCGTCATTCGTAATTCGTAATTAGCTGTTCATAAAGCTCTTCCTGCTGTATAACCATATAATTTATGTCAAACTCTTTTCCTATGGATTCTTTGGCGGCTTTGCCCATTGAGATTCTTGCGTTGTCGTCTTCTAGAAGAAGGGTTATTTTTTCCGCGGTATTTTTATAGTCGTACGGAGCTGTTTTATATCCGTTTTTGCCGTCGACAACAAGCTCTTTCACCCCGTCAACTGCGTTTGCTATAACCGGCTTTGCGCAGCACATTGCTTCAACGCCGGAACGCGGCAGCCCTTCCCACAGAGAAGTCAAAACAAAAATATCGCTTGCGTAAAGAAGTTCCGCTATGTCTTTGCGCCATCCTAAAAGTACGGTTTTTTTTTGAAGTCCTAGACCGGCAATCAAATCTTCGAGTTCTTTCCTCATACCGCCGTCTCCGGCAATAAAAAATAAAACATCATCTCTTTCTTTACAAACTATTTCGGCGGCCATAATAAAATCTTTAAAATTTTTCTGCGGTTTGAAAGGCCCTATTGAAAGAACGGCTTTCATAGACTGAGTCAGACCCAAAGTTTTCCTAAATTCAGGATCAGGTTTATAATTTTTATAATATTGTGTATCTATTCCGCTGCGTATCACCGTATACTGCACGGATTTGCCTATTGCGTTATTAAGCCCTTTAACAACATCTTCTTTTGCCACGGCTATAAGTTTATCGGTAAACCACGCGCAAATTTTTTCAAGATAAATATATAAATATTTCACGGGCATAGATTGCGTATTGTTAAAACCAAAGCCGTGTATTGTATGTATTATTACTTTAACCCCGGCAAGCTTTGCTGCAATCCTGCCTAAAATCCCGGCTTTTGAAGAATGAGTATGCACTATATCGGGCTTTTCAAGTTTAATGATTCTGTAAATTGAAATAAACGCTTTAAAATCATTTAAAGGAGAAATACGCCTTATAAGAGATTTCACGCTGTAGAGTTTTAAATCTTTTTCGGCTTCGCCGTCAAGAATTCCGCCGGAACCGGAAATCAAAAAAGCATTGTATTTATCGTGATTTAAATTAGCGACGGTAAATAAAGTATTTCTCTGCGCGCCGCCGAGTTCAAGTTTCGTAATTATATGGCACACTTTTATCATTTTCCGGCTCCGCTCAATTGTTTTGCCAGACGTTTCGCGTCAATAATATTTTTTTCTATAAAAGAATATTCCCACGCTCCGTAGCGTCCTATTGTAAAAATACTGTTTTTGTTAAGCCACTCATTTATAATCTTTAACGATTTTTCCCTTTCATTGTCAAAAATAACGTAGGCATACGGCATATCGACTATATTTGCTGCAATAATATCATCGGCTTTACCGATAAATCCGGCATGTTTTAAATCTTTTATCACATTATCGCAATTTTTATATTCATTGCCGGCGCTTGAAAATTCCACGTAAAAACCGTAACACTTATCAGGGGCGGCAAAAGAATTCACATTTGAGTATATGCCTATTCTGTAAAAAGGAATTTTTTTGTCCGGAAGATAAATCCAGTGCCTGTTTTTGAGGATTTTCGGAATTCCTTTTGATGACTTTACGCCTAAATTAACGCACCTTAACGACGAACATTTAAGCCTGCGCGCCGCTTCCTTTACCGAAGCCGGCGCATGTTTAATCTGCTTTATCAGCTCGGTTAACGGCTGCGTAGATATCAAATTATCGTACTTATATTTTTTGCCTTCCCGCGTAACAACCGTTTTATTTTTTATATTTATTGCGGAAGATTTCGAGTTAAATTCAATGTTTTTGCAATTTTTAACAAAGCCGTTTATCAAAGCCTGGCAGCCGTTCTTTTTAGGATAATAGAAAGTGCTGTTATAACCGTACTTTTGCCTGCTTTTGGAGTAAGCTGATTTAATTATGCTTTGCGCGTCAGGCCTTGGCACAAAAGGACCTGTCCATTCCGCGGTCATCTTCATCAAATCATGACTCCAAAGCTTTTCATTATAAGGCTTCATGAAATATTTCGTTATGCCTTTGCCGAACATTGCTTCAGACCATCTCAAAAAAGGCATTTTTACCGATATATCGACATCTTTTCTTTTCAAAACTCCGTCAACGCACTCTTTTTTTGTTTTTTCATCTAAGTAAGCAAGACTGGCCTGAAAAGGATATGGAACAAACAAATCGTTTATGTAAATGGAAGCGTTTCTTACAATTTCATCAGTCCCGCCGCTCAATTTATTTACCAGAGATTTAATTTCTTCATCTTTAATATGTATAAAATGCCCTGAGCAGTCGAAAGTGAAACCGTTTTCGTAAAACGAACAGCAAAGCCCTCCGGCATACGGCTTTTCTTCTAAAATCGTACAAGGATTTTTCAAAAAATACGCAGCAGACAAACCGCTTATGCCAGCGCCTATTATTACGGTCTTTTTCATTACTTTCGCCTTTTGTATCGTTGATCTTAATTCGTATTGAAGGTCTTTAAGGACTTTAAAGTCATTAAGGTCTTTATTGGCAATTCGTAAATTGCCGTTATTCAATCTTTACGGAAGCTAATTTTACTGTTATTGCCCATAAACAAGCAAGAACAACAAGCAAAAGCATCATTGCGTATGAAAGAGTAAGTTTAGTAAAAAGAAACGCACAAAAAGCAAGAATTGTGCACGCGATATATGTCATTATTAAAATCCGTTTCCTTGAAAAGCCCATCTTTTCAAGTCTTAAAGCGTAATGATCTTTACTGCCTAAAAACGGAGATTTTCCCTTTTGCATTCTGAACATACTGACTAATCCCGTCTCATAAATAGGAACGGCAAGGATTAACAATGGAGCAAAAAGGCCTATATTATTCATTTTTGTATAAGACGTTCCCATAGCGATGCTTGCCAGCACAAATCCGATAAACAAACTGCCCGTATCGCCCATGAAAATCTTTTTCGATTTTGAAAAATTATAAGGCATGAACCCCAAAATACCGCCTGCAAGAGCCACGGCGCAGAAGTTAACGTAAATCATTTCCGTAGGCAGAGATATGAATAAAAAGGCAAAAGCGGCTATTACGGCAATACCGCTTGAAAGCCCGTCCATTATGTCTATAATATTAAATGCATTTGTTATTCCGACTATCCATAATATGCTCACTATGCATGAAAAAGGATACATCGCAAGAAAATTAATTCTTATATCAAAACCGAAAACAACTATCGCGGCGGCAAGAAACTGTATCAAAAGTTTGGATTTAAAACCCAATCCCTTATACTTAACATCATCTATAAATCCCAAAAGCATGATTATAATGCTTCCGTATATAATACCTCTGAGGCTTCTTAGAGTGCCGTCCGGAAAGTGAGTAATAAATCTTATTAAAAATAAACTGGCTATGAATCCCAGGGCAATGGCTATGCCGCCCAAATACGGAGTGCTGACTTTATGAGTTTTAACAGCCGTAATCGGACTGTCCATAACATTAAACTTAATTGCAAAAAACCTGCAAAGAGGCGTTGCAATCAAAGATATTAAAAGCGCTGCCGCAAACGAAATTAAATATAAAAGTTCATTGCTCATTTTATCCACCATATAAAATATAAAAAATAAAATGTAAAAGAGAGACGTTTTTTATATTTTACATTTTATTTTTTACTTGTTTTAGGTCTGAACATTTCAGACTTAACTATTCCCCACTTGTGCATAATATATCTGAAAAGTATCCATAAAGTTTCAAGGCCGTACTTAACGCTTCTTCTGAAATTTATTGACGAAGCTTCTTCAAAGTATTTTGCCGGAACCGGAATTTCGCCGATTCTGAGTTTGCAGGCTGCCGCCTGGACAAGAATATGCTGGTCAAAAACAAAATCATCGGAACACATTTCAAAATTTACCGTTTCCAAAGCTTTTGCGGAAAACGCCCTGTATCCCGTATGATACTCGCCTAAATTCAGGCCGAGCACAATATTTTCCGTTATCGTAAGACATCTGTTAAAAAAATATTTATAAAAAGGCATTCCGCCTTTAAGAGCTTCTTTGCGGGTTCTGATGCGGTTTGCCATCATAATGTCGCATATATCCTGCTCGATTAATCCCGTAAGAAACGGCACAAGTTTAGGGTCGTACTGATAATCCGGGTGAAGCATAACCACAATATCGGCTCCGTCTTCCAAGGCGGCCGTATAACACGTTTTTTGATTTCCGCCGTAGCCTTTATTTTTTTCATGTATAATTACTTTAAGCCCCAGGCCCTTTGCGACCTGCGCGGTATTGTCTTTTGATACATCATCAACCAGAATAATTTCGTCATAACTCCCTTTCGGAATATCATCCAAAGTTTGTTTTACGGTTTGAGCGGCATTGTAAGCCGGCATAACTATTATGACTTTCGGTTTGTTCATTTAAACCCCTTTTAACGGCAGTTAATAGTTAATAGATAATAACTAATAGTTATTGAATTTCGGCGAAGCCGAAATCTATTAATAGGTTTTCG